>JBARJF010000118.1:0-82164 GCA_049800135.1 Candidatus Sulfotelmatobacter sp.
CACTGGCTCGGAACCGATGACATTGGGCGCGACCGGTTTGCCCGCCTGCTCTATGGGACCCGCATATCCCTGCTGTTAGCTCCGGCAGCGGCTTTGCTTTCAACCTTGATGGCCGCGCTCATCGGCGGGCTGGCGGGATATCTGGGCGGGTTCTGGGCGCGCATGGCGATGGCGGTGACCGATCTGTTTATGTCGCTGCCCTGGTTGTTCCTGCTCATCACGGCGCGGGCGCTAATGCCGCTGAATGTCTCTCCGGTGGTTTCGGTGATGGTGACATTTTTTCTGTTGGGACTTCTGGGCTGGACGACCGCGGCGCGAGTTTTGTGCACGAGTGCGGGGTTGCTGCGCTCCTCCGATTTCGTCCGGCAGGCGCGAGCCGCCGGACTCCCCGGACAAAGATTGTTTTGGGTGCATGTGGTGCCTAACTTGAAGCCCGTGTTGTATGCGCAGTTCTGGATCTCAATTCCGGTTTTCATCTTGAGTGAGGCCAACCTGGGTATTCTGGGGCTGGGCGTGGCCGAGCCCTTGCCCTCATGGGGAAGTCTGCTGAAAGAACTGGAGGGCATGGTCTCGGTTGGGGATGAACCCTGGAAGTTCGTCCCGCTGATTTTGCTGGTGGTGGTCGTCACATCTTTTCAGCTTTTGCTTTCCAAGCGGGAGGAGTTGGCTGCATGAAGCGCCACACGAAAACATTGAAGGAAATGGCAAAGCCCTGCGGGATGGCAATCGCGGTCGCGGTCGTCTGCGTGGCGTCATTGCTGGGAAAGGCCGCGGCTCAAGGCGGCGGCCAGCTGAGGTTTTGCCTGCGCTCGGAGCCGAAGACGTTCAACCCTCTGAAAGTGGAAGACGACGCCTCCGCCGCGATTCGATATTTGACCGGAGGAGTGCTGGTGCGGATCAATCGCCAGACTCAGGATCTGGAACCTGAACTGGCTCAGTCATGGAAGGTCTCAAAGGATGGACGGCAGATTTGGTTTCATTTGCGCAGCGGAATCTCATTTTCCGACGGCACTCCTTTTTCCGCCGAAGATGTGGCTTATACCATCCAGCAACTGATGAACCCGACGTTGCACTCGCCTACCGGGGACGCTTTCCGTTCTGGCACCGGCAGCGTCGAAACCAAGGTGATTTCTCCCACTCAGATTTCGATCCGTTTTCCCGCGCCGGTGGCGGGACTGGACCGCCTCTTCGATCAGGTCGCCGTTCTCTCCGAGCGCTCGCCGAAAAAAGAAATGGCGGTGCTGGGGCCCTTCATGGTTGCCAACTACGAGCCCGGAGCCACGATTCTGCTGAAGCGCAATCCCTATTACTGGAAGCGCGACGCACAAGGACGGCAACTGCCTTATCTGGACTCGATTCGGCTGGATATTCAACCCAACCGTGACGTCGAACTGCTGCGATTCAAGCGCGGTGAGCTGGACTTGATTAACTCTCTTGACAGTGAGTACTACGACAAACTGGCGGCCACTTCGCCGCAACTGGTGCACGACGCGGGACCGTCGCTCGACAGCGAACAGCTCTGGTTCAACGAGGTTGCGAAAGCGCCAATTCCAGACTACAAGAAGAACTGGTTCCGCTCAGCCAACTTCCGCCGCGCGATTTCGGAAGCGATCAACCGCGACGACCTAAGCCGCATCGCTTTCCACGGGCACGCCCAGCCCGCCTTCGGACCGGTTTCGCCGGCCAATAAATTCTGGTTCAACAGCAAACTGAGGCCGCAGGCCTACAACCCGGATGCGGCGTTAAAGGCGCTGCAAGCCGATGGCTTCCGCATGGAAAACGGAACGCTCAAGGACAAAGACGGCAACGAAGTTGTCTTCTCCATCATCACGAATTCCGGGAACAAGACGCGGGAACGCATGGCGGTGCTGATGCAGGATGACCTGCAAAAGATCGGCATCCAGGTGAATGTGGTTACGCTCGACTTCCCTTCCCTGATCGAGCGCATGACGCAGAGCTTCGACTATGAAGCCATCCTCCTCGGCCTCACCAATGTGGATCTGGATCCGAATGGCGAGATGAACGTGTGGCTCAGCTCTTCAGAGAATCATCAGTGGAACCCGCAGGAAAAAGTCCCCGAAACCCTCTGGGAAGCCGAGATCGACAGTCTTATGCGAGCGCAAGCCTCTTCGAGCGACGTAAAAAAACGGAAGGAAGCGTTCGACCGGGTGCAGGAAATCGTGGTCGAGGAGGAACCATTCATCTTTCTGGTTAACAAGAATTCGCTCTCCGCAATTTCACCGGCGGTACACGGTGCAGACCCGGTGATTCTGTCTCCTCAAACGTTTTGGAATGCGGAATGGCTTACGGTCTCGGCAAAGTAGTTGAGCTTATTTGCCCTGGATACACACCGATTCACACGAGTCGGAAAACTCAGGAAGTATGAGAGGTATACGTAGGAATGGCATCCGAGGCTGCTTCGCCAAACCAGGTTCTGCTGTCAGCCCACCTCTCGGTGCGGTATGCGGGCACGCCGGTCCTGCGCGAGATCCAGTTGAAAATCGGGAGCGGCGAAGTGCTGGGATTGGTGGGGCAGAGCGGCTCGGGCAAGAGCACACTGGCCATGGCCATTCTCGGCCTCCTCGATAAAAAGCGGGCGCAGGCCGAAGGAACCATCCGGTTTCAGGGTTCCGACCTTCTCCAACTCTCCGAACGGGAACTGCGGACGCTGCGCGGACGCGCGATTGCGCTCGTGCTGCAAAGCCCGCTTTCCTCTCTGAATCCCGCGCTGAAGATCCGAACCCAGCTCAAAGAAGCCTGGCGCGCACACGCATCCGGCACCAGCGCTGATTGCATGAACGCAATCCGAACTTCTCTGCAAAATGTTTCTCTCCCCGCCGACGACGACTTTCTGCGTAAGTATCCCTCTCAAATGAGCGTAGGCCAGGCACAGCGGGTGCTGATCGCCATGGCAGTCATGCACCGTCCCGCGCTGCTCATCGCCGACGAAGCAACCAGCGCCCTCGATGTGATTACGCAGTCCGAGATTCTGGCGCTCTTCCGCCAACTGAACCGAGCCACCAGAATGGCCATTCTCTACATTTCTCACGATCTGGCTTCGGTGGCGGGGATTTGTGATCGCATCGCCATTCTTCACCAAGGCCAGATCGTCGAGTGTAGAACCACCGCGCAGATCTTCGCGAACCCGCAGCACGAGTACACGCAACGTCTCATAGCGGCGATACCGCGACTACAGCCTACGAGCACGCAACCGCGCGCGAAAGCCGAAGCGGCAGGAGCGTAGCGAAAACTGCGATCTGGCATGTTTTCGAGGGTCCATCTAACCCACCCCAACTAAAACCAAAGTCATCGAGGACTTCGGACAAACTGTCCCATGCCCCCCAGGAGAGGACAGAGTGACCCATGCCTCCCCGGTTCTCCGCTTTTATCTCCAATGATACCCATCACTTACAAAAGGGCGGGATGGCCTTGCCCGTGCACAGCAGGAGGTGGGTACGAGCACCGCCTTGCTATTCATTCTCTCGTTGCGGTTAAGGAAGGTGAGATTTATGTCGCGGACACAGAAACCGAAGAGCCCGGGCCGAGGCGAGCGCCACAGCGCTGCTTGGGGAAAGTGCTTGGGACTGTTGATCCTCCTCGTTGCCGCAGCCGCCTTCGCCCAGGATTGGGCAGGCGATGGCAAGCCAGTTGGCAAGTTCGCTCCGGACCTCGCCCCAGTGGTTGCACGGGCCCATCAGGGTATGGGGGCTAACGAAACCGTAAAGGTCATCGTGCAATACAAGCAGGTTCCACAAACTGAGCAAGAGGGCAGAATGCAGCGCCTTGGCGCGCGCCTGAACCACAGGCTCGGCCTGGTCAAGGGCATCGCTCTCACAATTCCGGTGAGCGCACTGCCCGCTTTGGAAGCGGACCCCGAAATCGTATCGGTAAGTGTCGATCATCCTTTAAAGGCGATGGACGACTACACCAATGCGGCAATGAACGTGTCGGCAGTCTGGAATGCGGGCTACAACGGCACGGGCATTGGCGTAGCCGTGATCGACAGCGGCATCAACGACACCCACCCCGATCTGTGGAACTCAAACGAGAGCCGCTCGCGCGTCGTTTATCACCAGGATTTTACCGGAACCAGCGTCAAAAACGCTTCCGGGCAAACGGTATATGACTTGTATGGCCATGGCACGCATGTGGCGGGAATCATCGGGGGAAACGGCTACCTGTCAAACGGCCAATATCCAGGCGTGGCTCCGAACGTGAACCTGATTGATCTGCGCGTGCTGAACGCCCTCGGGGTGGGCACTGATAGCGCTGTGATCGCGGCCATCCAGCAGGCCATTAGTCTCCAGAACAAGTACAACATCCAGGTCATCAACCTGTCGCTGGGCCGGCCAATCTCGGTTGGATATGCGCAGGACCCGCTCTGCCAGGCGGTGGAATCGGCTTGGAAGAGCGGAATCGTCGTAGTCGTAGCTGCCGGCAACTATGGCAGGATCAGCGTGGACGGCAGCGACGGATACGGAACCATCACAGCCCCGGGCAACGATCCGCTGGTGCTCACGGTTGGAGCGATGAACTCAATGGACACGTTTCCGCGCTCCGATGACCGAATTGCCAGCTACAGCTCGAAAGGGCCCACCATGTACGACCACGTGGTGAAGCCGGACGTTGTCGCTCCCGGCAACCTGCTCGTTTCTCTCGACGACCACGGAAGCACACTGGAGACTTTGTTTCCGGGCAATGAGGTCGCCGGCAACAACACCAATCACGACTACTTCATTCTGAGCGGCACCAGCATGGCGACTCCCGCGGCGACCGGCGCTGTAGTCCTTCAACTGCAACAACATCCGAACCTGACTCCAGACCAGGTCAAAGCGCGCCTGATGAAGACGACATACAAGAACTTCCCCACGTCCTCAACCGCCACCGATCCGATCACGGGACAAACTTACACCTCCTACAATGACATCTTCACGGTGGGTGCGGGCTATCTAGATACGCAGGCGGCGATGAACAATAGCGACCTGACGTCGTCTGCGGTGGGCGCGGCTGCCTCGCCGACAGCGGTCTACAATTCCAGGACCGGAACCGTAACGCTGTCCAACGGTGATTCCACGGTAGCTAGCAGTTCTGTGGTCTGGGGAACCTCCGTGGTTTGGGGAACCTCGGTGGTTTGGGGTTCGAACGTATCCGGTAGTTCGGTAGTGTGGGGGTCGTCGGTAGTTTGGGGCACCAGCACGTTGACAGGCTTTAGCGTAGTGTGGGGCTCGACGACCGATATAGCCGACAGCGTAGTTTGGGGCACAGCCCTGCTCAGTTCGGACGCTGCTCTCGTGACCGTCGTAGGCGAACAGTAACTGGCCGTGTGAAGCGGAAAAGGAAAGGAGAACATCGTGAAACCCTATACACGGCCAACCAAGACGTTCATCGGATTAATGGTCCTGGCGGCGAGTGCAAGCACTCTGTACGCGGGCCTTGCCAGCCATACTCTGCACGCGTCTTATGCCCTTGCTGTGCTGATACTCGCGGCGGCAACCTCGCGCATGAAGATCAAACTGCCTGGGATTGACGGCAATATGTCGGTCAACCTGCCATTCCTGCTGATGGCGGTGGTGAATCTGAGCGCAGCCGAGGCTGTCCTGATCGCATGCGCATCCACGGTGGTGCAGTGCTGGCCGAAACAGAAGAGCGTGTTCAAGCCCGAGCAAATGCTGTTCAACGTCAGCATGATGTCCTTCGCAACCAGCGTGGCCAGTTTGATCTGGAATTCCCGCTGGATAGGAAAACCCGCCTGGGCGTCGGAGCCGCTGATGCTGGCTTCGGCAACCGCTGTTTTCTTCCTGGGGCAGACTGCACCCGTGGCTGGCATCATCAAGCTGGCCGAGGGTGTGACAGTGCGGCACGTATGGCTGAGCATCGTGCGGCTGTCGTTCCCCTACTATGTGCTCAGTGCAGGCCTGACCTCCATGGTCAAACTGGTAAGCCATCGCTTGGGCTGGCAGGCGGCACTGGTGGTTTTCCCGGTGATGTGTGGGGTCCACCACTCCTACCGGCTGTACTTTGGCCGAGCGGAAACTGCGCACGCTGCGCCGCTGGCAAGAGCGGCCAGCGCGGGCGTCTAGGCGAAGATCAGTAGACAGAACGCAGGACGAACCATGAAGAGCAACTCATGTGCTGCCGGAGGCTTGCTGCTTTAGCTTCCCGCTTTTAGTTGCGTCACCATGAGTGCCGGAACCTGTTGCTGTTTCATCAGGTCGTCATAGCCCGCTACATCGGTCGAGACAATCGCCTTCCATTTTGCCAGTTGTACATCGACCTCCCGGCTGATCACGTCGAACACTTCGTAGGACTGCTTCGTGGGCGCCGAGTCTGCGCTGCCGACGACACCACCCAATGCGACCAGATCATTGTTCAACCGAACTGGGAAGTTGAGCACATCCTCGCCGCTCGTGGCCTTGGTCTGGATGAGCGCTTCTTCCACCGCAGTCATCTTGGTGTTGAGAGCTTCGCCGGCATCGGCGATGATTTTGGCACGAGGGTCGTCCTTCAGGCGTGCGTCAATCGCTTTGATTTGCTGGCGAGCCTCGCGAATCTGAATAATGGTGTCGTCGGTTTCCGTGACCTTGTCGCGGATCTTGAGCAGCAGGTCGAACTGTTTGGCGAGATCCGCCTGACTAACCTTCAACCGCGGATCGGCCTTGATTTCAAGTGGCGCTGTGTAGCTCTTGCCCAGGACAGTCAACCGTACCCGGTAAGCGCCGGGCAGCGCTTCCGGACCTTCGGTGCTACCACCCCAGAGCGGCGCGTGGGGCACTTTGGTTGCGCCCTCATAGCGCAGGTCCCACACAAACCGGTTCAGGCCCGCATCGGCGGGCAGGGTGCCTGGACCGCGGCTGCGGCTGAAAAAGTCTTCTTCTTCATCCGCGCCTTGAGACTCCTCCTTCTTGTTAGGAAACTTGCGGATGACATGGCCCGAGGAATCGAGGATTTCAAGCGTGATCTCGGGAGCTTCGCTCGCCTCGGTTTTCGCCACATCAGTAGCGGAAGCTGAAGCCTTCGTCTGGTTGGGCTTCTTGAGTGAAGTCTTCAACCAGTAATCAATGATCGCCCCTGCCGGAGGGTTCTTTCCAGTATCGTTGCCGGCGGCAAAAAATGACGTACCAAAAACCGTATGGCTTGCCGCGGCCGGCGTGAACAGGTGCGCCTCCTGCCGCGGAATCGAATCTTCGTATTGCTCCAACGGAGTGATGTCATCGAGCACCCAGAAGCTGCGGCCGTGGGTTGCCACTACCAGGTCACCGTTCTTGATTACGAGGTCATTCACCGGAGCCGGCGGCAGATTCAGTTGCAGGGGCTGCCAGCGCGCTCCGTCGTTGAAAGAAACGTATACGCCCTGTTCGGTTCCGGCGAAAAGCAAATTCGGACGCCGGGGATCGACCCTTACGGCATGGACATAATCATCGGCAGGAAGCCCGGCGATTAATTCAGTCCAGGTCTTGCCAAAATCCGTAGTCTTGAACACATAAGGCGCAAAGTCGTCGGACCTGTGGCGTTCGACCGCAAGATACGCGGTCCCGGCGTCGCGGGGTGAGGCCTCGATCATGCTCACCGTGCCCCAATCCGGCATAGCCTCGGGAGTAACATTTTCCCAGTGCCCGCCGCCGTCGCGGGTGAGTTGAACCAATCCATCATCGGTTCCGGCCCAGATCAGATCTTTCCGCACCGGCGACTCCACCACCGAGAAGATTATGTCGTAGACCTCGACGCCGGTGTTGTCCTTGGTAATGGGCCCGCCTGAGGATGCCTGTTTTGATTTGTCGTTGCGCGTGAGATCGGGGCTGATGATCGTCCAACTCATGCCGGCGTCGGTTGTTTTGAACAACACTTCGCCCGCGAAATACATCGTATTGGGGTCGTGCGGCGAAAAAGCGATGGGTTCGGTCCACTGGAAGCGGTGTTTGACGTCGGCCGCAGCCCACCCGATGGGGTTCACTGGCCAGGGATTGATGGCTTGCTCTTCGCCGGTGCGGTGATCATAGCGAGTGATCTCACCGCCGTAAGAACCGGCATACACGATCTCCGGGTCGGTCGGGTCGGGTGCAATGTAGCCGCTTTCGCCGCCCCCTACGTCATACCAGTCAGGGCGGCCAATCGCGCCTCCCGCGCTCGCGCTGGCGATGGCCACTGTGGAGTTATCCTGTTGCGCGCCATAGATGTAATACGGAAAACGGTTGTCGGTGGTGACGTGGTAGAACTGCGCCGTCGGCTGGTTATACTCCGTGGTCCAACTGGCGCCGCCGTCGGTGGAAATTGTTGCGCCGCCGTCGTTGCCATTGATGAGACGCTTCGGATTCGTGGGATCAACCCACAACGCGTGGTTATCTCCGTGCGGTGCGTGGATCGAGCTGAAGGTTTTGCCCCCGTCGTTGGATCGATACGCCGAGGTGTTCAGGATGTACACCGTATCCGCCGACTTGGGATCGGCAAAAATGTGCGAATAATACCAGGCGCGCTGGCGAAAACGATGGTCGGCGGTCATCAACCGCCAGGAATCGCCGCCGTCGTCGGAACGGTAGATTCCGCCTTTCTCTGCCTCGATAACGGCCCACACCCGGTTGGGATTGGCGCCCGAGACGGTGACTCCGATGCGGCCCAGAATGCCCTCTGGCAGTCCGTGGCCTTTGAGTTCTTTCCAGGTTGTTCCGCCGTCAATGGAGCGGTAAAGGCCGCTTCCCGGGCCGCCGCTGTCCAGACTCCAGGGAGTCCGCCGGGCTTGCCACAGGGCCGCGAACAAGGTGTTGGAGTTGCTGGGATCGAAGACTACGTCGATGCCACCGGTCTTGGCGTCCTTATAAAGCACCTTCTGCCAGGTCTTGCCGCCATCCTGAGTGCGGAAAATTCCGCGCTCCTCGTTATCGCCAAAGGGATGTCCGAGCGCGGCGACAAAGGCTATATCCGGATTCCTGGAGTCTACCGCGAGTCGTCCAATGGCGTGCGTGTCGGCGAGGCCAACAAAATTCCAGGTCTTCCCCGCGTCGATCGATTTGTAAACTCCGTTACCGCCGACGATGTTGCCGCGAATGCACGCTTCTCCGGTTCCGACATAAATTACATTCGGGTCAGATTCGGAAACCGCGATTGCGCCGATCGCCGGCGATGCGCCTCTTGTCTTGTCGAAAACCGGCTTCCAGTTGAGGCCGCCATCGGTCGTCTTCCACACACCCCCAGCGGCTGCTCCAAAATAATAGACATCCTCCTGACCGACTACGCCCGCCACCGCGACCACACGCCCGCCACGAAATGGGCCGATCAGACGATACTGCAGACCTTTCCACGGATCCTTGTCCTCGCCATCTTTCATGTCTTTCTGAGCGTCACCCGCCTGAATATCCCCCGGCTGCGCAGCCCCACTGGCCACCTGCTGCTTGCCGGAATCGGCAGTTTGTTTCTGTGAGTGTTTCTGGGCGGACAACGAAGTAATAAGAGATGCAACCAACAGGGCGAGTGTAGTCGTTCGCAAGTGTTTGTTCCTCCGGAGACGCAACCGGTAATCCGACAGCCACACATTCTTAACCCGAAAGACATGCGCTGTCTAGTTTATGTTTGTGGGTTCGAGTGACGACAGTCGCGCCAACCCGCGAACCAGCACACGCCTCACTCTTGCCTCACTGGACAATGAGCGCCACGGTCACGGTGCGCTCCACGCTGCCGCTATGAGCGGCCAGGGTCACGGCGTACGTGCCTGTGGGGGTCGTACTCTTCGTGTTGACCGTGAAGCTCACGGTGCCCGACCCAGTCAGGGATGTCTTTGACCAGCTCAGCGTCGCCCCTGGAACCGAAGAGACTCCGTTCTGAGAAAAATGGGTTATGCCGTGAAAGCCACCCAGCGGGATCAGCATGAGCGTGTACACCGCCGGAGTGCCCGCGGTTACCGTCAGGGTCCCCTGGTCCTGATCGACAAACCAGAAGTCAGCAGCATCGGCGGTTACCTGGCAGGGGCCAGTGGGATCGACTGAAGGTTGTTCGAAGACGGAGTGGGTGTCCTGTCCTGTGACCGAAAGCCAATTCGGCCAGGTCAGGGTGGTGTAATGAGCCGGCACCGGCACCGTGAAAGGCTGCGATACCGAACCGTTCCACCAGGTGTTGTAGTCCGAAACGAGTGTCGATTGAAGATCTGTCCAGGCGGTTCCGCTCTGATCGAAGTCATCGACGAGCTGTTGCCCGGCCCCGCCCTCAACCGTATTTGAAGTCATGGTGAGATCGTAGGTAAGCAGGTTGTAGGTCTGGCCCGTTTCATAGTTCGTGACCGAGATCGGCACGCCGCCCTCTATCCCGATGATGGGGATCTGGCTTTCCACATTGTTGGCGAGGACGTCGCCGTTAAGCGTGACGTAGGTGGAGACGCGCAACGCTATCCCTCCATCAAAGTAAAGCCCCAGCTGTGCGTTATTGCACGCATAACTGCTCGAAATGCTCACCGGACCTTCGCTTTTCTCCACCAGGGCTCCGTCCCGCAGATTGTAAGCGGAGATCAACGAGTCTGCCGTTACGTTTGCATCATCCGTATCCCAGTGCACACCGTGGGTCTCATTAAAGAGCATTTTTGCGCCGCTGACGGTATTGTTGTGCTGGGCAAAAAAGTGGAACCCACCCGCAGCCCATCCATAGATGCCCCCCTGCGCTCCGCGCCAGTTGGCGTAGTCCGCTTCGTTGGACGTCCACTGGCCAAACTTCGCCTCAAACGAGCGGAAGCCGCGCTCCCCGTTGTGGTTGGCGACACTGTTCTGAACCGTGAAATTTGTAACCACGTTGAGGCCCACTCCATCGGCGTTATTCCAATTGAACTGGTCACCGTCGATCAGGATATTGCTGCCGCCGACGAACTCCACCGCGTCAGTTTCGCGACAGGAATTGGCGCGTTCGAATGTGAGGCCCCGCAACACCACGTTGGTCTTTTGATAGGCGGTGAAGAGTGCGTTGCGCGTGGACACTTCCACGTCCGCGGTATCGATGTTCGTATCCGCAGCAGGGTAGATGTACACCATCCCGTGTACTTCGTCGACAAAGAATGTTCCCAATCCCAGCTGGTTCAATGTCAGCACCTGCGTGAGCATGGTTCCATTTACAAAGATCATCTCGCGCCGCAAGGTGATGGGTTGTTCAAACTGCCCACTATCCGACGCAGGACATAGACCCCAGGTATAGGGCCAGGAATTCCTGTAAACCTTGGAATTCCCGGCGTAGGGTTGCCAGCCGGTCCACTGATCCGAGCCCGAAACGATTACTGTCCCCGAAGTTGCCGCTTCAAATGTGATGGGCAGCGAAGTGTTGCTGGGGCTGTTGGCGAGCAGTATGCTCTCCCCGTAGGTACCCGGGTTTATAGTGACGCGCGTTCCCACTCCCTTGCGGTTATTCGTGGTCGCGACCGCGGCGGCTTTGCTGATCGTTTTGAAAGGTTTGGCTTCCGTGCCCGGATTCGAATCCGAACCGCTGGTCCCATCCACATACACAAGGGCTGTCTCCAGGTTCTCGTTGATATTTGCCTGGCTCCATGCGACTTCGGCAAAGATGATGGCACACAGAACTACTCCCGTGATTTGTCCCGGGATTCTCATGGGAACTCCTTCTACTGATTGAACGGTTTTAACGATTGGCGCCGGGAGTGAACGACCACAGAGCACTAGATACCGGCCGCGTTTGAACGTCCCGCTCCAAATTCGGCTCAGACGTCCGCTTGCCATAGCATACACTTTTCAAACAACTCAGCCGGCGGCGCCGCAAGAAAATAACCCCTAAAAATGCCACCTGAATCCACGAGGACCGAAAGTCAGAAAGGCCAAATGCCTTCTCGGGATGGAGAATCAGGAAGTTCTTCAGATTGACACCGAAAGCCCCGAGAAAAAACCAGCGGTGATCAGAATTAGCGGCACAACATAGGGCGTCGCTCCGTGATCGGCACCGACGTTTCGTCGTATCCCTTCTGTCAGGTCAAGGCGCGGTCCAGATGCACATAGCCCCCGTCTACAGACAAATGCTGGCCTGTGATGTGCCCGGCCTTCGCGGAAAGGAGGAAGACTACCATCGCAGCAATCTCATCCGGGGTGGTCATTCGCCTGTCGAGCGGAATCTTGGCAACGACGCTCTTCAGTTTTTCCTGTGGATCGGAGAAACTCTCGAGCCATTGTTGATAAAGCGGGGTCATCACTTCGGCGGGTATGACCGCGTTCACCCGGATACTGTAGGGAAGCAACTCTGCCGCCCATTCGCGGGTCAAGCCCAGGATCGCGCCCTTGGAGGCAACGTATCCTGATGTGCCGCCCTGGCCGGTAAGAGCAGTTTTCGAACTGATGTTGACAATTGAGCCGCGGGTGCGTTTCAACTGCGGGAGCGTGTAATGAGCCATGTTGTAGTAATGCAGAAGATTCCGTTCCAATGAAGCGACGAACTCCTGAGGATCGCCTTGCTCGAGACCAACCTTATCATTGATGCCTGCGTTATTTACCAGAGCATCGATGTGGCCCAAAGCCGCCATGGCTTGCTGCACGATCGCCCTACAGTTCGCTGCGGGCGAGAGATCCATGGCAATAAAGTTGATTGGCAGACCCAGGGCGCCAAGCTCTTCCTGCAACCGTCGGCCAGCCGGCACATCCCGGTCTACAGCAACCGCGATGGCGCCTTCGTGGGCGCAGGCTTTGGTGATGGCTGCGCCAATGCCCTTTGCGCCGCCGGTCACCAGCACAACTTTATCTTTAAGTTCAAGATCCATAGGTCGAAGATCAATGAGTTTGCAGATCGAAGAGTTACCGATCGCTTACAAATCGATGAGCTGCCATCTTAGAACAGAAATCGCAACCGCCTCACCCACTGGATAACACATTTGCCTTCCTTCAGGTGATCGCGAAAGTTCAACCCGATAGAGATGATCTTGCTGGGCCGCCCATTCTAGCTTCGCATGTCTCGTCTCGTGCGTATTCTTTCGTCGCAGCCCGGTTCGGCCCAGTTTGGTTCGGCGCCATCGCTTGGCAACGCCCCCGAAGGTGGCAATGGTAAATCCGCAGATTCGACTTCGCAAGTTCCAGATCGTAAGAGCTTGAAAAACTCTGCCGCGGACAGAAACCGCTCGAAACCCGTGCCCCAGGCGAGTGGTGGGCTGTGTCATGTCAGTTTTTGGCAGTTTCCAAAGGCATCGAATATAGTGGCGCGGATTAAATGGTGCAACGCGTCATTCGCGCAGATGAATCGCTCCTTCCGGATCCCGATTCACCCTGGCGCACACGGGCGAATTTATCCGCGGGGACGTTGGTCAACAAGACGGTGCTAGGCTATATATCGGAGATGGGGCCTGCCGGGATTCCGCGTTCATTCAGACTTTGGGGTTTCCCGGTGTTTTGCAAATATTTCAGCACGGGAAATTCTGATGCAACCCGAAGGCAAATCACGGAAGCTGTTGCGCATTCATCGCGATGACAATGTTCTGATTGCGGTCGCCTGTGTAAGCCCGGGTGAACGGGATGTAGTGGACGGCCGCGAAGTGGTGTTCACACAAAACATTGCCGTCGGGCACAAAGTCGCGGCCCGCGACATCAAGGCGGGGGAAAAGGTGTATAAGTGTGGAGTACCCATCGGCTCCGCAAAAGAGATGATTCCCGCCGGGGCCCACATGCACCTGCATAACCTGAAGAGCGACTATATCGCCACTTACACCCTGGACAAAGACCATGTCTTCGTCAAATAACCAGTCAAATCAGGCGCCCACGCTGCAAGGCTTTCTTCGCTCTGACGGAAGAAAGGGAATCCGCAACTGCATTGTTGTCGCCTACCTGGTGGAATGCGCTCACCACGTAGCCCGCGAGATCGTGAGTTCCTTCAGAGGGCAACCGGTGCATCTGATCGGCTTTGGCGGGTGCTATCCCAATGCGTATGCGGACCGCATGATGAACGCGTTGTGCACGCATCCCAACGTTGGAGGAGCGCTGCTGCTCTCCCTCGGATGCGAAAGCTTCAATCGCCATCGTCTCGCGCAAAATATCGAGAGCACCGGCCGGCCGGTGGGGACGGTTGTGATCCAGCAAACCGGCGGCACGCGAAAATCCGTCGAATCCGGCAGGGCCTGGGTGGAACAGGCTCTGCGGCAGATAGAAGCGGTGCCCAGAGCGCCGCTACAGTTGAACGAACTGGTGGTTGGAACCATATGCGGCGGCTCCGATGCCACCAGTGGAATCACCGCCAATCCCGCTGTGGGGCGCGCGTTCGACCTGCTGGTTGAGCAAGGTGCGGCCACCATCTTCGAAGAAACCGGGGAGATGATCGGATTAGAGGACGTCATGTCTGCCCGGGCGGTCACGCCGGAGCTTGGCCGGGAATTGAAGAGGTCGGTCGCAAAAGCGGCTTATTACTATAAGCAAATGGGCCACGCCAGCTTTGCTCCAGGAAACGCCGAGGGAGGGCTGACCACGATCGAAGAAAAATCCATCGGCGCGTATTGCAAGAGTGGCGATTCGCCGATCTCCGGGCTAATCAAGCCGGGCGACGTGCCCCGCAAGAGCGGTTTATATCTGTTGGACGTCGTTCCCGACGGCGAGCCTCGCTTCGGTTTCCCCAACATTAATGACAATGCGGAAATTGCGGAGTTGATCGCCTGTGGCTCCCACGTGATTTTGTTCACCACCGGGCGCGGCTCGGTTGTGGGCTCGGCGATTTCTCCCGTCATTAAGGTTTGCGCCAATCCCGAGACCTACGATCGCATGAGCGACGACATGGATGTTAATGCCGGAAGAATCCTGCGTCTCGAAGCCAGCGTGGACGAAGTGGGCAAAGAGATCTACGGCAAAGTGTTGGAGATAGCATCGGGTGCGCAGAGTTGCTCTGAGAGCCTCGGACATCAGGAGTTCGTGCTCACGTATAAGACCTTCGAGCCCATCGGCCCTCATTGTTTGCCGACGTAAATGGCGGGGTTCACGATTGATCCATTCTGTGGCTTGGAATGTCAGTTTCATGTCCTGTTTGGTACCGGCAAATAAAAGGAATATCCAGGCCAGTCGCTTTTTGCTGGAGTTGACCAACCAGGGAAACCGGAGCGCGGAACTTCTCGTATCCGGCAACGTCATCGGCGACCCGGTCAACGCGGCTACAGTAAGCTTGCAGCAGGCAAGCATCGATGCGCTGAATTCCCGGTTTACCTGTAGGGCTAAGACAAATGTTCGAACTCTCATAAACTGGCTTGAGGCTGCTCCCGTCTCCAGTCAGCCGTGGCTGAGCAAGACTGCACGGATTCACCCTGCCGCCAGATACTGCATCCATCTAAATATTTTCGGAATCCAAAACCTTACATGAGACGTTCTCACGCAACACGGGTCCAACAGTCCTCCGAGACTCCCTTTTGACCGAGGCATTCGCGAACACCGGAGAGCATTCATCGTGGAACCAAGTGTAACCAGGACGCTGTCCAAGCCAGATTCCAAGGACGACCTGAAATCCCTCCCTCTGCCCGAAGTAGAGAAGAAATTGAGGTCGTCACCGGACGGCCTGAGCCAGGCCGAGGCGCAGAAACGGCTGGCGCAATATGGTCCGAATGAGATCAAGGAAAAGAAAGACAATCTATTCCTGAAATTCCTAAGCTATCTCTGGGGGCCCATCCCGTGGATGATTGAAGCGGCGGTGATTCTGTCGGGAGTGGTTAGGCACTGGCTGGATTTCTTCATCATTCTCTTTCTGCTTTTTTCCAACGCGGTGGTTGCATTTTGGGAAGAGCATCAGGCGGGCAACGCCATCGCCGCACTCAGGGCCAAACTCGCGGTCAAGGCCAAAGTGAAGCGCGATGGGCAGTGGGTCAACCCGAATGCATCCGAACTGGTGCCTGGCGACGTCATCCGCCTGCGCCTGGGCGACATTGTGCCGGCGGACGCGCGCTTGCTGACGGGCAATTCGATTGAGGTGGACCAGTCATCGTTAACAGGCGAATCTTTGCCCGTTACCGCCAAACCCGGGGGAGCAGTGTTTTCGGGGTCGATTATCCGTCAGGGCGAAATCGACGCGATGGTTTATGCCACGGGTACGAACACCTACTTCGGCAAAACCGCGGAACTGGTGGAATCGGCTCACACGGTCAGCCATTTCCAGCGTGCTGTCCTCAAGATTGGCAATTACCTGATCGTTCTTGCAGGGGCTCTGGTGACGGTAATTGTTACGACTGCGCTCTTTCGCCATGACCCGATCTTGAGCACACTGGAATTCGCCTTGGTGCTGGTGGTGGCCTCGATCCCGGTAGCCATGCCCACGGTACTGTCCGTCACCATGGCGGTCGGCGCGCGTCTCTTGGCAAAAAGGCAGGCGATCGTGACCAAGCTGTCAGCGATCGAGGAACTCGCGGGCGTGGATGTGCTGTGCTCGGACAAAACCGGCACCTTGACCCAGAACAAGCTGACGCTTGGCGATCCATTCTGTGTCAACGGCATCGCCGCCAATCAAATTATCCTCGACGCCGCACTCGCTTCTCGCGCCGAAGACAAGGACACTATCGATCTGGCCGTGATCGGCGGCGTGAAGGACGATAAGGAACTGAAGAGCTATCAGGTCCTTCATTTCCAGCCATTCGATCCCGTGCATAAGCGCACGGAAGCCACGGTAAAAGGCCCCGACGGAAGACAGTTCAAGGTGGCGAAGGGGGCGCCGCAGGTCATTCTACAGATGGCAAGCGACATCGCGGACGTAAAACCCGCGGTTGAGAAAGCCGTCAATGAATTTGCCGCACGCGGCTTCCGCTCCCTGGGCGTAGCCCGCGCTGATCAGGATGACACGTGGCAGTTCGTTGGCGTGTTGCCGATGTTCGATCCACCTCGCGAGCAGGCCAAAGCGACCATCGCGAGTGCGGTGCAGATGGGCGTGAAAGTCAAAATGGTCACCGGCGACCAGTTAGCCATAGCCAAGGAAATGTCTCATGAGCTGGGCATGGGGACGAACATTCTGGATGCCGCCGTATTGCGAGACAAGCAAGAGACTGCGGCGTCCATCGAAAAGGCGGACGGATTCGCGCAGGTATTCCCCGAAGACAAATACAACATTGTCGACGTCCTGCAGAAGCACGGCCATATTGTCGGTATGACCGGTGACGGGGTGAATGACGCTCCCGCACTCAAGCAAGCGAACTGCGGCATCGCGGTTTCCGGAGCGACCGACGCGGCCCGCGCGGCGGCGGACATCGTGCTGCTGGCGCCCGGCCTCCACGTGATCATCGATGCGATCAAGGAGAGCCGACGCATCTTCCAGCGGATGAACAGCTACGCGATCTACCGCATCGCCGAAACCCTGCGCGTGCTGTTCTTCATGACTCTGGCAATCCTGGTATTTAACTTCTACCCCGTGACCGCGGTGATGATCGTGATGATCGCCGTACTCAATGACGGAGCCATTCTCTCCATCGCCTATGACAACGTTCATTACAGCGATAGGCCCGAGAAGTGGAATATGCGTCTGGTGCTGGGCATCTCGACCGTGCTGGGCCTTATCGGCGTCGTGGCCGCGTTTGGGCTGTTTTATCTTGCCGAGCGCGTATTTCACCTCGACCGCGCGCACGCCCAAACCCTGATGTACCTGAAGCTGTCCGTAGCTGGACATCTGACGATTTTCTTGACCCGCACACGGGGCCCATTCTGGTCGATGCGCCCGGCGCGGATTCTGTGGATTGCGGTGCTCGGCACACAAATTGTAGCGACGCTGATTGCTGTCTACGGCCTGTTTATGACGCCACTGGGCTGGCGTTGGGCCGGATTCGTGTGGGTTTATGCGCTGGCCTGGTTCCTGCTCAACGACCGCGTGAAACTGCTCGCCTATCGGATTTTTGATCCGGTTAAAGCACCATCGTCAGCGCAGGGCCTGGTCGATGTCACATCGCAGATTGCCGGACGGTCCCATGAACCATATCAGCAGCGAGGCAGGCGAGACGGCAATGCGAATCCACACTGACTTGAGGCGGAGCGACAGACCGGAGCATCAGGCGGGAAAGAAAGATGTCGCTTAACCGTCGTCGCTTAACACTCATCCGAGCGTCGGAGTCGCTAAGTCGCATCTTAGGCGGTTGGTGACCCCGGAAGGTAGAAACGAAAATTCATTTCAAGGATTTCCGTGTACCGCATCATGAACGGATCGATATCAAACCCTTGCCGACGAATCGGTAAGCAGCCATCGGAAGAGAAGTAGCGATAAAATTGTGCTCTCTTACTTTGAGGTCGAGGCTGTAGCGTTCGAACCCTACGGGGCGGAGCATTGCTGGAGGGTGGGCATGGAATCGACTGGGCGGGACACGCCAGGCATGGTGCTTCAACAAACTGCGGCCCAACGGCAATCGACGCTCGATTTCTTCGACTCCTCGCTTGAGTGGCGCCGCGTGTTCGCCGAGACCTGGGGCACGTTCCTGCTGGTGCTGGTCGCTGCCGGTGGAGTCGTGGTTGCCGCAACCAGCGGTGGCAGAGTCACCTTGGGCATGATAGTGGTCGCGCCGGGACTCATGGTAATGGCGATCATCTACTTCATGGGTGCCGTGAGCGGCGCACATTTGAATCCGGCGGTCACGCTGGCATTCGCTGCGCGGCGCAACTTCCCCTGGCAGAGAGTCCCGGGCTACGTCGTCGGCCAAGTGATCGGAGGCATTGGTGCGGCTGCTTTCCTTCGGGCCATGTTCGGAACGGTTGGCGCGCTCGGCGCGACGCTACCGGGCCGTGGCGTGACCGGCGGGAAAGCGATGGTGATGGAAGTGGTGCTCACGGCCGGCCTGGTGAACACAATCCTCGGCACGGCATCCGGTGCGCGGAACATCGGCACCAACGGCGCCCTTGCCGTGGGTGGGTACATTGCCCTGGCGGGACTTTGGGCGGCACCGATCACCGGCTCCTCGATGAACCCGGTGCGTTCGCTGGCGCCGGATGTGGTGCGCGGCAACCTCCATACGACTTGGATCTACCTCGTCGGGCCGGTGATTGGCGCCTTGATCGCAGTGGCCTTCGAGTGGATCCTCAAGGGGAAGCCCACAGCGGCCGGCGGGATTGCCGCACAAGGCACGCTCGGCGGCGACGATCCTGGCACCCCAGCGGAGAAATAGAATTGAGAGGGGAACTGGAGAGGAGTAATCAACATGCCTACGAAAGAGCGAGCCGTTAACGCTAATCAAAATAGTGGAGGGATATCACGGGACCAAACCCTTAATCAAGCCGGCAAGCCGGCGAAGTTTATCTTCGACCCGGCTTTGTCGACCGCCGTCGCCGCCAACGGTCACCGTGCCGCCAAAGCGCCGGAACCTGAGGGACCGCTGTCGCCCGACCTGCTCAACAAGATGAACCGGTACTGGCGGGCCGCAAATTATCTTTGCATCGGCCAGATCTACCTTTTTGAAAACGCCCTCTTGCGAGAGCCTCTCGAGGCCGAACAGATCAAACCAAGGCTGCTTGGGCACTGGGGAACTTCACCGGGACAAAACCTCATTTACATTCATCTGAATCGGCTCATTAAAGAGCATGACGCAAATATCATTTATATTGCCGGTCCGGGACACGGCGGTCCATCGCTCAACGCGTGCTCCTATCTGGAAGGCACTTATACCGAAGTCCATCCGGAGATCACGCAGGATGAGAATGGTCTACGGCTTCTCTTCCGGAAGTTCTCGACGCCGGGCGGCGTGCCCAGCCATTGCGGACCACACGTCCCGAATTCCATGCACGAGGGCGGCGAGCTCGGCTATTCGATGGTTCACGCATTCGGGGCCGCTTTCGACAATCCCGATCTGATCGTTGCCTGCATTATCGGCGATGGAGAATCCGAGACTTGTCCACTTGAAGGAAGCTGGAAGTCCATCAACTTTCTCAATCCGGTGCGTGACGGTGCAGTCCTTCCGATTCTGCACCTCAACGGTTACAAGATTTCCGGGCCGACCGTTCAGGCAAGGACGAGCGACGAAGACTTAAGAGCTCTGTATACGGGACGCGGCTACAAGCCATATTTTGTTGAAGGCGACGATCCCGCAGTCGTGCATCAACTCCTGGCTAAAACGCTGGACGATTGCTATGCCGAGATTCGAGCCCTCCAGCAGGAGGCACGTCAGAGCGGGTTCAAGAAGCAGCCCATCTGGCCTATGGTCATCCTGCGCACGCCCAAGGGATGGACATGTCCGAAGGAAGTAGATGGAATCCCGATTGAAGGTACCTTCCGTGCTCATCAGGTCCCTCTCGCCACCGTCCGCGAAAATCCTGAGCATCTTAAGATCTTCGAAGCCTGGATGAGAAGCTACAAGCCGGAGGAACTCTTCGATGAGAAGGGGAAATTCATCGAAGAGCTGGCGGAACTCGCGCCGACAGGCGATCGTCGCATGGGAGGAAATCCGCACGTGAACGGCGGCCGACTGCTGACCGCGCTCGATATACCGGACTTTACAGGTTATGCGCTGGAGATTCCGGGACCGGGTCAAGTTGTGGCGGAAGCTCCACGAAAACTCGGGGACTTTTTCAGAGACATCATCAAGCTCAATCCCGCAAACTTTCGCGTGTTTTGCCCCGATGAGACGGACTCCAATCGCCTGAATTCCGTCCTCGACGCCACCCAGCGTTGCTTCATGGCGAAGACTGTGTCGATCGATGACGAACTGAGTCCGGATGGCCGGGTCATGGAAGTATTGAGCGAACATTGCTGTCAGGGATGGCTGGAAGGCTACTTGCTGACGGGGCGGCATGGCATGTGGTCCTCCTACGAGGCCTTCGCGCAAGTCGTGGATTCAATGTTGACGCAACATGCCAAATGGCTCGAGCAGTGCCGCGATTTTTCCTGGCGCAGACCGCTCGCATCGTTGAATGTTCTACTGACAAGTCATGCCTGGCGAAACGATCACAACGGGTTCAGCCATCAGGCGACTGGATTTGTAGACAATGCGCTGGCGCGCAGGAGTGAAACCATCCGCGTTTACTATCCTCCGGACAGCAATTGCCTCCTAAGCGTCTTCGACCATTGCCTGCGCAGCCGCAACTACGTCAATATCGTTACCTGCGGAAAGCAGCCTCAGCTGCAGTGGCTGAATATGGACCAAGCTCTCGAACATTGCTCCCGAGGGGCATCGACCTGGAAGTTTGCCACCAACGACGGAGGCGGAGAACCCGACGTCGTGTTGGCCTGCGCAGGCGACGTACCAACCATCGAAACATGCGCCACGTCATGGCTGCTGCAGAAGTATGTTCCCGGCATCAAGGTGCGGGTGGTCAATGTGGTGGACTTGAGTGTTTTGATGAGCCCGGATGATCATCCCCATGGCATGGACAACATGTCATTCAACGCTCTATTCACCAAAAACGCACCTGTCATCTTTGCCTTCCACAACAATCGCTGGCTCATTCACACCATGGTTCATGGGCGCTCCAATGAAAGCCGCTTCCATGTGCGCGGTTATATGGATCAGGGCACCACCACCACACCGTTCGACATGGTGGTGCTGAACAAGATGAGCCGTTTTCATCTTGCTATCGATGCCCTGAAGTACGTCTCAAGGCTGCGCTCGGAGGTTTCGGACGTAGTCGACACCTTCAACCGGAAGCTATACGAGCACCACGACTATATTCGACAACACTTGGAAGACATGCCGGAGATCAGGAACTGGCGATGGACGGCTGATTTCAGCGAGCCTAGCACACCTCCGTCACTGGCCAAGGGACATCCCCGCGCAAGTTTGTTCAGCGATAGCTAAAATGAAGCGAAGCGGGCAAACGGCGTTGACGAAGGCGGGTCGTCCGTGAAACCAACCCACCCACGCATCCCGACGCGCGGCTTGACTCGCATTCTAACGATCAATGGCGGCTCGTCGAGCATCAAGTTTGCTCTGTTCGAGGCCGGGGACTCGCTGCGACGGATTCTGGATGGCGGAATCGAGCGGATTGGCCTGCCGGAAGCCACCTTGCGGGTGAAGGGCCTGGACCAGGCGGAAAACTTTTCGCTTTCAGTTAAGGCTCCCGATCACATGGCGGCGGTGGGCGTTCTGATGGATTGGATCGAGCAACGCAGCGGGCGCGATGCATTGACCGCGGTGGGCCATCGCGTGGTGCAGGGCGGTCCCAAGTATTACCGGCCACAGCGAATTACTCCGGAGATGGTTGCTGATCTGAAGCAACTCAGTCCGTTCGATCCTGACCATCTGCCCGAGGAGATCCTGTTGGCCGAGGCGTTCCACCGCCGATTTCCGGAGCTGCCGCAAGTGGCATGTTTCGACACCGCGTTTCACCATGACCTTCCGCGGGTGGCGCAAATGCTGCCCATCCCGCGCCGCTACGAAGCGCAAGGGGTGCGGCGTTACGGGTTTCACGGGCTGTCCTACGCATTTCTGATGGAAGAACTGGCGCGCCTGGCTGGAGCGGAGGTGGCGCAAGGGCGGGTGATCCTCGCCCACCTGGGCAATGGGGCGAGCCTGGCGGCGGTGCGTAACGGCAAGTCCGTCGACACCAGCATGAGTTTCACCCCGACCGCCGGCGTGCCCATGAGCACCCGCACCGGTGATCTCGATCCCGGACTGGTTTGGTATTTGGCACGCACCGAAAAAGTGAGCGCCGGGCAATTCAACGACATGGTGAATCTCCAGTCCGGGCTGCTCGGCGTATCCGAAACCAGTTCCGACATGCGTGATTTGCTAAAGCGCGAGACGCAGGACGTGCGGGCAGCTGAAGCAGTCGCGCTGTTCTGCTACCAGGTCAAGAAGTGGATTGGTTCATTCGCGGCGGCGTTGGGCGGAATCGAGACGCTGGTGTTCGCGGGTGGCATCGGAGAGAATGCGCCCGCAGTTCGCGCTCGGATTTGCGATGGGTTGGGATTCCTAGGAATCGAACTCGAAGAGAAGCTTAATGCGGCAAATGCGAGCATGATTTCCGCGGAGCCCAGCCGAGTTGCGGTCCGCGTCATTCGTACAGATGAAGAACAAATGATAGCCAAGACGGTTTGTCAGGTCCTCGGCCTTGCTGAAAAGGAGAAAGGTTGATCCATGAACCAAACGGCGTGCTGAGGAAGAAGTTGTAAGGTGGGAGGGGCGGAACCGATTGCCGTCAGCATCCTGCAGCAAACCAAGGAGCACGCTTGAACAATTCGCGCGCACGTCATTCCTTCGTCCCCCGTTGTCACTTCTCAATTGATCTTGCACTCTGTCCCATAGATCCTTGCCATGCCATTCCCATGCAGGAGGGCCAACTTCTCGTCGAGAACCATGGGACACAAGGATGTGAAGACTGCAATGCAGTATCAGCATCCCGAGCTAGAGATCGTGCACGCTGCGCTCGATCAAGACACAGCAGTAGAGAAACGGGCGTAGCCGGATTGAGTTGCGGCACATTTTACGGCACACCCAAAACATCGACTTCGGTAAGCGATTGAAAAGTTTGGTGAAGCGCGCAGTCCACTGCTAATCTCTCCGCGGAGTTCCCTGGCAAACAGGGGAAAATACAGGTAATCTTCTGAATTTCGACTTCAAAAATCGTATTCCCGATCTCTCTAGAGGTCGAGGAAAGCCCGAACTGACGTTGGATATTCGTTTGCTTGAAAACGAAAGCCAAGACGCTTCGTGATGATCTGCATCGCTATATTGTCAGTCAACATTTCTGCGGACACGCGGCTTAGCTTTTCATCGCGGGCGATTTGGATAACACGACGGAGCAGTTCGTTCCCCAGGCCGAGTTTTTGATACCGATCCGAAACCAGCACGGCGACTTCCGCTTCGTTTCTTGCGTGAAGTTTGTTCATGCGACCGACCGCTATGATCTGGCGTTCTCCGGTACCTGAATCCCTGCGCTCCGCGACCAGCGCCATTTCGCGGTTGTAATCAGCGAAGCAGATGCGCAGCAGTCGCTCATGTTCCACACGTCTAGTCAGGCTCAGGGAACAGAAGTAGCGCAAATAGACACTGCTGTCGGAGAGCGTCTCGTGAAACTTGACTATCAGAGGTTCGTCTTCGGGGCGAATCGGGCGGATGCTCACCTGACTTCCATCTTTCATCGTCCAGGTCGAAACATACTGCAAGGGATATGGACGGATGGCGGGCTTGGGCAGCTGATCGAGAGCGACGGCGGGACCATGCAGCACGATTCTCGCGTCGAGGGTCAGCAAGCGTTCCGGTGAAACCAGCAGCGGATTGATATCAATTTCCGCAATCCATCGCTGTTCGACAACGAGCTGACTGAACCGGACCAGCAGTTGCTCCAGAGCAGCCAAGTCGACCGGCTTGCGTCCGCGGACTCCTTTAAGCGCGGTGAACACTCGCGTTTGCTCCATCATTCTCAGGGCCAGCGTCGTGTTCAGCGGAGGAAGCGCGAGGGCGCGGTCGCGATAGACTTCGACAAGCTGACCGCCGGAGCCGAACAAGATGACTGGCCCAAACTGGGGGTCCACGCTGCTACCCAGAATCAATTCGTAGCCATCCATCTTTACCATCGGCTGCACCGTGACGCCTGAGAAATGGTCCAGACCGGCTTTCTCCGTTACTGAGGACCGGATGGCGCGATAAGCAGCGCGGACCGACGCCTGGTCTTGCAAGTTCAGTTTGACTCCGCCAACATCCGTCTTATGCGTGATGGTTTCGGAAAAGACCTTCAAGACAACCGGAAAGCCAATCTCCGAAGCCAGCCTGGCCGCGTCGTCTTCGCCGGCCGCGACACGGGTCTCGACCGTGGGGATGCCGTAAAGCGACAACAACTGCTTCGACTCCAACTCGGTGAGCAGAGTGCGACCGTGGCTTCGTGCATTCTGAATGATTTGCTCGACCTGATCGCGGAATGCGCTCGTCATCTCAGCGCCTTCAGTGAGCGTGGGAGTTTGGTAGAGTCCGCGCAGATTGTAGGTGTACCGCCACATGTAGGTGAAGGCGCGGGCTGCGGTATCGGGATAAGAAAAGGTTGGAATGCCCGCCGAATTCAGTGCGGCTTCGCCGGCGGCGATGCTGTTCCCTCCCATCCAACTGGCAAGCACGGGCTTGCCATATTCTTTGGCGTAAGGTTTCAAACGCTCCGCAATTTGCAGAGGGTTGGTCATTCCCTGCGGCGCCAGGATGACCAGGAGGCCATCACTGCTCGGGTCTTGGGAGGCAATTTCAAGGGCGCGAGCGTAGCGCTTAGAATCAGCATCGCCGAGAACGTCAATGGGATTGTTATGGCTCCAGTGGGCCGGCAAGAATTCGTCGAGGCGACGCAAACTCTCTGGCGAAAGTTCCGCCAGCTCTCCGCCATTTGCCACCAGAGCGTCGGTGGCCAGGACCGCGGGTCCACCGGCATTAGTCAGGATGGTAAGGCGCGGGCCTTTGGGGCGGGGTTGCCGGCCGAGCACTTCCGCCATATAGAAAAGGTCTGCGATATTGTGCACTCGCAGAACTCCGGAGCGGCGGAAGGCTGCGTCCAAGACTTCGTCGCTGCCGGTAAGCGCTCCCGTATGTGAGGCGGCTGCGCGTGAGGCCGCTTGCGAACGCCCGGCTTTGATCACGATGATGGGCTTGGTGAGTGCAACTTCACGAGCCGCGGACAGGAACGACCCCGCATCGCCCACGGATTCCATGTAGAGCAGGATGCTTTTGGTGTGTGGATCGTCGCCGAAGTGGTAGATCAAGTCGCCCCACCCGACATCCAGCATCGAACCGGTCGAAACAATGGCGCTGAAGCTTACTTCTTCGCGGAGGCTCCAATCGAGAATTGCAGTCAGCAGCGCTCCGCTCTGGCTCAGGAACGCGACGTTGCCCGCCTGTGGCGCGTCTTTAGCGAATGTGGCATTCAATCCGACCGCCGGGTTCATGATGCCCAGGCAGTTTGGTCCGATCAAGCGCAGGGACGAAGAACTGCGGCGCAACTGCTCAAGAATCTGCTGTTCGAGAGCAATGCCTTCCTCACCACGTTCCTTGAATCCGGCCGAAATCACGACCGCGGATCTGGCGCCCGCATCCACGCACTCTCCGATGAGCTGTGGGACCGTTGCTGCGGGAGTGGCGATTACGGCCAAGTCCACAGGGCGGGGGAGGTCGCGAATGCTCTTGTAGGCTTTGAGTCCCAGCACTTCGTCATGCTTGGTGTTGACGGCATACACGGCACCTTGAAAGCCGTACAGCAGATTCTCCAGAACGGTGCGGCCCACGGCGCCGGGACGATCGGTCGCGCCGATGACAGCCACCGAATCCGGAGCGAACATTGCATCCAGGCTGCCCTTTTCGGGCGTTGTCCGTTTCTTTTTATCGGGTGCCTGTTCCACGAGATCAGCCTCGGTTGAACTCACAACATCTCCTCACCCCTCAACCTCGTCGCGGCGAAAACCGTCATTCAAGGATAGACCATCGGCGAATGTTTGGGATTCGCCGTCACGCCGGGATTCAGTTCAACTGCGAATCGTAAGCACGGGACACGCGGCGTGCGCCACAATATGCTGAGCCGTGGTATGGGCCAGATGGGTAACCAGCGCTGCATGCGTCGGGCGCACACCGAGAACAATCAAATCTGCCAACCGCTCTCTTGCGATTTCCACAATCCGCTCTGCCGAGGAAGCGAACTGGCGTCGGAACCCGACCACGTATTCCGGATGACACCATGACTCCGCTTCAGGGGGAGCTAGTTCCTTGAGACGGCGCATCAGGGATGCGGTCACTCCCTTCAGATCCGAGATGCCCGCGGAGGGTTGCTCGACGATGTGTAGCAAGACTAGTTCCGCCTGCTCTTCCTCGGCCAGGGAGACAGCATAGGGGAGCGCGGCCAAAGACTCCTCGCCAAAGTCTGTTGCGAACACAATATGCTGGAACCGAATCTCGCTGTTCGGTTTGATACGCACATTCGGGCCGACACTCAGAACCGGACACGGAGCCTGCCGGAATATCTTCTCCGCTATGGAACCCATTAACAATTTGCGTGCGCCCGTGCGCCCGTGCGTGCCAACGACAATCAGATCGATGGCATGTTCGCCGATAAGCCGGAAGAGCACCTTCCAGACATCACCTGCGCTCGAGAATGTTTTGTGTGGCACTCCTCCCAGCTGTTTCTCAAGCTGCGCTATGGCTTGTTGCCGCCCTTGCTCGACCTGTTGAGCGTAATTTGGCCATGCATCCGCCGCAGCGAAGACGTACTCTTCCGAGGGTAATACATGGGCACCGTATACCCTCGCCCCGTGCTGACGGGCTATCGCCAATGCATAAGGTAATGCCCCGTCGGAATAAGGAGAAAAGTCGGTCGCAAACAATATGTTCTTGAGTGCAATTCGCTTGCCAGCTTCCAAGGTTTTCACAAAAGCGCCTCCACAATTTGATTTGAAATATCGAGCATTCAAAATCACGACCTGCATCGGGAAATTCAGCCGGAAAGTTGGAAGGTCACCGTGATCGTAGTTTCCACTTCGACCGGTTCCCCGTTGAGTAAGAATGGACGATAGCGCCATTGCTTGACGGCTTCTACCGCAGCTGGCACCAGCATGGGATGTCCGCTTACCAGCATGAGGTCCTGGATCTCGCCGGTCTTGGAAATAATTGCCGTGAGCACTACCTGACCCTGAACGCGTGCCGCTCGTGCAAGGGTCGGATAAGCAGGTTCGATTTTCTGAATCAACGATCCTCTCGTCACGCCCTGGGAAATCCGGATGCGCTTAGGCGCTGCAGGAAATGGAGGAGCCAGTTTTGGCACGGATGCAAGAGTCGAGGCCGAGCTAATGATTCCGCCGATTACACCGCCTAACTGGCCACCCGGAACTCCACCCGGAACTCCGCCGATAACTCCTCCAGAAGACAAGGCTGGCGGCGCTGCGTCCTCTCTAATCATCTGCACTTTCTGCGGAATCCTGCCGGGAGTGCGTAGGCGCCCGTCCATGATGTCAGTTCCGGCGCGCTCCACGACCTTGACAGCCGCTGCGGATGCGGCGGGCGGTGGTGGCGGAGGCGGGGGTGGCGGTGCCACTAGAAACGAAAGCAATTGCTGCTTGGGCAGGTTTTCGGTGAACATCAACGGCAGGATCAGCACGCCACCCAACAGCGAACATTGAAACACCAGCGACAATATGGCCGCCAGGCTGCGGCGACGACGCTGCAGGCTACTTGTTTCCAGAAGAACATCTGCAAACAGCGGCCTCTCCCGCGCAGGTATCGGCGAAAGGGGCGCTTGAGGTGCACGCCTCACCTCGACTGGCTTTTGAACTTCGGGTTCTCTGACTTCGGTTGCGGTGCTCATGGAAACCCCCCATCTGCACAGCTTCCATTAACTCCTGTACGTAGTCGATTCTCCTCTCAACAGACTGTTTAGACCGTACTCGACGTTACAGCTCTAGGTGATCTCGATCACTGGATGGTGGTTCATAGTGCACGTGGGCTCTTCAGCCTGCCTCCTTTTCAATCTCGGAACTGCCAACGCCCGGTTCGGGCTTCCGAGCCGCAGCCGGCGGTGCGATTGTCAGGACCAGCGCAACAGCCCTGAGGATAGGAATGAGGAAGCGCGAGGTTTCACGAACCATCGCCTGCTAAACATCGGCTTGAACTTCTGATTCAAGTGTGGCCCTCTTGCCTCCATGACGCCGTGACGCCGATCACTGGGCGCGGTGAAGAGCATGTGCCGGCGAAGGCATCTGACCCTGAACTATGCGCGGAACTGCTGTTGTGTTCGAGATCACAGTGTCACTTGAAAATGGATTCTCATGGTGCTCGGCGGTCATAGAATCACTCTCTTTCGCTGGGGTCACGGTTTAGGGTGATCTGGATCACTGAAGCTGCCGCTTGCAACGGCGAAACTCTCAACTAGGCAGCCACGAGCTGCCGAGTTCTCTTGCATAGTTTCTGAAGAGTTTGTATCAATGGCTGCTTTTGCAAGGCATTCGACGGCTGGACGAGTTGCTGTGTTGGTCAGCTTGCGGAACCTACAAGGAAAGGAAGCGAAATCATGAAGACTACTAAACTGTTGATGCTGGTAATGACGATTGCGACAGCCCTGTTCATTTTGATTCCCAACCTATCATGGGCTGTCGATGACGGGGCCACGATCTACAAAACAAAATGTGCTGTCTGTCACGGGGCTGACGCGCTTGGCAAGCCCGCGGCCAAGATTCCGAGTTTGGTTTCGGACGAGGTAAAGAAGATGTCAGATGGCGACCTGACAAAGTCCGTTACGGAGAAGCCGAGGCACCCGGGCATGGTGAAGACCCTTGCTCCTGACCAGGTGAAGATGGTTGTTCAGTACGTTCGTAGCCTGCAGAAGTAGCGATTTACTTCGGAGGAGAAATCTTGGTTTCAAAAGGGGAAAACGTTATGTCCATAAAGAAACTGTTAGTGTTTGCGGTCCCGATCGTATTCACCTGTGTGGCTGCTGCGCAGGAACAAGGGCAGGATCAAACAAGAACAACGACGATCCAGCATGTCACCATCAAGCCCACATCGCCAGCATCCGGCAAGGGAATGTATATGTCATATTGCGCGGTCTGTCACGGAACGGACGGAAAAGGCGGAGGCCCTGCAGCTAGCGCGCTGAAGACTCCACCCGCTGACCTTACGATGCTGAGCAAGAACAACGGAGGTAAGTATCCCGCCTTCAAAGTCGCGTCTACAATCCGCGGGACGTCCGATCTTCCCGCCCACGGATCCAAGGAGATGCCAGTGTGGGGTCCGTTGTTTTGGAGTGTGAGCGGCGGACACGAGAGTGAGGTGCAGCAACGCATGGCCAACCTCACCCACTACGTCGAATCTCTGCAAGCGAAATAGGTGCGACAGGGATGAGCGGACCGCTCCAGAGCCGGTCGGGCATGAGCATTGGCTCGTGCCAAAGCGTCGCTGTGAGGTAGATCACAAAGGCCTGTGCCCAGCCACACAGCCAAGCGATTCGTCCCGATGGACACTGACCTCAGCACGAGGAGTCTGGTATATGCTCTCACCCTACGGAATGGAAATTGTGGAAAGCTGCCTTAACTGCAAGCTGCGTGCGGATCACGTCTTTTGCAATCTGCCGGCTACCGCGCTGCAAACCTTCGAAGACATCAAGTTCGCTACCGCGTATCCCCCGGGAGCCGTGTTGTTCGTAGAAGGCCAGCTGCCACGCGGTATCTTTGTGCTCTGCAAGGGCAGCGTAAAGCTTTCCATCAATTCTCCTCGCGGTAGAACGATGATTGTTAAGCTGGCCGAGCCCGGGGAAGTGTTGGGGCTAGGCGCTACTATCTCCGGCAAGCCCTACGAGGTGACGGCGGAGACGATCGATCCCTGCCAGATCAATTTCGTCAAGCGCGATGACTTTCTTCGGTTCCTCAAGGATGACGTGGAGGCGTGCTTCAAAGTGGCAGAGCAGCTGAGCGAAAAGTATCACAATGCTTGTAGTGAAGTTCGGTCGCTGGGACTGTCCCATTCCGCCGCCGAAAAACTGGCTGCGTTGCTTATGGAATGGAGCGCCAAGAACGGCGAGGCCGCTAAACCCGAGCCCCGGTTGAAGATTAGACTCACCCACGAGGAAATCGCCCAGATGATCGGAACTTCGCGAGAAACGGTTACCCGCCTGTTCGCGGAGCTGAAGAAACAACAGATCCTACAATCGAAAGGCTCGACGTTGGTAATTCGCAACACGGCAGCGTTGCGCGAAATTGCAACCCATAACTAGCGGCCCATCCCGCGCCTGTTGCTGGTAACAAAGTCGGCCGAAGGTCGTGCCTGCCGCGCTCTGGCAAAAACGGCGACTCGCCTCGAAAATGTTGCACATCCAGAAGACTGGCCTGACGTGATCGCGATCACAAATCCGGGTGATGAGAGTCACCGCAAGAAGATTCGTCCCCTTTTATCGTTCCCCTTGGGTAGGCGGCCGCGCCCGTTTCAAGCGGGAAGGAAAAGTACATGACTACTGCAAACGGCAATGGACAAGGCTCAATTCATGGACACCAAAACAAGCCAAGGCTGGTTTTCTGGGAGCTGACCAAAGGGTGCAATCTCCGCTGCATTCATTGCCGGGCCAGCGCGACGGAACTCAGCTCTCCCTCCGATCTCTCCACCCAGGCTGCGCGCGACATTATCGATCAGATCGCCGCGGTTTCATCTCCCATCCTGGTGCTCAGCGGTGGCGAACCGCTGTTCCGTTCGGACATCTTTCAGTTGGCGCGTTATGGCACCGACCGGGGCCTGCGCGTAGCGCTGGCTACGAATGGCACGCTGGTTACGAAGCAAGTCGCGAAGAAGATCGTCGATAGCGGAGTAAAGCGTGTGGCCATCAGTCTGGATGGCGCCGACGCGCCCACCCACGACACCTTCCGCGGGATTCCCGGCGCATTCGACGCCGCCATTACGGGATTCCGCAATCTCAAAGATCTGGGAATGTCAGTGCAGATCAACACGACGATCGCACGGCACAATGCGCATCAGCTTGCGCAGGTGCTCGATCTGGCAAAGTCGATTGGAGCCGATGCGTTGCACACCTTCCTATTGGTGCCAGTAGGCTGCGGTGTGGGTATCGCCGCCGAACAGATGGTGCCTCCGGAAGAGTACGAACGGATGTTGAACTGGTTCTACGATCAGTCTCTCGAAGGCGGCATCGAGCTGAAGGCCACCTGCGCGCCCCACTACTTCCGCGTGGTTCGCCAACGGCGTGCGGCAGAGCATCCTTCCGCGGCAGCGGCCGCTAAAGCTGGGCAGCCAGTTGCTGAAGCTGCGCTTGATTCGCCGGGCATCGGAGCCACGGATATGACGATGCCCGGCTCAACCGGCATCGAAATAAGGCCTCATGGCACCGGGAAGGCTGTGGGACATCCTGGAACTCACGCTTCCGACATGAGCGCCATGACCAAGGGATGCCTGGCCGGAACTGCCGTCTGTTTCATTTCGAATCAGGGTGAGGTCTATCCGTGCGGATACCTACCGGCTCTGGCAGGGGATCTGAAAAAGCAGTCGTTCGCCGACATTTGGGAAAACTCGGTGGTATTCAATCAACTGCGCGACGTCAAGAACCTGAAAGGGAAGTGCGGTTGTTGTGAGTTCCGCAATGTTTGTATGGGTTGCCGGGCGCGTGCTTTTGCCGCCACGGGAAACTATCTAGACGAGGAACCCTTCTGCGCCTACCAACCCGGCGCGAGGAGTTTGCAGGACATTACTCCCGCGGAATCTTCGCGTTAAGAACGAAACTCCTCTTCGCCGAAAGACGGGCTAAAAGACGCCGAACCCAGCGTGATATCGCACAACCCAGGTTCTCAACCCCCAGGTCCGCTGGCGCAACCTTCCTAACCCATTGAAACAACATAGGATCTCCCCCCTTGCACAAGCCCTCACTTTGGCGCACTAGATGCTTTTAAAAAGAGTGGTCTAGGAGATGAAAACATTGGAACCCACTCTGTTGGTGGTTGGCCTGAACTACCGCACAGCCCCAGTAGGCGTGCGGGAGCGTTTCTGGATCAGTGAGGACCGGCGTTACCAGGCCTTGGCGCAATTGTCACGGGCGGAAGGCATTGATGAAGTCATCGTATTGGCGACTTGCAATCGGACGGAATTCTTACTGTGGGTGAACGATGTGACCCTGGCCGCCAACTCGGTGATGCGGCTGCTCGGCTCAGAGTATGGACTCAAGCTGTGCGAGTGGAAGCACTTCTACCGCTTGCTCGATGAGGCCGCGCTGCTGCACATCTTCCGGGTTGCCTCCAGCCTTGACTCCATGGTGGTTGGCGAGCCCCAGGTCATATCCCAGGTGAAACAGGCTTGGCAGCAGGCACAGAAAGTTGGAGCGACTGGACGGTTTCTCGATGCGGTTTTGCAGAAGGCGCTTACGGTCTCGAAGCGCGTGCGCAGTGAAACGGGGGTTGGCAATGCGGCGGTTTCCATTCCTTACGCCGCCGTGGAACTCACACGCCAGATTTTCGGGACACTGGAAAATAAGAAGGTGCTCCTGTTAGGCGCTGGCAAAATGAGCGAACTTTCAGCCCGTGGGTTGCTCAACCACGGCGCCAGCTCGGTCCGCGTAATCAACCGCACGCTGGAGCACGCATCTGAGTTGGCCGCAAAACTGGGTGGAGTGGCGATTCCGTTTGAGGAGCGCTGGCAACACATGGCGGAGGCTGACATCATTATCAGCTCGACTTCCTGTCCGCACACAATTCTCAGCCGCGAGGAGGCTGAGATTCTGATTCACCAGCGAAATGTTCGTGGAAGCAATCAACCGCTGGTGATCGTGGATATCGCGTTGCCTCGCGACATTGACTCTGCCGTCCGCGAAGTGCAGGGCGTTTTCCTCTATAACCTCGACGACCTGGAAAATGTGGTCGACCACAACGCGGGCGAGCGCGAAGCTGCTGCCGCGGACGCACAAAAGATTCTAGAGGCCGAGGCGCAAGGCTTCCGCCGCAAGCTGATGGCGGAGCGTGTGGTGCCGACCATCGTCGCACTGCGCCAGCGCCTCGACGAGATTTGCCGGCAAGAATTGGATTCCTTCCGACAGGAGTGCGGGCCTTTTTCCAAGGACCAGGACGAAATGTTAAGCGCAGTCATGTCCCGAATGACGAAGAAAATCGCAGGGTCCTTGGCCCGTGAACTTAAGGAACTTCCAGAGAAGGTGGAGCAGGAACAGATGACCACTGCGGTGCAGCGGCTGTTCCACCTGCAAACGCCCGAAACGGCGCTTGCCGGCGCCAAATCCCACTAAGGAGTGGCGAAGACCATGGCCAATTTAGAAGCATCTCATTCCAAGGCCGGCTGGACCGATGTTCAGGCGTACGTGCTTGCGGTCTTCTGCCTGGTGCTGGGAGTCGCGCTCGGCTACCTGTTTCGTGGTTCCGCTTCGCCAGTCACACAGACAGCCCAAGCGTCCGCTGCTGCTGACGGCGGCGTCGCTCAGGGGCAGCCACCACAAGGGCAAATAACTCCGGAACAGCAGAAGGCGATGGTGGATCAAGCCGTCGCGCCCTTACTCACAACTCTGAAGAACAGTCCTGATGATTTCGACACGATTGTGCGAGTGGCGAATCTTTACTACGACGGACGGCAATATCCAGAGGCCGTCAAGTACTACCAACTCGCCGTGAAGAGCCAGCCCGATAACGCAGACGTGTTGACAGATCTTGGAACATCGCTGTGGTACACGGGAGACGTCGACGGGGCCATTGCTGAGTTTCAGACCGCGTTGAAGTATCGACCCGACCATCCCGGAACGTTGTTCAACCTGGGTGTGGTTCGGTGGCAAGGCAAGCTGGATCCCAAGGGCGCGGTCCAGGCCTGGGAGGAATTGTTGCGGCGGAATCCCGATTATCCGCAGAAACAGGAAGTTGAGGAGTATATCGAGCGGGCCAAGCAGCATGACAAAGGCTAATCGTGAAAGCACACGCGTCGGTGCGCTACGTCACATACAGCTCGCGTCCGAATGTCGATCATAGCGCCTGGGCACCGAGCAGAGACCATTTCCAGCTCCACTGGACGGAATGATCGAAGAATCCAAGTAAGAAGAGTGAAACGGTACTGAATCCTAGAAAAACCACTCACAGGAGACAAACTATGGCAAAAACAATGAAGGCGGCGTTCGTCGATAAGTTCGGCGAGCCGTTGCAGATTCGGGAAGTTGCAATTCCAGATCCAGGGCCGGGAGAGGCGCTGGTCGAGATAGTCGCGAGCGGCGTTTGCCACACCGACCTGCACGCAGCAGATGGCGATTGGCCGATCAAACCAACTCTGCCTTTTATCCCTGGGCACGAAGGCGCCGGCTTTGTGGCGAAGCTGGGCAGAGGCGTGACCCACTTGAAGGAAGGCGACCGGGTCGGGATCGCATGGCTGCACAGCGCTTGCGGGCATTGTGAATTCTGTCTTACGGGATGGGAAACACTGTGTCCGGCGCAGCAGATGTCAGGCTATACGGTAAATGGCTCCTTCGCTGAGTATGCCTTGGGTGAAGCGGACTACCTGGGCAGGATTCCAGACAATCTATCCTTCATTGATGCCGCGCCGATTCTCTGCGCCGGCGTCACTACCTATAAAGGGTTGAAACAAACGCAAGCGCGTCCCGGCGAGTGGGTAGTGATCTCAGGGGTGGGCGGACTCGGCCACGTCGCGATCCAATATGCGAAGGCCATGGGCCTGCACGTAGCCGCCATTGACATTGGACCGGAGAAACTGCAACTGGCACGCACGCTGGGTGCCGAAGTGACCGTGGACGCGAAAGAAGAAGATGTGGTGCAGGCGATCCAGAAGCAAATCGGAGGTGCTCACGGTGTATTGGTGACAGCCGTTTCTCTTCCTGCGTTCAAACAGGCGCTCGGGACGCTCCGCCGGGGCGGCACCTGCGTTCTGAACGGTCTGCCACCTGGCGAGTTCCCCGTTTCCATTTTCGATTTGGTGCTGAATGGCCAAACCATACGGGGATCGATTGTAGGCACGCGCAAAGATCTCGAGGAAGCGCTGCAGTTTGCCGCTGAAGGCAAAGTGAAAGCGACCATCGAGGAGCAGCGATTGGGTTCGATCAATGACATCTTTGACCGTCTCAAGAAGGGGAAGGTCGACGGCCGGATCGTTCTCGATATCGCAGCAGAATCCGGTGCGAAGAAATCTTCCAGCGTTAAGACGTCCAAGACTCACGCCGTGGCGTGAACTTTGATCGTCTGAAACTGCGCCGAAGACACGAAGCCAGAGGCGGATTGCGGTCGCTCGCCACAACCAGGCGAGCTTCCGCTGCGCCCCTTGCTATCGGTTAGTGCGCGTGTCGAGGTCACTTGGAGATGTGATGCAGCTCACCGACTCTTGCCACCCGCGGCCGTATCTTCGCAGCGTACGCGGAATCTTCATTTTTAACTCATCGAAGAATAAGGAGACATCGTCATGGCAGTTGGAGATCTCGTTAAACAAACTTCCGTCCAAGAAGCGGTCGACACACTTCGCAAGGGCGGCGTTAAATCCAAATACGAAACTTTATCGGCGGCCGGTGGGTTGCTCCGCTGAAAGGAAAGTATTTTACGGATTACAGCCCGATCAACGGCGAGCCGATCTGCGAGATCGCCCGTTCCTCGGCCGAAGACATCGAAAAGGCTCTCGATGCAGCGCACGCAGTCAGAGATCTCTGGGGCCGTACGTCGCCTGCGGTCCCAGCGTCCATCCTGCTCAAGATCGCCGACACCATGGAAGAAAATCTCGAGCTACTGGCCCTCGCCGAAACTCTGGACAACGGGAAACCGATTCGCGAGACTCGCGCCGCCGACGTTCCATTGGCCATCGACCATTTTCGTTATTTTGCCAGCTGCATCCGAGCTGACGAAGGCACGGTGAGCGCGATCGACAACGACACCATCGCCTATCACTTCAAAGAGCCGCTAGGGGTGGTGGGGCAGATCATTCCGTGGAACTTCCCGCTGCTCATGGCGGCGTGGAAGCTGGCTCCGGCCGTTGGCGCGGGAAACTGCGTGGTTCTCAAACCGGCCTCCAACACTCCACTCAGCGTTCTGATTCTAATGCAACTGATCGGAGATCTCGTGCCCGCGGGCGTGATCAACGTGGTCACCGGACCGGGCGGCGAGATCGGCAAAGCGCTGGCGTCAAACCCACGCATTGCGAAGATCGGCTTCACAGGCGAAACTACAACCGGCCGGAACATCATGCAGTATGCCTCGGAGCCCATCATTCCGCAGACGCTTGAGTTAGGCGGGAAGTCGCCCAACATCTTCTTCGCGGATGTGATGGAGCAGGACGATGAGTTCCTCGATAAGGCTCTCGAAGGCTTCGCATTGTTTGCGTTCAACAAAGGCGAGGTCTGCACTTGTCCTTCTCGCGCCCTGATACAGGAATCGATCTTTGATAAATTCCTGGAACGCGCCGTGGAGCGGGTGGCCAAGATCAAGCTGGGCAATCCCCTCGATCCCACGACCATGATGGGTGCGCAGGCATCGCGCGACCAACTGGAGAAAATCCTGGAGTACATCAAGATCGGGAAACAGGAAGGGGCGAAGTGTGCCATCGGCGGAGCGCAGGCCCATCTGGGCGCCGATCTGGAGAACGGCTACTACGTCAAGCCGACCGTCTTTGTCGGCGACAACAAGATGCGCATCTTTCAGGAGGAGATCTTCGGTCCGGTGCTTTCGGTGACGACGTTCAAGACTCTGGAGGAAGCGATTGAGATTGGCAACGACACGGTGTACGGACTGGGCGCAGGAGTGTGGTCGCGCAACGGGACGAATGCCTATCGCGTGGGCCGCGAAATCAAGGCGGGCCGGGTGTGGACCAATTGCTATCACCTGTATCCAGCGGGTGCGGCGTTCGGCGGCTACAAGCAGTCGGGCTTTGGCCGTGAAACTCACAAACTCGCGCTGGGGTACTATCAGCAGACGAAGAATCTGCTGGTGAGCTACAGCCAGAAGCCGTTGGGATTCTTCTAAACGACTTGGATGGGCATGTTCCACGGCGAGTGCGCATGCATTCGCCCTATATTTTTGCAGCTCTTCTTGCTATTCCTCGGCCGCGGCGGTCGTGGAGCCTCCTTCATCTCCGTCTCCGCGAATCAAGCCGAATTTCTTTAGTTTGTAGCGCAGGGCGTCGCGGCTGATGTCGAGCAGTTTGGCGGCGTGAGTCTGATTGCCGTTGGCCTGGCGCATAGCCAGCTCGACCATGGCGTGCTCTACCTCTTCCAGAGATGTTCCACCTTCGGGGATGTAAAGACGCGGCAGAGTTCGGCCGTTGGGCAACGTCTGTCCGCCATCGGCGGGCGAAGTTCGTTCAAAGACCGTGCGGCCGCCCGATTCGCCGACGGAAAATGGAAGGTACAACGGGCGCAGGAACGGTTCGTCTTCTAGGATCATGCCACGCTCGATGGTGTTTTTGAGCTCACGAACATTGCCCGGCCAGTTATGACTGAGAAGAAGATGGCGGGTGTCGTCGGTGATGCCACGAATCGACTTCTTGAACCGGCGGTTATAGCGGTCGATGAAGAAATCCACCAACGGCATGATGTCTTCTTTTCTGTCGCGCAGGGGCGGGATAAAGATTGCAATAATGGCCAGGCGGTAATAGAGATCCTGCCGAAACTCACCTTCGCGGACTGCCTTTTCGAGATCGCGGTTGGAGGCGGCGATTACGCGGACATCCACCTGCATATCCTTAATACCGCCGACGCGGCGGATGACCTGGTCTTCGAGAACGCGCAGCAGCTTGGCTTGCAGCAGGGGAGAGAGTTCGCCGATCTCGTCGAGAAACAGCGTGCCACCATCGGCGGCCTCGAACAGGCCTTTCTTCATTTGTTTGGCATCGGTGAACGCACCTTTTTCGTGGCCGAAGAGCTCAGCTTCCATCAACGTTTCCGGGATGGCTGAACAATTGATGGCCACGAAAGGTTTCTCCTGGCGGGAGCTTTCGTAGTGGATGGCTTTGGCGATGAGATCCTTGCCGGTGCCGCTCTCGCCTTGAATCAGGATCGTGGTGGCCTCGCTAGCCGCAACTTTGCGGACGAAGTTCATGAGCTCGGTCATTTTGGCTGAGACGCTTACCACGCTGTCATACCCGGCTCCGCGGCGCACCTCACCGCGCAAAGCCTGGACTTCGGTACGCAGGCTGGTGGCTTCGAGCGCGTTCTTGATGGTCACGTGAAGCTCGTCGAAATCGACGGGCTTACCCACAAAGTCGTAGGCGCCAAGTTTGAGCGCGGCCTTGACATCGTCAAGCTGAGGATCGGCGGTGATCATGATGACGGCGCGGGCGTCGCCGCTTTTCTTGAGTTGATCGAGGACTTCGATGCCGGTGAGGTCGGGCATGCGAACGTCGAGCAGGACGAGATCGGGAGATTCGTGTTGCGCGAGTTTGAGGGCAGGGCCTCCGGAATCGGCTTCGATGACGTGGTAACCCCACTCTTCGCACTTCTGGCGGAGCGACCAGCGAACCAGGCGCTCATCGTCCACGACCATGATTTTCTCTGCGGCCATCGGTGTTTAATTTACTACGAATGGGAGACGGTCTGCTTTAGCAGCTTGTCCGGGGTGGGACAGGGGTTCTAAGAAGCGGCGATGTGAGCAGTGGGCATGTGAAATGGCAGCAGTACTGTGAACTGGCTTCCCTTGCCCACAACGCTGCTCACTTCGATGCGGCCATGATGATCTTCGACGATACGACGAGCGAGTGAGAGGCCAAGACCGGTGCCGTCGCCTTTGGTGGTGTAGAAAGGCCGAAAAATGTTGGGCAGGTTCTGAGGAGAGATTCCACGCCCGGAGTCGCTGACAGCCACACTGGCACAACCATCTCGCGTATCGATCTCGACCACCACTTTTCCCGCTCCATCCATGGCTTGGACTGCGTTCAACAGCAGGTTTAGAAGGACCTGGTGGATCTGATCGCTGTCGTGCTCGACTTCAGGCAGATGTGGCGCCTTCTGCAATTCGATCTTGATTGGCTTGGAAAGCACCTGCTGGCGGGCCAGCATCACAGCATGTTCCACGGTCGTGTTGAGATTGCTGCGGCGAATCTCTGGACGCCGAGGCCGCGCCGTTTCCAGAAGGTCGGTCAAGGTGCGGCTGATGCGCGTGATCTCCAGACGAACATCTTTCACCACTGCGCGAGCGGGACTGGTTGCAGGCAGATCGCGGCCGACGATTTCGATGACTCCTGCGATGCCGGCCAAGGGGTTGCGAATCTCGTGGGCCAAGCCGGTGGCCAACTCGCCGAGCGTCGCCAGGTGCTCGGCGCGAGACATTTGGGTGCGATGCAGGCGCTCAATTTCGTCGCGGCTTTCGCGCAACTGCTGCATCATGTGGTTGAAGTTGCGGCCGAGGTCGCCGATTTCGTCGTTGCGCTTCGAGAAGCTGACCGCGACATCCAAATTGCCTTCACTTACCTGCTCTATTTTGTCCTGTAACTCAACCATGGGCCGTTGAATCAAGTAGGCCAGCACGAACATAGAAACTGCGCAGATAGCAACCGCGCCTGCTCCCGCGACGATGAGCACGGCGTGGCGTTCCGGGTCGCGTAATGACACGGTCGCCAGAGTGAAGAGCAGCAGCCCGGCCAACAGGACGAAGCCTACCGGCAAGATTGCTTTGAGCTGCCAATTGACGCGCACGGAACTCAATCGGAAGTCCTCGGGAGTCGTGGGGGCTGACGATGCCGGGGGTCCGCTTGCTTTCGCCGCGAACTGATTGCGGCTAGGCATAAGCGTGCATCCCTGGGAGCAAGTAGGTCACCCCGAAGAAGGTGAACATCACCACGGCAAAGCCCAGGATGGCGAAGTAAGCAGCGCGCCGGCCACGCCATCCACGGGTGATGCGCATATGCAGATAGCCGGCGTAGACCAACCAGGTAATCGCGGCCCAGGTTTCTTTTGGATCCCAGCTCCAATAAGATCCCCAGGTCCGATTGGCCCAGTAGGCGCCGGCCGCGATCATCAGGGTGAGTAATGGAAATGCGATGGCGATAGTCTTGTAAGTGATGCGATCCAGTTCGTCAGCACTGGGCAACATGCGCTCCAGATCGGGACGCCTCCACAGCAGTAGCAAATACAACAGCGATACGAAGATTGCTCCGACCAGACCCGAGAGAATGAACGGGCTGGCCGCCAGAGTGGTGGGAAACAGGCCATCCGCGTCGAACGAAGCATAATGGCCATCGCGCGCCCGCAGAACAAAGAATACGACCGCGAGCACCTGTAGAAGAATGCTGAGGAAAACCACTCGATTGGCCAGGTCGAGCAATCCTTCGTTGTGAGTCTTACGCCAGATGAGATAAAGGACAAGCGGCGCAGCTACGGCCGCCAATACCAGCAGAAATAACCACCCGAGATCGGGAATCACGACGAAAAGCCGCACGTTCCTGGAGAGAAATACCTCTGACTTTTCTTGCGGGTTCCAGGCGACCACGCTCAGTCCTCCCCGCTTCTCGAAGCGAGACAGTACACCCACATAGGTCGCGACGGTAAACAGGCTGGTGGCGGCCAGAAAGGTTTCCGTTTTCATTTTGTCCTGGATCAGGAACATCAAGGCCAGGGCAAAGCTCAGGGCACAGGCGGCGTAAGCCAGCATGGCCAGAGTCACGTGCACGTGCAGCCAGGTCGATTGCAGCGCCGGCACCAGCGGACGCACGTCTGTCCGCAGCAACTGCATCAGGACAACGCCCACAATCGCTACCGGCATGGTCACCGTTCCGATAATCTTCACTCTAAACTTCTTCTCCGCGACCAAGGTAAGTATGGCGAGCGTCCACACAAACATGAGCAGCATTTCGTAGATACTCGCGAATGGCGGATGCCCCGCTTCATACCAGCGATGCGCGACCGCGCCCGTATTGGCGGCTAATCCCAACCAGGTGGAGAGCGAAGCGAAGCGGACATAAGCTGGAATGCCGGTAACTCCGAATCCGAGATAAAGAATTGCTGCGCCGGAATAGAAAATGAGTGTGGCGTACAGCAGATTGGAATCATTGAGCAGGCTGCCGCTCTTCACCACGTTCAGAAATGCCATGAACAGCAGGAAGGCAATACCCAACCCAACGGCGACCACCAGGGTTGCGCCGGTGGATGCTGGTTGCCGCTTGACTCTTGCGCGTGCCATAAAACGTCCTCAGTTGCTGGAATTCACTCTCCGGTGAGTACCGCCGCAGGCGTTTCGGCGCCTGCCTCCACTGCAGTCTTGAGCCCGGATTCGATCTTGCCTGCCAGGTCGCGAAACCGCTGCTCGAAAGCGTCTTTATTCTTGTTCGCGGTTCCGCCGATCCAGAGCTGAAGGTGTCCGCTGGCATCGTGCACCGGCACAACCCACAGACGTGTGTGGACGAAATAAAAGACAACCGTGAGACCAATCCCCATGAGGACTACGCCCGCCCAAACCGCCCATTGTCCCGGCTCATGCGAGACTTCGAGCCCGGTGAAATAGGCCATCCGTATGTCCTTGCCTTCGAAGGCGTAGGGCGAAGCCGCGTTCTGTTCCAAGCCTGGAATCGGGGGCAGCCAGACGTTTATGGTCTGACCCGTTTTCTTCGATTCCACCACCAGATGCGCCGCGGGATTTTGCAGTTCGTTCGAGCGCGCATAAACGTGACCATCACCGACAACGTAGTCAGGAATGAATTCGGCGAGGCGAACTGTAGTATCGGGGTTAAGCTGAAGCGTCTCGTTCAGGCCAAGGGTGATGTCCCTGGGGGTTCCGCCATTGCCGGGGATGGCGGTCAGCATCAACCTGTCGATCTTTCCCGTCGGGCCGTAGCTTGCCTGATAGAACCGTATGCCGCCATAGACCAAGGGGTCGTTGACAACGATTTGTTTGCGTAAGACTACGTTCCCATTTTTCAGAACTGTCAGATCGGACCACCAGCGTTTCGGAGTGCCGTCGGCGTAATTCTCCTGACCAGCGCCATCACAGCGAATGGAAAAGTGCAAGTTGCGCAGGCTGCCGTTCTGCGGCTGAACCTGCCTCGACTGTTGCCCTCGGGTCAGGGTGACGAAGGCGCGCCAACCAAAAAGCGCGTCGATGTTGCCGCCGAGAAGAATGAGCAGCAAACTCGCGTGCACGATGTAAACTGCCATCTCGGAAATGCGGTTGCGTTCGGCGAAGAGCGAAAAGCCATTTTTGCGGACGATCCGCTCTGGCCTGAAACCGGCCTTTTGCAACACTCGTTCGGCCACGCTCAAGGCTATTTCCTCGTCAAGAATCGGAATCAACTGGCGGTTGGGCAGCGCGTTGCGGAAGGCCTTATCAGGGCTCTTATAAGGACGCGAGAAGAATCTCCAGGCATTGGGAAAGCGCTGCACCGAGGCGGCAATAATGCTGAGGCTGACCAGGCTCAACAGCAACACGAACCACCATGCGTGGAAAACGTTGGTCAGCCCTAATCCGTCGAGCAAGCGCAGCACCTGTGGCGAATAAGCCCGCTGCATCTCATCGCCGTCGGTCACGGGACGCTGCAGAATTAGCGTTCCTGCGGCCGAAAGGACGACCACAAGAATCAGCAGAATGACACCGGTCTTCAGTGCGCCCAGGGTTTGCCAGATTTTCCGAGGTACGGATGCGGCCACGTTCTTCCCCTTCTTCGGGTGGGAAAAGCACGTCGGGAACCATTGTCGGAAGGCTGGGCAAGTTGTTGAAATTCCAGATCATCGGAGGGCGCCGATCAAAGTCCAGCGACACGAATTGTGAGCCATATCACACAGCGACTCGGGCCTTCTGCGGGGATTTGGCGCAGGCCGCCTGGAGCAGTATCATCGGCGAACCGGCAATTCGCGGCGCCGAGCCCGTAATGGCTTGCGTCATTTTGATCATTCCAGTGTGGGATAAGCCCCCAAAGTGCTGAGGCTTTCAACAGTTGCGACCGTCGGCAGAGTCGAGATCGATTCCCAACTGACTATCTTGCAATTGGTTACGAGCACGGTTCAGAAATTCACCGGCCCCCGGGAACTAAGGCGAGAGGCGTGCAAATATCCGTGAGGAGGACCAGAGCGGGTGGCGCTGGAAGCATTCAAATCAATGCCCGCAACGACCGGCAAGGTGAGCCGGCTGGGTTGCTTGATCCTAGTCGTCCTGTCCATGGGACGTGCCTTTGCGGCCAGGCATCCGGTTCCACTGGATCCGAAAGCGGATCCCTCCACTTGCATTACCTGCCATGAAGACAAAGCCAAGGGCAAGTTCGTGCATTCGGCGATCGCGATGGGCTGCACCGCCTGCCACGAGATTCGCACCAACAAAGACGTGACGCACGTAAAGCTGATCACGACCACCCCGGTTGCCCTCTGCCTGACCTGCCACGCGGATAAAAATGCCGCCGACATCAAAGGCAGAGTTCATCCTCCGGCCGTGCGCGACTGTCTGAAGTGTCATGACCCGCACACTTCGGACAACAAGAGTCAGTTGCTCAAGTCCGAATCAGGAGACAAGAAGGAAAACCTTTGCCTCAGCTGCCACAACACCGGCGTGGATGTCCCCGCCAAGGGCAGCCGGCACGCGGCTCTCGACATGGGCTGCGATACTTGCCACGTTATTCACAAAACAGGCCCGGCGGGCAAGATTGAGTTTGATTACCACCTCACCAAGGCGCCGCCGGCGCTGTGCATCGATTGTCATGACGTTAAAAGCGCGGACCTCCAAAAGGCACACGACAATCAGCCCTTTGAACAGGCCAACTGCGTGAGCTGTCACGATCCGCACCAGTCGGCCGCGCCGAAGTTGCTGGCTAAATTCACGCATCCGCCCTTCGCCGACAAGGAGTGCGAAGTCTGCCACGCGGCGGCAAAGGATGGAAAGGTGGTACTGACACAGCCCGACGTCAAGACCCTGTGCGTGACTTGCCACGGCGATGTAGCCAAGCTGATCGACACTGCGAAGGTTCCGCATCCCGGAGCGGCGGGCGACTGCACCGACTGCCACAGTCCCCACGCCAGCCGTCAGCCTGGACTGCCAAAGACCAATGCGGTCGATATTTGCCTGGACTGCCACAGCGATATCGCAGATGCAGGGAAGAAGCCTTATCGCCATCAACCGGCATTCACGCAGGGTTGCGCGACCTGCCACGAACCGCACGGTGGAGACCACGATCATCTATTGCGTGCCGCGACCCCCAATTCCCTTTGTCTGGAATGTCACGGCCCGGATCGACAGCCGAAAGAGCTCGAAGCCGAGCACCTGGTAACCATTTTCAACGGAAGCGTGAAGCTTCCCGAAGATTACTTTGCGAAGAACAAGGTTGTGATGCTGCCCCTGAAATATGGCATGGGGCATCCCGTGAACGGGCACCCGGTTTCTGACCTGATGGATCCGGCGCATCCGGGCAAGGTTTTGACTCCGATGAATTGCCTGACTTGCCACCAGCCGCATTCGTCGGCGCAGCCCGATTTGCTGGTGAAGGACCAGGCCAACAACATGGCATTCTGCCAAACCTGCCACAAGGATCTGAATCGACGCTAGATGCAGAGGGAGAGTAACGACGATGTTTACAATTCAACCCAACTCGAGGCGCAGCGTCCGGCGAAAAGTTTCTGTGCTTGTGCTTCTTCTGAGCCTGGGGCTGGCTGCGCCGGTCCCCCTGCTAGCAAAGAAAAAAAAGGACACCGCAACGCTCAAGCCGCCACCGGTAATCGACTACTCGAATATCGTCTGGCCGAATCCGCCAGCCATCGCCCGGATCCGTTATCAGGCGTTCTATGCCGCAGAAAAGCTTTCTCAGGTGGAAACACCAAAGACCAAAAAGGAATCCTGGATGGACCGCCTTGCCGGCACCCAACCCCAAAGCGAGAGTGGAAAAGTTCTCTGGCAGTTGGCCGAGCCTTACGGTATGGCGATTGATTCCAAAGGAAACCTTTACGTCGCCGACCAGAAGGTAGGGGCCATCTTCATCTTTAACACCGAAACGCGGGAAGTCGAGCTCATCAGGAACAAGGTACAGGCCCATTTCGTCCGCATCATTGGTTTAGCCATGGACGATGATGACCGGCTGTTCGTTTCCGATCCCGGGCTGGCCCATATCCTTGTGTTCAACGCCAAGCACGAGGCGGTCGATGTAATCACCGATGGCCTGGTGAGGCCCGGCGACATGGCGATTGATACCGAGAACCGGCTGCTCTATGTTTCCGACGTCGATCAGGATCAGGTTTTAGTTTACGACGCGGATTCTCTCAAGTTGCTACGCAGAATCGGCACCGGAGGCCATCATCACGCGCTCACCACACCCGGCGATTTCGCCCGGCCAGGAGGATTAGCGGTTGACGGCGACGGCAACCTCTACGTCGCCGATACCCTCAATGACCGCATTGAGATCTTCGATGGCGACGGCAACTTCATCAGCACCTTCGGCAAAGCCGGCGACGGGCCGGGATACTTCGCACGGCCCAAGGGGGTCGCGATCGACATCGACGATCACATCTGGGTGGCGGATGGGATGGAGGACCGCGTCCAGGTGTTCAATCAACAGGCTCAGTTGCTGATCAGTTTCGGCGGTCACGGACTTCTCCCCGGCATGTTCCAAGGCATCGTCGACATCGTCATCGATAAAAATAACCGCGTCTTCACCTCGGAGATCTTTCCCGGCAGGGTCCAGCAATTCCGTTATGTAACCGACGCCGAAGCCGATCAAGTCCGCAAAGAGAAAGGGGCGGCGAGAGAAAAACGCGCAGGCGCGGCCGGCAAGGATCCCGGACAAGCAATCATTCCCCTGCCACCACCCGCGCCGGCAGCCCAGGCGGCCGTTCCGCCAAACAAGTAATGCTGCGGCTAGTTGCTCCCGCTCGCCCCGGCCCCTCGCCGTTGCACTTTTCGACATTGCTTGCCCGGATGAGGATTTGTGCCTGGTGTGGATGTGTGTTCCCACTGTGGGATTTGACCACCGGGTTACGAAGGGCTGGCTCTTTTCCCCCAGTTGAGACTTCCTCCAGCAAAATGATCGTAGCGAATGATTATGCCAAGTCATTAAAAACAATGTAGTTAACAGGCATCAGCCGGCTGACCGAGAGCTCAAGCTCTTCGGTTGCGAAGTTGCTTAATCGGGAGTGGAGGCCGCGGCGAGAGAGTCGCAGCCCGAACTCGAGCCCCAACGCGTTGCAACGTTTACAGGAGGTTGTACCTTTATGAAGAAAGTCATCGTATTAACGCTATTTGTTCTCGCCGTGTCGGGATTGATGATGGGCCAGAATTGGTCGTCATCGGTGGACGTACTCGGCGCACATAACAATCAGGGCCGGGGCTGCGCCGGCTGCCATGCTCCGCATAGCGGCTCGTTCGGCTCCGGTCACGGCGGCGCGCCCGATGCCGGCAGCTACGCATTGTGGGGTCAGGATGCCAGCCCACTGTATGGAAAAACCATCGCCTTCGGCGACAGTGGAAAGTACAGCGAAACCCTGCCCAGCAGCATCACCAGCGGCAGCACGGAAGTCGGCGGCATTCTGCTCTGCCTCAGCTGCCATGACGGCAACCTCACCGCTTCCAACATGATGACCAATCAGTCGTACGAGCAAAGAATCGGGCTGCTGACCAATACCACATACGGAACCCAACCGATTCCCACTCTGCTCGGCAATGACGGCACCACAGCCGGAAATTATACGAACGATCACCCAGTGGGAGTGGAAGCCACCATCAGCACTACCCAGCCGGGCTTGGTTTGGAGCGGCACTTCGTTCAGCGTAACCCCTGGCAGTCAGTATGCCCAATTCGTAGCCAACTATGGATGGCCGGCGCTGGCGCCCGGGAAATACTCCAATCCTTACGGCGTCAACACTGCCGGACAGCCTTATGTGGTTTGCACCACCTGCCACAACCAGCATGTCATGACCGTTTACACCTCCAGTGCGTCAAGCCAGATCCAGAACGACGGCGGCGGAAAGTTCTACGCCACCTACTTCTTCATCAACGGCCCCTACAACCCGAACCTTCAGACGTATTCCAGCACGAGTGCACCCTCGACGACGGAATTCTGCCGTCAGTGCCACTTCGGGGAGTCGAACGAAGGCAACAACACCAACACCATCAAGGCGCAGTTCCAGTAACGTTGATTGGACCCCGGGGAGAGAGATTTCTCTCCCCTTTTTTCTGACCTGATGGATGACGAATTATGAGACACAAACTTTCAGCCTGTATCCTGCTAATGACGGCGCTGGTCGCCGCAGCCCAAGTGGCCTCCCACGCCCCGACTGGAGTGGCGGCGCCTTCGGCCGCTCCGCCGGTCTCACCGTGGCAAATAACTGACAAGCCCGTGGCGCGAGTCAACGGTGCGGTGCTGACGGACCGTGATCTGTTGCGCGAGATGTATGCGATTTTTCCCTACGCCAGGCAGCACAACGGATTTCCCAGGGCGCAGGAAGCCAGCATTCGCCAGGGTGCCCTGCAGATGATCATCTTCGAAGAACTGGTTTATCAGGAAGGTGAGCGGCGCGAGATGACTATTTCCGCGGCGCGGCTGAATAATGCCGAGGCCCAGTTTCGCAAGCAGTTCAATAGCCCCGACGAATACGACCAATACATGCAGGCGGAGATGCATGGCTCCCGCCAGGTGCTACGCAAGCAGATCGAGCGCTCGCTGCTGATCGAGCAATTGCTGAAGATCGAGGTGGAAGACAAATCTGCCGTATCGCTGGCCGAACTGAAAGCCTATTACGACAGGAATCCGGCACGCTTCGAGCAGCCCGAGTCGTTCAATATACAAAGCATTTCCATCCTGCCCCCACAAAAACCCAGCCCAGAGGCCATCACTCAAAATCGCAAACGCGCCGAAGACGCCTTGCGTCAAGCCAGAGCAACCAGGAGCTTCGAGGAATTTGGACTGCTGGCCGAAAAAATCTCCGAAGACGACTTTCGGGTAAATATGGGCGACCACAGGGCAGTCGGTCGCGACAAACTGCCGCCCCCGGTTGTAGAGGCAGCGCTGGCTATGCAGGCGGGCCAGGTGAGCGGCGTGGTCCAGATCGGAAATGCGTTTACGATCTTCCGGCTGAATGCGCACAATCCCGCGAGGAAGCAGCCGTTTGCGGAAGCGAAAGCCGCCTTACGCACTGAGTTGGAGAAGGGCAGGTACGAACGGCTGCGCTCGAATTTCGCCAAGCGATTGCGCGCCAACGCGAAAATCGAAATCGTTTAAACCCCCGCAGTGAGTGGCCAGCGAACTGTAGTCGACGAGCAGCTAAATCCCCCTTGCCGCCCATCGCTGCCGCCTCCCATTTCTCCTGTTGTGGAATTCAACTCGATGAACGTGCGATATGGCGCAGCCATGGCATGAAAGACCCGTCAGACGTCGATCCTGTGACGCATAACCCCTTCGTTTTCAGGCATTCACCAGCGCGCTACCCATCTCCGAGAGTGGCAAAGATTGTGCCTTCCTGTAATGGTATCTGGCCAGATTGCAGGAGACTCCAGCGGCGTGGGTGAAAGGCTGTTAGCACCATGAACAGGCTCGCATCAGGCATCGTCGGGTGTTTGCTTCTGTTGACGGTTCCGCGGGCTTGGGCCCAGTTGCAAATCGGAGAGAATATCAAGATTAAGGCCGGCGGCATGCTCACTGCAGGGTATTCGGGAGATTACGGAAATTCAGCTGAGATCGAATCGGATCATGGACTTGATTTCGGATTTAACGGCAATATTTCCGGCTCTTACTACAATCCTAATTTTCTCTCATTCAATCTGACCCCCTACTACAACCAGTCACGCGCCGACTCCGACTTCCAATCGCTTACCAACGCCAGCGGATTTACTGGAACCGCCAATCTGTTCTCGGGCAGCCATTTCCCAGGATCCATCAGCTATCACAGCGACTACAACAGCACCGGCACTTTCGGGCTCGCCGGGGAACCGAACTTCACCACGCACGGACATGGGCAGGGCTTCGCCATCGGCTGGAGCGCTCTGCTGCCCGGCCTGCCTACTCTTTCGGTGGGCTATTCTCAAGGCAGCGGATCCGGCACGGTGTACGGGACTGAGCAAGAGAGCGGTTCCGACACGAAGCTGCTCAACCTCCGGTCTACTTATGCGGTCGAAGGTTTTCACCTGAACGGCTTCTTCGATCACAACACTCTGGATGCCACCTATCCAGCCTTTCTTTCGGGCGAGCAGGAATCCGTTTCTAATACCAGCGGCCACGATTTCGGTTTCGGCGCGAACCGCAACTTGCCGGTCAACGGCTCCTTCTACGCTGCTTACAACCGCTCCGTGGCTACCACCGATTACCTGGGGGAGGCCGACGATACCACCAGCTATACCACCAGCACCGAGACCTCGGGCGCAACCTTCCGCCCGACCCAGAAGCTCAGCCTGCTTGTGAACGAGAGCTATACCGACAATCTCTCGGGCTTCTTGAACCAGAACCTGGTCAACAGCGCCACCGTCACAACCCCGTTCGATCTTGGATCAGGGTCCCATTCGCTGCAGTTCGGCGGAGGCGCTACCTATCAGTTCACTAACTTTCTCTCGACCCAAGCCCAGGCCACGTACTACGATCAGTATTATTTCGACAAGAGCTATACCGGAACCTACGTCAGCGGCACGCTGAATTATTCGCGCCGGCTCTGGGATATGTTCAGCTTTTCCGCGGGCGTGGTCGAGAGTTCTAACGGGCAGGGCAGCGACTCAGTGGGCTTCATTGGAAACCTGAATTACTTCCACCGGATCCAGGGCTGGGAAACCTCAGGAACCTTCAGCTACGCCCAGAATGTCCAGTCTGTCCTGATCACCTATACCACCTCCTACTACAGCTATACCGCCAGAGTGCGACGGCGCTTCAGCCACGGTTTGGCATGGCTGGCAGCCTACAGCGGCAGCCAAACCGGCTTGACGGATAACCCCGGGAGCGGAAACCGGAGCCAGAGCTATTCGACTGCGCTCAGTTCGCGGCAGTTTACCCTCACCGGCGACTACACGAAGGCAACGGGGCAGTCGATTCTGACCAGCGCCGGCCTGGTGGCGCTTCCGCCGACTCCGGGAGTCCCGGCGAGCAACCTCATCCTGTTCAACGGAGATAGTTTTGGCGGCGGCCTTTCCGCAACTCCGGTACGCCGCCTGACCATTGCGGGAACCTTCAGCCGCGCCCTAAGCGATACGCTTAGCGACGTGACCAATTCGCGCAATAATACCGAGATATTCAACGCTCAACTGCAGTACCACTTCAGGAGGATCGGCTTGCTATCCGGCTATACCAGGTTCACTCAGGGCGTCAGCGCCAGCGGCGCTCCGCCGGGAACCGCGAATTCGTATTTCATTGGAGTTTCGAGATGGTTCGACTTTTTCTAAGCGAAGACCGCGCGGCGGGCTGGCAAACGGCCCTGGCAGTTGCCGGTCTCGTGGCGATGCTGGGCGTGCCGTCCGCGTCTGCCAAAGTGCGCAAGACGACCACGCGCCAGCCGGCCCCCCCCGAGCTGTTGCTGGAAGGCGGCCGCAAACTTACCTTTGAGCGAAGCTTCAGCCTGGAACGCGAGGTAAGACCGAAGCGTAGCTTTTGGAGCCGCATGGTCGATGTGATCGCCGGAGAACCTGACCTCCACTTTCTGGTCAATCCCTATAGCATCGCCACCGATTCGCAGGGACGTGTCATCATCACCGATCCGGGCGCCGACGGGATTCATATCTTCGACTTTGCCGGGAAGAAATACAAATTCCTCTCCCGCAAGGATAGCCGCAAGGATCCCATGATCGCGCCGCAATGTGTTGCTGTGGATGCGCAGGACAATATCTATGTCACCGATTCCGTAGCGGGCAAGATCTTCGTTTTCGATCCCAGCGGAAAGTTCCGCCGCGCGATCGGCAGCCTGAAAGGCGGAGAAGGATTCTTCAAACGTCCCACAGGCATCGCGGTCGATTCCGCGGGGCAGCGCATTTACATTACCGATACGCTGCGCAACAAGATTTACGTCATGGATATGCAGGGCAGCGTGCTGGCGACCATCGGAAAAACGGGCACCGGCGAAGGCGAATTCAACTACCCGACCGAGTTGCGGCTGAACGGCACTGAGTTGTTCGTGGTGGATGCCATGAATTTCCGCGTGCAGGTTCTCGACCGCTTGGGAAGCTTTCACTATGCGATTGGAAAACTCGGGGATTCCACCGGATCGATGTTTCGTCCCAAAGGCATCGGCTTCGATTCGGAAGGCCACCTTTACGTCGTCGACAGCCTTTGGGGGGTGGTGCAGGTATTCGACCGGCAAGGCCGGCTCTTGTACTACTTCGGCCGACGAGGGACCGGATTCGGAGACTTCCAGTTGCCAACCGGATTGCAAATCGATAAGAACGACCGTATCTATGTGGTCGATTCCTTCAATCGCCGCGTCGAGGTGTTTCACTACTTTGCCGCAGCAAACGCAGCCACCGGGGGAAAACCATGAAGCGGATGCTCCCATCCCTTGGCGCCCTGTTCTTGGCCCAGTGCTTAGCAATCGCGCAGGTGCCCGGCGATGTGATGGGGATGCACAACCTGTCGGTTGCCAGCGGTGCCTCGGTCTACTCTCGGGGAAGCCTGGGCTGCACTTTCTGCCACGCTCCGCACAGCGGTCTGGGAGGTGCGAGTCCGTTGTGGAACCAGACGCTGTCGAAGGCAACCTATACCCCCTATTCCAGTTCGACTTACAACGATACGGGCAACACCCAGCCCACATTGGGAGTAACCAGCAGCCTCTGCCTTAGTTGTCACGACGGCACGGTCGCCGTGGGACAATCGGCCGCCTATGGGACGCTGCCGGTCACGGGAGCGATGAACAGCGTTGACTCCTTCGGCATGAACCTGAGCGGGACCCATCCTTTCAGCCTTGTTCTGCCCATGAAAGATGCCTCGAACCTGGTAGCCTCGCTGGTTTCTCAGGGCAAGACGGCGGACCCCACTGGCGCCGTGAAACTGATCAGGGGAAACATCGAATGCACCAGTTGTCACAACCCGCACGTACAGGGTACGGATAAGATTGCGCAGAACTTCCTGGTCCGCGACAGTTCCAGCGGCCAGATGTGTCTCGCCTGCCACGACCCTAACCGCGTGCTTCAAGGACAACCGAACCCGCTGGCGGGCTGGACCAACAGCATTCACCAAACCGCAACGAACCAGCCGGCAGCCAACGCCAATGTTGGTTCTTACAGCACCGTCGCACTCAACGCCTGCACTTCCTGCCACATGGACCATAATTCGACTGCGCCGGCGCGCCTTCTGCGTCCGGCCACACCGTCGACACCAGGCATGGATCCCGCGACCCAGGACTGCATGACCTGTCACAACGGGGGAGCTTTGCTCTCGCCGGCCGCCCCCAACATCATGGCCGAGATTGCCAAGGTCGGCCATCCTTTGCCCGCGGGGAATAACTTTCACGACGCCGCCGAAAGCGCCGTGCTCAACAACAATCGCCATGCCACGTGCGTGGATTGTCATAGCCCGCACGGTTCGAACCAGGTGGTAAGTTTCTCCGTGCCTCCTGCCATTCGGCCGTCGCAAGCCAACGTGACCGGAGTCAGCGCTACTGACGGCACAACGGTTTTGATTCCCGCCGTCAACCAGTACGAAAACTGCCTGCGCTGCCACGGCACCAGCGTGGGAAAGCAGAGATTGCTGATCTATGGCTACGCCCCCACGAGATTGGTTTCCGCACCAGATCCGCTGAACGTAATTCCTGAATTCGCCGCTACCGCAACCTCCAGCCATCCTGTAACTCACGTTCGGATGAGCCCACTGCCGCAGCCCAGTCTCCTGGCCAATATGTTGAATCAGAACGGTACGGCCGGACGGCTCATGGGAATCCAGATTTTCTGCACCGATTGCCACAACAGCGACGACAATCGCGAGTTCGGTGGAACCGGCCCGAACGGCCCGCACGGTTCGGTGAACTCTCACATCCTCGAACATAACTATCAGTTCAGCCAGGCCGCAGCGCCGGGTGGATTAGTCACCAACCTGTTTCCTAATCCCGACCTGAGTCTCAATGGGCCCTACGGTATGTGCGCCAAGTGTCATAACTTGAGCAATGTGGTCGGCAACGCCAGCTTCCTCCAGCACGGCAACCACATATCGCAGGATGGTTTCTCCTGTTCGGTTTGCCACACGCCACACGGCATGGGCTCAGTCTCCCCGAGCGTTTCCGGCGAGCGCCTGGTGAACTTTGACGCCAACGTGGTGGGACAAAACAATGGCGCTCCGATTTCCTATAACCGCAGCAGCAACACTTGCGTGTTGACCTGCCACCAGATCGCGCATGACGCCGACGGTTCAATCTCCAATGCCCGAAAGCCTACTCAACGGAGATCGAAATAGGACTGAAAAAGAAGTCACGACCGGGGCAAAACCCGCCTGCGTGAGGAAAAAGACGCGGATTCGAGCCGCTTCTATGCGGAAAATTTTCGCGGCGCTGAGATGATTGTGCGGGCCGAACGCCGCTTCGACCCATGCCTACGACTGCAGGGAGAGGTAGCGTTCGTAGCCTACTTCCTTGATTTGGTGGAGTTGAGCCTCCAGCCAGTCCACGTGTTCCTCTTCATCTTTCAGCAGCTTGACCAGCAGGTCTCGGCTGCCGTTGTCCTTTTCCTGCGTAGCGATCTGCACCGCAGCGTTGTATTGCTTTACAGCCCCGAGTTCAAGCGCCAGGTCGCTCTCAATCATGTGGCGCACGGTTCCCCCAACCGTCAGCTTCAAAGGTTCCATGGACGGAGTTCCATCCAGAAACAGCACCCTCTCGATCAGAACTTCGGCGTGCTTCATCTCGTCAATGGATTGTTTCTTGATGTAGTCGGCAAGCTTCTTGTAGCCCCAGTTCTCGCACATTTCCGCGTGCAGAAAATACTGGTTGATGGCCGTGAGCTCTTCCCGTAGAGCATCGTTCAGCTCCTTAATTACCTTTGGATTACCCTTCATCCGGAGTTTCCTCTTCTGAATTCGGAAAGCGGCGTAATTGTACACCCAACATGCCTACTCATGACGCCGAATGACAATCTTGCATCCTGACTATTCTTGCAGAGCGAGTCGGAGACTGCGATGGCTGACGTCACTGTTCCCGGTGATCAGTTTCTCGCCTCACCTTTCCTTTACAGGCAGGCCGGTTCCGACATAGATTTTAGGTACCGAAAGTTCGAATAGCGGAGTTGCCTGTTGCCACATTCCTCTGAGCACAAGCGAACCAAACCGTCACCTTCCGCGAAAACCATGGTTGAGGTCCGGCTTTCCGCAGACCTCCTGGAGACTCTTCCGGATGCCATCGTAGCGGTCGACCACGACGGAATCATCGTTCAAGTCAATTCACAAGCGCAAGAGCTGTTTGGCTATGATCGTGCCGAGTTGATCGGCGAGAAAGTCGAAACCCTCGTCCCGGAAAGCTATCGCCGCAAGCACCATCATCACCGCGAGAGCTTCGCAAAGGCACCGAAGACGCGACGGATGGGCGCGGACTTGGATCTCTACGGAAGACGGAGCGATGGCTCGGAATTTCCGGTGGAAATCAGTCTCAGTCCAGTCTCCACGGAGAAGGGAGCGTTCGTCCTGAGTGCGATCCGGGACATCAGTGATCGCAAGAGAATCGCGGAAGAACTTCGCCGAGCGAATGAAGAACTGTACCGGAGAACGACCGAACAGCTCGGAGAATACAGGTCGAGGTTGGCGTCGATCATCGATTCGTCCGAGGATGCGATCCTCAGTAAAGACCTGAAGGGCATTATCACCAGCTGGAACAAGGGCGCCGAGCGCATCTATGGTTACACGCCAGAAGAGGTGGTCGGAAAACACATATCCCTGCTGACGCTCAGCGATCGTCCGGATGAAATCCCCGAGATCCTTGAGAAAATTACCAGAGGTGAAAGCATCGAGCATTATGAATCGGTGCGCTTGGCCAAGGACGGACGCCGCTTGGACGTCTCCATTTCCGTGTCTCCCATACGCAATGCGGCCGGCGACATCGTGGGAGCATCAGCGATTGCACGGGATATCACGGCTCAGAAACGAGCCGAGGGCCAGCTCCGTCAATCCCAGAAGATGGAAGCGATCGGTCGGCTGGCAGGAGGAGTGGCGCACGACTTCAACAATGTTCTTGGGATTATCAACGCCTGCGCTGAATTTCTGCGCGACCGCATCGATCCCGGGGCGGAGCCATCGCTCTACGTCGAGAACATCAAGAAGGCAATCGAGCGGGGCAGATCATTGACCAGGCAATTGCTTGCCTTCAGCCGGACGTCAGCGATCCAACCCCGCGTTCTCGATTTGAACGAGCGGCTAAGGGACATCAGCAAGCTCCTGCGCCCTTTGCTGGGAGAAGATGTTGAGATTCTCATTGTGCCCAAAACGCCCTCAGCGATCGTCGAGGCTGACCCCGGCCAACTTGACCAGATCGTGGTCAACCTCGCAGTAAATGCCCGCGACGCCATGCCTCATGGCGGCAAGTTGATTCTCGAAACCGGCGCCGTTAAATTCGATGAAACCTTTGCCGAGCAGCAGCACGCCATTGAGCCGGGAAAATACGTCATGCTTACGGTCAGCGATACCGGTAGCGGTATGGACGAGGCTATCGTATCGCGCATCTTCGAGCCTTTCTTTACCACCAAAGAGGCGGGCAAGGGGACTGGCTTGGGGCTGGCCACTGTATATGGCATCGTGAAGCAAAGCGGAGGGCACATACTTGTCTACAGTGAACCGGGCCACGGGACGACGTTTAAAATCTACCTCCCTAGCGCAGAGCACAAAATCGGGGTCGGGTCGAAGCCTGAATCGGAGACTGTTAGCCCGAAACGGCACGGGAGTACGATCCTACTGGTGGAAGATGACGAAATCATGCGCAGCTTGACTAGAAAACTCCTCGAGGAACACGGCTACACCGTGATCCAGGCGAGCGACGGAAGGTCCGCGCTCGAATGGGCGGAGTCTCATCCTGACCAATTTGATCTGCTGTTGACCGATGTAATGATGCGCCGCATGAGCGGTCCGGAGCTAGCCGAGCGCCTGAGTGCATCTCACCCGATTCTGAAAGTCGTGTACATGTCAGGTTACACCGGCGAGCTGATGGCGAACCGCGACGTGTTGCGACACGGCGTGACTCTCCTCGAAAAGCCTTTTAGTCGAAGCGATCTGCTGAAGACGATCAACAGTGCTTTGGCGTAAAACCCGGGTTGAAGCCTGAGTTTTTTTCTGATCGATAACCAACCAACCGGTGACGGGGATCACACACAGGTGTGGGAAAACACTCAGATGCAATCGTGTGACCCATAGCGCCGGACGTGGCAGCATCCAATCGAATCAAGTCAACACATGTGTTTTGTTACACTTAGGGAGATTCCACCCAAAGCGCGTCTGGGTGGGAAGAGTGGTCAGGCACCTGCCAAAGTATCAGCGTGAGCGGAGGCAATCATGGCCACACATACCGTAAATAATGCGCAGAAATTGGCTCAAACCGACAAAACTCAACGCGATCTTCCTCCAACTCTAGCCGATGCCTTCGAAGAAGAAGCAATTACCACGACCTACCCGACGGGAGCTGTTCTGTTCGCGGAAGGGCAAGCTCCGCGGGGAGTATTCATCGTGCGGCGAGGTCGCGTGAAGCTCTCGATCTGTGGCAGCGATGGGCGCACGCTGATTTTGCGAATGGTCGAGACTGGCAGCCCCTTGGGCGTTGCCTCTGTAGTTTCCGGACGGCAGTATGAAGCCACAGCCGAGACTCAGGAACCCAGCGAGATCAGCTTCCTGCGACAATGCGATTGGTTGCGCCTCATGCGCCTTCACGGCGAACTTGCCCTGTGGGTGACCCAGCACATCAGCCGGGATTATGCCTCTACTTGCCGCGAAATTCGTGACCTGATCCTTTCTGACTCCGCTAGCGAAAAACTTGCCAGATTGCTCGTGGGATGGCTCGACCAAAACACCGAATCCAGAAACCCCAGTCAGATGAAGCTGGCTCTCACTCACGAGGAGATCGGGCAAATGATCGGCACTTCGCGAGAGACCGTCAGCCGGCTCTTCGCGGGTTTTAAGAGGCAGCATCTTATCCAGCAAAACGGTTCGACCCTGGTGATCCCAAACCGCATTGCCTTGGAATCCCTGATCACATCGTAGAGGTATTGCAGCGTAGAGAGGACCGTTCGACGTTGGCCGATTTCTCCCCCGGCCGTGTGCTTTTGCCTTCTAAGGTGTAGTCGGCGGGTTGTCGCTCGGAGCATCGGCGGCGTCGGGCTCCTCCTCGCAATCGGCAGGCTCCGCGGGCAACTCGACCAGGCGAGCTCGTTCCAGGGCGCGGTAGTATTCCGGGCGAGAATGTCGGTAATGATCGGCCGGAACTTTGCCGTTTACCCAGGCGGTATCCATGGGGTAGACCAGTGGATCGAAGATCACCATATAGAAGTGCCAGATCAGAATGGAGAAGGTCGCAAGCACCGCCTCGTAATAATGAATCGCTGTAGCCGCGTCCGACACCCACTTGGGTAAATAGCGCAGTGTGAAGTTGTTAAACCATAGCAGAAGACCGGAAACGGTCATCACCGCCGTGCCCCACAGGAACGCCCAGTACTCCATTTTCTCGGCATAATTGAATTTCGCGAAATGCGGTTCGTTTTTTGTCAGCCCCAGATTGTATGCGAAGACCTGCACCAGGTCGGTCGTGTCTTTTAATTGCGGCAGCATCGCCTTCAGGAACAATCGGTCTCGCCGATTCAACGCCAAGTGAATCATGTGGTAAAGCGTAGAAGCGATGAGTAAGACCGCCGCCGCACGATGCACCGCACCGCGAAATGCGAAGCGCCCCTCCCAAAGCAGTACCGGACGCGCCCACCATGCGTTGGGATACTTCAGCGCAAACCCGGTAAAGACCAGCGTTGGAAAACTAAGGATCACGCCCCAGTGGGCAATGCGGAAGTTTCGACTCATCCGCACGACCTGCGCCCCGGTTTCGTGCCGCGGTTCGCGGCGGATCAGCTTGGCCAGAAAATCCAGCAAGTTGTGGATGACCATGAAGCCCAGCGTCATCGGAATCAAAACCAAGTATGTCCACCGAATCCACTTAACGAGGGGATTCGCCGGTCCGGTAGAAATTCGGACGTGCACTTGCCCGATCGCGAAATGCTCGCCCGCCCCCGCATGACAGGCTCCACAGGTTTTCGCCAGGTTCGCGGGATTCACGGTGGAGCGCGAATCCTTCGACGGGAAAATGTTATGAATGCCATGGCAGGATGCGCAGTTGGCTACGCTTTGAGAGCCCTCGCTCGAAGCGAGGCCATGGTAGCTATCGGCATAGGAAGGAACACGATCGGCGGGCAGATTGTAGCGCAACGCCAGACGTTCATCGCCGTGGCATCGCCCGCAGGTGATCATCGACACACGAGCCGCGTTCACTAGCGACGCGGGTTCCTTCGGGCCCAGAATCAAGTGCTCGCCATGGCAATCGCTGCACACCGGGGCGGCCTCCACGCCATTTTTCATGGCCTGTCCGTGCACGCTTTCAAGATAGGTCTTGGCAATGTCGGTATGGCACTGTCCACATGTTGTTGCAATATTCCAGTGGTTGATTTTTGAGCGCGGGTCTTGGGGCGGCAGAATTCCGTGGCTGCCATGGCAATCGGAGCAGCTGGCGGCGGCCCCGTCCCCATCTGCCACCGCGCGTCCATGCACGCTTTGCCGGTAGAGTTCCACGGGATGGGCAAACGGGATCTTGTGGCGCGAAAGAAACTGCGGGTTGCTATGGCACGAGGCGCAAGTATCCGGCAGATTTTTCTTGGCGACAGGCGACGTCGCATCGCTCGAAGTTTGAATCTGGTGCACACTTCCGTGGCAGGATATGCAATTCGGGGCATCCGGATCACCAGCCGCGGCGGCTTGTCCGTGTATGCTCTGCCGAAGTTCCTTCACCTCATCGGCGTGACACTGCGCGCATTTAGCGCGCGTCACCTGGGCGGCAGGCGCCACTATGTGCGGATCGCCGTGGCAGGATTGGCAGGCTACATCGCCAAGAGCGCTATGCACGCTGTTAGACACATGGGAAGCCTCATCGGCGTGGCAGGTTGAGCATTGAACCTTACCCACTTTAGCGGGATGCGGATAGTCCTTAATGCTGGTATGGCAATCCGTGCAGGCCAAAGCGCCGTGAACGCTGGCTGCGTGTGGGCCGGGATCGGTAGAGATGTTCTTGCCGCTCCCCGATTTCATTCCCGGCTGTCCGTGACAGGCCAGGCAGCTTTCGTCCTGCTTGAGCGGCTGGGGCAGGGCTACTTGTCCCCTGGCCCGAATCGCTGTTGCATACAAAGGGAAAAAACTGATCAGCATCAATAAAGCAAGAAGGCAAAAGCCGAATCGCCCGACCGCATGTGTCCTGAGTCGCCTTGTCTTCTGCAAGCTCACTCCCGCCTCGCAATGCATTTCGTCTTTAGCAATCTTGCAGGCTTTGAGGAGAAAGTTCCGTGATGCCTGTCACGTGCGCTTGTAACTTAAGTGTTCAAAGGATTGGCGGAGGGGGGTGGTTCGTACGGGCGAACTGGTGAGACAGCCCTGATCGCGCTGATTCTAGGCAAGATCGAGAAGCATCCAACAATCGGCCTGCGGCCGGCGCCGGGGGCTTACTTCATTCCCAGGTCAGTCAGAATTTTGGGATTTTCCTCGCCTGCCGCAAGAACGTCGTGACAAGCAGAACAGTCGTTGGTGATGGTTTGGCCATCGGCACTGGTATGACTGCCGTCGTGACAGCGGAAGCAGCCTGGAGAATCGTTGTGTCCAAGATTATTTGGGTGCACGCCCCAGGTCACGCGCATATCCGGGAAAATGTTGCGGAGATAGATATTCGCCACTTCCTCGCCCGCCTGCTGCACCAGCGCACGTCGCGTCTCATAAATTTGCGGATAGTTCGTCCGGTAGAAATCGTTAAGTTGCTCCAGGATGCGCCGCTTCGCTACATCGCGGGCGGGATAGTCCACTTTAAGAACTTCGACCGCCTTTTTCTTGATATAGGGAAGCTCCGGGCTGATGCGCCCCAGAGACATTTGTTTATCCACTGCATTGTCGGGCAATTCGAAGACATGCGTGGGCCGATTATGGCAATCCACGCAATCCATCACACGATGTTCCCCCTTATCCAACTGTTCCTGGGTGGGTTTCACATCCGTGGAAATGAATTCCGTGGTCTTTCCCAGAGCATTGGTGTAGTACACCACCGGAATCGTCTGCCGTTCAGGATCAGTCGAAATGTAGCGGATGGTCACATTGTCGGCGAGGTGGTGCCCGTGGATGCCGACAGAGCCCTGCCACGCCAGTCCGCCCACCTTGAGCAGCAGCACATCAGTCTGCGGCGTATTTTTTTCATCGTCTTTGTAACTGGTATTCACCAGAAACTTATCGCCGGTAAAGCGCTGCGGCCAGTGACACTGTTCGCAGGTTTCGCGGGCCGGGCGCAGGTACTTTACGGGCGAAGGAATAGGCCGCGAGTAGGTGTGGAAGGTTACCGCGAAAACCTGGCGCAGGCCGGAAAGCTTGGAGCGCACAAACCACCCTGCTCCCGGTCCGATATGGCACTCCACACACTCGACCCGCGAGTGTGGCGAATTTTGATAGGTCGTATACTCGGGAGCCATTACGGTATGACAAGTCGTCCCGCAAAAGCTCGTCGAATCCATGTATTCCACGCCGCGGTACGATGCGGTCCCGATAATAAGAAGATTGAGCACAGTCGCCAGTGCCACCCACTCCAAGGTGCGCCACACCACAGGCAGACGCAGGTCTATGGCGGGAAAAGCCCCCGGCAGTTGCCCACTCCCGCGCAAACTTCGTCGCCTAAGCCAGATGCCAAGTGGAATCAGCAGCAGGCCGAGAACAAAAATGCCAGGCAGAATCAGAAACACCAGCAGGCCGACGTAAGGATGAGGGGGTCCGGGCAGGAAAATGTCATAGAACCAGAAGGCGATGGTGGTAAGCGCGGCGCTTGTCGTGACTACGGCACCCGTAAGGGTGATGGGATTCTGACCCAGAAAATATATTGGCTGCGTCCATTCGCGAACGCGTTCTCGCAGATTCATCGGACCTCCACGCTCTTCACTTCTATGCGGGCGTCGCGCAGACACACATCCAGCCGCAGATCGTGCGCGGCACTGAACGTGTTCCCGGCGTAGATGACCCAACCCGCCACGACTACTTTTTCAGCGTACGGATATAAGCCACCAGACCTTTAATTTCTTCCGGCTTCAAAGAAGCATATTTTGGCATCTTGTTCTTGCCGTTGGTGATGATGCTCGTGAGCTGCGCGTCCGACATTCCCTGCACCTCAGCCGTTGTGAAGTCGTGCGCACCCATCTTCTTCCCCATCGCCGTGCCGGTCCCGTCAGCACCATGACAACCGGCGCACCTTGATTTGAAAAGGTTTTCCGCGCTTTGTGCGTGCGCCGATAAGGAAAGGCTTAGGACAACAGCCAGTGCTGTTGCAAAAGAAAACACTTTGAGGTTGATTCTCTTCATCTCCAAGCTCCAGTAGAAACTTCGTCGCAACATCGCAACGAGAATACATCCAAACATGTCGCGATTTTCAACTTTTTGAAGGCGAGGTTCTGTGACGCAGGTCACGGTTGCCCGTTATGGAAATCTTCTCAACGGACGACCGATTTCGCCTGGACCGCGGCGTGGCCTTCACCGCACGCTGTGATGCCCGTCACCGCGCCGGCTTATTCGTAAGACCACAATCACAGTGACGGTGAATCTATGCCGAAGGATAACCGCAACCTGCTGGACGTACTGAAGGTCGAGCTGGAGTTTCTTGAGCAAGGCGGTTACGGACGACCGCCCCGCGAGTCCTGGCGCGCGCGACTTATTTTTGAGGATTCCCCCACTTGCCTGAACTTCAACTCCAAGGATCGGAAACCGTGCAGCGACTGCCTGCTGATGCAGTTCGTGCCAGAGAACGCGCGTAAGGAGCAAACTCCTTGCATTCATATCCCGCTGTCGCGGAGCGGAGAGGCCCTCCACTCGTTGTACCGAACCGGGACGCAGCAGGAGATTGAGGAAATTCTGGGTGCCTGGCTCCGTGCAACCATTGGTCGGCTCGAAGCGAAGCAAGAGAATTAGCCTAACACGCGTAAAACGCACGGCCAGTGCGCCGCATGTTCTTGAATGAACGTTGTAGTGCGAATTCGAATCGGTCTCACCAAAATTTGTAGCGGATCTCGATTGATCTGATACGGCGTCAATTTGAGTTGAATGCCTCGGTCAGAGACGTGGTTGTCAGCGCAGCTTTCGGTTGCTCCAGCGTTGCGGAAGACTTCAGGTGAATGGTGATGGGCTCGGATGGAAGCAGGTCGAAGTAGTTGTCCGCGCATTCGACGTCGAGATCGCCGAAAGACAAATACACGTTCCGGGCAAGCTTCGACGATTGCAGCGTGATGCTGTAGTCATCGCCGGTCCTGCTGAGAGTTGCTTCAATCCGGGGCGCAACTGGCACCTGCAGATTGTGCATCACGTCGAAGAAGACCAGGTTCCGCGACGCTGGTTGAATTTTGGCTCAGACTGCTGTCAACATTAGCACTGTCGTGTGGGTCACTGCGTTACTAAGTTGCTGTTGCAATTAGGGCAGCATTCATCAGTCTGGGCGTCGATTAGTTGCAGCCGACGGCAATCCCGACAGAATACAATCTGGCAGAAGTGCTTTCGTGGCCGCTCCCCGAGATTCTCAAAAAAGTCGCTGAGTCGGTCGGCCAGTCGGGGAAAAGGTTGTTCTGGACGTGCTGAAATCGCTGGTGCAAGATTAAATGCCTTTTGCAGAGGATTCGCTGGATTCGCATAGGCATTCAATCCGAAGTCTCCCTCGGCGTTCCTGTCGTGTCCAAACGGTAACAGTTGGTGCCCGAACCGCTCGCTGTTCGGGTATGCCGTCGATGAGGAATTCATCAAGGTCAATCCCTGGCACGACGTAAAGATTCCAGATGATGCTATCGAAGGGCTTCACCGATTCGAGTCCCGCAGCTCGCTTGTCATCGCGACAGCGATTGGCTAGCTCCCGCTCAGAATTCGCCAGGCTTCGCGAGCCGTGACCTTCACATGCTGCACGCTCTTGACCGCCTTCATGTACTGGGCGCGCTCGAAGGCGGAAGGATTGGAACAGCGGATCTGACTCATGCTGCCCTTCATCTGCTGAACGGATTCGTATTCGTGCTTCTCCATCCATTCCAGCAGGCCCTCTTCGATCTGCTGGAGGTGGCCGATGCCATTTCGCATGAGTGTGGAGCAGAGCATGGTAACGTCGGCGCCGACCATTAACAGCTTTACGACGTCTTCAGAGCCATGCACTCCGCTGGTCGCAGCGAGGCTTGCTCGGAAGCGACCAAAAAGGATACCGATCCATGTCAGCGGAAGCCGCAGCGCCTGGGGAGTGCTCAGTAATACGTTCGGTTGGATTTCTAACTCATCGAGGTTGATGTCTGGTTGATAGAATCGATTGAACAGAACCAGGCCATTCGCACCTGCTTCGTCGAACCGCTTCGCCATATTCACCATATTACTGAAAAATGGGCTGATCTTTACGGCGACGGGAATTGTCACCGCTGACTTTACAGCTTTGAGAATGTCCAGGTATTCCTGCTCAACCGCTTCGGAACCGAGGTCGGGCATGGTGGGGATGGAGTAAATGTTGCACTCCAGGGCATCCGCTCCCGCCTGCTCGATAAGCTTGGCGTACTCCGTCCAGCCCCCGACCGAGGTACAGTTGAGGCTCGCGATAATCGGCACCGACACGGATCGCTTGGCTTGACGGATGTGGTCTAGATACCCCTCAGGTCCCAACCGGAACTCTCCCGGCTGGGGGAAGAAACTTGCGGCCTCGGTAAAGCTGTTTGTCCCTTCAGCCAGATGGTGTTCCAGTTCGAACCTTTCCTGCCGTAGTTGCTCCTCGAACAGTGAATAGAGCACAACGGCTGATGCACCTGCACCTTCGAGGCGTTGGATGCCATCTATCTCTTGTGACAACGGTGATGCTGAGGCCACCAAAGGTGTACGAAGCTGCAAACCTAAGTAAGTGGTTCTGAGGTCGATCATATTTCCTCCAGCTCTCGGTTTGCTGCCCGCTTTTCACTCGGCTTTAGCGGGTTCAATTTCAGATTTCCGTTGCGCCAGATATTCATAAAGGCGAAAGCGAGTCTCCGCATCATGCTGCGCCTCGTACCAGAGGTGCTTAGCGTCTTCCGGTCTACTCTTGGTGAGCATCTTGAAACGCGTTTCCATCAGCATGTAGTCCTGGACTCTACGGGTTGGCGTTCGAGAGTCGAGGATCAGCGGATTTTCACCTTGCGCGGCGCGTTCAGGGTTGTAGCGATAGAGCAGCCATTGTCCGGAATCGACCGCGGCTTTCTGATTCGACATCGCAGTGGTCATGTTGATGCCGTGAGCGATGCAATGGGAATAGGCGATGATGAGACTGGGCCCGCTGTAAGCTTCAGCTTCCAGGAAGGCCTTCAGGGTGTGCTCATCCTTGGCGCCCATGGCCACGCTCGCGACATAAATGTTGCCGTAGCTCATCGCGATGAGTCCCAGATCTTTCTTGGGTCTGGACTTGCCGCCGGCGGCAAACTTTGCCACAGCGGCGCGGGGTGTGGATTTCGAGGCCTGACCTCCGGTGTTGGAGTACACCTCGGTATCGAGCACCAGCACGTTGACGTTGCGACCGCTGGCCAATACGTGATCGAGGCCGCCAAAGCCGATGTCATAAGCCCAGCCGTCTCCGCCAACAATCCAGATACTTTTCTTGACGAGCAGGTCCGCCACAGAAAGGAGTTGCCTGGCTTCGGCGGAATAGTCCCCGTGTAATTTTTCTTTTAACAGGTCCACACGCTGACGCTGTTCATATATATCCGCTTCGTCTTTCTGCGGAGAAGTGAGAAGCGCGGCCGCGAGTTCTTCACCAATCGCTCCCGCCATGCGCCGGACTAACTCTTGAGCGAACTCGGTCTGCTTGTCGATGGAAAGCCTGAAGCCCAAGCCAAACTCGCCGTTGTCTTCGAAAAGAGAGTTTGACCAGGCGGGTCCGCGGCCTGCCGCATTCTTCGTCCAAGGCGTGGTCGGCAGGTTGCCGCCGTAGATCGACGAGCATCCCGTAGCGTTGGCAATGATTGCACGGTCTCCAAACAGTTGCGACATCAGCTTGAGATATGGAGTCTCGCCGCAACCCGCGCAAGCGCCGGAAAACTCGAACAGCGGTTCCTGGATTTGCTGCTGGCGGATATTGCCGACCTTAATGTTGCGGCGGTCGAACTCGGGGATCTTGAGAAAGAAATCCCAGTTTTCGCGCTCGGGTGCGCGCAGCGGGGGTTGCGGCTCCATGTTGATCGCTTTGAGTCGGGTTTCGGCTTTATTCTTGACCGGACAAACTTGCACGCAGATGCCGCATCCAGTGCAGTCTTCCGGCGCAACTTGAATCGTGTATTTGAGACCTTGCCATTCCCGGTCGCGGGTCTCGGTTGACTTGAAGGTTACGGGAGCACCCTGCAGTTCTTTGGAGTCGTAAACCTTGATGCGAATGACCGAATGCGGGCAAACCATGGCGCACTTCCCGCACTGTATGCAAATCTTCGAATCCCATGCGGGAATCTCAAGCGCCAGGTTGCGCTTTTCCCATTTCGCGGTTCCGGTGGGAAAAGTGCCGTCTACGGGAAATGCGCTAACCGGCAATTCGTCGCCTCGTCCGGCATAGATCGTGCCCAGGACATCGCGCTCGAACTCGGGTGCTGAAGGGGAGAATGGGGGAGGCATCTCAATCGTGCTGGTGAGTTCGGTCGGGACTTTCACTTCGAACAGGTGAGCCAGGGTCTCATCCACTGCTTTCATGTTCTGTTGGACGATTTCTTCGCCCTTCTTGCCGTAGGTATCGCGAATCGATTTACGGATCGCCTCGATTGCCTGGTCGGGCGGCAAAACCTTGGAGATGGCGAAGAAGCACACCTGTAAAATTGTGTTCATGCGGCTACCCATGCCGGTGTCGCGCGCCACTTGATAGGCATCGATCACGTAAAACTTCGCTCGCTTTGAAATGAGCTGCTGTTGAACTACACGCGGAAGACGGCCCCAAACCTCATCCACGCCGAATGGACTGTTGAGCAGAAAGGTGCCGCCAGTAACCAGAGCGCTGAGCATGTCGTAGCGCTCGAGAAATATCCATTGGTGACAAGCCACAAAGTTGGCACTGGAAACCAGATAGCTGGAACGAATGAGCTGCGGCCCGAAACGAAGGTGGGAAATGGTCACTGCGCCGGACTTCTTCGAGTCGTAGACGAAATAACCCTGGGCGTAGTTGTTGGTGTTCTCTCCGATAATCTTGATCGAATTCTTGTTAGCGCCTACCGTGCCGTCCGCGCCCAAGCCGTAAAACATTGCCCGGACAACACTTTCGGGCTCGGTTGAAAAACCGCTGGCATAAGACAAACTGGTGTGGCTGACGTCGTCCTGGATGCCGATGGTAAAGTGACTTTTGGGCTGATCCGCTTTCAGATTGTCATAGACCGCTTTGACCATCTCTGGCGTGAATTCCTTGGAGGACAGCCCATAGCGTCCGCCCACCACCACCGGACGGGTTTTCAGATGGCTGTAACCCTGCTTCCCTCCTTCGTGAAGCGCGTTCACCACATCGAGATAGAGTGGCTCACCAATCGCTCCCGATTCCTTGGTGCGATCGAGGACCGCGATCTTCTGCACGCTCGCAGGTAACGCTTCGAGGAAAGCCTGCACCGGGAACGGACGATACAAACGGACTTTTAGCAACCCAAGCTTCTCGCTATGCGCGTTAAGATAATCAATCGTTTCGTGAGCAACCTCGGCCCCCGAACCCATTATCACGATCACGCGATCTGCATCCGGTGCGCCGACGTAATCAACCAGGTGATAGGAGCGGCCCACCACCTGCTCAAACCGGTTCATCACGGATTGGACAGCTTGGGGACAAGCGTCGTAATAAGAGTTTGCCCGCTCGCGCATCTGGAAGAACACGTCGGGATTCTGAGCTGTACCACGCAGAACCGGGTGATCGGGTGACAGCGCGCGCAGACGATGCTCGAAGATGCGATCCAGGTTGATGAGCGCGCGCATATCTTCTTCCGCGAGCATTTCAATCTTGTTCACTTCGTGCGAGGTGCGGAAGCCGTCGAAGAAGTGCAAAAAAGGAATGCGCGACTCAAGCGCGGCGGCATGAGCGATGAGCGCGAAGTCCATAGCCTCTTGCACGGAGTTGGAGCACAGCATCGCGAAGCCGGTGGTGCGGCACGACATGACATCCGAGTGGTCGCCGAAAATCGAGAGCGCATGAGTTGCCAACGTGCGCGCCGAAACATGGAATGCAGTGGGGGTAAGTTCTCCCGCGATTTTATTCATGTTCGGAATCATGAGCAGGAGTCCCTGGGAGGCTGTGAACGTAGTGGCCAGAGATCCGGCCTGTAGCGCACCATGAACGGCTCCGGCGGCCCCGCCTTCGCTCTGCATCTCGATTACGTGGGGCACGGTGCCCCAGATGTTCTCGATTCCCTGAGACGACCACTCGTCGGCCCATTCGCCCATGGCGGAAGAAGGCGTGATCGGATAGATAGCAATCACTTCGTTAACCCGGTAGGCGACGTATGCGACCGCCTCGTTTGCATCCATGGTCTTGAACTTGAGCTGCATGATCATCCGCCTGTCGCTCGTTGCAAAATAATGTCTGTAATTCCCTTTGTTACCGACCGGACGGCATAAGCATGGACCAAGCTGAATATCAAGACAGCAAGACACGTCACTGACGTATGTGATCCAGGTCACAAGGGCGTGTGCCTTGCGGGACAGCCAAGCCATTCATCCCGATGGACACTGACCTCGGCACCAGGAGTCTGGTACATGCTCTCGCCCTACGGAATGGAGATTGTAGAAAACGGCCTTACCTGCAAGCTGCGTGTGGATCTCGTCTTTTGTTGGTTTCGGTTTCGCAGTTTTTTGGCCTCACGGGGACCGTCACAGTGCCAAAATTACTTGCTCTGAACCCAACTGGTGGCCGGCATCACACGATGGAGTGACAGTGAGCATAGTCCAAATTTTTCCGAAGGGTCAGGCTGATGTTGGGTGTGGAGATGTCATATGACAGTCTTGGAGTGCAAACAAGACACGCCCGAAGCCCGGAAGCAACCTTCTGCTATCTCTCTAGACAATGTGCTCTACGCCGCGGACTTCTCAGCAACGTCCGAATCAGCGTTTCCCTATGCGGCTGCAATCTGCCGGCGCTTTGGCAGCACATTGCATCTCGCGCATGTCGTCTCCAAGGTGAATGTGCCCCTTATGGCTGGCGACGTGGACTACGTGAGTGTGGACGCGACCTACGAAGATGCCCAGAGTGAAGCGCGGGAGAAGATCCGGAAGCTCACAACTCGCTTGGGGGAAATTCCTCGCCAGACCTATCTGCGGTATGGGCAAGTGTGGACGAACCTGAGCGGCATCGTCAGGGGAAAAAGCGTTGGCCTAATCGTGCTCGGAACTCACGGCCGCACCGGATTCAGCAAGCTGCTGATTGGTTCCGTGGCTGAGGATATTTTCCGGCACGCTCCCTGCCCTGTTCTGGCCGTCGGGCCAAGGGTTTGTGGCCGGGCCAGGCTGCCGGAATTTCGCACTAACGGCGGAGAACTGGTGCCGGTCGAACTGGACCTACGGCATATTCTCTATGCCACAAGTATTACTCCGATCTCATCGAAGGTTGCGTCGCTCGCAATTGCACTCGCCACAGATTTTGAAGCGCAACTCACCCTGATGCACGTGATCGAGAAATATACGAATCGGCAAGACCGCCCGGCGCTGATCGAAGCCGGAATGGAGCGGTTGCAGGCCGTAGTACCGAGGGATGCAATGCTGACCCATGCACCTGAAATCTTGGTGGAAGTTGGTTCCGCGCCAGAATGCATCGTGAAGGTAGCGCGGGAACGCGAAGCTGATCTGATTGTGCTGGGGACGCGTCGCGCCGATCTGGCAACGCATTTGCCCTGGACGACTGTGCACGATGTCATAGCGCACGCACCCTGCCCGGTCCTGACCGTGCGTGCCTAGGGAGGTCATGTATGACAGCTACGATCCTGATTACCGTTCTTTTGGTACTGGCTGTGGGACTGTTCGTGTTCCGCGCAATCCCGGGTATACGGGCTTACTTCGAATATCGAGGTAAGCGCCTTATCACCTGCCCGGAAACTCACATACCTGCCACCGTCACTGTGGCGGCTGCCGAAGCGGCTATTGGCGCGTTTCTCTCCGAGCCCACACCGCGTCTCAAGCAATGCTCACATTGGCCTGAGCGGCAGGATTGCGGTCAGGAATGTCTGCAGCAGATTGAAGGAGACCCCCAAAACTGCCTCGTCTGGAATATCGTTTCGAAGTGGTACGAAGGCAAAAAGTGCGTCTACTGTCGCAAGACTTTCAGCAAACTCAAACATCTCGATCACCCCCCGGCGCTGCTCAGCCCAGACCACAAGACAGTGGAGTGGAGAGAGTTGCGACCGGAGCAGCTTCCCGAGATATTTTCTACCCACAGCCCGGTGTGCTGGAACTGCCATGTAGCTCAGACATTTCGCCGTCTCTATCCGGAACGAGTCGTGAACCGGGAACCGGAGCCCAAGCGCAGGCAGTAACCGGGCAGCGCACGGTACGCTCTACCTAGGATCGTGCGGCGGTGAACGCTTACCGCCGCACCGAGTTGTTGTTTGTATCCCAGAAGGTCCATTCGGGTTTCCCATCCTCAGTCGCGGACTGTCAGAACCGGACATTTGGCGTGGCAGATCACCTCATGGGTGAGGGCCCACGGCAAGTGCGCGACCATGCGTGGAGAAGGCGTTCGGTTTGCTCCCATGACAATCAAATCGACTCCACGCATCGCCGCGGCGTCCAGGATCCCTTCTGGCAGGAAGTCCGTCCCCGCTACACATTCTGGTTTCTCCACCAGATTCGTGCAGGTTGAAACCAGTTCCCTCAGTTTTGTCACGCTCTCGTCTCGCATCGTTCGTTGCCACTTTGTAAATTGTTCCGCAACGTAAGAAGACGGGCCATAGGGTGCGGAGCCGAGGTCAGCAATTGGCGTTGTCTCCTCTATCATGTGCAGAAGTACAAGCTTTGCCCGATAGTCCTCCGCCAGAGATAGAGCATAGGGGAAAGCCTTGGCGGAAGCGGGTCCGAAATCACTTGCGAAGAGAATGCGCTTGAACTCCACACTCCCCGAGTCTCCGGGCGGCACTTGCGGACCGACAGTCAGCACCGGGCACGGCGCCAGGTGCAAGACCTCCTCGGCAACTGATCCTAGTGCCAGCTTCTTCAGTCCGCCTCTTCCGCGCGTGCCCAGCACCAGCAGGTCGACCTTTTCACGTTGAATCACCGATGCTAGAACGTCCCACACAGGACCCTGTTCAACCAGAAGATCATGCTCGGGATCATTCAGTCCCGCCTTCTCGCCCAGGTTTTTCATCTGCTGCTCTGCTTCGAGCCGGCGGCGATTTAGTTGCCTTGGCAATGGTTCCAGCGGGATCTGTTCGCGCGGGTCCGGTTTAATTGCGTGTACGACGGAAAGCGCGCAACCGTACCGGTGTGCAATCGCGAGAGCATATGAGAGGGCTCGCTCTGAAGCGTCTGAAAAGTCTGTGGCAATCAAAACATGCTTGAAACCAATATACCGTGGTGAATCGTGTATCTGTGCAATCGCGGGCATAATGCCTCCTAACGGTCAAGCGCTACTCCCGGCCATGAAGACCTGTTATGGAGTTCCGCACTCCTCTGCGCCAGCGCTTTTTGTTTGGCGTTGCGACCGATGTTCCAGCGGAATGACGGATACTCCGCCGGGACGAGAAACGACGGTCATACTCTTGGAGCATTTGTCACAAAGCCAGAAACGTTCGAACGTGGCTATATTCTCTGGGTCTGATGCCCCCAATCCGATTTCCACATGGAACAGTCTGCCTTCATGCAGATACCGAAACTTAGCCGAGCACGCTGGATTCGCACACTTCGATAACATGGGCGCCTCCGCAAATACTTGCCGACCCGCCGTTCGTGAACCGCTACCAGATCGGTGTGCCGTCCTTGTCGCGGAAGGTGAAGGTTTCAGTTCCCCGAGTGACTTCGCGGGCAAAAATGGTCTCCACCCCTTCGAACTGCACCTTGACGCCAGTCACTGTGACCGCATCGCCCTTATTGAAGACCAGTTCGTAGTCCTTTAAGAACTTAGTCGTCGCCAGATGCACTTCGATCGTCTTGGTCGGAGACAATCGCAAAATCAAGTGCGAACCCAGTCCACCACTCATAGGGCACTGACGGTCCTTTACCTCTTCGACGGTTCCTTTGAACGTGGCTTCCGCTGCCGGATCATACTTCGGAACAACAACCCTCGGCTCGGACTTCTGGGCCCCAGCGGACATGGCGATCGTCAGAACCAGGCCAATAGTCGCAAGAATAGTAACGATGATGCGTGAGGTTTTCATGAACCACACCCCCTAACCAGCGGAGAGCTGAGCTTTCTACTTTTAGTGTGGCCCTCTTATATTCATCGCGCTGTGACCACCATCACAGTGCGCCGCCATAGGCTGGGTGGCTGGGTGCGAGTCCACTGGCTTAAGAGCCAGAGTCACGGCTTTGGGTGACCCGGATCACTGAAACTATCGCTTTCAACGTTGAAACTCTCAGCAGGCAACTCAAAGGATGCTGAGCTTTCTTGCAGAGAATTCTTGGAGGATTGTTTCAGTGTTCACTCTTACAACAGAGGTTTGGATGCGAAACAGCCCGCTGCTCTCATCGAGTTGGCAAACTTCACAGGGAGAGGAACCGAAGCCGTGAAGACGACAAAGCTGGTAATGCTGGTAATGACAATCGTGGTAGGCCTGTTCATCTTGATTCCCAGTCTGTCATGGGCTGCCGACGACGGAGCTACTGCCTATAAGACAAAATGTGCAGCGTGCCACGGAGCGGATGCGGCGGGCAAGCCAGCTGCCAAGATTCCGAGCCTGGTTTCGGATGAGGCCAAGAAAGCTTCCGATGACGACCTGATCAAGGCCATTGCGGAGAAGGCGAAGCACCCGGCCTCCGTAAAAAGTCTGTCCCCTGATCAGGTGAAGACGATTGTTCAGTACCTTCGCAGCCTACAGAAGTAGGCATGGCATTGGCTGTTCCTCTTTGCGCATCTCCGCTGCTGCAGATGGTTGCCAAGCAACGGCTCAAGGAAGCGGGAGGACGAGTATGAGGATGTCTGGCTCAATTCGGCGAAAGGAACGTAAACCTCGCCAATTTGTTGCCCGCCGGCAATCTCCTCGCCTCGCCGCTTTGCCAGCTGGAACAGTCCCTCCGGGTCCGGAAGCTCACCACTCCGGACCCGGCCATCTTTTTTCAGTCAGCCAAACCGAAGTAGTTCACACGGTTCTCAATTGCGCTGCGTCCCGGCATGGGGTTTCCTCGTATTTCGTTCCGCTGGAACAAAAATCCCGCCGGGCAGCGGCGAGGAGAAATCTCCATGAGTAAGGCGCTGCTCTACGACGCGACCATGTGTATCGGGTGTAAGCAATGTGAACAAGCCTGCGCCAACGAAAACAAACTGCCGTACAACGACTCCATCGCCTCTGAGCAGAAGCAGTCCGAGCACAAATACACCGCCGTTCTCACCAAGGGCGATAAGTTTATGCGGCGCCTGTGCATGAATTGCCAGGATCCGGCTTGCGCCTCGGCTTGCCCGGTGGCGGCTTTGCGCAAAACGCCTTCCGGCCCGGTGATTTATGACGAGGGTCGCTGCATGGGCTGCCGCTACTGCATGCTGGCCTGCCCGTTCAGCGTGCCCAAATACGAATGGGGCAAGCTGCTGCCGAAGGTTCGGAAGTGCACCATGTGTGCGAATCGCGTGGCCGCGGGTAAACAAACCGCCTGCGCTGAGATTTGTCCAACCGGAGCCACGAAGTTCGGTGAGCGCAACGATCTCATTGCCGAGGCGCAGCAGCGTATTCGCGGCAATCCCGGTCAGTATGTGAAACACATTTACGGCCTCAACGAGGTGGGAGGGACATCGGTGCTTTTGCTCTCGAGCGTTCCGTTCCAGCAATTCGGCTATCCCGCGGACATGCCCACAGAAGCCATGCCCTTGCTGACTTCCCGGGTGCTTTCCGAGGTGCCCGATGTCGTCACGCTTGGCGGGGTTTTGCTGGGAGGCATCTGGTGGATTACGAACCGGCGTGTTGCCGTAGCTGCCGCCGAAGAGGACGAGAAGAAATCCTTCGCGGGAGAGAGAAAACCGAAAGGGAGAGCGAAGTGAGGACGGGAATGAAAAAGTCCAGGTTTGGATTCTGGCAGGCAGTTCTCGGGTTGGTTCTGCTGGCAGGAGCCTACGCTCTGATCTTGCGCTTCACCCGTGGGCTGGGCGCTTCGACCAATCTGAGCGACGAGTTTCCATGGGGGCTTTGGGTCGGTTTCAAACTTTTCTCTGTGGCTCTTGCAGGGGGAGGATTCACGCTGGCAGCGGTCGTCCATATTTTCAACCTAAAGCGCTACCGCCCTGTGTTGCGGCCCATGATCCTCACCGCCTTTCTGGGATATTCGATGTTTATTTGCTCGCTCATCATTGATCTTGGCCGACCTTATCGGGTTTGGCACCCGATTGTGATGTGGAACGACCACTCGGTGATGTTTGAAATCGCGTGGTGCGTCATGCTCTACACCACCGTGTTGATTCTCGAATTCGCGCCGGCGGTACTGGAGCGACTTGGATGGCAGCGCGCACTGGGTTGGCTGCGGGGGATATTGATCCCGGTCGTGATTCTGGGCGTGATTCTCTCGACGCTGCACCAGTCGTCGCTTGGCAGCCTTTATCTCATTGTCCCGGGCAAGCTCTATCCCCTGTGGTACTCGCCGCTGCAGCCCGTGTTTTTCTTTGTCTCCGCGGTTTGTGCCGGTCTGGCAATGACTATTTTCGAGTCCTGGCACAGCCGCAAGTCTTTCGGAAAAGAGCTGGAGCCGTCGCTGCTCACCGGCCTGGGCCGGGTGCTCGCCGTTGCGTTGTTGTTTTACTTGACCTTGCGCTTCATCGACCTGGCGCACCGCGGCGTCTTTCATCTGCTCCTGATGCCGCGAAGCGAGACCTATCTCTTCCTGCTGGAAATCGCGCTTCTCGTAGTACCAATGCTGCTTCTGTTCCGCAGGCGTATCCACCACAACCCTACGGCCCTCTATTGCTGCTCGGTGCTGACCTTGTTGGGTTTCGTGGCCAATCGCATGAACGTCGCAATTACCGGGATGGAAGCCAGTTCCGGCGTTAATTACTTCCCAAAGTGGACGGAACTCGCCATCACCATGAGTCTGGTGGCATCGGCGTTTGCGATCTTCTGGCTGGCGGTAAAGTACTTGCCGGTCTTTCCGCCAGCCCGCGAAAATACGGCGACGCCCGCCCCAGTGTTGTCTGCGGTGCCGGAATTGAGCCATGTCACTTCATGACGCACATCCGCTGATCGCCGGCCGCCGCTCCCACTGGATGCGCAGTCTCAGCACGAAGCTGGTCGTGTCGTTGTCGGTTTCCATGACGTTGGTTTTCGGCCTTCTGGGAGTTTTCATTGTTCGACTGCACCGGCAGCACCTGGAAGCTGCCACACTGGCCAGCGCCGAGCGCGTTAGCGACGTAATCAAACGCAGCGCCAGTTACTACATGCTGCGCAACGATCGCGAGGGCCTCTACCATGCAATCCAAACCATGGCTGATGAGCCCGGCATGACCAAGGTGCGCATCCTGGATCAGCAAGGACGAATCAGTTACTCTACCGATCCAGCCGAAGTTAGTCACGTCCTCGACAAGACGGCTGAAGCCTGCTACGGCTGTCACATTCAATCGCAGCCGCTGACGCGCTTGAATCGGCCCGACCGCTTTCGCATTTATCGCAACGGCGGTGGGCACCGCGTGCTGGGAATCATCACACCCATCGAAAATCAGCCCAGTTGCTCCAACGCCGCCTGTCATGCACATCCGGCCAGCCAGCAGGTTCTGGGCGTGTTCGATACCAATCTTTCACTGGCGCAAGCTGACGCTCAGCTTGCGGTCAGCAGCACTCGCATGTTTCTTTACACGGCCGGGGCAATGCTGATTGTGGCTGTGTTGAGCTGGTTATTCGTCTGGCAGGTGGTCGGCAAGCCCATCAAGGCATTGAAAAAAGGTACGGAGCATCTTTCCCAAGGAAATCTCGGTTACCAAATTGATGTGCGATCGGGCGACGAAGTAGGGGACCTGGCTCGCTCCTTCAACAGTATGAGCCTCCAGTTGAGCGCTGCAAATCAAGAAATCGTCACCTGGGCAAAGACTCTTGAAGATCGGGTCGTAGAGAAGACAAAAGAGTTGCGAAGCGCTCACGAGTATATGCTGCACGTGGAAAAGATGGCCTCGATGGGCAAGATGGCGGCCGTCGTTGCTCACGAGGTCAACAACCCTCTTTCCGGCATTCTGACGTATGCCAAGCTGCTGCGAAAGTGGGTTGGCTCGGGCCAGGCCGAGCATGAAAAGCGCGAAGAGGCAATGGAGTGCCTGGATCTCATCGCTGCGGAGAGCCGCCGCTGCGGTGATCTGATCAGGAATCTCTTGAGCCTGTCACGCACCGCGCCCATGAACCTGCAGTTGACCGATCTGCGTGAGGTGATCGATCGTTCTCTGCTTCTGGTCCGGCATCAACTCGAACTCAACGGAATCGAACTGCAGCAGAAACGTGCATCGGATCTGCCGCTTGTATCTTGCGATCCCGCACAGATCGAGCAGGTCTTGCTGGCGCTGATCATGAATGCAATCGACGCCATGCCCCGGGGCGGCACTCTCTGGCTTGAGACTCGGCTAACTCACGACGAAATCGAGATCAAGGTGCGCGATGACGGGGCCGGAATCGCTCCCAACGTACTGCCGCAAATCTTCGAACCGTTTGTGACCACAAAGGAAAATGGCCGCGGAGTCGGGCTCGGCCTGGCGATTAGCCGCAGCATCGTCGAGCGCCATAACGGCCGGATCGCAGTCGAATCACAGCTGGGCCGAGGCACCATCTTCACCGTAACCTTGCCCACTCAAACTCCGGAGGCTTCGCTGACATCCCTCGGCGACGCCACTATGAAAGTGAGGTAATCAAAGTGAGCACACAAGGAAAGCTTCTGATCGTGGACGATGAATTGAGCGTGCGCGACTCCCTCGGCAAATGGTTCCGCGAAGAGGGCTATGAAGTGGCTACCGCGGAGAACGCAAGCGACGCGCTCACTCGACTGGCCGAGCAACGCTGGGATGCTGCCCTGGTAGACATCAAAATGCACGGCACCGACGGCATCGAGCTTCAGCGCCGCATGCACGAAGTTGATCCAGAGTTGATCGTGATCATCATGACCGGCTATGCCTCGGTCGAAACTGCCGTTGCAGCGCTGAAAAACGGCGCGTATGACTATGTGATCAAACCGCTAGATCCGGATGAGATCGCACACTTGGTCAAGAACGCGCTTACACATAAGCGCACCGCCCAGGAGAACGTCCTTCTGCGTGAAACGGTCGCCGAGGTAGCGCGTCCGGGAGAACTGATCGGGCAAAGCACTCCCATGCGCAAGATTTTCGACGCGATTGAGACCGTCGGTCCCACGGACGCTACGGTGGTGGTCACCGGAGAAAGCGGTACGGGCAAGGAACTGGTGGCGCGAGCGATCCATCAGGCCAGTCCGCGAAGATTTCATCCTCTGGTCGTCATTCACTGCGGCGCACTGACTGAAACGCTTCTCGAAAGCGAACTTTTCGGACACGAAAAAGGCGCCTTCACCGGCGCGCAGTACCGGAAGAAGGGGAAATTCGAAATTGCCGAAGGAGGAACTGTCTTCCTCGACGAGATCGGCGACATTACTCTAAAGACGCAGACCGATCTCCTCCGTGTGCTGCAAGAGCGGGAAATCACGCGTGTGGGCGGCAATCAAATCATCAAGGTGGACTTTCGATGCATTGCCGCCACTAACAAGAATCTGGAAAGATTGATCGAGGAAGGAAAGTTCCGTCCTGATCTTTTCTATCGGTTGAACGTCTTCCACATCGAACTCCCCCCGTTGCGCGCGCGCCGCGAGGATATCCCGCCGCTCGTGGATCACTTCGTTCGCAAGTTCTCTCTGGCCATGAATAAGCGTATCACGCGGGTTTCACCTTCGGCGATGAACCAATTGCAGCAACAACCGTGGCTTGGAAACGTCCGTGAACTGGAGAATGCGGTGGAACGCGCCATGGTCGTGGGACAGGAGCCGGAGTTGCGCGAACAGGATTTCATCTTCAAGCCACAAGCCATTGCTGGCCCGGGCGGTTCGAGCAAGACCCTGGAGGACATGGAACGCGCCCACATTCTGCGTGTCGTGGAGGAATGTGGCGGCAATCAGAGCCACGCCGCGGACGCACTCGATATCGACCGGGTCACGCTCTATCACAAGCTGAAGAAATACGGCTGGACCCGCGCGTCTCTCGATCGAGATAAAAAGCCCGATGAAGTCGCCCGATGAAAGCACGCCATGAAGTTGCTGCAATTATTGCCGATCGGGAATGTGGATGACGGGCTGCTGAACAATCTGAGTCCCGCCCTCGAAGAAATCCTTTCCGTTCCCTGCAAACTGCTTCCTGTCCGATTGGATCCAGAGTTTGCCTTCCATGGCGAACGGCAACAGTATCACTCTTCGGAAATCCTGCTGCGGATGCAAAGCCTGGTTACCGCTGACTCCTGGCGAATGCTGGGGATCGCGGCCGTGGATCTGTACATCCCGATTCTCACGTTCGTCTTCGGCGAGGCGCAGATGGGTGGCCCCTGCGCCCTGCTCTCAACCTTCCGGCTTCTTCAGGAGTTCTATGGCCTTGCCTCTGACCCTGAACTCATTCGCCGGCGATTGATAAAGGAAGCGGTTCATGAGTTGGGACACACGCTGAACTTGACTCACTGCGAGGACTACCATTGCGTTATGGCGTCCTCCCACGCTGTAGAGTGGATCGACCTCAAGGAATCCTCGCTCTGTGCCAACTGCCGAAGTGCGGCCATGCGGATGCAGGTCGAGCTGGCGCGAACCTATTGAAATCCTGCCGAATGCGCCGACCGGTAAACGCAGTGGCGCGCCCGGTATCCTGGCTGTCAAGCCTTGGATCCGGGCGGCCAATGTCTCAGCAGTCCCCCGGGAGGCGGGCCACCCCCCGAGGCCGCCTATGACAGGAAGAACTCTTTTGCCAGGGGCAGCCACTCCTGGTCCGGAATGTGGGCGGGAACGTTGTCCATCGCCACTCCTCCGTCCTGGGCCAGCGCACCGAACGCATTTGGCATTCGCCGCCGCAGCCGGATGGCGGATTCCTCGGTCCACCAGCGGGCGAGCGAACCACCCAGCAGGTTGCGGAAACTGGTCTTGGCATCGGGCGCCTGGACCGTGAGCAGCCAGCCTTCGCCATAAGGATCGCGCAAAGCGAGCATGGGATTTCGCACGACTCCTTCGTTGATGTCAGAGACGCTGCCTTCGATGGGCGAAACCATGTCTACAGCGCAGCCGTCGCGATGAATGGTGCACATCTTCTGGCCCTGTCGAATCCACTGGCCGCGTTGTGGCAGCGTGATGCTCTCCAGCTTACCCGTCAACTTGGACGCAAAGTCATCCACGCCCACGCGCACCAGGTTGGGGCTCTCGCTCAATGCCCAGGTGTGACCGGGGTGGTAGCGCAGATTTTGTGGAACCTCGAAGTCGCCAACCAGCGCCGGCTGGAGGCGCGGCACGGCGTCGTGCCTGGCCGCGGCTGCCTGCACTGGCGGCTGCACAATCGATTGCCGGGTTCGGAAGTAGTCAATCAGTAAGAAAGTCGCGAATGTAAAGAGAACCAGTAGGACTGTCATAAGGCACCTCGTCAGAGAGCCTGCTTGCGGCCACTCACACTCTTCTAGAAGGCAATCGCTATGCCAATACGAGGCGGGGTCGCAATCAATCGCGCGTGGAGTGCGGATCTTGTGCACAGCAAAGTGGATAAACCCAGGGGTCTTTTCGCGGGGCCGGCTATTCCAAAGAAATTGTCAACAGTCTCTTGATGGAAAACGCAACATGCTAAAGGACGTGTTTTTCACTTTTTGAGGCGCAAGCGGGGGAGTCAGATTGCAGTCAAGGACTTACGGATGTCGAGCGCGCCCGATGAATTTCACAACAGCAAAGTGAACAATGCAATACTGATCTGCCGTCATCGCTTGGAAATTCTTCGAGTCGCTTGTCGCTTGGTGGCAGACTTGAGCCTGGATCGGACTGCCGTAGTACCGCTACGATCTGCTCTTCCGTGTGGGCCTTCTTGGGCATCGTCCTTGTCTCCTGTTCCGGACTCCTGCCCCAGCTTACCTATAATTCCCTCTGTGTCAGTTTTTGGGTTTTGGGTCAACAACCATTGCCGTCACAGAATTCAACTCCGCCTTCGCCAAGTATTCGGTTTGCAATCGCCAACCGATCGCCTGAGCCAGTTTGCAAATCAGGTCCGTCCTCGGGCCTCCGGAGAATCTACGAGAGAAACGCCGAATCCCTACACAACGGCATAGCTTCTCTGCTCCATTTTTCAGACGAACTATCGCAAAAATGTGGGCAATTCTGGCTTGCCTCCTTGGAGATACGGCGAGACTTCTCTGCTGTGGAGACTGAGTGGTGAGCGCGGTAGGAATCGAACCTACAACCTACTGATTAAGAGTAGGTGAATCCGAAACCGTCGAGCGCCCACTTTCGCATCGAAGAATCAATGACTTGCCAATAGCCAAGCCCGCACGGAAGCGCTTTGCACTGGTATTGAAAAGACGCAAGTTAGCGCATATGGGATCGAACGGTACGGCACACTTATGGCACACCACCTTGGGGTGAACCCCTCTGTTGAGACAAATTGCTATTGGCACATCCGGATGTCCCATCGAATGCTCCTCAACCGCCGATGGGAATACATACATTGGGGAAAGGGTCTCCTCTGATCGGACCCCATCTGGTGGTGGGCACCGGACCGAGTACGGATTGTTGCAGGCCCGTTGCCTGCAGAAAAATACCTCCGTGCCAGGCTGCTGCCATCGCGTCGCCTCTCTAGTCGTCACGGGTCCCCTTCTGGGTTGGCTGCGAAAGGTAGGCTTCAGCGGCTTTTGTGGGTCGTGGCTGAATTTGGCTTGCGCAGGAAATGAGGTGGCGAGAGAATTGTGTCATGCAGATAGAAACGCAGCGCAAAATACTGGACGTATTGGAATCACGGCCAAAAGGCACGCCTATCACAATAGACACCTTCGTTGACAAACATGGCTTAGACCGGGAGGAGGTGAGAATAGCCTTGGAGGAATTAGAAGAGCAGGGGAAGATCCAGGGCCATCCCCTGTTTGATGTGGTCTGAGAAATTAGAAAACTAACCCGATTTTTCAAATTCAGCCACCATCCTTATTGTGCTAAAGTTTGACCATGGAAGTCAGGGTCAACATCCCGGATGAGCTCGCGGCCCAGGCTCGGGCACGCGGCCTGCAACCCGAAGCCTACGTCGAAGAAATCTTGGCCCAGCAAGTGGGAGCTCAAGCCGTAGGTGCTCGGCAGTTGCGTACGCCGGAGGAGATCCGCGCCTGGCTCGATTCGTTGGCGCAGTTCTCGGACAAAATCCCCCCGCTACCAGAGACCATTTCACGGGAATGGATTTACCAGGATCACGACTAAATGGCTATCCCCTCGTGTTTGGTTGACACGAACATCCTGCTACGCGTTGCCAGACGTTCCGATCCCCAGCACAAACTCATTGATACGGCTCTTGCTCGACTTGGCGGACAAGGCACCACTTTTTATTACACGCATCAGAATATCGCGGAGTTTTGGAACGTTATGACCCGGCCCGTTGTACGCAATGGTTTTGGTTTAACCGTCACGGAAGCCGAACGCGAGGTCCGCGTGATCGAAGCCGGCATGACGTTCTTGCCGGACAGTGAAGCCGTCTACCGGGAGTGGCGGCGCATCGTCGTGCAGTATGGCATCTCAGGGGTTCAGGTACACGACGCACGGCTAGTGGCGAGCATGTACGTCCACGGGGTGAACCATATACTCACATTGAACGTAACAGACTTCAGCCGCTTCAGCGGTCTGGTAGCTCTTCACCCGACTAGTCTTTAGAAGACTTCCTCCGTCTGGAAAATGTCTGGTCGACAACAGTATCCTCAAATCGCATTACGGTGCCCGCGGTGGCGAGATCTGGAACGAGCGGCGCGGAGCACATCGATCTCTGAGTTTCAGAGGACGAGCCGATCAAAGACTACACGGGAGCGCGGGGGAGGAAGTGAACGGTTCGCCCGCGCAGTTGAAGAACTGGATGCCCTTCCTGACTTGCCCGCGATGGTCATGCACATGACCGAAGCAATGAATCGTCGGCTGGATCCTCAGCAGGGCCTGAGTCAAACTCTCGCTTCCAGTTCCCCCATCGAGTATGCCGGCTGGCGGACCGTGCGTGATGAGCACATCGGTGTCGGAGGGAATGAGATCCCATTTTTCGCGCAGCTCATCTTCCGGGAGATTGAAAACGCCGGCGTAAGGCGGAATCCACGGCGTCCCCCAAAATCGAACTCCTTCGATCGTCAGGCCGGAATCGCGTAGGTAGTGAATACGGCCGAAGAGCAACTTGCGAGTCTGATCCTCCAGCTTTTTGTCGCACAGGTTCCCGAGGGCAATGTCATGGTTCCCTCCGATCAGAATCACGTAACGGAACAGCAGACTCTTCAGCCATTCGACCTCGGCGCGCAGCTCGGCAAACGATCCGAAGTGCGTCAGATCGCCACAGTGCACGAGCACGTCCCCGGCCGGCAATGCCGGATGCTTCCCGTGCGTGTCCGAAACCATGACGATCTTCATCGAGAAATCGCTCTGCTTCCTAACAGCCCGGGGTGCAAGTAGCGGATTTCCTGCAAGTCGGGCGACGTAGTCGGCTACGCGATCTGACGAAGCAC
>JBARJF010000119.1:0-4830 GCA_049800135.1 Candidatus Sulfotelmatobacter sp.
CTAGGCAGACGTTTTATATGATCGTAAGTTATTAATTCTAAAGCGGAAGTGGTGGAACTGGCAGACACACCATCTTGAGGGGGTGGCGCCGAAAGGCGTGGGGGTTCAAATCCCCCCTTCCGCACCAGCTAATCAAATCCCCGGAAGCTTGTTTTTGGCATCGTGCAATGTCATCCCCAGTCCCCGGTGAGAACGGCATCTCCAACTTTGTTTCAGACGTGTGCCGCGGCGCGCCCGAATGTGGTCGCCACCAACCCAAAGACATCTCCCGCCGCTTCGTCAAACTCGAAGGTGAAGCGCACCAAGTCCACTCCCTCGAGATTCATGATGTTCTTTTCTGAGAATGGCCCAAACCAGGTCGTGGATCAAATCTACTTTTGCCGCTCATAGCATCCTCATGCCCCGCCGCCAAAATGTCTTGCCCGCGCCGTACAACCGGAGTTGCAGCCGCACGTATCTAATCCAGCGTGCCGCTGCGGTTACCGCGGTTACGCCCATGTCGTTGCTTGTGCCGGCTGATTCTTATATGGTACAAGCAGTCAGAGATTGTGAAGTAGTGCTGAATGTCTTTACTTCAACATTCCGGGATGCAACGACTGCGCAATTGGTGTGTTGCCGTGGTCCTGCTTACGACGTGTTCGCTGACTGTCAGCGTGGTGACGCGGTATTGCTCGCCCGCCAGTTCTTCGGCTTATTCGATACGAGCGGTCGTAAACCACGCATCGACGGACGCGCAGCGGCAGCGATTGGCTAAAGATGCCGCCACCTGGATCGCTCCCGTTTTCTGTTCCGCCCTGCTGCCCGCCCCTGTCTCTTATCCACCGATCGCGGCCGCACGGCCTCCGCTACCTGCCCTGTTTTTCGCCGAGGCTCTCTACAACCGGCCCCCTCCATCGTTCGCACCCCTTGCCTAGCTGCATCCGCGGGAAACGCGGCGTACCATTGTTTGGTTGACCGCGTGCGGTTGACCGCGATTCTCAGCCGGCTCTAGTGTCTCGGAATCGGCGAAAGACCCACGCTCAGCCATACGTTGGTCCAACTCGCCGAATCCGCAACCCGTTATCTGGTCATGCGTCAGGGCCTGGGTGGGAAAACAATACTTCGCCTTAGCTTTGTTCGCGAAAGGAAACGCAAATGGCCGTTGAGTCTTCGCTGACCGAAGAAGATCTCGATTCTCTTCGCCGATTTGACACTTGCATGATCTCAAACGCAATTGAGACGTTTGACGCCAGGCTTCGCAACACCGGGTTTGCCGACGCCAGCATTCGCTGCATGTTCAAGGACGCTCCTCCCATGGTGGGCTACGCCGCCACGGCCCGTCTTAGAAGCGGAGAACCGCCGATTGTCGGCGGCAGCTTCCACGACCGCGCTGATTTCTGGAGGAGCATTCTCGAGATTCCCGCACCGCGGGTTTTGGTGCTGCAAGACCTCGACGAGCCACCCGGCCGCGGCGCCTTCGTGGGTGATATGCACGCGGCCATCTTGAAAGCTCTGGGTTGTATCGGCTACATGACTAATGGTGCGGTTCGAGAACTGCCGGCGATACGAACCATGGGCATCCAACTGTTCGCCGGAAACGTCGCCGTTTCCCATGCCTATGCCCATATCTTCGATTTCGGCGCCACGGTCACAATCGGCGGCATGGAAGTTCAGCCCGGAGACCTTTTGCACGGTGACCGCCATGGCGTGCTCACCGTTCCAAAACAGATTGCCACTAGGATTCCTTCCGCAGCCGCCGAACGGCAACGGGTGGAGCAAAGGGTCGTTGACTTTTGCCGGTCCGGTTCCTTCTCGGTGACCAAGTTGGGCGAAGTTCTGAAACCGGTACGTTAGCGTAAGACGTGCCCTCCTGGGAGCTTGCTGGCTTGCCAGAGAAAGCTGGTAATAGAACTTGATAAAGATGAAGAGGAAGACGAACAAGAAAAGCGCTCGATCCCGCGGAATGCGGATGTCGGGAACCAGATTCGGAAAGCTGGCTTCCTATTCGCTGGCCAGCGTTACAGTCTTGATGGCGGCCGCATTGGTCGCCTGCTCCGGCGGGGACGATCACGTTCAGGCCAACGGGCCGGCGGTGACCGTGGGCGTGACCAAAGTCGTGAAAAAGTCGCTCGCCCGGCAAATCACGCTGTCCTCCGAGTTGGTGCCCTTTCAGGAAATCGATGTCTACGCGAAAGAGTCAGGTTACGTGAAGACTCTCAACGTCGACTACGGAACGCACGTGAGAGCCGGTCAAGTGCTCGCCGTGCTGGAGATTCCCGAGCTGGAGGAGCAGTTACAAGAGGATCAGGCCGAAATCAAGAATGCCCTGAACCAGGTGAGCCGCGCCCAGAACGACTTGAAGCGCTATGACGCGCAGTATCAGGCTCTGCATCTCGAGTACACCCGCTTAAACGGAGTTTTCCAAACTCAGCCTGGCATCGTCGCCCAGCAGGAAGTCGACGACGCTCAAGGCAAAGACCTGGCGGCGGCTTCCCAGGTTGATGCCGGCAAATCCTCCTTGGAAGCCACGCAGAGCCAGCTCGCCGTAACCCGTGCGAAACTGGCTCGCGATCAAACCTTGTTCGACTACGCCAGAATTACCGCCCCGTTTGCCGGAGTGATTACCGAGCGTTACGCCAACCTGGGAACCCTGGTGCAAGCTGGCACCGGTTCGAGCACGCAGGCAATGCCCATCGTCCGGCTCTCTGAAGATGATCTGTTTCGCCTGGTCATTCCGGTTCCCGAATCGTATGTGCGCTACATCCATGTGGGTGATCATGTGGATGTTCATGTGCCCTCGCTGAACCGAACTTTCCCGGGAACGGTTGCGCGCTTTTCCGTGGATGTCAGGGAAGACACTCGCACCATGCATACCGAAGTTGACGTTCCTAATCCACAGCGCGTGCTGCTGCCCGGTCTCTACGCCGACGCCGATCTTTTGCTCGACCGGAAAAACAACGTTCCGACCGTGCCGATCCAGGCTTTGAATCACCTGGGCGACAAAACCACCGTCTTCGTTGTCAACCAGGATGGAGAACTCGAGGACCGAACCGTGCAACTTGGTTTGCAGACCGCCAGCGACGCTGAAATCGTCTCGGGATTGGCGGAAGGGGATGAGGTCGTGCTGAGCGACCGCAGTGGTTTGAAGGCCGGCGAAAAAGTTCTTGCGCGGGAGGTCGAAGTGATGCGCTACCACGATCCCAGCGCACAGTAAACGCCGCCGGCCTTCGATGTCTGATCCGGCTCCGTACTCAACAGGACAAACTTTATGCCAGGATTTTCAATTCGTAATCCCTACTTCATCATCGTGATCTGCCTCATGCTCGTGGTGATCGGTGTGACCAGTCTGGCGCGCATGCCCGTCGATTTGTTCCCCCCCATTAACCTGCCGGAAGTCGTCGTGGCCACGTTCTACTCGGGCATGCCCCCGGAGGATATCGAGACCGACATTACCGATCCTCTGGAACGCTTCTTCACTTTGGCTGCCGGCGTGGACCACATGGAATCGCGTTCCCTGCTCGGCGTCAGCATCATCCGCGTCTACTTCCAGCCCAGCACCAGCGCCGACGCCGATGTCAGCCAGCTCTCCAATTTGGCCCTCGCCGACCTGAAGCGCCTGCCGCCCGGCACCCTGCCTCCGGTAGTTCTTAAATTCGATGCCTCCAGCCTGCCCGTCGCCCTGGTCACGGTGAAAGGTGAGGGACTCAACGAAACTCAGCTCCACGACTACGCCCAGTTCCAGATTCGCAACCAGATCGCGGTCGTGCCAGGCGCCGAAATTCCCGGCGTGTTCGGCGGAATCTACCGCCAGATCATGGTTTACGTCGATCCTTACAAGCTTTCCTCCCGTCAATTGAGTCTCATGGATGTCGTCGGCGCGGTCAACAATTCGAATCTCATCCTGCCCGCCGGCGACGTCAAGATGGGACCCTACGATTACTTCGTTTACTCCAACAGCCTGGTTGACAACATGAAGCAGTTGGGGGAGCTTCCGCTCAAGGTCAAAGGAAACTCCTGGGTCACTATCAACGACGTGGGAAAAGCGGAAGACGCTCACGGCATTCAATCCAATATCGTGCGCATTGATGGCCAGAGGTCCGCCTACATTCCCATCATGAAGCAGGGAGGCGATACCAACACCATCGCGGTGGTCGATGGCGTTCGTCACCTGATCCAGCATCTCTACGACATCCCGAAGCAGCTCCATACCAGCATCGTCTTTGATCAGTCCGTTTACGTGAAGGAGGCCATCCGCACCGTCCTGCACGAGGGCTTTCTGGGATTGATTCTCACCAGCTTGATGATCCTCATCTTCCTGGGAAGTTTCCGCGCCACCTCGGCCGTGCTGCTCTCCATTCCGTTGTCGGCGCTGGCTGCGTTTGTGGTGCTGGCCATGATCGGTGGGACTGTGAACACCATGATCCTCGGCGGCATGGCGCTGGCCTTCTCCCGCGTGATCGACAATTCCGTCATCTCGCTCGAGAATATCTACCGCCATCTCGAAATGGGAGCCGTCCCCATGGTTGCCGCCGAGGTCGGCGGGTCGGAAGTGAGCCTCGCCGTGTTAGCCGCAACCCTGGTCAATGTTGTCGTTTTTTTCCCCGTCGTTTTTCTTTATGGAGTCGCCAAGTTTCTCTTTTCCGCGTTAGCCGTGGCCTTCTGTCTTTCGCTCGTGGCTTCTTTTGTTGTGGCCATGACCGTGATTCCTTTATTTTGCTCGCGCTTCCTGAAGGCGGTGGCTCATCTCCCCAAGCCCGCGAAGGAAGATGAGTACGAAGTTGAACCCACAACCGCGGCCGATCATTCTCGGCTCGATCAGTTCAACGCCCGCTTCAACCGGATGTTCAATAA
>JBARJF010000120.1:0-5810 GCA_049800135.1 Candidatus Sulfotelmatobacter sp.
TTGCAGTCCCTTTCAAGTCAAACGACAATTCTCCGGGAACGCAACACGGAGTCTCGATGAAGTTCTTCTGAAGATCAACGAGCGGAAGGCGTCTAAGCGGATGGTTGGGATCGGGAAAGTGACGATCGGCAGCGCGCCTTGATTGCCAACTCTCTGGAGGCGTCCAATGGTATAGAGCAGTCGTCTTGTCATCAGTAAATGCGCCTCCCGTCTTCTGGGCAAGAAAATCAAGGAATTCGTCGAAAATCTCGCGCTCCGCCGTCAGCGTCTCCTCCTTGGCCACAAAGGTTCTGAATTGCCAGCCATTTTCATCCCATCCTAGACCGATCATGAACACCATCTCGCAGCCACTCAGGTCCGGCCACTGGCTATTGAAATCGACGTTGATGTTCGTGAAATACTCGAAGTCGATGAAAAACTCGAATTGCCTTCGTTGAGGGATTGCAGCTTGGAGCGGTGGAATTGCTTTGTTGGTTCGATTCGCTTGAAGAACTGCCCTGATCTGTTTAGCTTTTACTCCGGTTCCACCGTAACCCTTGCATTTTTCGATTGGAATACAAGCGGGATCACTTGCGAGAAGTGAATCGAGGCTTGGGAAGCCAGCACTGCGGAGATGCTGGCATAGTGGTGTTCCTATCTGGGTGACAAGTCTGGGGTCTTTTCCGTCAAAATACTCGGTCGCGAATCGCTTTTTTGCTGTATTCCAACGCTCGTCCGACTCCATGCTGTATCTGACCACGTCGTCGCGCCAGGGCAGGTATCCAGCTCCATTGAGCTTTATGTCGGCAAACCAATCTCGTAGTTTTGCCAGATCGGCGTCAAGGGGTTGGTCAAGCTTCGAACCGATTGGAATTTCGATAGGCTCGGACACTTTGTCTCGCGTGACGATATAGGCGGCAGAGGGCATCATCCCTTGCGCTTGACCGAGCATGAACGAATAGAGGCGCACTTGGGCGGCGTACACCTGCTGATCCTTCTTGTTTTTCGGGTCCTCTAGCTTAGTCTTGAACTTTAGGTCGAGAACGATATAGTGGCCGTTTCTTCCTGCGTCGCCCAAGGTCGTGGCTGGTCTGGCCGCCTCGGCGTCCGTAATCAAGTCCGGAAAGTGTTCTCTGAGCCAGACAGAATGCACAAGGAGATCTGGGGTTCCATAGATCCGCTCTGGTGACCACCAAAGTGCCGCTTGCCCTATAACAGGAACTCCTTGGCTCATTAGGGCGAAGGTTTCCTCGAACTTTTCTGCCGAGCGAACCTCGTACGCTTCGTTGCAGACACGGACCACTGACGGACAATTGTGTTCACACCAAGCCTTTTCGAACTCACGACTCTTCATGAAGATATAATCAGCGAGATCGTATTCGGACCTATCGGGTTCGAAACCATGAAGATGACCGAAGTTTTCGAGCCAAATGATGGCAGGGTCTTCTTCGAGCAATTGCTTAACGCGACTGGCTGGCAGCCAATCAGATTGGACGTCGTCGTAAACGATTGCTATCCGCAGTGGCGCAATGGGGCCCGGAGAAACCTTAATCGGAAGTTGAGGCACGGGGACTCCTGTGTGAACGAATTGCTTCGCGGCAGAAATTTCTAGAGGGAAGGCAACTACAAGTAGATACCTAAGAAATGGGCATCACCAGTGACGGAAGTCACTGTTGTTCGTGAATAGTGGATCGGCAGCCGAATCCAGTGAAAGACCTTACAATTCCGCCTTGTTACTTTAGGCCATTAACCCATACCCATTTTCTGTAAGCGGGAATGATGAAGGAGCCTCTCGCCTGACTTCAGTGGAGTAGCCCTGGTAAATAGATAGCGCGGGTCTCTGGGTAATTTGAAATTGCCGGGGGGGTAACTAACTTCTTATCTACCATCTCAACATTTCCAAGATCAACTTCATCTCTTTCTTCGAGTTGAGACCACCACTTCAGAAGAGCAAGTTTTAATTCCTCCTGTGTTATGTAGTCCTTGTCCAACATGCTCCAAAACATATCATCATTCTCATCTCTTAAAAGGAGTGCATAGTCCGAGCCTGATACCCAAAAGAGAGTAAACCCACCGCCGCAAGCGTCTGAGTCTGAACAGATGCCGCATTGGTAACTGATGGTGGGGTTTTGCGCTCTCAGAAATTCTTCTCTGGCGGTTCTCAGCCATTCATCGGACTCCAGGTCCGACCCATGGTCGTGGACGGGGCTCACGAGCTTGGAATAGGGCACCCCCTTGGCCGTGTACCACATCTTGCCATCGTTCGAATAAAAGTGCGTGCCACACGGGCAGTTAGAGTGCACGTCGTTATGGCGCTGGTTATCGCAGACCTCGTATTCGTGAGTTCCGATATTAGGGTTCCCAGTGAGGCAGTCTTCAGATTTGATGGTCGTGCCGTCAGGCAGTTCTACTCGCCAAGGCTTAGATTTCCTCCATTCCTTTAGCAGTCGCTCTTGCTCAGGGGTGATCTCAAATTCTTGCCACTGCGGTTCTGATGTTGACTTGATCCCAGCCCCTGCCCATAATTCATCGTCATATCGCTGTTTTTTAGCCGGATCGGACAACACCGCATAAGCACCATCGGTTAGCGGTGTCTTGTTGGTGAGTAGACGGTAAGAATCTTTGATATGGTCCACGCCCGTGCCGCTTGGAATACCGAGAATGTCGTACAACGTTTGACTTCGTGCTCTCATAATTAGGTTACCTGAATCATGGTTCCGGCCCAGCCCAAAGTCAATCACCCCCACTACGCCCCGCTACGCCTAATCGCTGAGGTGGCTCCTACGCCGCCGTCTGAGAAGCTCTGCATCGTACTCTTGCCTTTTAATGGGATCGCTCAACACTGCGTAAGCAGCGTCAAACCACTTAATCTGGGTCTCAGAATAACCGCAATCAAGAAATATGTCGTCCCGGCTCTGCAGCCGTTTTGGGTCCCACGCGTTGACAAGTTCCCGGTAGGCACTCACGATCTGATTCTCGTCGGCACCCTCTGGGACGCCAAGAACCTCGTACCAAGTGTACGAACTGCGCTTTGGACAGGGGTTTCGTTCCTGTGCTGGATCAGATTCTCCGCAATAAGAGCAACCGACTGCGAAACCATCTGCAGCGTCATCGGAATCCGGGCTCACCCACAAGTGTGGAACAATACGAGGCAATCTCACGATTTGGTCGTGATCCCGCCACTTCTTTTCCTCGACGAAGTTCTGAGCTTCCGTTTTCGAAAAAGGTCCGCGCAACTGCCCGCGCAACTGCTCGGGTGTCTTTAAGAGCACTGTTCCGTCGGGGAGAGATTCCGGGTCCCATCCAACTTCGCCGTCCTCCAGAACGTGCCAACCTGTACCATCATGGACAACGTAGTATTCCCCTGCTGCTTGGCCTTCCTGAATTGAGCGTTGCAGAACCTCCGGACGGACATTCTCCACAGGGATTAAGGCGAAATCCAAATGGGGAACGTCCGGGCACAGGTCATGCGTGCATTGATGATCCAAGCAGAAGAGGAGCCGTGACTGATCTCCAGGACAGCACTTACCCGTCGCGTTCCAGTCAGGGAGTTGCGGCTTGGAAAGATGGTCTTCCTGATTGTGCGCGATTTCAGCGAGCGCTGTTTCTCTTCTCGAACGACAGTCCTCATCCAAGGGATTCAATCTCATCTCGGAATCAAACGCCTGAACCGCGTCTCTGTATCTTCCGAGGTCAAAAAGACAGCGGCCGACATTCTTCCATGCGCCCTGGAAATCGGGTTCGATCCCGAGCACTCGACGCCAGCTCCCTAGCTGTTCTTCTGTGCGGTTGAGCCTGCGCAGTAGATGCGCCTTGAGTACCCAACAATACTGGTTTCTCGCATCAATCTGCAGAGCCCGCTCCAAACAGGCGAGCCCTTCCTCATTTCTGCCCTGCTCCGCGAGACCTACTCCCATTATTTGCCAAAGAATCTCGTCCTTGGGGTCAATCTCTAACCCAGCGGAGCATACAGCAACCGCCTCTGCGAATCTGCGCTGCTTATGAAATTCCCATGCCTGGTCTTGTGTAGCCTTCAGAGAGCTGGCCCGAAGGAGATCCGCTATATCTCTCAGCCCGCGGGTGACCAATGACGCTCTGGTGCTCAGTTCATGCGACGACTTAACAACAAGCGATGTGATCTCGTCTCTTTCGTCATCGCTCGGAGTCTTAGGGTTCATAAATGCTGAAGATGTTGCCGTCTGGCTCGAACGTTTTGTTTGAGATTTTCGACGAGGTCGCCCAGGACATCGTTCTCCCGTCGCCGCCCCTCATCGACAGTAGTCTTCAATTTGCAGATTTCCGAGGCGTTGAAGCTGCTGATCTCAGTCTCGGCTTTTCTGATATTCATATTGGCAAGACTGATCCGTCGAATGGTTCTGACAAGTTCAGCTCCGACATCGCTGCCCAGCACGGTGTCTGGGTTGCTTTGATATTCCTCGAGAATCGCTTCAAGCCTGCCTTCGTCACCTTTGGCATAGGCTAGATTTGCTTCGGTCATGAGACATTCGCGGATCGCGCGGTCGCGATCATCTTGAGCTAAGTCTGGGTGGAGTTGCTTTGCGGCTGCGCGATACAAGTCCTTTAGCTTTTGGGAACGTTCAACGGGATCTGGCAGCGTTCGCGAAGAATCGTCCGCAACTCGACGCGATTCCTCCGCTCGCTTTCGGGCTTCGCTGGCCTTTTGTGCGGTGTTAGAGTCGAGGGGCCGAAGTCGAGCAAGCCGCTCTGCAATTAGGGCTTCAACTTCATCCAGCTCAGCATAAAGCAGATCGACTTTAGAGTGATAGAGTTTTTCAAATTCGGCCAATTCTAAACGCAAAGTGAGAAGCTGAAGTTCAAGATCTGCCAGGCGAACTTGCAGTTCTGCCAGTTCTTCGCGCTTCCTTGAAAGCTCGGCATCTTCCGGGCGGCGAGAATTAAGAGTCGAAGCCATTCTTGTGCTGGAACGTAATCATTCTTTGTTGCGGGGTACAGGGGATTGTACCCCGGAGGCACGGCCCGCAACCTCCATCCCTCCTCAATACGCTTCCCACTGATTTCCGCAGCGAGCACACATCCAACGTTTGTCCAACTGGACTGAGCGGTACCTATTGCTCAGGCCATTGGTTATCCTGCGGCCATTGTCCACCCTCTCGTTGAAATATTTGTGCCAAGTTCTCAGCTAAAGTTTTGCTCATGGGCTAAAGCCATTTATCTATGCCCAGTAGCCGTAAGATCAGCGATCCAAGCTTTCGTCGGCGCCCACTGCGAGTTAGCGGGATGCCGATCTGCCGCGAGACGCGCGCTTTGAACGCCGATACGCCGAAGAATCGCCACCACGAAAATCCGCCTCGGTTCACTTCCCGTCTCCTGGCAGCTCTTTTGGAGCGATGGCGAATGCATTATGCACGAAGCCGGGATTATGACTAACGTGAGACACAGCCATCCCTACCGCCTAAACGTACTTGGCCGCATGCTAGACCTCTGGCCCGCGCCATCGAAACCCACATGCCAGTTTCTGGCGATTCCGCACGGGCGGCAAGTTACGTTCGTGACTCGGAAGCGAGCAACGAGGGAGGTTGAGATCCCCTCCGGCGGCATCAATGATTGCAGATTGAATCCTCTGCGCTATGTTTCGGCCTCGGATAGCGGCGCACAACGGGCATCGTTCGACGGTAGATGCGATTGCGGGTCGGCACTAGCATCTGTTACGGCTAGTGCTAGAAATCTGACATCCCCCGGATAGCTGAATAATAAGCCGAGGCGCAAAGGCCAGTGTCAAGGCTCTTCGACCGCGAAGGCGGCGCGCGAAGCGCGGCCTTGACACTGGCCGGGCCTCGGCTATGCTCTGG
>JBARJF010000121.1:0-9269 GCA_049800135.1 Candidatus Sulfotelmatobacter sp.
GTACTCGTTTGTCGGGTGAAATATAGCTGAACATCCCGTCTTGCCGCTGATCGTCTCCACGCATGCTGCCACTACTAACACGTCTTCCTGTGGATTGGGAGTCGTTTTTCAGCATCCTGCTAGAAGCTTTCTGGTCTTGACGTTATAGGCTTGCGCGAACCGTGCACAATCTACTTGCTAGGTTGAAAAGAACGGGGAGAGATGATCTTGGTCTGCGCATCGCTGTGGACCCTGCCGGAAAGTTTGCCTATGTGGCGAGTTTCGGCTGCAATGGCAACAGTGGTGGCTACGTGTCCATGTACACGATCAACCCCACTAGCGGGGCCCTGTCCATAGGATCAACGGTGCCTTCAAATGACGAATTCACCGACTCCGTGACCGTAGATCCTTTTGGCAAGTTCGCCTACGTGACGAGTTCGGGGGATGTGTGGGATATCGATTTTGGCAGCGTCTTGACCTACACCATCAATCCCACGACCGGGGCCTTAACGTCCACCACGGGAGGGATAACAGGAACAGGGATAAACGGAACTCCGGAGTTTTTCAATTCGGTGGCGGTGGATCCATCCGGCAAGTTCGCTTATGCGGCGGATGGGGGAGCTTTCCCGGCGGGCACCTTCGGCGGTTCATCCAGCGTCTCGATGTACACCATCAACGCCACTACCGGGGCCTTGACGTCCATTGGAATGATCGCCGCAGGAACAAGTCCCGACTCCGTGGCCGTCGATCCATCCGGCAAGTTCGCCTATGTGCCGAATTTCGGCTCGAACAACGTTTCCATGTACACCATCGACGCCACGACTGGGGCCTTGGCGTCCATTGGGACGATTGCTGCGGGAACAAGCCCTGTCTCTGTAGCCGTGGATCCTGCGGGCAAGTTCGCCTACGTACCGAATTTCAACTCGAACGACGTCTCCATGTACACCATCGACGCCACGACCGGGGCCTTAGCGTCCACAGGGACGATCGCTGCGGGAACAGACCCTTTCTCCGTAGCTGTGGATCCTGCGGGTAAGTTCGTATACGTGGCAAATTGGAGTGGTAGCGTCTCCATGTACACCATCGACGCCACGACCGGGGTCTTAACGCCTTCAGGAACGATAGCCACGCAGCTATCTCCTACCTCGATAGCCATCCATCCGTCCGGAAAGTTCGCCTATGTGACGAATTCCGGCTCGAACAGCGTCTCGATGTACAGCATCGATAGTGCGACCGGGACCTTGACGCTCATAGGGACAACAGTCACATGAAGGGGCTGGCTCTAAAGCAGAGTTGTTTTTCCGCAGCCTGCTAGGGATTGCTTCAGCGCCGTACTTTCGCGAGAAAGGGGTGTACCGCAAATATTTATGAGATGGCTTGTGCTGGGATCGAGACTCTAGCAGTTCCTCTCGCCTCTGAGGACGTGAAAGATATACTCCTGCCCCATTTCCGCGGAACTGCGTAGCACCCACTGGCGAGATTCAAGAGTAGCGTTAATCCTCTCGACAATCTGGGATAGCTTATCAGGATCCTGCTCTAACACGGCGGCTCGGCAGAGCCTCCGCCAATTCAGCGATTCATTTGCGAAACGAGGTTTCATAAAGATCCTCCACAACAACAGAGTTCACCCATATCGCTTAGCTTGAAAGGTCGGTGCTCCTGACTTGTTGTCTGCAAACGGGAGATTGCCCGAGCACGAAATCAGTTGACGGCACCAGGTCTGGTCGCCTCTTTTGAGGCTTGGCTCACAGCGTACAGAACCACTTCCACTCGGCTGGACACTCCGAGCCTGTCGAAGATCCTAAAGACGTAGTTCTTTACGGTGTGCGCACTCAGTTTCAAATGCTCGGCAATTTCCCGATTCGTCATTCCTTCAGCGATCCCACGAACTACATCCTGTTCCCGCTTGGAGAGCAGAGGCTTGCCGCTGAAATCGACGAACTGCGCCGGCAACAGGCTTCTCAGGGTTTCAAGCACAAGGCGGAGCTGACCACTGTTGGCCCAGACTTGACCTCTATGCACGCAGCAAATGCACTTCTTGAGAATATCTAGTGATTCGCCCCGAGAAAGTACACCGCTGGCGCCGGCTCGAAAGGCTTCCAAAACTAATTGAGGCCGGTTGGATTCAAGCAAGACGACTACCTGGGTTTGGGGATGCAGCACGCCCAATTCTCTGACGATATCAAAGCTTTTCGAAGGCTCTCTATCCGCTCCGACGTTGATTAGCGCAACTTGGGGTCGATGATTTGACACGGCTGTCGCCGCTTCTTGGCAGTCAGTTTCAACCGGGTCGAAGTTCTGATCTGGTCTCAGCGCTCGAGCGAGCAATTGCGTGTACATGCGCATCCCTACGATGAGGACGCGGATACTGTCAGCTGTTTGTTCACATGGAACTCCACGATCAATGGTCGGCGCGCCGGCGATGCCTGCATTTGTGATTATGGTCTCGGTTCTGACGTCCAACTGAATTTCTCCTCCTCTGCTAAGAATTGAACATCGACGGCCTGTCGCTCTTGGGAGCTATGCACGGCAACCTTGCGCAGGGCCGTGATCATCTCGCGAACGCTCGTGCCTTTCGCCAAGAAACCGTCAGCACCGCAATCCGCCGCGCTTTTGCTCCGCGCTTCGTCCGCGAGCGCCGAAAGCAAGACCACTTTTGTTGGTATGCTCAGAGCTTTGATCAGTCGAGTTGCCTCAATCCCGTCCATCCGGGGCATGTCAATGTCCATCAAGACAAGGTCAGGTTTCAAGTGGCCGACGAGTTGAACCGCTTCCTCGCCGTCTCCGGCCTCTCCCGCAACACACGTCTCGGGCATTTTCGCCACGAAAGACTTGAGGAACCCGCGAAAGGCTGGGTAGTCATCCGCGATCAAGATTTTCACGGGCATCAAAAACACCTTTTGGCCACGGACACCATCCTCTGGGGCGCAGACTCGACTGTGGCCAGTGTTTCGTCAGGAAACCACCAGGTACGGATGGCCAATTCCACTGCGACCAAGACACCGCTGTGCCGACAACACGAAGCTATGCTGGTAGACGGTTTCACGCAATTGGGACTGTACCCGCATTGCCCAAGAGAAGTTCCCTACGTCCCATTGAGGCAAAGACCCTAGTCGGCAGTGGGTCAAACACTGCGCGTGGGAAGGGACGAGAACAAACCGCACAAGCACTGTCGAGGCGGCCATAGCGATTGATACTAAAACTAAGCTCGCGGTTTAGGGATTAACCCGCCCAAGGAATAGAGGATTCACCTGATGGCGCATTGGGAGGCACAAAATAGTATTTGAGAGCGCTGTTCCGTTGTGATTCTGAGTGCCCAGCGTTGACATCAGCAGACAGGAGCAAAGTCTTATGGCTCGAATAGATACCGATCTGAGCAACACGCACGTCGATGAGGAATATGGTGGAAGCCCGGAGCGGACGCAGCCAACCTCCGTCCTGTTGCGTGAATTGGTCGCGCACTTGCGCGAAAACCGCACCCAACTCCGGGAAGAGTGGGCACGCCGCATCACGGAAGCGCAATTGTTGACGGCGATGACCAAAGCCGAGATTTTCGCCGAAGCCACATCCGTCTATGACAATTACGTGGAGGCCCTGGAGACGGGCACCTTCGAAGCTTTGCAGGCCTATGCTCGCAACTTGTCCGAGCGCATCATTCCGCGAGGTGTCGAAACGCATGAAGTGGTAGGGATTGTTCTCCTGCTCCGTGATGTCCTGGCGCGTTCGCTCTTCGCCAAGTACCAAGGAGACTTTACCAAGCTGAACCGCATCCTGGATGCGTATGAGCCGGCTGCGAACCGCATCGCGAATACGGTTGCCGTGGGCTTTGTTCAAGAGCGCGAGCGCATCATCCGTGAGCAGCAGGAAGCGATCCGGGAACTTTCGACTCCCGTGCTGCAGGTGCGTGAGCGACTGCTGATTCTGCCCATCATCGGCGTGATTGACCCGCAGCGGGCCCGCCAGTTGACAGAACAGTTGTTGCGCGGCATCCGGACGAACCGTGCCAAGGTGGTCGTAATCGACATCACCGGCGTGGCCGCCATGGACGCCACGGTTGCCAACCACCTGGTGCAAACGGTGGAGGCATCGCGGCTGCTGGGGGCCACGGTGATCGTAACCGGCCTCTCGCCCGAGATTGCCCAGACCATTGTGAACATCGGGGTTGATTTGGGCAAAATGAATACCGTCGGCGACCTGCAGGGCGGCATCGAGCAAGCCGAGCGCCTCTTGGGGTATAAAGTTGTACCGTTCGCGGGAGCCTCGTAAATCAGGCGCGGAGGCCGGTCGTGGAAGTCCCGATTCTCAAACAGGGAGATTTCTTGATTGCCACCATCCAGGCGGCACTCACGGATGCGGATCTCCTGCACCTTCGCGCGGCGCTGCTCCAGCAGGTGGTGCGCTGCCGGTCTCGGGGAGTGATCGTCGACGTGACTTCGCTGGACGTGCTGGATTCGTTTGCCTCGCGGACCCTGCGCGAGATCGCGCAGATGATCCATTTGCGTGGGGCCGAAACGGTAATCGTCGGAATCCAGCCGGAAGTCGCTTTTGCGATGGTGCAATTGGGATTAAAGTTGGAGGACGTGGCTACCGCCTTGGATTTGGAGGAAGGGTTAGCCCACTTGAAGCAAAAGTCCGAGAGCACTGCGTGAGAGCTTCCATTCGTGGAAAACGAAATCCAGGTTCCGATCAACTCGGACCAAGATATTGTCAATGCGCGTCAGCAAGGCCGCTTGCTTGCGACGGCACTGGGTTTTTCCTCAGGGGATGCCACCCTAATCGCCACGGCCATCTCGGAGTTGGCACGGAACATCGTTACCTACGCGAAGTCCGGCGAAATCCGGCTGAAGGCGATTAACGGCTCACCCCGGCAGGGCATTCAGCTGGTCGCCCAGGATCAAGGGCCCGGCATCTCCGATATACCGCAGGCCCTCCGTGACGGGTTTTCGACCTCGGGAAGTTTGGGCATGGGGTTGCCCGGAGTGAGGCGGCTGGTGGATGAGTTTGAGATCGTATCCGAGAAAAACCGCGGTACGACAGTCACCGCTCAAAAATGGAAACGCTAGCCTCATCGATCCTAGAATGGGGAGTTGCCTCCCGCGCACTGCCAGGACAGCCCAACTCGGGCGACCTGCAGCTGGTACAGTCGTTTCCGGGCGGGGTGCTGGTAGCCGCCTTGGACGGAATCGGTCACGGAGACGAGGCCGCGGCGGCGGCTAACGGCGCAAGGGCCATTCTGGAGGCACATGTCGGGGAACCGGTGATCGCGCTGATCGAGCGCTGCCACGAAGGACTCCGCGCGACCCGGGGCGTTGCGATGAGCATAGCTTCGTTCGACGCCTCCCATGGGTTGATAACGTGGCTGGGTGTCGGGAACGTCCAGGGCGTGCTGTTACGTCGTGCCTTAACGTTCGCCGCGGCGGAAGAATCGTTGTTGTTACGTGGGGGAGTCGTAGGGGTGCAACTACCTTCGCTCCAGGCAGCGGTTCTCCCGGTATCCACTGGGGACACGCTCATCTTCGCCACTGACGGCATCGACGTTGGCTTTACTCGGGGACTGGCTCGAAACTGCCCCACGCAAACGGCTGCCGAAAGCATTCTGGCGCAGCACGGCAAGGCCACCGACGATGCTCTGGTGCTGGTTGCACGATACTTGGGGGGTCGCCCATGAATGTGACCAGCATTCAAAAAGATCAGACACTCGAACGGGAGCGGGTCTACGGCCGCGCTCTTGAAGATTATCTGTCGAGGGGCGGTGAAGACGCTTTGCAAAGCGCCTACGAAATCGGGCGCATTGCCCTCGGCGAGGGCTTGGGCGTACTCGAGATGGCAGCGCTGCACCATGCCGTCCTCGCGCAATTGCTGCCGCGCATGAACAACCCGGAGTCTCTCAAGCAAAACCTTGACCGGGCCCAGGAATTCTTCAGCGAGAGTCTTTCTCCGTACGAAATGGCCCATCGCGGATTTCGGGACGCCATTTCGGCGCTTCGCCGACTGAATGAAACGCTGGAACAGGAAATCCAGCGCATCGCTCACGCCGTTCATGACGAGGCCGGACAACTACTTGTTGCTGCACGCCTTGCCATGAGTGGTGTGTCTCACGAGCTTAGCCCAGCTCTCCAAGTGCGCCTTCAGGAGGTAGGGACGATTCTCGATCAAGTGGAAACCCAGTTGCGCCGACTTTCCCATGAGCTCCGGCCCACGATTCTGGACGACTTGGGTTTGCTGCCAGCACTGGAATTCCTTACCGAGGGTATTTCCAGGAGAGCGGAACTGTCGATCCATATCCAGAGTTCCCTGAAACGCCGCTATCCCCCGAACATTGAAACCGCACTCTATCGGATCATTCAGGAGGCTCTCACCAACGTTACGAAACATGCACATGCCAAAAACGTGGAGATTCAGCTGAGCAACGAGGCCAAGAATCTACAGTGTCTCGTTCACGACGATGGGGTCGGGTTTGACGCTCCCTCTGTCCTCTCCTGCAAGGAACGAGGTGGGTTGGGCCTGGTCGGAGTCCGCGAACGCCTGAACGCCGTCGGGGGAACGCTGCAAATCGACTCTGTGGTCGGCCGAGGAACCGAATTGCTTGTCAGGATTCCAGTGGAGAACTGAAATGCCTATTCGAGTAGTTCTCGCGGAAGATCATGCGCTTGTCCGCCAAGGTTTGAAGGCACTTCTGGAACGGGAGGGCTTCCAGGTGGCTGGAGAAGCATCCGATGGTCAGGAGCTCGTGCGGCTGGTTGCCAATATCCGTCCTGAGATCGCAATTCTCGACATCAGCATGCCGATCTTGAATGGGATTGACGCCGCCCGCGAACTGCAAAAGTTTTCTCCAACAAAAACCATTTTGTTGACGCGCCACGACGAAGATCAGTATGTGACCGAGGCTCTTCGCGCCGGGGTGAAGGGGTACGTTTTGAAAAGTCAAGCAGCCACTGACTTAGTGCACGCCATTCGGGAGGTCTGCCGCGGAGGAATTTATCTCAGCCCGAGCATATCGGGTACAATCGTTGGCGCGTTTCTGTCCAAAACGGACCTTCCGGCGGATCCCCTCACGTCGCGGGAGCGCCAAGTCCTTCAACTCGTCGGCGAAGGAAAATCAACCAAGGAAGTTGCCACACTCCTTGGAGTCAGCGTAAAGACTGCTGAGTCTCATCGGACACGTCTGATGCAAAAGCTTGATATTCATGAAACCGCCAGCTTAGTCCGCTACGCGATCCGGCATGGTCTGATCGAGCCATGACAACCCTCCGAGGGGTTTTCCCCTAGCGCCTTCTCAGTCATTCCACTCGATTCAAATGGATGATCCACCGGCTTGTCTGCTCTTTTCACGCCTTCTATGCTGCACTCAAGCAGTCGGGGGCTCCCCGGTAAAGGCGATCTCCGGGGGGAGAAAGCCGGTGCTCACGGGGGCTACCCAGTTTGCATTGCGATGAAGCCGGAATGTCCGATGCGTTAAGTAGGACACCGGAGAAACAACTGTGCCGCCTCCGTGGAAGGCGACCTTTGGGGGAGGGAGCAGTGTTCGCGGAGGTGGGCAGAGTTGAATCTAGACGCCATAAGGATCGATATATGGAGCAGAACAGAGTAACCTCAAGCCAGTCACTGGAGACTGCGCCCGGAGCGGGGGCGTTCGAGCCCGGGTTCCTCTTCCGCGGTGACGTTTCGCGCTTGAACCCCTTTTGGGTAGAAAAGGGCTCCTTTGACCAGACGTACCAGACTCTGATTTCCCAGGCGAATGAGGAACTGGCAACTCTGCTGCGAGAAGTCGGCCACGATTCTGACACCGGGCCGGGACGTACGCCGCCGCACAGGCAGCCGGCCAGCGAACTTCTGATGCGCGCCGTCGAGTGCGCGGTCAAGCAATACATGCTGCGGGCGGAACTCAGCAACCTGGCCCTCACCGACGAACTCACCTGCTTGTATAACCGTCGCGGCTTTCTTTCCCTCACGGAACGCCAATTGAAATTGGGCCGTCGATCGGGTCGGGAGATGTTGCTGTTCTTCATCGATGTAGATGGCTTAAAGCGGATCAACGACTCCTTCGGCCATGCCGAAGGCGATCTCGCACTGACACGCACCGCCGAAGTCCTCCGAAGAACATTTCGAGAGTCGGATGTTTTTGCTCGTCTCGGAGGCGATGAATTCGCTGCCCTCGCCATTGAGGCATCCGGGCATAGCGAAGCCGCCATCAGGGCCCGCCTTCGGCGAAATCTGGAAATAGTCAGCACCAACGAGTCTCGCTACCTGCTTTCTCTTAGTTTGGGAGTTGTTCGATTCAATCCCCGAACTACAAGCTCACTTACCCAGTTGATGCTCCAAGCGGACCGGGTCATGTATGGAGCCAAAAACACACCGTCGAAGATGAGGAGGGCAAACGCCTTCTTTGATTGTTCAAGGCTACGCACACCGGCCTTCGCTTCGAAGTGACCTCAGGGAGCATTTTGAAATGGCCTCGCGAACCGGACGTGTTGAGAAGAGAATCCAGCTAGAAGTGCCGATGCGAATTTCCAGCTTGGAAAAAACGGGCTCTGTTGACCTCGCTGAGAAGACGACCACCGAAAACGTCAGCACTCATGGCGTTCGGGTCTTGACCAGACGCCCCTTACCGCCGCAAGAATGGCTGCTGGTCACTTCTCTAATCGGCAGTGAAGAACCGAAACCCGCACGTGTGGTTTACTGCCAGCCGCTGGCCGAGGGAGTCTTCGGAGTGGGTTTGCAGTTCGAGAAAGGACAAGCAACAGCTTAAAACCGTCCCTCCTGGAAACGGTGGCGTTACGAGACCAGAGGGACGCCATGTCAAATTATCCAGATGGCAGCAGTGATGAAATCAGAGTACAGCATTCCGCCCGGAAGTGCAGATTTCTATGACAACCTCCCTAAAATTCTCATTTCTCGGCCCTTTCCCATGCGTATCAAGCAGAAAACACAGGCCATCGCCTTTTGGCAAGGTGCTTGCTTTCATAATAGCTAAATCAATCTGGAGGAACTCATGCTAAGTGTACACATCGAAACCTTGGGTGACCTCGCAGTGGTCGAGTGCGAGGGCAGAATCGTGCGGAGCGAAGCCGCTTTCACACTACGCAAAGCTGTCAGTTCGCAAGGAGATGCCCGAATCATTGTGCTTGACCTCTCGGAAGTGCCTGCCATCGAAGGCGGTGGTCTAGCAGGATGCTGAAAAACGACTCCCAATCCACAGGAAGACGTGTTAGTAGTGGCAGCATGCGTGGAGACGATCAGCGGCAAGACGGGATGTTCAGCTATATTTCACCCGACAAACGAGTACCGCA
>JBARJF010000122.1:0-25246 GCA_049800135.1 Candidatus Sulfotelmatobacter sp.
CGAACCGCTGGGATGGGGATAATCGGCAAAATCGGGGTTCCGCTGCCTGAGAATTTGCTGGTGGCACGGCGAAATCACGCTGGCTGCCGATTCAACTTGTCAAGGATGTGTTTCCTCTGACACTTACTCTCGACCGTGCTGCGCTCATAGTTTTGCGCTTTCAGCCAAAGGCGGAATCGGTGCACCATTTCCTGATTGACCCAGCATGAAGATACGGCCGCTGAGAAGTTCGAGACGGACGTTCGCGATGTCATTCGTGAGGTTTCAGTTATAAAGCGGAGAAGGGCTTGCAGGACTTGGTGCGAGTGGGAAAAGCAACTGTCCGGAATTTGTAACAAGGAAGCCAGAACTGAAGTGTGCCTACTTGCATGTTGTTAACATAATGGTGGTTTTCGCTTCTCTCATCGGTAGGAGCCATGATTTATGGATCAGGCGCAAGAGGGAAGAGTGTGCCCGTACTGTGCAGGGAAAGGCTATGTTCTTGAAGAGATCGAGAATGTCCCTACAGAGCATGGTGAGCAACTCCTATTGGCGCAAAGACCTGGGCACGCAAGAAATGTCCACTGTGCGGCGGTGCCGGACGTGTTTTCAGTGCTGGCTAACCTCAGACCAGCGCGATTGTAGAGTACGGGCCGTGCCTCCAAACGCTTCAACTGTCCTCTCTTGGCATCGTGCAGTAGAAGGTGCAATAAAATGAAGAATCGGGTCTGGCAGGTCATATCACCCGCCGAAAGACGCAAACTCTATAGCTATGCCGCCGACACGGCAGCCCGACCGGGTTCAAGATAGCTGAGCGCCGCCTGCTTCAATTGCGAGTCCACTTCGTCTGCGATGGTGATTACGTCTCGCAGCACCTTACTGAAATCCACTCTATCTAGATTGTTTTGAAGAGTGTTAAAGATACTGACCTGGAGAATTCGCGATTCTTCGACCATCATCGCGACGGTATAACCATGGGGATGTCTTGCTTTGCCATCGCGAGGGAGGCGTAAGCGATTAATCAGATCAGCAGCACGCCAGCACGGAGATCTACGGCGTCAACAACGGATCGCCGAGATGCGCAACTGATTCTGCGCCTGTTGCTTGCGTACTCGTTTCGTGCGGATCTCGGCCGCATCCCCAATCCACAACTCAACCTGCAACTCCGCCAGTAGTCGTTCAAACCAGCGTACGTGCCCACTCGCTTCCATCCCCACACGCGCTGTCATCCTCTGCGCCGCAAGTTCACGATAGAACTTCTCTGCTTCTTCGCGGTGCTCCAGCCGTCGCTCGCCACACTCCCCCGTGTCGGCATCCACAAAAGCAATTTGTTGGAACCCCGGGTGGTAATCGCATCCTATAATGATCATCGTTCGGCTCCTTTCTCCCGGGCCTTGGTTGGTTGGCACCACCAAAGTCTATCCGGGCGTCGGAGCCGACATTGTCATGGAATCAATTACTCATCTACCGACTGCGGGGCAAAATAGCTTTCCTCGGCTGTCCGGCATCGCGGCGTTTGGCCGCTTCGCTCCTCACGCGGCTTGCTGGCGGTGACTCTGGCGTTGCAGTCTGGCGGCCTCCAGCTTGCGGTCGCGTTCCGCGTGGATCTCCTGCTGACGCCCTGCCAGAACGTCCTTCGGCGTGATATAGCCGGTGGCACTGTTCAGACGGGCGTTGTTGTAATGCTCCATGTAGCCCTCGACCAGACGCCGCGCATCTTCCAGCGACAGCGGCGTTCCCTGCCGAATGCACTCGCTTTTCAGGGACTTGTGCCAGCGCTCAATCTTGCCGTTCGACTGTGGATAGTAAGGGGAGGTTCGGACGTGCGTCATGCCCGAGATGCGAATGAACTCCTTGAAGTCGCGAGCAATGAACTGCGGGCCATTGTCGGAGATGATTCGCGGCTTCGCTTCCGGGTACTTCTCCTTGGCTCTCTGCAGGATGACTTCGACATCAGCTTCTCGCATGGACTCACGCAGATCCCAATGCACGAGGAAGGACTGAACCCATCCAGAATGCTGCACAAGTAATAGAAGGTGCCGCATAGGTTGATATAGGAAACGTCGATATGCCAGTGCTGATGTGGCTGCAGCGGCTGCTCGAAACCGGTTCCCTTGCGCGAGGGTTTGCTCTTCCACCGGGATAATAATCCAGATTGCTTCAACACTCGCCAAACACTCGCCGGACTGACGGCCACAACGTCACCGTCGAGCATCATGAACGTCAGCCGCCGATAGCCTTCCAGCGGGTTCTTCAGATGGAACCCGATGATGGTCTGATTCTCCCACTCTTGCAGAATCCCAACGATCTTTTCGGAGTCTACCGTGCTAACCTACCTATCGGTTTGGACTGCATGCTCCGGTGGCTGGTGAGCAGTTCCGATCAGCTTTCAGTCTTGCAGAGCATCAGAACTGATAATGGAATTCGCCGGGAGGAACGATGGGACTTCGATTCGCTTTTCTTTGTATTGCCTTGCTGAGCTGCCCGGCGCGTTCGCAGCAACCGTCCGCTCCAGCAAAGAGCAATGCGAACGCTCCGTCTCCAACCGCCGATTCGGCATTGAAAGAACTGTTCCAGGCGAAAATCAAAACCGAGTGGGACGCGATCAGGAACAAGGATAAGAAAGCATACAGCGACCTCTTGGCGGACGAATATCAAGGGGTCGAGATCGACGGACAGGGCGAACGAACCAAGATTCAAGCAGTCAATGAACTAGCCAACACGAATGTCTCTAGCTACACGTTGTGGGGCCTTAAGGTCACTCCCCTAGGACCAGGTGCCACCTTCGTGGTTTATGAGGTCACTATGCAATTCCCGCCCCGCTCGCAGGTACGTTATTCCAGGGTTTACATAGGAGCGCTTTGGGTGAAACGAGGCGGACAGTGGAAGGAACTGCACTATCAGGAAACGCACGTCAAGTAATTCGTTGCCCTGGCACCAGATTTTAGCAACCTCCGCGGGGTGCTCATCATCCGTCCATCTATAGGCTTTGTCGGCAATAGGAGGCGTACAATGAGAACGCTGCTAGTCGCAGTTCTACTTTCCGCCAGTTTTGCTCTGACGCAGGACAGCAAGCCTGCCGCGGCAAATCCAGACAATTCACAACACACCAAAGGTCAAGCCACGATTCAGGGCTGTGTCACCCGGTCTGACGGCGATTACGTCCTGGTAAAGCAGGATCCGGGCGTGACCTACGAACTTCAAGGCAGTAGCAAGATAAGATTTCACTCTTACTTGGGACATCGGGTGGAAGTGACGGGGAAAGAATCCCCTTCGATGAGCACGAGTTCTGATGCTATGACCAGGGTTGGATCTGCCAGCCCGGTGACCATCACGGTCAACTCGATCAGAACGATCGACAAAGAATGCACATTACGGTAGAGGACGATTGCGATAGCCAGTATCGAAGGAAGCTGTCTGCTCTAGTCGCAGTCCGGGGGCATCGCCATGATTTCGGACTCGGAGTCGCAAGGAGGCCTTTTCTTCGCCGGCTCGAATCGGGATGGGTGGTTATAGCGGAGGATCCAGAGCCCATCGTTGTTGGTCAGATAGATTAGCCCGTGCCCGCCATCGGGAAGAAGGCTGGTGACTTTGTTGAAGGTCTCCAGTGTCTTAGGATTGCGCGGGTCACTCAGATCCAGAACCCGTACAGTCTCTGTGGGATGGTTGCTGTTGGTAAGCGTGCCCGGCGTTTTCTCGGGAGCCTGCGCAATCGCAACGTCAGGACTGACGATATCCAGGTTTCCAGCAGTTGCGCGGTCGGACTGCGCGCTTCGCTTCAGCAGGTTCGGCGTCTCGGGCTTGGTCACATCGACGACCATGAAACCCTGCTTCGCAGCCTGTTGCACGTACAGGTACTGTTTGCCGTTCTTCTTCTGCAGCAGCATTTGGCTCCCTGTGGCCTCCGGCAGCGGTAAGTGAGCAATCACCGTGGCGGGAACGTCGGTGGGTTTCGCAGCAGGTTCCTCACTCGCGACCGCGTTGCCAAAACTCAGCAGCAGAAGCAACATCACAGGCGCACAAGCCCGGAAGCATCTCTCAAACGAGGTCTCCATAAATAACTTCGATTCCCGACGCGAAGCAATGCGTCGACGTCGCGTCTAAGCCAACTATACCACCGCGCCCAAGCCTCTCATTGCTCCGCGGCCACGCCGACACAACCGGCGTTGGCCAGCGTCGAACAGACCGCACCAGATTGAAGAGGCACGAAGGCGTGGTTGGTGCTGGGGTCGACGGAGATGCTGTGCGCATTGGAGCCGGTCGGCATGTTATAGAGCCACTCATTCGTCCCAGCATCAATCACGCCCATGACTGCGGTGGGCAGCATGTCGCGCGCCGCCAGATAATACTTGTTATCACCCGGGTTATACCAAGTCTCGTCCACGCCTCCGACGTTGGTGATTTCCAGGCAGTTGCTATTCGGAGGCGCACCCGCTATTCCAGTATTCGGCGGCACGCAGTTTATGTTGCCGCTAGTGGTATTGGTGATGATGTATTCATTCGCCGGAAAAGTTTCGCCATCGTGGTCGGCGCAGCCCACGAGGAAGTTATCTCCCGGTCCTGGGATGATGCCGGTAGGCATGCAATCGTATATGGGAAAACTGTTCACGACCACCGGCCCGTCGACAGTAAGTTGAATGGCATCAACGCTGCCAATTTGCGTGGTGGCGACGGAGTTTTCGTTGGTCAACAACCAGAGGCCGCTGTTTGGATCATAGGACATCGCACCTAGTCCGGCGGGCGCAATGGCCCCCGAACAGGTTGGGTCCGCAAATGGCGGGCTTTGGCTACAGAACGCCCCGGTGGCATAGCTGATGATGGGGCCGTGATGGCACGGGATTGTGTAAGAAACACCGCTGGGGGTTGTGCCGATGCCGGGCAGACCAGCTGGACCATCAGCAGCCGCAGATCCCGATACGCCGCTGAAAACATGCGGATTGGAAGGGTCCGGGCAAGGGAATGTGTTTCCGACAGTGTCCACCGGGACGCTGGGGTTGAGGCCGAGTCCTCCTGATGCCGAACCTCCGGCGCCGTCGTAGTAGATCTGTCCGATAATGCACCGAGGTGGATTAAACGAGCCGCCGACGCTCGGGTCTAATGCAGGCGAGGGATAGGTTTGCCCGTTGCCTCCCGTTCCAGTTCCGACGAGGCCCGTTCCTGTTCCTTGAAGCGGATAACCAAAGACCCCGGGTCCCACGCCAGGGTATGGATAAGAGCCGTAGGTGCCCGTCGTCGCATTGAATGCTGGACTAAATCCAACAGGATACGGTCCATAAGCCAGATTCCGGTCAATCGGCAGACAGTGCAGATCCCCCTCTCCTAGCGGATCGGCGGCTGTCGTTCTTGGTGGGGTCGCGCCCACAATGTACTGCATATCGATGAACGTAATGAAGGGCAGTCCGGGATCGCCGTTGATGACGGCAAGAACATGATGAGTAGAGTCGTACCACATTTCGTCAGAGCGGTCGTCGCCGCAATCCGCGGCTGAACCGGCTTCGCCGTTCCATGAGGCGATGCAGCCCGAGATACCTTGCGGCCCATCGTAGTCAGCAGAGACCCCTGTAGGAATCGTGGCAAGGATATTAGGCGGAGTGGGGGGACTGTTACTCAGATTCATCGAAGTCAGGTCGAAAACTATGACGTTGGAGCTGCCGTTGCCGACAAAGAGCACCTTGCCATCGGGTGTGGTCGTGTTGCCGTCTGGCCCGGACATCGGGTTTACGCCATTGGAGCGCGAGGCACAGCACTGAGAGCCGGGGAATCCTCCGAAATTGCCGCTGGGACCAAAACCCGTGTTCAAATGGAACATCGAACCGTTCTCCCAAGTCATATCCGTCCTGCAGGCATACCTTACGAAATTGCCAAATACGTCAACAGTAGGCGGAATAACCTCGACCACGGGAGGGTTCGTGGTGACGCCGGGTTGTGGCTCCGTGGGGCAGGGGCTGGCGCCATTGCCGGCGTCGGACACGCCGTTCTGTCCTTGAATTGAGAAAACAGCGAGATCCTTCGAGGTATCGATCACCTGCATGGCAATGCCGATGCGGTCGGAAATAAAATCCAGATAGGGTCCTCCCGACCCCGTCGCGTTCGGTGCGATCGTGCTGATGTCGAAGGAATTAAACGGACCGCCGGGTTCGCCGGTAGGATTGTGCTCCGGAACGGGAATGACGTTGATGATGGCGTAAGCGCCGTTCAGCGTCGTGCCGCAAGTTGGACAATTCGGCGTAGTGCCGCAGCCGCTCACGATCACAAACAATGCGGTGAGAAGAATAGTAAGAAAAATCTTCGGTCTCATTCGAATTTCCTCCAGCGATTTTCCCTCCAGGACCGGCTTGCGACCAGCCCCGGCGTTACCGAATTGTTAACCGTTCCGCACGTCATCAATATCCGGCGGAACTAAAACCTGAACTGTAACTGTTGCAGAACCACATAGTAATTTTGCGGCACCGCGCCGATTGTGCTGGGCTCCTTCAACTGATCGATACCCAAGTTGACTTGGTATTTGACCCAATAATTGGGATACCAGCTCACGCCCACGGTGATCTCATCCGTGTGGTCATTGAACGTGGGCACAAATCCCGGCGTGTAATAGCTCAAGAAGTTTGCGCCCGGTTCGTTGGCGTGAATGCCCATGTATCTGAGACCGACTCCCCACGCTCCGAAGCCGCGCCCTTTGCCCCCCGGAGTATCGGGCCCAAACAGCGGATTCTTCACCCTTGGAGTACCGTTCTCCGGCTGTTTTTCGCCGGTGAGCATGTAGGTCGTGCTGATGTCCCAAGCCTTGGCTATAATGGAAGGTAAACTCAGGAAGCCCAGCCCTCCGGCCTGCTCGGAGCCGACATTGTTTCGAGACATGTTGAGCTGATCGAACTCGCCGCGCAGAGCGAATCCCGATTTAAGATAAGTAAACTCACCGTTGTAGCGTTGGACGGGTCCATTAATGGCAAACTGCGGAAAGAAGTCATAAACCCCACCCGGCAGCGTGCCGTTGAAGCTTTGATCCCCGGAGAGGCCCCGAGAGCGAGCGCGGTCAGCAGCTCCGCCGAAGGCAAGGTGCTTGAGCCACTCGTTCTTGGACTTCCGCCACAGATACAGGCGAACCCGGCCGATGACTTCAGGTTGGTTGGTGGTATTGACGAGCGCATACCCCTTGCCGTTGAACGCTCCTACCCAGTACTGCAGTACCCCACCGTCGATATCTCCGTGCAACGCAATACCTGGGCTGCGGAACGCCGACGCCGCCGAGGGATACAGCATCGCCTGGAACCCGCGTTCCACGAAGTCGAGGTTGGTGGCTCCGGTTCCGGCTTCCTGGGCGAATGGCGTCTTGAACTGCCCCGCCTGGAATTGGAATTCGGGCCGGAGTCTTACGTTGAGATAAACGTCGCGCACAACCGATCCCGAAGTGCTGGCGGCGTCGGTGAGCAGGGCAAAATCAAAATGCGAACCGTAATTGCCCTGGAAGCCAAAGCGGGCGCGCCGCAGCACAAACGTGTCGGCGGGCGCCCCATCGCCTTTGTAGGCTCGATAATCGTTATCCACATATCCGTACGGACTGATGCTGAACTGCCCATCCGGGCTGCGAATGTAAAAATGCTCGCCGTTCCATCCCGCAGTAAGCGGGGCGGTCTTGGGCGCGGAAGTCGCTGCCTGCTCAGCCATCGTCTGAGCCGTGCCATCGAGTCCGCGGAGGACCGCATCGCTCAAATGCGCACCGCTGCCGGAAGTCGCCGCGGCCGGTTGCAATTGCGCCTCAGCCGGTTGGTCCGCCACGGGTTTTACCGAGACTGGCTGCTTCGCCACGGACGCCGTCTTTTCCTGCGCTTGCGCCAACTTCTCCACCAGAACCTTCAGTTGCTCAATGGTTTGGCGTTGCGCCGCGACCTCGCTTCGCAACTGATCCACTTCCGCCTTGGTCGCGGACGCGGATGCGCCCGAATTGGCCGTAGGTTCGGAGCTTTGAGCGATGATGAACGAACCTGCTGCCACGAACAGTACCAGCAGCACGAGAAGTTTGCTGAGCGAGCGCATGGTTTTCTTCTCCGGCGTTGAGTTGCGAAATCAGCCTGGGCGACAGTCCGGACACTCTACACCGCCGCCGAGTTCGGGATAACAGTACCTGCCGAAATTTACGAAAATAAGGAATTCGATCCGGTATGAAAAGCGGACCAGTGCCCGACTGCGCGGTTTACCATAGAAGACTGGATAATGTCAAGAAAAGTTTTGCGTGAGCCGGTGGACAGTTGCATCTCCACCAACCTCGGCATGGGGATGATTAGTCGGTAGTAAACACCAGTTCTTTTAACTAATGTTTCATTTAACCAATGTTTCATTCGCGGTCCGCACTTGGCGGATTGACGAACCAGTGAATACTATAAGAAAGACTAATCGATCTGACCAATAGAATTAACTTGACTACATTTGAAAAACGTTATTCACTGCCAGACTGCTTCTTTATTTCGAAGGCGTGGCACGGAACGTTGCCGTCTTGCGACCGTACGTAATCTAATTGGTTCAAGTGAGGCCTCATGAGCACCGCGCAACAAGCTCCCCGCGATTTCATCCCTCCGCTGCATCCGCCCACCCGCTATCTTTTCGGACCCGGGCCGACCATGGTCGACCCTCGCGTCTATCAGGCGCTCGCCAAGCCTATCGTCGGACATCTCGACCCCTATTTCATCCAAGTCATGCAAGACGTGCAGGAACTGCTCAAGTCGGTCTACGGCGCCAAGAACGGCTCAACCCTGGTCATCTCTGGCACTGGAAGCGCAGGCATGGAGGCCGCGGTCGCCAATTTCGTGGATCCCGGAGCCAAGTTCGCAGTCTTTGCCAACGGATATTTCTCCGACCGCCTAACCGACATGGCCAAGCGCAACGGCGCCAACGTTGTGCGCTTTGAGAAAGCCTGGGGCGAAACTTTCTCCCCCGCAGAAGCTGCAGACTTCATTCATCGCGAAAAGCCGGCCACAGTCGGTTATGTCCACGCGGAAACATCCACGGGAGCGTTGCAGTCAGGCCATGCGATCTGCAACGCCGCGCATAATGCCGGAGCTTTGGTCATCGCCGACTGCGTCACTTCCCTCGGCGGACTGCCGGTGGAATTCGACGAGACCGGCATCGACATCGCCTATAGCTGCACGCAAAAAGGTCTGAGCTGCCCCCCGGGAGTGTCGCCGCTCGCACTTTCACAGCGGGCCATGGATTGGCTGCGCGCCCGCACTACACTCTCGCGCAGTTGGTATCTCGATCTCAAGCTCATCCACGATTACTCAACCATATCGCACCGCTATCACCACACCGCGCCCATATCCATGTTCTATGCTTTACGCGAAGCGTTGCTGGTGATCGCGGAAGAAGGTATCGAGAATCGCTGGGAACGCCATCGCCGCGCTCACAAAGTTTTCGTCAACGGAATCGAAGCGATGGGCCTTGGCATGTACGTCCCTGCAATGCATCGCATTCCGACACTGAACACAGTGTGTGTCCCAAAAGGCGTCGACGACGCCAAAGTGCGCAAACTCCTTTTGGAAGGTCCGGGCATTGAGATCGCCGGTGGATTCGGCCCGCTCGAAGGCAAAGTTTTTCGCATCGGTCTGATGGGACCGCTCGCAACCGAAGAGAACGTCCGGTTTTTCCTGAGTGAATTCAAGAAAGTTCTAAAGTCGGAAGGTCATTCCATGTAGCGTGCACCGATTGCCGAAAGGATTGACGCAAAAAAGCACAGCGCGCATCTAGTTTCCGTTATCGCATTGAAGACACCGGGCCGAGGACTTCACCCATGGCTACAAGACTTACCTTGAAGTCGGTAGCGACGTTACTCGATGTTTTGCATTTCGCGGATAGTCACGCGGCTATCGCCGTCCCCGAATTAGAAATTGTGGTCACTTACGATTCACTCCGCCAGCAAGTCCTGGCGATGGCCGGCGCGCTGGCTTCCGCAGGTGTTCGCCGTGGAGACCGGGTGGCCATCGCCATGCCCAACGGCTTGCCCGCGATCGTGAGCTTTCTCGCCGCTTCCATTGCCGGAACTGCCGCGCCCCTGAATCCTGCCTATCCCTACGAGGAATTCCTGTTCTTTCTTCGCGACACCGATGCTCGTGTTCTACTTTGCCCTCCCTCTGGTGTCCCCTTCGCGTTGAGCGCCGCTACCGATCTCCACATTCCGATCCTGCCAGCGGGCATGACCGACAAAGGAGTCGTTCACCTTATCGACGCTCCTTCCGGCGCGAAAGCTCCCGAACCTTCCGCCGAGGATATCGCGCTCGTCCTCCACACCAGTGGAAGCACCGGACGCCCGAAGCGCGTCCCGCTGCGGCATTTCAATCTCGCCGTATCGGCCGCCACCATCGCCGGCACCTACGCGCTGTCGTCGGAAGATGTTTCGCTCTGCATCATGCCGCTGTTCCACATTCACGGCTTGATCGGCTCGGCCATGTCCACGCTGCTTTCCGGCGGCACGCTCGTGGTTCCGACCAAATTCAATGCCCTCACTTTCTGGCGGACCGTGCGCGAACATCGCGTGACCTGGTTTTCGGGAGTGCCAACCATGCATCAGCTTCTGATGGCACGCGCCCACAACAAGCCTCCCGAGGCGGATACTCTCCGCTTCATCCGCTCCTGCAGCGCACCTTTGTCGCCCGAACTCATTCATAAAATCGAGGGACTCTTCGGCGTCCCGTTTGTCGAAGCCTATGGCATGACCGAGGCTGCGCATCAGATGACCTCGAACCCCCTCCCCCCGCGCTTTCGCAAAGCCGGATCCGTCGGCGTCGGCACCGGCATTCGCATCAGCGTCATGGATAAAGAAGGCAACGAACTCGGCACGAGTCAGCGCGGGGAGATCGTGATTCAAGGTGCGAGCGTTTTCCGTGGATACGAAAATAATCCCGAGGCCAATGCTCGCGCTCTAGTGAAGGGATGGTTTCGCACCGGAGACGAAGGATATCTCGACGACGACTGCTACCTTCACTTGACTGGCCGCATTAAAGACATCATCATTCGCGGCGGAGAAAATGTCGCGCCTCACGAAGTCGACGAAGTCCTGCTCAAGCATCCCGCGGTCGCTGCCGCAGTCACCTTCGGTTTCGCGCATCCCACGCTGGGCGAAGAAGTGGCGGCTGCCGTCGTCCTCCACCAACCGAACGGCGCCACCGAATCTGTACTTCTAATGCACTGTCGGGACTTTCTGGCAGAATATAAGTGTCCCAAAAAACTCTACCTCGTGACCAGCATCCCCACGACCGCAACGGGAAAGATTCGCCGACGTGCCGTCGCGGCTGCGCTGCTCGATAGCCCCGCATGAGGCTCCGGGAATGAAATTTCTGATCGCGGGAGCAGGAGCAATCGGAACCTACATCGGCGCCCGCCTGACGCGCGCCGGTTTCGACGTTACCCTCTTCGCGCGCGGTCCGCACTTGCACGCCATGCTGCAGCACGGCGTGCAAGTGCGTAGCGCAGACGGCGATTTCCAGGCTCATCCGCAAATTACCGGTTCGCTCGAAGAAGCGGGGCTAGCCGACGTCGTCTTCTTAGGGGTGAAAGCACACGGCCTGCCGCAACTTGTCCCGCAACTGAAGCCGGTGCTCGGACCCAACACCACCGTGGTCAGCACGCAAAACGGCATTCCGTGGTGGTACTTTCAAAAGTTCGGCGGCGAATGGGAAGGTCTCCGCCTCGAGCGCGTCGATCCCGGTGGTGCAATTTCTGCCGCCATCGAATCTCGCCGCGTGGTGGGCTCCATCGTCTATTTTTCCACCGAGATCGTCGAACCCGGAATAATTCAACATAACGAAGGCAACCGTATTTCCCTCGGCGAACCCGATGGCGCCCGCTCCGAACGCTGCCGCCGCATCGCAGAGGCTCTCGTAGCCTCCGGCCTGCGCTGTCCCATCACCACCCACATTCGTCAGGAAATTTGGGTCAAGATTCTAGGCAACGCTTCGCTGAATCCCGTGAGCGCCCTGACCCACGCCACACTGGTTCAGATGGTCCGCGATCCCGGCGTCGCCAGTGTCATTCGCAACATCATGCTGGAAGTCGAGGCCGTTTCCCGAAAATTGGGGCTGGACTTGCCGATTTCAATTGAGCAGCGCATGGCCGGCGCGGAAAAGGTTGGTGAGCATAAGACCTCGATGTTGCAGGATCTCGAGGCCGGCCGGCCTATGGAATTGGAAGCGCTCGTCGGTGCAATGTTAGAACTTGGCGAGAAGGTCGGCGTTCCCATGCCGCACACCCGTACGGTATACGGTTGCGCGAAACTGCTCGGGCAGTGCGGCATCGCCAAGCCCACGAAGCCTTCCTGACCGCGGCCCTACTGCCAGTGGCATTCTCACATTCGATTTTTATTTTTCTTCGCGATCTTTGTGATTTCTTCGCGACCTTCGCGGTTAATAGCTTTTGATTTGCGAGATTAGAACCTCCCTCGCCCCGATTCGATTGCACTTTCTTCCGGGAAGGGAGAATATTGCCAGAGACTTGACAAGCGGGGTATACTCCTGTGGTCCACTTATCGGACCACTTGGAGTCTAGCGTGGCCTCAACCATCACTTCCGGCTTCGAAACCGTTCGCCGCAAGAAAGTCTACGAAGACGTTGCCCGCCAAATCGAACGTCTCATCCTCAAGAAACTGCGGCCCGGCGACAAATTGCCCTCGGAACGCGAGCTTGCCGAAATTCTCTCCGTCAGCCGCAGTTCCATCCGCGACGCGATTCGCAGCCTCGAACTCGCTGGCATGGTCGAACCGCGCCAGGGTGCGGGCACAATTGTTCGCGAAGTTTCCGCAAGTTCCGTCGCCAATCCTCTGGCTAACTCCCTCAAGCGCAAAGAAGAGCTCATGAGCGAGCTTCTTGACTTTCGCAGGATCCTCGAACCTCCGCTGGCCGGGCGCGCCGCTACACACGCCTCTCCCGAAGAAATTTCCGAAATGGAAGATATTCTCAACCGGCAGGAGCAGAAATTGCGCAAGGCGGAAAGCACCATTGGCGAGGATTCCGAGTTCCATTACGCCGTTGCCATGGCCTCCGGTAACAGCGTCGTGCTGAAGGTACTGGACATTCTGATGGACCTGCTGCGCGAGACACGGGAGCGCAGCTTGCAGGTCGAAGGACGACCACAAAAATCTCTGGCTGGTCACCGCCGCATTCTGGCGGCGATCAAGCGCCACGATACCGAGGCGGCCAAAGCGGCCATGCGCCGGCACATTGAAGACGTCGAGGAGATTGTATTGCACGAAGTGAGTGCTTGAGCTGTTGAACGTTTTGCTAAGTGTTTTGGGAAGGTTACACTGCAGACGATTGCACTGGGGATGACTGAACTAGAGAAGATCGGAGTGACTGACTCGGGAAATGATATGCCTCGTGAGACCGCCCGGTCTCACACCGCGGACCATTCCACCCTGGGAACCGGTCTCACGCTGCGCGTGGCAGAATCCCGTGTCGAGGACGTCGGCCACGCCATCGCCCGTCTCGCCCAAACCGATCTGCGTCGCATGAACGCCCGCCCCGGCGATACTCTGAAGATCACCGGCGGCGCCATCGCCGTCGGACGCGCCGAACTCGGGGACGAAAGTCACGAAGGCATGATCCAGGTCGACGGCACCTGCCGCAGCAATTGCAGTGCGGGGTTGCAGGAGCAAGTGACGGTCACTCCAATCGAATCCCAGCACGCAGTTGTGGTTCGCCTCTCGCCGTTGTGGGTCGGCGCTCCGCCTGCCATGATCGCTCCCGAGCGCATGCTCGAAGACTTGGATGGAGTTCCCGTCATCACTGGATGCGTGGTGCGGGTGCCTACCTTTGCCAAGGCGGTGAACTTTCTGGTCGTACGCACTATCCCCTCCAGCCCAGTCATCATCGGGAAAAGCACCGACATCCGCGTCGTAGAGGGCGACCAGACCGCATCGCGTGCGCCCGCGGTGTCCTATGAAGATATCGGCGGACTCGAGCGGGAAGTCGCCCGCGTGCGTGAGATCGTCGAACTGCCCCTGAAATTTCCCCAAGTATTCGAGCGCCTGGGCATTCTCGCGCCGAAAGGCGTGCTGCTCTACGGTCCGCCGGGCACGGGCAAAACTCTACTTGCCCGCGCGGTCGCTGCCGAAAGCCGTGTGCACTTCATTCATCTCAACGGCCCCGAAATCATGCGCAAGTTTTACGGAGAGAGCGAAGCCAAGCTGCGCGAAGTCTTCGAGGAAGCTGCGCGCCACGCCCCGGCGATCCTGTTCATCGATGAGATTGACGCCGTCGCACCCAAGCGCGCCGAAGTCAGCGGTGAAGTGGAAAAGCGCGTCGTTGCTCAACTTCTCAGCTTGATGGATGGCTTTGTCGCGCGTGGCCAGGTCATCGTCATCGGCGCGACCAATATTCCCGAAGTGCTCGACCCGGCCCTGCGCCGCCCCGGACGATTCGACCGCGAAATCGAAATCGGCGTGCCCAACACGCAGGCGCGTCTGCAGATTCTCAAGATCCACACTCGCGCTATGCCGCTCGCGTCCGCCGTTGATCTCAAAGAAATCGCCGAGCATTCCCACGGCTTCGTCGGCGCCGATCTCGAGGCACTGTGCCAGGAAGTGGGCATGATCGCCCTGCGCGGCTTTCTTTCGGCCTGGCCGATTGAAATCAATGCGGCCGCGTCGGCGAACTTGGCAGCCCTGCAGGTCACGCGCGAAGACTTCCTCGCCGGCTTGAACGAAGTCGAGCCCAGCGCCACTCGCGAATTCTTCATCGAGAAAAGTTCATCGGCATTTGCCTCCGTTGGCGGCTTGAGCGAGGTGAAGCGACTGCTTGAGGCAGTCGTCGACCACGCCCACGTCAGCGCGGAGATTTACGAGCAAGCCGGACTCGAACCGCCCCGCGGCATTTTACTTGTCGGCCCGTCGGGCACGGGCAAAACCGCCATGGCGCGAGCGCTATCGGGCGAGAAACAACTTCCTCTCATCGCTGTCGACGGACCGCAGTTATATTCGAAGTGGCTGGGCGAGTCCGAGCGCGCGCTGCGCGAAGTTTTCAAGAAAGCCAGACGCGCTGCGCCCTGCATTCTGTTCTTTGACACGATCGATGCGCTCGCTCCCAAGTTTGGCTCCGATCAATTCGGCACCGACGTCTACCAGAGAATTCTCAGCCAGCTTCTGCGTGAAATCGATAACCTGCGCGATGTCAAAGGCGTGATCCTGCTGGCGGCCACGAATCGTCCCGAGCGCATCGAGCCCGCTCTCTTGCGCAGTGGACGTTTCGACTACATGCTCCATTTCGCTAAACCCGACGCTGCCGACCGCGCGAGCATCCTGCGAATCTGTTGCCGCCGCGTGCCCTTGGCTGCGGACGTTGATATCAACGAACTCGCCGGACAGATGGACGACCTGACCGGCGCCGATATCGAGAGCCTGTGCAAGAAGGCAACGCTGTCGGCCATCGTGGAATTTCAGAACGGTAACCGCCTCGCTCCTTTTGTAGTGTTGGGAAGCGATTTCCGTTCAGTTCTTGATTGTGATCGGAACCAGGATCATCGGAACCAGGATCATCATAACGAAGATCGATGAGGTTGAATCTATGAGCTACACCGAACTTACCGTTTGGACGCGCGGCATCATCATGGATAAAGAAGGCCGCGACATCGTCAACTCGATTTCCGCCTCGGCCCGCATAGAAGGCAAGTACGCACAGGCGATGGAAAATTACGTCGACAATCCCGATCGGACCAATGCGCCCACCCGCAAGTATTGCCGCGTGAGCGACACGATCCTGGAAAACGAGCTCACCTATGAAAACGAGCACCCCAACATCGTCGTGCTGGTCGAAGGCACCATGGTCAAAGGTTGGGACTACATGCGCGGCATGCCTCCCGGCGGAACGCTGGTGATCAACACCCACTATTCGCCCGAGTATATGATTCGCTTTGTCCCCGGCGCCGAGCGCCTCTCTCAACTCGTTTGCGTTGACGCGGCCCACATTGCCGACCACAAATGGCTCTACTACCGGCTCGGCGAACTCGGTCTCGACCGCCTTTCCACCGAAGGCGCCGCCGAGCGCAGTAAGAAAGTTGCGCCGGATATCGCCGCCCCGCTGATTGCCGCGGTCATCAAGACGACGAATATCGTCAAGATGGCAACCATCCAGCCCATGATTGCCAACCAGCACGCATTCGAACTAGCGCTCGACGAATTGAAGGTCATGCAACTGAACCCTGTGGCTGTGTAGGAAGGATTTCATGTCAACCAAAGGCACACAGATTCCCGATTGGCTTACCGTACCCTTCGCAGGCATCACGCCCGCGCCCTCCCAAGACAAAGGACAGAACCTTTTTCCTACCGGTAACTGGCGCGCCATTCGCCCGGTCTATCGCGACAAGTTGCCACCCTGCAACAACGCCTGTGGCACCAACGAAAAAATCCAGGGCTATCTCGACCTGGTGAAGCGCGGCAAATATCTCGACGCTTATGCGCTCATCAAGGAAGACATGCCTTTTCCTTCGGTCACCGGACGTGTGTGCTATCACCCCTGCGAGCAGGCCTGCAACCGCGGAAAATACGACGAGGCCATTTCGATCCGCGCCGTCGAACGTTTTCTAGGCGATCTTGGCCAGGCGCTGACCAACGACGTGGTAAAGCCCGGCAAACCGAACGGCAAGAAAGTTGCCGTGGTCGGCTCCGGCCCCGCCGGTCACAGCGCCGCTTATCAACTGGCGCGCCTCGGCTACAAAGTTACCATTCTCGAAAAATCCCCGAAGGCCGGCGGGCTCAATCGCGGCGGCATTCCCGACTGGGTTCTTCCCGCGGACGTGCTCGATCGCGAGATCGAGCGCCTCGAACAGCTCGGCATCACCATCAAGACCAATTGCGAAGTCGGCAAAGACGTCACATGGGATGACCTGAAGCGCGATTACGATGCCTGCGTCCTCGCCGTTGGCCTCACCGAGCCCAACAGCGTGCGCGCTGAAGGCGAGAACAAAGACGGCGTAGTTTACGGACTTCCCTTCCTGCGCGACATCGGCATGGGCACATCGAAGGTCAAGGTGGGCGCCCGTGTCACCGTCATCGGCGGCGGTAACACCGCCATCGACTGCGCCCGCGAAGCACTGCGGCAAGGCGCGCTCGAAGTCACAATGATCACCGTGGAGGCGAACCCCAAAGAGATGCCCGCCTCTCCCGAAGATCTACACGACATGCTCGAAGAAGGCGTCGAACTGGTGCATGGCCGCGCCGTAACCGCAGTTCTCGGCGCTGGCAAGGTCGAGGCTCTGCAACTGCATCCGGCGCGTTTCTCCGGCGCCATCAACGCTTCGCCGATTACCGTCGATCGCGACGCCCCTCCCCAGCGTTTCGCTTGCGACAATGTCATCATCGCCGTGGGCCAACATGCCTCGCTGGCGTGGTTGCCGCAGGAATTCAAGAACGAGCGCGGCACCATCAAGATCGACCGCTTCGGCCGCCTCGGCGACACAAATTTCTTTGCCGCCGGCGACATTGTGCAACTCGGCTCCGGTCAACCTTTAATGGTCGTCAACGCCGTCGGCGACGGGAAGCGCGTCGCCTTCAATCTCGACAAGGCTCTCCGCGGGGAGCCCTTGCAGCCGCGCACTATTGCGGTCGATGTCATCATGGATCTCAACCGCATGAACATGACGTATTTCCCGCACTTCCCGCGCGTTCAGCAGGAATTGCTTCCGCCCGTAAGCCGGCGCAAAACGCAGGAGGAAGTGATTCAGGGATTTTCCGAGGAACAGGCAGTCGAGGAAGCGGACCGCTGTTTCAGTTGCGGCACTTGCAACGCATGCGATAACTGTTATCTGGTCTGTCCCGAACCCTGCATCGCTCGTCCCGAGCGTTCCAACGGCCTCTACAAAATTCTGGTTGACTATTGCAAAGGCTGCCGCGTGTGCATCGAGGAATGTCCCACGGGCTGTCTCGAAGGCGTTCCCGAACTGGATTTCGACACCGGGGTCGTGCGCATGGATACTGCTTTCGCCATTTCCCCCGGCCTGCATGGACGTCAGGCCCAGGAACTGGTAAATCTTTCGAGCCGCCCAGCGAAGGACATATAGAGAAGATAACCAATGACATTTTAGAATCGGAGTAAGTCATGCCAACATCTGCTTTGAGCAAGAAAAAAGTCCGCATCAACGGCTGCGTCGCGTCGGCGCAAGCCGCGAAATACGCGGATGTAGACGTGATTGCGGCCTATCCCATCCGTCCCTACACCGCAACCATGATGGCGCTGGCGCAAATGGTCGCCAACGGAGAGCTCGACGCCGAATACATCGTGGCCGATAGCGAGCACTCGCAATTGAGCATTTCGCACGGCGCCTCCTCAAGCGGCGCTCGCGTTTTCACCGGCAGTTCGGGCGTCGGCGTGCAATTCGCCTACGAACTCTATTCCCCCATCTCGGGCAGCCGTATGCCGGTGCAAATGATGATCGCAGACCGGACTCTCGATCCTCCCGGCGACTTCGGTTCCGAACACACCGACGCACTTTCCACCCGCGACATGGGCTGGCTAATGGGATGGTCCTGTGATGCGCAGGAGGCCTTCGATAATCACCTGATCGCCTACCGCATCGGTGAAGACCCTCGCGTGCTTTTGCCGCAAATGGTCTGCCAGGACGGTTTTTTCGTTTCCCATATCACCGGCGACGTCGAACTCCCGGACTCCGGTCAGGTGAAGGAATTTCTGCCGCCCTACAAGCATCCCTACCCGCTCGATCCGCGGCATCCGGTATCGCACGGCCCGCAGATCATGCCGGAGCAAGGTCCGCCCTTGCAGCTCGAGCGCGCCCGCGCTATGGAAGGCTCAATCGCGGTCATCGAAGAAGTTCACGAAGAGTTCGCCAAGATCTTCGGCAGAAAATACGACCCGTGGGTCGAAGAATTCATGACCGACGATGCCGAGGTCGTGTTTTTCCTGCAGGGCGCTCACGCGGTAACAGCGCGCTTTGCCATTCAGCACATGCGCGAGAAGGGGCTAAAAGTCGGAATTGTACGCCTGCGCACCATTCGCCCGTATCCTACCGATCGAGTCTGTGAAGTGCTCAGCAAGTTCAAAGTGGTCGGCGTGATCGAGACCAACATGGGCCTCGGCAGCCCAAGCAGCGGCGGCGTTCTCTACGCCGACGCCTGCGCCGCTCTTTACGAAGCCAAAGAGCGTCCTCTCGTCCTGTCGTTCATGGCGGGAATGGGCGGCGAAGCGATCGTATTGAAGGAATTCTATTGGATGACTGAAAAAATGGTGAACGTGCAGAAGCGCGGCAAGATCGAAAAGCGCACGCACTGGGTCGGGTTTGAAGAATAAGAGATTCGAAAAGCAAGACCAGAAGTAGAAGGGCAAGAGAGAGTTCAGGAGAAACAGTAATGGCAACCATCGAAGTTCAGCGGCAAATACTGCCGATTCTCGGCAGCCCCAACCAGGGCGCGCGTTTCTATAACCCTGATTTGCCTTCGTCCGAGCCCTTCGTTCCCGGCCATCGTACCTGCGCCGGATGCGGGCCCTCGATCCAGTATCGGATGACGAGCAAGGCTTCCGGTGACAACACCATCTTGGTCGGCCCGACCGGATGTATGTACGTCGCCAACAGCTCATATCTGTGCACGCCCTACAACGTGCCGTGGGCGCACACCCAGATCGGCAGTGCTGGCAGCTTTACCGCCGGCGTCGCCGCCGCCTACGAAGCCATGATCCGCAAGGGCAAGTGGAAGGGTCAGTACCCAAACATTATTTGTGAAGCCGGCGACGGCAGCGCTTCCGACATCGGCCTGGCCTCGATTTCCGGCGCACTCTATCGCAATCACGATTGCCTGATCATCTGCTACGACAACGAGCAGTACGCCAACACCGGGATTCAGGCCTCGTCGCGCACGCCTTACGGCGGCATGACGACGTTCTCGCCTCCCGGCCCCGAAGTTCCTGAAGGGAAAAAGCTCTATCCCAAGGACCTCGCGCGCATGATGGCCGCCGGGCATCCGCACTGCTATGTGGCCACGGCGAGCGTGGGCTATCCGATCGACCTGATGAACAAGGTCCGCAAGGGCCTCAACCACAAAGGCGCCGCCTACCTCATGGTCTACACCCCCTGCCAAAAGGGTTTCGTCTACGAGACTCCGCGTTCCATCGACCTGGGACGCCTCGTCGTTGAATGCGGCCTCTATCCCATGTGGGAGTGGATCCCCGAAAAGCGCGCCTTCGATTACAGCTTCCGTCCGGCCAGCATGAGGCCCGTGTCCGAATACCTGAAGTTGCAAGGCCGCTTCGGCCACCTGCACGCCGAGCACATCGCGAACCTGCAGAAGTTCGCCAACGAGCAATGGAAGATGGTGGGCGTCGAGCTACCAGAAGCTCTGATCCAGGCTGCCGACGCGAAAAATCAAGTTAATATGGCGGCCGCGGCAGAAGCCGAGGCCATTGCGGAGACCGTATGAGCCCAGAAGCGATTCCATCCACTCCTGCCGAAGCGCAGGAAAGTTACATCGTGACCGAAGGCAAAAAGCGCGGCTCCACGCGCGACGTTCGTCCCGAAGCTGCCTTCGACCGCTACTACACCGTGCTTCGCGTTCACGCCGGCGATGCCATCCTGACCGATAACTGGCACACCAATGAAGTGTTGAGCCACGCGCGCGCCAACTTCGAGGGAGTCACATTCGTCATGCGTACGCTCGAGGCCTGGGGTGTCATCGTGGAGAATGACAAGCGCGCCTATTACACTGCCGGCGGCCGCGTTTGGGTCCTCGATCTGGAACGCTGCGATGGCAAGAAGCCGCGTCTGCCCGGAGCCGGTACCAGCGACAGTAAAAGATGAGCGCTCCCTTGCGCCACATCTTATTGATCGATGACACGCCCGAGATCGCCGAGCTTCTCACGTTTGCGCTGTGTGATCTCGGGTACGAAGTTTTCGCCGAGGGATTCACCCCTGCCGTCAACGATCTAATCGTGGCGCAGCATGCCGATGCCGTCGTGCTCGACTGTACCGCTTACGACATGAGCGAAGCGCTCTTCGACTCGGTGCGTGCACACCCGAATCACGCGGCCTTCCCGGTCGTTATCATCTCCGACACGCCAGAAGAGGCAGACACAAGTCTCCGTTCACGCAACGCGCAGAGAGTCTTGCTGGTCCCGAAGCCGTTCACTGCTTCGCAGGTTGCCAGAGCGCTTGATCAGTTGCTGGAATAAATGTTCGAGGTCAATATTTCGGACGATTCAGAAATGCCGCTGTGGAGCATGGACGACTGGCAGTACCTCGAGCGCGAGGTCATCACCGACCCCAAAGGCCGGCAATGGACCCTGGCGCTGATGGACGTGCTCGGACAAAAGGGCGATCCGGACCGCCCCGACGCTCTGCTCGAACTGCAGTATTCCCAAGGCCGCTATTTCGCTCTCATCTACAGGCCCGATGGCGGCCTGCAGTGGGAGCGCGGCTACGGCTCGCTGCCTGAGGCGACCAATGCGTACGGAAACCTGCTCGTAGCCGTCATCGACGGCAGCGTCGACCCCTCACAGCCAGTATTCCGCCAGGATCTGGATGATTGAAGGCTGGCAGCCGCTGAAAAATTCCAGGCGCCGCTCAACTCTCAAAGGCTGGATTAGTATTGAAGGGGCGCGGCTTCAAGACGCGCCATAAGTGCGGTAAATCGACATGGGCTTTAGCCCCCGAGGGCAGCCTGCTACCGTCCGGGATTCAGATCTTTCATCACCACGTGAAGCACCTGCCCCGCCAGCCGTGCGTCGCGTTCCGTAATCGCATTCGATCCACGCTTAGCGGGATCCCGGTACGTCCACGCCACAAGGGTGAGCCGAGCCCACCCGCCACGAATCAGCCCTGCCCGCTCCGCAACGGCCAGCCTTGTCTGCAGCGGCCAGTCGGCAACCATCCCCGCCGGCGCACCCGAAGCAGTCAAAGTGCCGAGCCCTTTGTGTTCCAGCGCATCTGTCACAATCGCCTCCAGGATGCCGCACGAGGTCTGCAGCGCCAACTCAAAGAGTCCCTGTTCCAACGCACGCCGGCGCTCGGTGTAGGCCTGCTCCAGCACTGGCCGCAACTCAACGTTGCGGACAAAATCAAACCGCCGGGAAGCTGGCGCCTCGGCTGATGCCGCGACAATCGCGCTGCCCGTATTGCCCGACAGCGAGGCCACGGCCTGCTCGAGCACGCGGATCAATCGCTGAACGATCTCAGCCGGAGCAGCCCCTTCCGCGGCACGCCCATCCTCCGCCCGCAACAGAAATGCTTCGCTGAAAGCGCGCGCCAACCAGTGAGCCTTGCTCCCGCCCGATAGTTCATTGATCGTCACTCCGATGTCTTGCTGCCACACCCGATTGGTCGCAATGGCAAAGGCATCGTTCGAATCCGCCGCCAGCAGACTGAGCACCTCCCGCCCCCGACGGATCAGGCTGCCCAGTTGAGTAAGATAAGTTTCCACCTGCGCTTGAAGCGTCTCATCCATCGGTGGGTTCCCATCCTGACTGGCGTGAAAGCCACAGTTTTTGGCGCAACGGACAGTCCAATACTTACTTTGAATCGCAAATCGGCGTGGCTGGGAATGCAATCTTGTCAGCCACCAACAAAATCAGCCTTGCTAGCTCTATTCGGCTTGACACGCTAAAGCTGCGGTGCTAAAGTCTCACCCCGAAGTGGTACACTCACTGGACCAGTCTAGCATGGGCGCTAAACTTGGCCCTTTAGGCGGCGCCGATTCCCGCTGGCCACATCAGATCGGTTGGCGCAACGAGATTAACGTCTCACTGATTAGCGATGCACTGGTTGGCGAGAAGTTGTGGGACGGTGCAAAAACCTTGCACCTGTTTGCGGACTGGCAATCCGCCTGTGTGCTGTTAAAGATCCACCACCCGGTTGTGGAGGAAACCTATGGCTGCTCCCGCTTCCACTCTGATTCACCCCTCGCGTATTCCCAATCGCTGGATTCAGTTAGTGGCCGGCATCGTCGCGATGATGGCAATCGCGAACCTGCAATATGCGTGGACTCTGTTCACCAAACCCATCCAGGCCCATCTGCATGTATCACTGGTCGCGGTTCAGTGGACATTCACTGTGTTCGTGTTTCTTGAAACCTGGCTCGTACCTTTCGAGGGTTACCTTGTCGATCGCATCGGCCCCCGATTCATGCTGGGCATAGGCTCCTTTCTGATCGCTGCGGGCTGGATGGGATCGGGCTACGCCGAATCTATTCACGGTCTCTACTTCTGGTACGGCATGGGCGGCATCGGCGCTGGCGTGGTCTATGGCGGTGCCATCGGCAACGCGCTGAAATGGTTCCCCGACCATCGCGGTCTGTGCGTCGGCCTCACCGCAGGAGCCTACGGCATCGGTACGGCGACCACCATCGCGCCTATCGCCTCCATGATGAAAATCTCCGGCTATCAGCACACTTTCATCGTTTGGGGAGGGATCCAGGGACTGGTCGTTCTGGCTTCCGCCCTCTTCCTTGCCCGCCCGCCAATCGGATGGGAGCCGCCAAACTGGGCCGAAAAGGCTCCCAAGATCCAGGCCAAAGTGAACACTGCGGCGGTAAACATGACGCCCTGGGAGATGCTGCGCCAACCGTCCTTTTATGTCATTTACCTGATGATGACCATGCTCGCCTTCGGTGGCCTGGTAGTTACCGCGCAACTCAAACCCATGGCCGCTTCCTATCACGTGGATAACGTGGTCGTCGCCTTCGGGATGACGGCACTGATCTTGGCCATCACCGTTGACCGAGTCCTGAACGGGCTCACTCGCCCGTTCTGGGGATGGGTCTCGGACCACATCGGCCGCGAGAATGCCATCTTTATTTCCTTCATGCTCGAAGCGATGGCGGTATTCGCCCTGCTCCAGTTGATCAGCCATCCATTGTGGTTCGTTGCCCTGTCCGGCCTCTGTTTCTTCGCCTGGGGCAATATTTTCTCTTTGTTCCCGGCTATTACGGGCGATTTGTACGGAAACAAATGGGCCACCACGAACTATGGAGTTGTCTATACGGCCAAAGGATTGGCCGCTGCTGCTGCGGGTCCAGGCGCCGCATGGTTGTTCGTTAAAACGGGCTCGTGGTCCAAGGTTTTCTGGGCGATGATCGCTTGCGATGTGATTGCTGCGTTTATGGCTCTGCTGTGGCTCAAGCCTCTGGCGGCGCGCGTAGTGCGCTCCTCCGAGACCGCTTCCTCTTCCCAGGGAAAAGTCGAGACAACGCCGGTCAAAGCGCGAGGCGTCGCCTAAAACTGAGATGACGTCGTAGCGGCGATGAGATTGTGATCCTGAGCGCGGGAGAGCTGGCGACACAGCCGAACGAACAGGGACGCCGCCGTCAGGAACGGGTGAGGACGCAATCGGCGAGGACATGGAGAGGAACTATATCAAATAGAAATCCTAGCGGCTTACCTAAGCGAGCCAGATCGTGCAGCCGGAATCACGCAGCGTCCGGGAAGACTGAAGTATGCCGCTGGTCTTTCCAGCCTTCGCTGCAACCATCAATCCGGCGTCCATCCGAGGAACTCCTCGTGCCCTTCGAACATTTTCCGCGACTGGATGGCGATCTGCTGGCGGCGGCTCAAAGACTTGCTTCCGCGCCCTTCCAAGCTGCTTTTCGCCTCCAATTGCACCTTCTGAACCGCGAGATGCTCCGCGCTCGAGTTGCCTTGGGGAGCCTCCTCAACTGTCGCCGGTCTTTCCGACAAGATGGATGGCATATGCTCTCTCCTGTCACGAGGATTATTCACTCCCGACAACTGGCCTGCGGTGACCAAAAACCAATGGCCGCGTGATCTGTCGCACACCAAACATCGCGGTTTCGGCCCAGACTCGACCCTGCATTACACCGATCTTGCCAACTCCGCCAGATCACGAACTAAGGTAACTCGAGGAATAATTAGGAAAACGTTAATCTCTCAAGTTGGCAGGCCTCCCTGACGCTGGGGACTTTCATGGTCAGGTCGGCCGTTATTGTTGCAAAGCTGCACGCAACCGTATTCCGTACCCGGAGCAATATCGTTTCAGCATGCGGGGAGAAGAAATGGCAGCCAAAAATTCTCTTAGTCGACGACTCGAAGACGGCCTTGATGATCGAGCGCGCGATCCTCGAAAAGCGCACCACTTACCCTCCTCGACCAGAGGCACAGCGGAACGAACGTCATTTTCAACTCAATGGTGCAAGAAAGGGGTAATCTTACGCCGTCTCTCCTAGCAGCCCGTGGTGCAAGTTCGGATTCGTGAGCAGAAAGAGTTGAGGTATCCACAGGCTTGGTTTGTAGAATCGGCGCATGGCGATGGGGACGCGCAAGCAGCGGGAGAAGCAAGA
>JBARJF010000123.1:0-70416 GCA_049800135.1 Candidatus Sulfotelmatobacter sp.
ATCTACAAGCTCCAGCCGCCCATAAAATCACGAACCAAGTGGACCGAATCGCATCAAAGCACGATTTTTCAGCGTCCTGTTAGACCACGCACCGTGCTCTGGACCGGCATGTTGCTCAGGATCAGCGTGGGCAGACCTTCCGGCGTAAACCCATTGACCGGGTTCATGGTGATGCCGTAACCGTGGGTGTAGATCAGCTTGTCGTTAATCCAGTTGCGGCTGCTCTCCGGGAGCTTGTCGACGTTTAACTCGCGCGCGGCGAGCATAACCTCGCGCATGGTGCCGTCGATGTCATATCGATCGATGTCGATGTCGGGAAAGTCGTAGTAGGTACGGATTTCCTGGATCTGACGCAAAGTGTCCTGGAGAGCGTGCCAGTCCCACAGCCGGATGTTCTCAAGCGTGGCCTGATTATCCGCCGGGTCGGCGGCAGCAACGGTCGTCTCCGCGGGAAACTCGCGCTGCGAGACCCGGTTCAGTCCGTAGGCCTGCCGGGTTAACTCCGTATTGAAAACAATGTAGGGCTTCTCGCGAACCAGCTCGTTCGGCTTGACGATGAAGCTGCTTACGTACCAGGCGATCCCTTGAAGGGCCACATAACAGACGGCAGCCGGAAGGATCGCGGCGACCAGCCAGCGCCCGCTCGGCACGCGCACGGCGTTTGCGGCCGCGATCAGCGCCCCGAGAACGAGCGCCGCACAAACGACGAGCAGGCCGGTGATTGTGACGTGGGCGTCGGTGTAGGTCACCCCCCCGAAGATCGTATGATCCGCGAGCAACAACTCGAAGCGGCCGAGATACACCCGTAGCGCCACGATCAACAACAGAAACCCAAGCGTGATCGAGAGACCCCGCCAGGGTAATGCGACATAGCGGCTGAGGCGCCCGGAAAGGACCCGGGATCCGCCCGTGATAAGGATGAAGAAAACCGCGAGCAGACAGGCAATCACTGCCAGTGTAAGTAGCCAGCCCGCGATGAGTTGCCACGCGGGCAGGGTAAACAGAAAGAAATTCAACGGCTTGCCAAAAATTGGGTCTACGACGCTACCGGTGGCGCGGGGCGCATACCAAAAGAGTGCGAGCGCCGGCCACTCCACCATCATGCCAGCGCCGGCTACCACGGCGATGGCGAGCGAAACCCCCAGCGCGATGAGCCGCAAGACAGGCCCAACCGGCAACTTCAGAGGCTGCCCACCTATGTAGATGGTCTGGCCACTCGGCAAATCGCGGAGATGCGAGCGTTTCAGGGTCAGGAACGATCCATAGAGAATGAGAAATGTGACCGCAGTGAAGGCCGCGAAGATCCCCCATTCAAGGCCCAGCGTTTTCCAGAATACGCTCGCGTAGCCAAGCGACCTAAACCAGAGCAATTCCACGTAATACGACAACGCGGTCCGGCCGCCGAAGAAGAGGACGGCAAGCGCAACGACGATAAGAAAGAAACGGCGGCGATGCTGCGGCGGATGGGTCAACGGCCAGTCGAGGGATTCGGGCATTGGTTAGCTCCGTTTCATTACTCCATAATGTTGTCCGCATAATACTCTCTGCTTCTCCAAAGTTGACTCACGGAAACGAGCCCTCCCGCGGAAACAGAGCCAGTTGCATAACATACATGGTTCGAGTCACCACAGGGGAAGCAACGGTTCCAATTCGGAACTGCATATTACTTTTAGTCGGCAAAAGCATTTTCCCGCCCTTGCTCAGCGTATAAGCTTTTTGTGACAGAGTCACGCAACACACGCTGCGCGTTCTCCGAATTTCTTTGAACAGGAGACAACCTGTATGCCGCAAACCACCCACGTACAAACTCCCACCATCCAAATCTCAGTGATCAACGAAAGTACCGTGCTGGCCGACGCGGATGTCGTGCCGGTCGTGGTCGCTCTCCAGAAGCAGGTTACCGATGACTTCCGCCCGGTCTGGGGAACGGACACCGAACTTGGCATTGTCCCCAAGGGCACGCAGCCGCCCAGCGGGAGCTGGTGGCTCGTTCTGCTGGACGACTCCGACCAGGCCAACGCTCTCGGTTATCACGACCTCACAACCGAGGGCCTTCCCATCGGCAAGGTCTTCGTCGCCAGCGACCTGAAGGCGGGCACATCCTGGACGGTCACCGCCAGCCACGAACTGCTGGAAATGCTGGGTGACCCCAACATCAACCTGACCGTGTTCGTGGAGAACAGCAACACCGCTGGAGTTCTCTACGCCTACGAAATCTGCGACGCTTGCGAGGATGACAGCTTCGGCTATCAGATCGATAACGTCCTGCTTTCCGATTTCGTCTATCCGTCCTGGTTCGAAGGGTTCCGCACCGAGGGCTCAACCCAGTTCGATCGCATGAACAAAATCCAGAACCCGCTGCAGCTGTTGGCAGGCGGCTATATCGGAATCTTCAACATGAACTCGGGCAGCGGCTGGCAGCAACAGACTGCGGAGAAGCGCCCGATCAATGGGCTGAACCGAGGCGCCGTCGGCACGCGCCGGGAACGCCGCAGCGTTCCTCATGAACTGTGGATCAACAGCCTGCCCCAGAAGAAAATCGTGGGCAACGCGCAGAAATACCGCCAGCTACTGGAGACCATCCAGCAGCGGCGGGAAGCAGCCTGAAAAGCTCTCTCTGCGGGTCCCTCACCCTTGTGCCCCGCGCGAAATGCGCGGGGCATTTTTCCTGGGAGGCGGTAGCCGGGGAAATGGCAGGAAAATAGTGCGGATTCTTTAGTTTTGGCTGTCCAGCCACCGGTGGTCACGGGGCATCAGATGCCGAGTTTCTTCACTTCCTCGTTGTAGTACTTGCGATACAGGATATCCCACTCCTGCGAGCCTTCGAGGATGGTGCGCTTCTGGCTCTCGATTTTCTGGCGGGCGGCCAGGTCGATTCTCTCTTCATGGTTGAGAAGGTCTTCGAGAATCTTGCGGGTTTCCTGGCGGATGGTGTTGGGGTCTTCGATGAAATCGACCTCATCCATCGCTTTAAGGGTGTCGGCGACGGCTCGAGCCAGCACATTTACCTTGTCGCGGCTCAGCCTCACAGCACCGCCTTGTACTTGCGAACCAGTTCGCTCTTCACTTTGCGGAACATCTCCTGGTAGTTGGCGCCGGTCTTGTTCATCTCGTCGGCGTAGGCTTCGAGGATGACTCTAACCTCGTCGTTGATGCGGTCTTCGAGCATAAGCTCGTCGAGCAGTGCGGCGTGGACGCGCTCCGTGACTTTGGGCACGGCCGCGGTCTCGATGGCCTTGCCGACAATCAGTTTCTTGGTAACTTCGCGGGCCAGGTAGCCCACATATTCCTTGGAAAGAAGCATGTGCGGATAAATTATCCTGTGTCAGGGGGCGCTTTGTCTGCGAATGAGATAGTGTAACATGGCCATCGATCGAACACAGCCGCCGGCATTCCGTGGCCCCGGCGCAGATCACCCTTAGATCGGCCCATATTTTCTTGCTTTCGACTGTTCCCAATCTATATCGTCTTACGATATACTTGCAGTGCTGCTGGATCGCGGCACGATACAATCGGCGGCATGAAGAAGCTCACCTTGTCGGACTATCACGCGCTGGCGGAGTTCCGTTATCAGATCCGCCGCTTCCTCCACTTCAGCGAACAAGTAGTCAAGGGGGCTGGACTGAAGCGCGGCCAATATCAACTCATGCTGGCGATCAAGGGCATGCCACCCGGGGTGCGGCCGCGGATTCGCGAATTGGCCAACCGCATGCAAATCCGCCACCATAGCGCCGTGGAACTGGTGAATCGCCTGGAAGGCGGAGGGTTTGTCCATCGCACGCGCGCACGGGACGATCGCCGCGAGGTCCTGCTCGCGCTCACCCCGAAAGGCGAAAGGGTTCTCGGCGAACTGGCGCTTCATCATCACGATGAACTGCGCTCCGCCGGGCCTGAACTGGTGGCCGCTCTTCGCCGCATCATGCGGCAAGGCGCCGATACCGCGTTTCTGCATTCCGCCTTGCCCCGCGAAAAAAGGAAGACCATAAAACGTCCATGAACAACTGCATCTGCGAAACTCCCTTCGGCAAGCTCAACCGCAGCCCCTGCCTGCCTCAGACTGCAACTCGAGCGCTTTTCAAACCTTCCTGATGAAGCAGGATCAGTTGGATAGGAAGCATCCCCCGGGCGAAAGGGAGCGCGCCGAGCCGTGAGGACAAGACCCAGAAAAACGAACCGGAGGACTGGCGGACTACGGCCGCATCGCTTGCTTCGCAAATATCTGCCGCTGGTTCATGAAGACCTCAAGGCGGTGTATGCGCGCGATCTCCGCAAGTGGCTCGTCATTTCACCCGTAATCGGCTTGGCGACCGGCCTGGTGATTACGGTCATGGTGGTAATCATTCTGGGGAAACTGTGGCCCGCGCTGCTCCGCTACTATTTAGCCCATCACTGGGCCATTGTGCCAGGATTAGTGCTGGGCTTTCTCGCCACCGGACTCCTTATGCAGTTCCTGACCGCGGATCCTAATGAGCATTCCACGGAAGAGATCATTCGTTCCTACCATGAGCATGAGGGCCAGATTGATACGCGGTCGTTTGTGCCTAAGCTGCTCGCGGCAATTACTACTGTGGGATTTGGTGGCAGCGCCGCACTTGAAGGCCCCAGTATTTACGGTGGAGGAGCGATCGGCTCCTGGCTTTGGACCAAGCTTCGCCGTCTTTCTCTGGATGATCGGGATCGCCGCATCATGTTGATTTGTGGCGCTGCGGCCGGCATGTCGGCTGTCTTTCGGGCACCCCTCACCGGCATCGTGTTCGCGCTGGAGATGCCCTACCGTGACGATCTGGCGCATGAAGCTCTGGTGCCATCATTGATCGCCTCGGTCGTCTCTTTCGTCACGCTAAGTTCTTTTCTGGGTGCCGCGCCCCTTTTCGATTTTTCTGGCTCCACGGCATTTACCCGCCATGACCTTTACTGGAGCGCGCTGCTCGGCTTGATCATCGGGCTGGTTGCCATGGTATTTGTCATGACCTTCCGCCGCGTACGCATTTTCTTTATAAAATGGTCTGTACCGCATTGGCTGAAGCTCACCATTGGTGGCCTGCTGACGGGCCTTTGCGGGCTTCTCTTCCTATACCTCTATCCCGGCGATCTCGTGCCTCTTGGCCCCAACTACGAGGCTGTCGGACAAATTCTGAACACGCACCACGGCACTTCGCAGCTTCTTGTTTTCAGTGTGCTTAAGCTGGGCGCAACCCTGTTTACGCTGGCTTCCGGCGGAGTCAGCGCCATGTTTGTCCCGCTGTTTCTCACTGGGGGAGTATTGGGACGGCCTTTGGTCAATCCGTGGTCCACAGTTCTGCGGTCAGCCTTTATGCTGCTGTTGGCATGGCCTCATTCATTTCCGCCGGCTATAAGACACCGCTTGCCGCCGTCGTGTTTGTCGCAGAAGCAACCGGCGGTCACTCCTTCATCATTCCCGCTCTTATCGGAGCGGCGGTGGCCTATGCGGCCTCCGGCGATGCCTCTGCCTCCGGCGACCAGCGTCTGCACGAAGGTGCAAAGGAGCGTGAGTTGCGGGGTTAACCTCTGGTGGCGTTGATCGGGTGGAAGGAAGTCCGAGCCAACGTGGAGTGCGGCGCTTTCGGCGCTGCGCTTCTTGTGCATCTGGAGTCGGCAGGGATAGAGGACTGGCGGCTGCACTTTTTGGCCGACTTTCTACGGTTTCCGTTCCGCAGCCTCGACCAGCGGCCGCAACGCCTCCGCTGATACCCCCAATGTACCACCGGAAAATCCGTCGATGTAGGCGGAGTTCACCCCAATCACTTCGGCGTTGGAGTCGAACACCGGACCGCCGCTGCCGCCGTGTGCCGTGGGGGCATCGTAAATTAACTTGTCGCCGACCACATCGCCCAAATGCCCGCAGGTAGTGGAAGGACGAATCAGGGATAGCGCCGCCAGTTCGCTGGCAGCCGTAATGTCGCCGTGCCGGTAGGCCAGCCGTTGATAGATTCCGCTCGGCGATTTAGCCACCATCCCCGCAATCCCCATGGGATAACCAATCACCGTCACCATTTCTCCCGGCGCGGCCAGCCCCTTGGCCAGGGGCAAAACGGCAAGTCCGCGCACCGCATCTTTATTTGCGATCCTTAACACCGCCAGATCGTCAGTGGAAGAAACTGTACCCGGCGTCAAATTCACGGGGGTCGGCGAGCCCGGAAAGAATACGACCAAACTCTCAAGCATGGCAGTTGCGCCGCGCTGCATCATATCTTCTGCTCCGCTGTCGCCATACCAGGGCTCGGCCACGTGCCGGTTGGTAGCCAGCAGTCCGCCACCCACCAAAAATCCGGTGCCGGATACGCTGGCCCGAATTGCCGGCGGCTGATTGGCAAACCCCACCTGATACACGCCGTAAATGTAGCCAATGGAATTCCGATACCGGTTTAGCACTAGCGCCGGCATCTCCTGTTCCTTCTCGAGTTGATCCACTTGCCGGGTAAGCTGCTCGACCTGCTTTTGCAGCTTGTTCGGTTGCACACCCTGTGCTGCGGCGGGTGCGTAGTAATGGAACATAGCCACCGCGCCGATCAGCAACACCAGCGCCAGCACGGCCTGCACCATCTGCTGCCAGCTGTCACTGACCTCGTTCGATTGTTGAGGGATCTCCGGCTCGAACATGAGTGGTCATCTTCCCTTGTCCGGCAAGGCTTTTCCACGGTACGGAAGATGATGAACGGGGGATACTGAGATGTTTCTTAGGGAGATGAACGTGCGGGTAAAATTCGCGTTTCAGGATTGGAATGAAAGCACTTAGCGGCTTGGGGTTACTGAGAGTTAAGACTTCCCGATTCCCAGCCGCCTGGCCATCTCGTCGTAAAGAAATCCCTTACCCGGCGCATACGGCTGCACCCACTCACCATCAATCACAAATTGTGGGATGGCCCGCTTGCCGGTGTGCTCGATGATCTCCTCCGCCGCACCCGGCGTGCTCTCGACATCGATGTCTTTATAAGGAATATTGTGCCTCGCCAGAAAGCGCTTGGCCTCGCGACACTCCGGACACCAGGCGGCGGAGTAGACCGTAAGCTCCATGGCTACACCCGCTCCAGTCGCGGCACGGTGCGCTCGTTGACGATGTTGCCCGTATTCAGTGTGGAAGCCGGCTCAAACAGTAAAATCCAGCATTCTTGTTCGGCTACGGGACGATGCTCGACGCCGCGCGGGATCACAATAAACTCGCCCTCTTCAATCCATTCCTGCCGGTCGAGGAACTCCATGCGGAAGCGGCCTTTCACCACCAAAAACATCTCGTCTTCATTCTCGTGATGGTGAAACACAAACTCGCCTTTTGTCTTTACCAGTTTCACCTGCTGGCCATTGAGTTCGCCGGCAATGTGCGGTTTGTAGTATTGCGAAATCTTGGCGAACTTGTCCGCGATGTTGACCTTGTCCATGGTTCCTCTCGCAGTAAGTGTAGCGCGCCCAGATCTCCAGTGGCTGGGGTTTGGCGCGAAACCAAGCCACCAGTGCCCTGGCCTGGGGGCCTGGGTCTCGCATTCCAGGACCGCGTACCGGGCAGCCGCTGACAGAGTCAAACCTGACCAGTCCCGCCGTCCACTTTTAGATCGACTCCAGTGATGTAGGAGGCTTCGTTACTGGCGAGGAACAGAACTGCGTGTCCTACTTCTTCTGGAGTGCCGAAGCGCTTCATGGGAACACGGCTCTTAATTTGATCCGCGAACTGGTCTTGCGCCGACTGCGGCATGCCCGAACGCGCAAGAATGGGCGTCTCAATCGGACCCGGGCTGACCACGTTCACGCGAATGCCGCGCCCGACTAACTCCGCCGCGAGAGTACGTGCCAACGAACGTACCGCCGCCTTGCTGGCTGAATAAACACTGGTCCCCGGGTTTCCCTTGGAGTTGACGACCGAGGAGTTCAAGACAATTCCAGCGTTATCGTTGAGATGCGGAAGCGCCTTCTGCACGGTAAAGTATAGTCCCTTCACATTCGTGTCGAAAGTTTCGTCGAACATTTGCTCGCCGCTTTCGCCGAGCGGGGCGAACTTCGCGATACCCGCGTTGGCAAAGAGCGCGTCAATCTTGCCGAACTTCGCGGCGACCTGCGCGAACAAGTTATCGATGTCGGCAAGCTTGGAAACGTCTGCCTTGACCGCCAGCGTTTCTCCCCCGATCGCCTTGGCGGCCTCATTCAGGGTTTTTTGATCGCGCCCCGAGATTGCGACCCGGGCCCCTTCTTCGCGAAACAGCCTGGCGGTCGCCAAACCAATGCCACTGTTGCCACCGGTGACGACTACCGTCTTCCCTTCAAATCTTTTCATGGAAAGCCCCCCTCGTAGAATTATGGCCAACCCCAAGGCAGCGCGCGAGCCTGCCTTAGTTGTATACTTTGATGAGTGTCAAAGTGTTCGAGGTTCAGTTTTCTTGAGCCAGGGCGCTCGGTCAGGGTTCGTCCATGGATCAAAAGGGATTGGTCAGGATTTCCAGGGCGCTCGGCGATCCCACGCGTTTGCGCATCTACGAATCAATTGCCGGGAAGGAACAGATGTTTTGCGGGGAGATCGTCCAACGGTACCGCCTTACACCCGGCACGGTTTCGCACCACCTTAAGATTCTGGCGGATGCCAACTTGATCAGGTGCCGGCGCGAAGGCCAGTTCATCTACAACCGGGCGCGGCGGGATACGATTCGTGCCTATGTCCTGGCGCTGAACAGGCTGGGAGCAAAAAGAAAAGCCGCCAGCTCACGCTGACGGCTGAAAGTTCACCTCGAGCCGCTAACTGTTCTCATACAGCAGCACGCCTTCGGTCTTCTCTGAATCCACCGGACGGTAGAACAGCTTGTTGTCCTCAAGGAAGACCTCGATAAACGCCGGACGCGTCGTGATGGTGCCTTGAATCAACGCCTCCGAGAGCGGATCTTCAATATATTTCTGCAAGGCCCTGCGCAGCGGCCGCGCCCCGTAGGTGCGGTCGGTAAGGGTCTGGTTGAGAATCCACTTCTTGGCCTCATCCGCCACGGTTACGGTGATCGCTTTCTGCGCCAGGTTCGTGTTGAGCTGGGTGACCATAAGCTCCAGAATCTGGATCAGGTCGGCCTCGCTCAACGCCAGGAACAGAATGATCTCGTCCAGCCGGTTCAGGAATTCCGGATTGAAGGTGCGTTTTACCTCGCCCTTCACCAACTCCTCGACCTTGCCCGAAACCATTTCATCTTTAGTCGACTGGAAGCCGAAGCCCTCGCGTTTCTGCAGGTGCCGCGCCCCAATGTTCGAGGTCATGATGAGGATCGTGTTCTTGAAGTCGACCGTGTTGCCGAGACCATCAGTGAGCTGGCCATCTTCAAAAACCTGCAGCAGGATGTTGAACACATCGGGATGCGCCTTCTCGATTTCATCGAGCAGCACCACCGAATACGGCGCACGCTTCACCCGCTCGGTAAGCTGGCCGCCCTCTTCGTATCCCACATATCCCGGAGGCGAACCGATCAATTTCGAGACCGAGTGCTTCTCCATGAACTCCGACATGTCGAAGCGGACCAGAGCCTTCTCGGTGCCGAACATGAATTGCGCCAGTGTCCGCGCAACTTCCGTCTTGCCAACGCCGGTCGGCCCGAGGAACAGGAACGAGCCGATGGGGCGGTTCGGGCTCTTCAATCCCGCGCGCGAACGCCGGATGGCCCGGGCCAGCGCGCTGATTGATTTATCCTGCGAGATGATGCGCTTGTGCAGCTCTTCCTCGATGCGCAGCAGCTTCTGCGTTTCTTCTTCCTTAATCGAGGTGATGGGAACGCCGGTCCAGCGCGAAACGACGTCTTCGATGTCCTCGCGGCCCACCACGCCGGTGGAAGATTCATCCAGGTGATATTTATCGCGCAGCGCGCGCAGATTCTCGCGCTCCTTGCGTTCTTCGTCGGAATAGAAACGCGCCTTCTCGAACTCATGGTTCGCGATGGCGTTTTCCATCCGATGCACGATGAACTTGATCCGCTTCTGCACCTCGGTGATTTCCTCGGGCTGCGAGGTCTGGCGCAGCTTCACGCGCGCGCCGGCTTCGTCGACGAGATCGATCGCCTTATCGGGCAGGAAGCGGTCGGGAATGTAACGGTTCGAGTGCGAAACCGCGAAGTTGATGGCATCGTCGGTATAAGTGACGGCATGGAACTTCTCGTAGCGGTCCTTGATGCCGAACAGGACCTTTACCGCGTCGGCCTCATTCGGCGGCGGAACCTTCACCGCCTGGAAGCGCCGCTCCAGCGACCGATCTTTCTCAATCGACTTCCGGTATTCTCCCGGAGTGGTGGCCCCAATGCATTGAATCTCGCCGCGCGACAAAGCCGGCTTCAGGATGTTCGCCGCATCGAGCGATCCCTCGGCCGATCCCGCGCCCACCAGCGTGTGCAGTTCGTCAATAAAGATGATGGAATTCTGCGACTCCATCAGTTCTTTCATGATGGTCTTCAGCCGCTCTTCGAACTGCCCGCGGTATTTCGTTCCCGCAACGATGAGCGAAAGATCGAGCGCCAGAATTCTCTTGTCCGCAAGGAATGACGGAACCTCGCCATCGGCAATCCGCTGCGCCAATCCTTCCACGATCGCCGTCTTGCCCACGCCCGGCTCGCCGATCAGCACTGGATTGTTCTTGGTGCGCCGGCACAGAATCTGCACCACGCGTTCGAGCTCACCATCGCGGCCGACCAAAGGATCGAGCTGGCTGTCCATCGCCGCCTGCGTGAGATCGCGCGAAAACTCGCTCAGCAGCGAAGACTCCCGCTGCCGTTGCGGTTGCGCCTTTTCCTGGCTGGTGCGCGCTAAGTCTTCCCGGATCGTCGCCAGCCGCAAGCCGCGCTCATGGAGAATCTCCGCCGCGAAGCATTTCTCTTCCCGCAGAAGTCCCAGCAGCAGGTGCTCAGTGCCAATGTGGCGGTGCGAAAGGCGCTCCGCTTCTTCCGCAGCATATGCCAGCACGCGCTTGCACTCGTTGCTCAGCGGAAGGTCGACGGAGGTCGAGACCTTCTCTCGAATCGTAGTGTGTCCCTCGATCTGCTTGCGAATGGATTCAACCGAGGCGTGCGAACGCAGGAATCGATTGGTCAGGGCTTTGTCTTCGCGCAGAAGCCCCAGCAGCAAATGCTCGGTCTCTATATAAGGAGATCCGAACTGGCTTGCTTCGTAGCGCGCAAAAAAGATTACGCGCCTGGCTTTCTCCGTATAACGTTCAAACATAACGCCCTTCCCCCTGACCCTTCCGATCGAGAGGACCCTGACTCCCGCTCGACCCTACCGAAACCCTGACCCGGCGGCCATACTTGCCTCTTGCTTCCCATCACCATCCCATTATGCAATCAAACGACCACCGCACCCAAGTACTCAAACGTTTTTGTAATGTTACTGAAGGAACCTGTTCAAGCCCTCCTTGGCGGAAAATCATCCCAAGCTTCTTGAACATGAGTCTTAATTAGGTACTACTAATCTCGCTCTTTACCCTTTCTCGCGGCCGCTACGCCGGCAATGAATCCGGCCTGATCTCTTCCACGCGCCCTCGTTCCAGGCGCAAGACCCGGTGGCAGCGCCGCGCAAACGACAAGTTATGCGTTGCAATAAGGGAGGTGAGCTGATGCTCGCGATGTAGCCGCGCAATCAATTCGAAAACCGCTTCCGCCGTCTGTCCGTCCAGATCGCCGGTAGGCTCATCCGCCAGCAACAACTTTGGACCGGTAACCAGCGCACGCGCCAGAGCCACCCGCTGCTGCTCGCCGACCGAAAGCTCTCCCGAACGGTGGTGCCCGCGTTGCTCCAACCCGACTTCGCGCAGCCAGCGTGAAGCTTTCGGCGCCGCCTCTGCCCAGGTACGTCCCCGCACCAGCAGAGGCATCGCCACGTTTTCCGCCGCCGTGAATTCCGGCAACAGATAGTGAAACTGCCAGACGAAACCCGCATCCCGATTCCGAAACTGCGCCGCTTCGTCCGCCGACAAGGCATTCAGTTGCAATTGGGCGCAGTATACGTCACCAGCGGAAGCATGATCAAGAGCGCTCAGTATGTGCAACAAGGTACTCTTTCCCGCTCCAGATTCGCCGACAATCGCCAGCATCTCGCCGCGCTTCACCTCAAACGACAGATTCTCAAAGAGCAACAGGTTCGATTCACCCGATCGGAAAACCTTCTTCAATCCTTGAACCCGGAGCAGCGCTTCCGACTCTCCTCTACATTCGGTTAGATGCACTGCGCCTCCGCTTGGGTCCACATCCCGTCCCTGCCAGGTCTGGCCGGGGCGGGAACAATGGACCAGCCATCTTCTCACATCGGCGCTCGAGCTCCACATGGCACATTCGAACCATACGAAAAACTCCAGGCGGAACCGAGCCTAGACTTCCACCTTGGCTTCCGTGGCCGCCAGCCTGCGCAGCGACTGCTCGTAGGGCGCGCGGACGATACCCCGCTCAGTAACGATTGCGGTGACGTATTCCGCCGGGGTCACGTCAAAGGCCGGATTTTCAACGGACACGCCGTCGGGGACGATCCGCTTGCCCGCGATGTGAGTGACTTCCTTGGCGTTGCGCTGCTCGATCGGAATTTTGCTTCCGTCGGGGCAGGCGAGGTCAACGGTCGAGATCGGCGCGGCCACGTAGAAGGGGATGCCGTGCTCCTTAGCCAGGACCGCGACGGTATAAGTTCCAATCTTGTTGGCTACGTCGCCGTTGGCCGCGATGCGGTCCGCGCCCACCACGACCGCCCCGATCTTGCCCTGCTTCATCATGGCGCCCGCCATGTTGTCGGAGATGACGGTTGTGGGTATGCCGTCTTTCATCAGCTCCCACGCGGTCAGCCGCGAGCCTTGCAGAAACGGCCGCGTTTCGTCAGCGTAGACGTGAATCTTTTTCCCTTGCTCGACCGCTGCTCTAATCACGCCCAGCGCCGTGCCGTACCCGGCCGTAGCTAGAGCACCGGCGTTGCAGTGGGTCAGAACTCCGCCTTCACTCGGCATCAGCGTGGCGCCGTGGCGTCCCATGGCCCGGTTGGCCGCGATATCCTCGGCGTGCATGCGTTGGGATTCTTCAATAAGTTCTCTTTGGATCTGTCCGATCGGTCGAATTCGTACGCGTTCGAACTTCGCTTGCATGCGGTGGATGGCCCAGAAGAGATTGACGGCGGTTGGCCGGGTCTTGCCGATTAGGTCGCAGATCTCATCGAAATCCCGCTTGAGGTCGCCGACGGTCTCCGCCTTGGAGTTCCTGACCCCGAGCGCGATTCCCATGGCTGCAGCTACGCCGATGGCGGGCGCTCCGCGCACCACCATGGTCCGAATCACGTCAGCAACCTGCGTGTGGGTCGTGCAGGTCACGTAGGTTTCTTCCGTGGGCAGCTTCGTTTGATCGATGAAGCGTACGCCCTGGTCAGTCCATTCGAGAGTTTGAATCATGAAGTTCTCAACCCGTGAAATCAGCTTCGATCTAACCAGCTTTGATGTGCCGCACATCGCTTGCCGGGAACATTCGTCACCGCCGGCTGTCCGCAGATTTCGCAACTGGCCGCGACTGCAACGACCACGGGCGCCGTATCGTCCATCTGAGAAACGTGTTCGACGCGGACCTCGCGAGCTGTAAAGATGGAGACAAAAGGCGCCGGGGCCGCACTATTCTCCACATTCAAACGGCCCTTAGCCTCCTCACGCTCTACCAGGCACATCACGCCGGCAATCTCAAACCCGAATTCACGCGCCGCTTCGATCGCCTGCACCGTGGATGAGCCCGTGGTGCAAACATCGTCCACGATCACCACGCGCGCTCCCTTCTCGCGGAAGCCCTCAATGCGTTGTCCCGTCCCGTGCTGTTTTTCAGCCTTACGCACGAGAAACCCATGTAACTCGCCGCTCACCACCGAAACCGCCACCACGATGGGATCGGCTCCCAGGGTGAGACCACCAATCGCCTGCGGCTTCCATCCCCGTCGCCGGATCTCGTCGAAAAAAACTTCGCCAGTCAGGCGCCCGCCCTGGGCATCCAGAGTGCTCGTACGGCAGTCGATGTAGTAATCGCTGGTGCTGCCGGAGGAAAGCTTGAACTCCCCCAGCCGGAAAGATTTGGAGGCAAGCAAACGCAGCAGGCGCTGGCGAGGGGAAGACATGGAATTCTACGATACCACGGAGAATTGGCCTTTGTGCGCGCGCTGGTCCGCGGCCTTCAGTTTGTCATCAGTCAGGCGTGATACCCTGAACATTGTGCCCACAACGACGCTTCGAGGTATCGACATTGCAACCTGCACGAAAGCTTTTCTTCTTTCTTCTCACTGGTTTCCTGCTCGCAGATTTGAGTAGTTCGGTGCTGGTTTCGACCGCGCTCGCCGAGGGCACGCGCACCTGGGAACAGTCGCAGTTCGACGAACTGATCAAAGGAACAGCCGCTGGTGTGGCCATTCGCAGTGCTGGAGGCCTCGAACTCGCACCCACGTTCAAGAGTCTGTATGTCACGCCTTCCACCTACATCTGGGCGATTGCCGCCGACGATGCCGGCAACTTATATGTGGCGGCGGGCGCGCCCGCTCGCGTCTACCGTATCACCCCGGAGGGCAAGGCAACGATCATTTTTGAGCCGAAGGAACTCCAGGTGCAGGCTCTGCGAACCGGCCCCGGAGGCGTGATCTATGCGGCCACCGCTCCCGATGGCAAGGTATACAAGCTCGAACACAAGCCGGACGGCAAGGCGCAGCCCACGAAGGCCGGCGAAGAAGACAAAGGCAAAGAGAAGGATGCAGCCAACCCGACCATAGATTCCTCGTGGAGTTCCTCCATCTATTTCGAGCCGGGTACAAAGTATATCTGGGATCTGGCTCTGGACAAGGCGGGCAACCTATACGTGGCCACTGGCGACCGTGGGGAAATCTTTCGGGTCACGCCCAAAGGCGAGCATTCGGTTTTTTTCAAAAGTGACGAAACTCATATTCGCGTGCTCGCTTTCGATGCGCAGGGGAATCTCATTGCCGGGTCCGATGGCAGCGGGCTGATCTACCGCATTTCTCCCGCGGGCGATGCGTTCGTGCTGTACAGTGCGCCCAAGAAAGAGATCACGGCGCTCGCCCTCGATCATGCCGGCAACATCTACGCTGCGGCGGTCGGCGAAAAACGCAGCGGGGGTGGACTGGGGGCATCGGGTATGGCCGCGGGTTTTCTGACCGTGGGCATCAACACGTCCACTGTCGGCACTGCGCCGCAAACTCCCGGAACTACGATCGCACCTGTGCCTGCGGCGCCTCAAGTGGCGGGTCCGTTTCCCTTCCCGGGAGGCGAGGTGAGTAGCGGCTCGGATGTGTACCGGATTGCTCCGGATGGCTCCCCCGCAAGGCTGTGGACCTCCCACGAGGACATCGTCTACGCATTAGCCTTCGATTCCCAGGGACGTCTACTGGCTGGTACCGGCAATCGCGGACACATTTTCGCGATCACCGGCCTCGACGAGTTCTCCGATCTGCTGAAAGCCCCGGCTTCGCAGGTCACCGCGTTTGCCCACACCCCCGGAGGCGGGCTTTGTGCCGCCACCAGCAATCTGGGGAAAGTATTTGTGCTGGGGCCTGGCCCCGAAGCGGAGGGTACGTACGAGAGCGACGTGTTCGATGCCAGGATTTTCTCGCGCTGGGGACGCGCCGAGTTCCGCGGCGCAGGCCACGTCGATCTCTATGCGCGCAGCGGCAATGTCGACAATCCCGACCGTAACTGGAGTCCGTGGAAGAAAATCGATTTGGCCGGGGACTCAGAAACCGGGATTCCAGCGGCCCGTTACGCCCAGTGGAAGGCTGTGCTGCACGCCGGAGCCACGCCGCCGGGTGTGGACAGCGTCGTGCTCAATTACCTGCCCAAGAACACCGCTCCCGTGATCGACGATGTAACCGTCCAGCTCGGCGTGAGGTATCAGCCGCTGCCGAAAATGCCGCCCAACAGCATGGTCTCGGATTCCAGCGGATCTTCGGGCGTACATTTCGAGTCTGCGACTCCGAGTTCGCGTGATCGCGATTCCATCGGAGTGAAATGGAACGCGCACGATGAAAACGACGATCAGCTCGTCTATTCCATCTATTACCGCGGCGACGGCGAGAGCCGCTGGCTCCTGCTCAAAGACAACCTCACCGACAAAGCCTATTCCTTCGACGCCAGCCTGCTACCCGATGGCGGCTACACCGTTAAGGTGGTTGCGTCGAACGCGCCGTCGCATTCCCCCGGTGAGGCGCTAACGGCCTCAAGAGAAAGCCGCCGCTTTGAGGTGGATACGACTCCGCCCCGCATCGAGAACCTGTCGGCGTCCGTCGAAGGTGGAGAGATACATGTAACGTTCCGCGCGGTCGATGGTTTTTCTCCCATCAAGCGCGCCGAGTATTCGGTGGACGCCGGCGATTGGCAGTACGTGGACCCGGTCGGCCAGCTCTCCGACGCCAAGACCGAAAACTATGACTTCAAGGTCGCGCCGGAACCCGCGAAAGATGGCGCAGCTTCCTCCGAGCACGTAGTCGTCGTCCGCGTCTTCGACCGCTTCGACAACATGGGCGCCGCCAAGACCCTGATCCCGCAAAAATAAAAACGCGTGGCCCCGTAGCAAGAGAAACAAAGCGCAAGAGGAACAGCGCCGCAAGGCAGCCCAAAAATCCCAACTAATCCATTTCTTCCGCCGCCTCCGAAGCGTCCTCCACCACCATGCTCTGAATTGCGTTCAGTTCCCCGGCGTGGCGCAGTTCCGGGAATATGCACGCCCACAGCGCAATCACCAGCAGCGTGCCCACTCCTCCCAGCAAAACCGCCGGGACGGTGCCAAACCACTGGGCCGTCAAGCCCGATTCGAACTGCCCGAGTTCGTTCGATGCACCGATGAAAACCATATCTACCGCCGTCACGCGTCCGCGCATTTCGTCGGGCGTGCGTAACTGCACCAGCGTCGCGCGAATGATCACGCTGACCATGTCGGCCGCACCCAGAAAGATCAGCGAAATCAGCGAGAGTGCCAGGCTGGTCGAGACGCCAAATAGAATGGTGCAGACCCCGAAGCCGGCCACCGACCACAGCAGCGTCAGCCCCGCCCGCCCGCGCAGGGGACGATGCGCCAGCGCCACTGCCATCACCGCTGCGCCCACTCCGGGAGCGGTTCGCAATAGTCCAAGTCCCCAGGGCCCGGTGTGCAGAATCTCGCGTGCATAGACCGGAAGCAGCGCTACAGCCCCTCCCAGCAGCACGGCGAACAAATCCAGCGAAATCGCGCCCAGAATCAGCTTCTCGCGCCAGATAAAGTGCAATCCGGCCAGAACCGTCTTCACCGTCATCGGCTCGCGCCGCCGCGCTTGCGGCCGCGTCTTGATGCGGAATATCGATAGCAGTGCACCCACCGCGGTCAGCATGGCAGTTGCGTAAACCGCGGACGGTCCGCGAAACGCCGCGTAGAGAATTCCGCCGAGCGACGGTCCAAGAATCGTGGCCGCCTGAAATGTCGTAGCGTTCCACGTCACGGCATTGGCGAAGTGCTCTTCGGGCACCAGCAGCGGCAGAATCGACCGGCTCGCCGTTCCGTTGAATGAGCGCACTACGCCCAGCAAGACCAGCACCGCGTAGATCGGCCGCACCGCATGCCCGTCTCGCACCGCAATCAAGAGCAAAAGGCCCGAGCACAGCGCGTAGCCCGCATAGCACGTACCTAGCACCTTGCGCCGTTCAAATCGGTCTGAGGTGTGGCCCGAAACCAGAAACAGCAGAATGCCGGGAAGAAACTGCGCCAGCCCCACCAGCCCCAGATCGAGCGCGCGCTTGGTGATGTCGTAGACCTGCCATCCCACCGCGACTGCCTGCATTTCGACCGCGGCCACTATCAGGAAGCGGGCGATCTGGAACAGCACGAAATCCGGATGCGTAAAGGCGATCCGTCCGGCTTTCGAATCGAGAGGGGCAGGCATGGATCGAATAATGTGATCCTCTAATGTGCCACAGAACTTAAAGACGTGCATGCCGTCCCAACTTGGCGGGTAGAATCAAATCATGCTCGCGCTGCTTCGAACTGCCGGCTGGATCGTTTGCATCATCTACTCAACGATCCCGGCGTTCTGGCTGCTGATTCACCCGCGCGCGGAGTACTGGCGCTCGCGCCCGCGCTCCCCGTATCGAATCCTGTTGCCCGTGTGGATCGCTATGTGGCTGCTACTGGCTGCGGTGACCGAGCACTGGCGCAACCTGACGCTCTATCATCGCGCGTGGTGCTGGATTCCGGCAGTGGCACTGTTTAGCACTGGACTCGTACTCTACAAACTCTCCGGCGGCGGCTTCAGCCCCGCGCAACTTGGCGGTCTGCCGGAAGTTCTGCCGAATCATCGCCAGGAGCGTCTGGTAACAACGGGCATTCGCACCCGGGTTCGCCATCCGGTCTATCTGGCGCATCTCTGCGAAATGCTGGCCTGGAGCATCGGCACGGGGCTGGCGGTCTGCTGGGCGCTGACAGCGTTCGCGGTCATCACGGGCGCCGCAATGATTCGTATGGAGGATGAGGAGCTAGAGAAAAGGTTTGGACGAGAATACCTTGCATATCGAAACAAGGTACCGGCTATACTCTTCAAACTTAGCTCATGAGTTCGATCATTAAAACCTCCGATGAGAACGCTAGTCGATTGATGGGGCTATTTCAAGAACTGCTCGGCACGCTGCCACCCGGAGCTGCGACATCGGGTTTCACACGAACAAAAAACGACGACGGAACGATCGTCTGGTTGAGGCCAGCCAAGAAGCAGGCGGCCGAGTTTTGCGCTCACATCGAAGACGGGAACGGCTCTCTTATCGATGTTAGCTTCGGCTCGGGCACGACTTTCGAACTTCCGACGGAATCTAGGCTGCCTGATAATGCAACCTTCGACATGATGCTGGAGGCCGTGAGGGCGATGGGGCTTGCGACAATCGCTGGCAAATGTCGGGAGTATTTTGGTTTCATGGGCATTCGTGGAACGATCGAGGTTAGCGAAGGCAGCGCCCTGAGGTGCTCACGTTTCTTCCATCCTCGGCTGCTTCCAAAACTTGTGCGATACGATCCTTATGTCTGACGACGGCACCCATGCGCTTTGAACTCTTCATCGCGACCCGCTACCTGCGCGCCAAACGCCGCCAAGCTTTCATCGGCATCATCACTGGCATCTCTATTGTCGGAGTAGCCGCGGGCGTCGCCTCGCTTATTGTCGCGCTCGCCATCAACAACGGCTTTCGCCAGGACCTGCAGGACCGCCTGCTCGGTTCCACATCCCACATCAGCCTGCTCCGTGTAGCCGACGATGGCATTAAGGACTGGCCGTCGTTGCTCAAGCGGCTTTCCAAAGAACCGCATGTGATCGCCGCCGCTCCCGCAATTTTCGAACAGGTGCTTATCTCCCGCGGCCCCCGCGCCCGCGGCGCCGTCCTCAAGGGCATGATTCCTTCCTACGAGCGCAAGGTCGGCGATCTTCTCAGCACCATCAAAGAAGGCTCCGCGGCTGCCTTGGATGAACCTCCGCCGTCGCCTCAGGGCTCGTCGGAAACAATGGTAGAGAAAAATCCAGCCGCCAACAACACCCCGCCCGAGTCTCCCGACTCGCTCGCCGGTGTTTATACGCGCTTGGCCGCGATGCCCCCGATTATTCTCGGCCAGGACATGGCCGACAGCCTGGGCGCCACCGTCGGGTCCGAGGTGCTGGTCACCAGCCCGCAAGGCGAACTGACCCCCTTTGGCATGGTTCCCAAATATAGCCGCTTTCGGGTGGTGGGAATCTTCAACTCCGGCTTCTACGATTACGATTCGTCCTGGGCCCTTACTCGGCTGTCGGACGCGCAGCGCCTCTTCGGCCTCGGCAACCTGATCTCAGTAATCGAATTCAAAATCGACGACATCTACCAGGCCGATGCAGTTTCGCGCGAACTCGAAGCTGCCGCCGGCAAAGGCTTCATGACTACCAACTGGATGGAGCAAAATAAAGCTCTGTTCCACGCTCTGCGTCTTGAGAAACTGGTCACCTTCATCACCATCGGACTAATCGTCTTCGTGGCCGCTCTGAACATCCTGATCTCTCTGATCATGATGGTCATGGAAAAAACCAGGGACATCGCGGTGCTCATGTCGATGGGTACCCGCAAATCGCAGGTGCGAAACATTTTCATTGCCCAGGGAGTCTTGATCGGCGTGATCGGCACCGCCATCGGCTTGCTCCTGGGCTACGCCATCTCCTACGCCGGCGGCCACTATCACATCATTTCGCTTGACCCCGCGGTCTACTCTATCGACTACGTCCCCTTCGCCCCGCGCCTGATGGATGGCGTTCTGGTATCCCTCGTGGCGGTCGGAGTCTCCTTCGTGGCCACGCTCTATCCCTCGTGGTCCGCCGGGAGAACGTTGCCCGCCGAAGCTCTACGCTACGAATGAGGCTGTGTGGCGCGGGCGCCCGCCCGCGAATGCTACAGCGCCCGACATCCGCAGAAGTTCCAAAACGAGGCTCGCGGAACTTTCGGCACTCCACCGCCGTACAATTAAATAGAAAGAAGGAGGCCTCATCATGTTCACTTTCCTGTTGTGGTGCATCCTGTTCGTGCTCTGCTGGCCCCTGGCTCTGCTGGCGCTGGTCGCCTACCCGCTCGTCTGGCTGTTGTTGCTCCCGTTTCGAATCGTCGGCGTAGCCGTTCACGGAGTCCTCGAGGTAATCTACCTCGCGATCACACTCCCATTCCGCCTGTTAGCCGCCCCGTTCCGGGGCATCTAGGCAGAATGGCCGAGGATTGTCGGCATTGACCACTGAAAAATCCACAAAAAGGGGTAGCAAATTTTTGGAACTATGGAATGCCGAGGAAGAGCGGCGCTTCAGCGTCGCGTAAACGTCGGAAAAGACGGGACTTTAGCTCCTTCGCATCTAGGTCTCCATCACCTTCAACCGCTCACTCACCACCAGCCTCGCCTGGGTCGCCCGCTGCACATCCTCCGCCGTCAGCCCTGGAGCCATTTCCTCGAGCACCAACCCGCGCTCCGTCACCCGGATGTAAGCCATCTCCGTGACAATCGTATCCACCACTTTCACTCCGGTCAGCGGCAACGCGCACTTCTTGAGAATCTTGGGAGCACCGTCGCGAGTCGTGTGCTCCATTGCCACCACCACGCGCCGCGCCCCAGCAACCAGATCCATCGCTCCGCCCATCCCTTTCACCATTTTTCCCGGGATCATCCAGTTCGCCAGGTTGCCTGCCTCATCCACTTCCATCGCCCCCAGGACGCTCAAATCCACATGCCCTCCACGGATCATGGCAAAGGAATCCGCACTCGAAAAATAAGATGTCCCTGCCATCTCGCTCACCGTCTCCTTGCCCGCGTTGATCAAGTCGGCGTCTTCCTCACCCTCCATCGGATAAGGCCCAATCCCCAGCATCCCATTCTCGGATTGAAGAACAACTTCCATCCCCGCCGGGACATGATTCGCAATCAGCGTAGGCATCCCAATCCCCAGGTTCACGTAGAACCCATCCCGTAATTCGCGCGCAATCCGATTCACAATCCGCTCGCGCTTCTCCACGTCTTTTCCCGGCTTGTTCATGACTGTTTCCTGGTCTTGCTATCGTTGAGTTATACAAGAAGGCATACGGGTCCAGCGACGTCTGCAAACGACAGCAGACTCGCTTCTATCTGTGCTCAAGGCACAGCAGGTTCAATCGGAGATCCGACGCCCCTTGGAGAAGGTGCTTACTAGTGGGTTTTCAAAACCTCATGCCGCGCCCGGAAGCGAGAACGACTGTGACCTGCGGGGGCCGATCGCTGAAGCCCGAGTCCGCCGCCTATGCGAGCGCGCCCTTCGCCTGCTCTACCAGAGTTTTGAACGCCGCCGCATCCCGCACCGCCAGGTCCGCCAGAATCTTGCGGTCCAGTTCGATCCCCGCCTCTTTCAACCCGTGGATGAACTGGTTATAGCTCAGCCCGTTCAGCTTCGCCGCTGCTCCTATCCGCACAATCCACAACGACCGGTACTGGCGCTTCCGCTGCTTCCGTCCCGAATAGGCGAACTTGAGGCCGCGTTCGACCGCTTCTTTGGCCGAGCGGTACAGTTTCGATTTGGTGAGAAAGTATCCGCTGGCGCGGTCTAATATCTTCTTGCGCTTGGCGCGGCGTTTGGTTCCGCGTTTTACACGTGGCATCGGTTTTCTCCTTTTTGCTTTCTATGTACTGGCGGCTGGAGGCAAGTCCGATTCACCGTTGCGGCGATCTTTGGCCTCTTCACGCGCCCAGACAATTGAGAGGTCGAGCGATCGGGGATTGTTCAATCGCCAAATCGCTCAATCACGCAATCGTCAATGCCCTCACTGATACGGAATCATCCGCTTCACTTTGCGGAGATCGCCGTCGCTCACCAGCGTGGCGGTTCCCAGCTTGCGTTTCCGTTTCTTGGCTTTCGAGCTCAGCATGTGACGCAGGCCCGAATGCCCGCGCTTCACCTTGCCGTTGGCCGTTTTCTTGAAGCGCTTGGATGCGCCCTTGTGCGATTTCAATTTCGGCATAAGACCTCGGAATCAGCCGCCAGCCGCCGTTGGTCAGCGGCCACTCGCTGCATATTCAACCCCTGAATTCAATTGCTCTGGAATCGTTGGCGCGATTCGCGCTCGTCCGCTTGAAATCGAGGCCAGCCGTCAAGCCTGCGAAACCGGATTCGGAGTTTCCGTGATTGCCGCTGGTGCCGGCTGTTTTGCTTTTTCCTGCGCCAGCTTCTCCTGCAGCATCTTTTCCTTCTGCTCCTGCTTCGCTTTCTGCTTGGCTTCTTTCTCTCGTTCCTTCTCCCGCTCCACCGCCGACTTCTTCGGCGCCAGAATCGCGTGCAGCGTGTTGCCTTCCTGCCGTGGACGGAACTCCACAATGCTCTGCGGTTCCACGTCCTTGATCAGCCGCTCCAGTATTTGCCGCCCCAGCCCTGTTCGCGTCATCTCGCGGCCGCGGAAAAAGATCGTAGCTTTTACCTTGTCTCCCTCATCAAGAAAGCGCAGCACGTGATTCTTCTTGGTCTCGTAATCGTGGTCGTCCACATTGATGCGGAACTTTACTTCTTTTACTGTGATTGTCTTCTGGTGCTTCTTGGCCTCGCGCTCCTTCTTTTCCTGCTGGTAGAGATACTTCCCGTAATCCATGATGCGGCACACAGGAGGTTGTGCGGTGGGCGAAATCTCAACCAGATCCAGGTTCTTGCTGCGGGCCAACTTCAGCGCTTCAAACGGAGGCATCACACCGATCTGTTCGCCTTCGTCTCCGATCACGCGAATTTCGCGGGCTCGAATGCGGTCATTGGTTCGGATAAAACGTTTGTCGATACGGTCCTCCGCGCTCTAAGCGACTGGGAATAAAAGATTATAACATGCGGGCCCGGCGTCGCCGTCAGTTGGCGCTGCCGACGTCGCCCGTCATTCCCAGCCGTCAGTGCCAATCGGATCGCCGTCGGGCGGCGTCGCCGGCGTCGTCAAGTGAATCTCCGCCGGATTCCTTTGGAAGCGCTCGATTTGCGTTTTCGCGAAAAAGAATTGCGCTCGCACCGCTTCCTCTTGCGCCGGCGGGGTTTCTGTTGCGATCCATTTTTTCAGCTCGTCGAGCTTGAGCGCAGCCATACCCCGGACCTGTGCCGACGCGCCATCGTCGCTTGCCAGCGTCATGAGTCGATCCAACACCACCAAATCGACCGTCCGCTGAACCGCTCCCTTATAACCGGAAGATGGCTGCGCCTTCCAGGTGGCGGCGAGCAGGTCATCCACCAGTTCGTCAAAACCGGGATTGCCGGCATCGAGCGCGTGATACTCAATCATGCGCTGGTCGCGTTCTGGCTGCAGCAGCACGTTCGCCACGATTTCCGCCGCCGCTTCTGCGGGAGCCAGCGCATCGAATGCCGGCGAGGTGCGCCGCGAAAAATTCTCCCGGCCGCTGGGATATTCCGGCGGCCGAGGCGGAATCATCTTGAGCAAAGGCTCGGGCAAAACCAGCACCTGCGGCGAAAGCGTGCCGAGAACCGCGTGCATCGCTTGCCGCTGCTGGGCAGCCGGCACAACTTCCGGCGCTTTGCCCGTGCTCCCGCGAAGATTGAACGAATAGTCGAGTCCGCCAATCGATTTCGCCACCGCTACCACTTGATAGCGGTGGCAGAGATACATCGGAACCAGCACATCTTCGAGCGTCGCCATCGGAGTATGTTCGGGAATCGCACTCTCTGAAAGGTTCTTCAGCGCCGCCGCGCGCACCGCCATCACCTGCTTCAGACCCTCGAGATCGTTACTGCCCGCATCCCAAAGATGTGCGACCGGGCTGGCCGAGCCCAGCGGACGCGCGTCCTGATCGGTCAGATACAGAAGCCCTCTGGCAAAAGCGTCATCGAGAATCTTGTCGAGCGCCGGCGTCTCGTCCTTGGACTGAGCCGAATCGGTCCCGGAAAAATCGCTATAGCCATAAGCAATTGAAACTTTGTCCCACTCCCCGATTCCAACCGCATACGCATCGGAAACGTCGGGCCGGCCGTCCGCGTCCAGAGTTATGGTCGGTGGCGGATAATCCATCACCGAGCTGCGATTCACAATGCTCGCGGCATAATTGTGCATCAACCCCAGGGTGTGGCCGGTTTCATGCGCCGCCAGTTGCCGAATGCGGGCCAGCGCCATGTCGTTCGCTCGCTTGAGCGCGCCGGGGTCGTTGCCGAAAGGATCGAGCAGGCCCTGCGCAATCAAAAAGACCTGCCGGATTCGTAACGCATCAAGATTCACATGACCATTGATAATTTCTCCGGTGCGCGGATCGGCGATCGCGCTGCCGTACGCCCAGCCCCGCGTCGCCCGCGGAACCCATTCGATGACGTTATAGCGAACGTCCATCGGGTCAACCCCCGCGGGTAGCAACTTCACCTGAAACGCGTCCTTATATCCGGCCGCGGTAAAAGCCTGGTTCCACCAGCCTGCGCCCTCCATCACCGCGGAGCGAATCGGCTCGGGAATGGCGCGGTCCACGTAGTAAACGATCGGTTTCACCGGCTCGCTCATCGCGGCTGCCGGGTCTTTCTTCGCCAGACGGTAACGTGCGATATAACGCTTGACGATCGGCTCATCAACCGGCGTCGCAAAATCCAGGTAGCTGATGCCGAAGAAGTTGCAACGAGGGTCGTAAGCCCGTTCGTGGAAGCCTCCCGCCGGCGCTTGAATAAAAGAGAAGTGCTCGTGCACCGTAATGGCGCGCGGATCGGGCGTCACATCTTCGACCCAGTGACCGGGATCTTCTCCCACAAAAGTCAGCACCGATTCGACGTCCGTGTTTTCCGGAAAATTCTTGGTGCGCGGAAGATAGATCGCAGAGCGCGACGTATCGACGTGGTAGCTACCCTGCTTCACCGCGGCCAGCCTCGACGCCACCTCATGCGCGTCACTCAAAAAAAATGGCGTCGCGTCCACCAGAACAGAGTCGCCGTCTTCGGCGGCGGCTTCGAAGCCCCACACCACCGATTGGGCAAAGGCCTGTTGCACCGCCTGTTGTTGCTCCAGGTCGTCGGTGACCGCACGGTAGTCTTCATTTTCAGCGACCAGCAGAATTCGCGGGCCGCTGCGTTCGAAGTGAACTACATAGATCGCGCCGGGCTGGCCGCGATCCAGGCCAATGTCATTGGACCCCACGCCGTTGGGAAGCGTTTCGTAATAAAGAAATGGCGTGTCCCATTTGTCGATTTGCAGCCACAGTTTCCCCGCGCGCGCGTCCCAGTAATAGGTAAAAAAGCCCGGCAGCTTCCGCATGCCGGCGGTTTTCTGCTCGATAGTGGGCGGAGTTTTGGGCTGCGTTTCCGCCGTGGAATTCTGGGCGGATGCGGCCGCCGCCAATATCAACATTGCCACAGCCGCGAGCCGGGCGCGTTTCATCAATGTTTTCCCCCTGGGTTCAAAGTGACCGGCGTGCTCGGAAGGAATTCGTAAGGTTGGGGCCCATGGGCGCGCTCCCGCCGTCTACCTTCGAGCCGCTTTTCGCATCAGAGTACCATGCCAGTCTTGTGACAGTCCGAAATGCCATTCCTGGTCCGCTATCGTGTCGGCGTGCACCCGGCGATTCTAAGTGACCCGCGCCGCCAAACGCGGAAAAACTGGATCACGCTGTCGCCCGCTGCGAGCCTTGCGTCGGTGAAGCTCTCGATGCGTTTGGCCTCCGCCAAAATGCGACGGACGGATTTATGAGGCCGCTTCCCGAGGCGAGTCCGCCGGGACAGCCACGCTTCCCACCAGCGCTCCGTCATCCACGTCCTCGATGCGCGCCCTGATCCAGCGGTTGGGCTCGTGCCATCCCTTCAAATGCAGCTTCTGATAATTGTCCGTGACGGCCTCGGTGAACTCTTGGTCGAGAGCGTTGTGGACGGCGTTGAGCGTGATGGCCTCCAGCCTTTCTCCCACGAACGACTGCATGAAGGCGAGTTTCTTTTGCGCGGCAAGACCGCGCAGGACGCTGTTGCGTTCGCGGGCGATGTGGACTGGAACTTGATCGCGCATGGCCGCCGCCGGCGTACCCGGCCGCGCAGAGTAGGTGAAGACGTGCAGGTAGGTGAAGGGCAGGTCTTCGATGAGGCGGCGGGTGGCTTCGAATTCGGCGTCGGTCTCCCCGGGGAATCCGGCCATCACGTCGGCCCCGATGGCGGCGGTAGGCATGGCGGCGCGAATTTTCTCAATCTTCTCGCGATAGTGCCAGGGACGGTATTTGCGATGCATGCGGCGCAAAACCGTATCACTGCCGGATTGCAGCGGAACATGCGCGTGTTTTGCGATGCGCGCGGAGCAGGCGACGAGGGCGATAAGCTCGTCGGACCAATCCATCGGTTCGACGCTGGAGATGCGGAGCTTTTCGAGGTTGGTTTCCGACAGGATGGTCCGGATCATGCGCTCGAAATTCGGCCGACGATCTTCACCGGGAGCCGAGAGCAGAGAGTCGACGGCCAGGTCCCGTCCCCAGCGGCCCAGGTTGATGCCGCTGATTACAAGTTCGCGATAGCCTGCCGCTGCCAGCGCATTCACTTCACGAATAATTTCACGCAACGGTAGCGACCGGCTGTTGCCGCGCACGCTCGGGATCACGCAGAAGGAGCAGCGGTTGTCGCATCCGTCTTGCACTTTGAGGTTGGGGCGGGTGCGGTCGTTCTCGTGAGAGCCGGGGGCGTTGCCCGCTTCGAAGACCGGAGCAGCCAGCAGTTCGGTATGGGCGAAGATGTCGGAAACGAAAACGCGCGCTTCGGCCTTAGCGTGCCCCGAACGCGGTCGACGGGGAATTCGAGCTTCGGCGGTGAGGCTCGCGAGGGGAACGAATGCTGCTTTTTCAGGGCCGGAAGCCCGCCTCTCGCTCAGATCCGACAATACAATTTCCGCGAGCCGGTGCTTGTGCGAATTCCCGATCACAGCGGTCACGCCCACCAGTCCCGCGATTTCTTCCGGCGCACGCTGCGCGTAGCATCCGGTGACGATAATCTTCGCCAGCGGATTCTCCCGCCGCGCGCGGCGGATGGCCGCCCGCGCATCCTGATCCGCTCCATTCGTCACCGTGCATCCGTTGATTATTATTAGGTCGGCTTGCGCGGCGGAGGCTGGGGCGAGACCCCGGGCCGCGAACTGTCGCGCCAGAGCGGCGCCGTCGGCTTGAGTGGCGCGGCATCCGAAGTTTTGCACGTGGTAGGTGGGCACGGAACCATCGTAGCGCAAGTGTGCCGGGCTGCGTTTGACGAAGCAGAGTTGGCGCGGCATTCGCGCTAATTGTTGGGCGACGGACCGCGGTCAGGAAGCAGCAGCGGTCTTCTTCTGGGTGAAGCATTCGCGGCAGAGGATGGGCCGCCCCTGAGTTGGGCGGAAGGGGACGGTGGTCTCCTTGCCGCATTGAGAGCAGGTGGCCCGAGTCTCGACGCGAACATAGTGGTGGCCATCGCCGCGCGAAGAAGGAGGGGTGGTGAGGACGGCCACGCGTTTGGACTTGCAAACCTTACAGCGCTTGGGCTCGTTTTTGAACTTCTTGTCGTAGAAAAAGAGTTGTTCCCCGGCGGTGAAGATAAAGTCGGCGCCGCAGTCGATGCAGGTCAGTACCTTGTCCTGAACTTCCATTGAGGATGGCTCCCTTTACGAGGAGTGGGGCAGTCTGACAAGGAAGCGAGCCAAACGCGCGATCATTGCATCGCAAACAGGCAATCCTTCGTACGGCTCGCCCATATCCTTCGCTGCGCAAAGAGCGCTTGCTCAGGATTACAAACCCCTACTCCCTTGTGCCCGTAGTGCGCCGGCCACACGCGGAGAAAGCGGTGGCGCAGAGCAAGACAGGTTTGTGTTACATCCCCCTCAAAAACCCCCCTGGACTCGGCCCGTCACGCTCCTGGAACGGAGCGTGGGTACAGCTCTTTTGTCGTGCTATGCCGGATGAACGGTGACTATGAATGATCCCTGCCGCAACTCTAACTGGTGGGGGCCAGATGGAGCAGGGCCACCCCGGGAAGGGGGCGACCCTTTCATGCTTCAGTAGTTAGCTCCTTGAATCTGTTTCTTCAGTCCTGCTCCTTGCGAACCTTTTTGCGAGCACGTTTCCGAGCGAGCGCCGCTTTCACGCGCTTTTTCTCACCGGGCTTGAGGTAAAAAGAGTGACGCTTTACCTCTTTGATAATGTCTTCCTGTTGCACTTTGCGTTTGAAGCGGCGCAGGGCATTCTCGAGGGATTCACCCTCTTGCAGCCGAATTTCCGCCAACTGACACACCCCCAAACCCGTCCAGAAGGACCGAATAGTTATTACAAGGATTTGACCCGAAGTCAAGTGGGGAGGGTGAAAAAAGTTGCGCGACACGCCAGCCGTTCAGAAGACCAGTTTCAGGCCAAACTGGATCTGGCGGGGAGCGAAGGCGGCGTTGGGTTGCAGGAAATTTTGCGGCTGCTGGTAGTACGCGGGAGAGGGGACTCCGTTCACGTAGACGGTATAGGGAGTAAACGTGGTGGCTTCGGCGGTAAGGCCGTCGGAAGTGATTTCGACGCGCTGGTTGTCGCGGTTGAACAGGTTAAAAGAGTCGGCGGTGAGATCGAGGCGGTAGCCGCGGCCGAAGTGGATTTTGCGGACAAGGCGCAGATCGGTGGAGGAGTAGTCGGGTCCGGTGAAGGCGTTGCGGCTGTAGCCGGGCAGACGGTCGTTGTCGTAGTTTCCGTCCTGGTTGGGATCGCCGTCGACGGTGGCGTTGACGGGGCGCCCGCTGCCGGCGGTGACGATGCTGGAAATTTTCCAGTCGTTGAACATGTGGCCAAGGAGTTCGTGTTCGCGATGGAAGGGACGAGGCTCGATGGAGAAGGCGGCTACGAAACGGTTGCGCTGGTCGGTAACGCTGGGGCCACGTTCGGCGTTGGGATCGTAGGCGTTCTGAACGGTGGCGGGTTCACCGGCGACAAGGGCGTCCTGGCCATCATCAATGGCGCGGGCGTAGGTGTAGGAAAGGCGGAGATAGGCGCCGCGGGAGACGCGGCGGTTGATGGAGAGAGTTGCGCCGTTGTAGACGCTGGAAGCGGCGCTTTGAAATTCGTCGATGGCGCCGAGCTGCGAGATGGGGCGTCCGAGAGGATTGATGCAGGGCGGGAACGGGCAGGTGAGCGATTGGGTGTACTGCCAGGTGGCGAAGGAATCGACGGTGTAGTATCCGCCCTCGAAGATGGAACCGGTGGAATTGAAGATGGGATAGGTGAGGGCGACCGGCGGCGGAAGGTTGACGTCGAGCGCGCGGATAAGATGCTCGCCGTGGACGTAGAGATAAGAGATGGCGACGGTGGTGTGGCCGGCGACTTCGCGCTCGAGCGTGAGGCTGGTTTGCTGTACGCGCGGGGTGACAAAGTTGGGCGCGAAGGCGGAAACGTCGTTCGTGACACCTTCGGTGAATCCGCGGGGAAGATTGCAGGAAGCGTTGGTGAGTGAGCAGGTTATGAGCGGGTTGGGATAGCTGGGAAAGACCTGGTGATCGTAATAGTTGGAGTTGTCGAGAAAGACTTGAGAGTCGGTGACGCCGTTTTCGGTGGCGATTGCGGAGTTGTAGATCTGAGGAATGCGGACGTAGAAGATTCCGTAGCCGGCGCGGATGACGAGCGGGTGAGTTTTGCCGATGGAGTAGGCGAGTCCGGCGCGCAGGGCGAGGTTATAGGGTTTGAAGGGAACTTTGCCGGCGGGCGGGAACAGCGGGCTGGAGAGCAATCCAGCGGTGGTGAAGGTTTGGAGATCCCAGCGAACGCCGAGGTTGAGGGCGAAGTGGTTGGTGACGCGAATCGTGTCCTGGGCAAAGGCGGCATAGTCGTTGCTGTTGGGATTCGAGGAATCCGTGCCGAAGCTCTGCAGATAGTATTTGGGTACGCCGTGGGCGTAGGCGCGGAGTGGGGTGAGTGGAAGTCCGGCTTCCATGGGTTCGAAGGTGAAGGGATCGACTTTGATTTCATAGAAGAGATATTCGCCGCTTTGCTGGCTGGGGAAGAAATCGTAAATCCAGGTGATGAGGGAGTCGCCGCCGAACTTGAAGGAATGACGGCTGGTATCGAAGCTGAGGGTTTCGGCAAGCTGGGCGCGGTGTTCGCGAGTGGCGCGGGGGAGCTGGTCGGAGCGACCGATGCCGTCGATGATATCGGGGATTTTGATGAGGGTGTCGTTGGTGTTGGTGTAAGACTGGCGGAGGTCGCGGGAGAACTGGGCACGGAGATGGCTGATGAGGCGCGGGGTGAGGCCGGAGGTGAGGGAAGCAGAAGCGGTGTCGGTGGAAACGTCTTCTGTGCCGTTGTCGGAGATGGAGTCGTAAGTCACGGGACTGGCGGGATCGAGGAACACATTGTTCGATCCCCAGTAACGGGAGGAGTTGTAGCGCAGGGCGAGCTGATTACGCGGCGTGAGATTGATATCAAGCTTGACATAGGTGGCGTTGCCGATTTGGGCGGCGGGGTATGCCCCGGCCAGTGAAGTGAGTTGGGCGGCGGCGGCAAAAACCAGGGCCTGGTCGCTGGCTTCGTAGTCGCCCGGAGAATAGGGTCCTGTGCCGGCTTGCGGGACGACTTGCATCGAGCCGTCGAGAAACTCGACTACATTGGGGACGTGGAAGTAGTGCTGGTCGAAACCGGCGAAGAGGAAGATCTTGTTCTTCTTGAGGGGACCGCCGAGGGTGCCTCCGCCCTGCTGCTGCCGGCTGTGGGGCTTGAAGGTCATGAAGGGATCGGCCGCGCCGAATCCGCTGTCGCGGATCTAATAGAGGCCGCTGCCGTGCCAGTGGTTGGAGCCGGATTTGGTGACGACGTTGATGACGGCCCCGCCGGCGCGTCCCTGCTCAGCGCCGTATGCGTTGGAGGAGACGCGGAACTCCTGCACGACTTCATTGGAGAACTGATAGGGAGTGCGATAGAGTCCGCGGGCCTGCGCGAAAAAGGCATTGTTGAAGTCACCGCCATCGACCAGGAAGCTGTTCTGGAATCCGCGCAGCCCGCCGAAAGAGAGATCGCCGTTGCTGGCCGAGGTGAGGCTGCGGGGGTCTTGCGTTACGCCGGGCGAAAGCAGCATGAGATCGGAGAAGCGGCGGCCGTTGAGCGGGAGATCGGCGATGGCGCGCTCGTCGAGAAGAGTGTAGACACCGCTGGGTTCGGTATCGACCAGCGCGGGAGCGCCGGAGAGGTGACTTTTTCTTGAGCGCTGGCGATGGTGAGATGGAATTGGAGTTCGACGACCGCGCCTACCTCGACATGAAGCTGCGGCGTGACCTGCGGCGACATTTTTTCTGCCACGGCGCGGGCGGAGTAATCGCCCGGAGGCAGGAGATCGAGGGCGAAACGGCCTTCCGTATCGGAACTGGTGGAGTAGCGCGTGCCGGTGGCGGAGTTGACAACGACGATGGAAGCCTGCGCTATGCGGCTGCCGGCCGGATCGAGGACGATGCCGTGAATGGCCCCGGTGGCGGAGTCCTGAGCGCAAGTCGGCACGGCCAGGACCAGCGAAAAGACAATAACGGTCAGGAGCGAGGCGCGCGGCATAGCATTGCCACCTGTGCTTGAGATGACGCTCGGAGGGTCGAATCCCGCACGGACTACCGGAGGCGAGCGGGTGGGGAAACCAGATTCTTTTGTAGCACGAGGGAGAGTGAGGCAATGGTGATGAGGCCGAGTTCTTTTTGGCATGAGTGCCGGAGTGGGAATCGGATTTACTGAATAGCGTGGGGGCATGCTATGTTCAGAGTTCCTTGGGCGGGCTATGAGGCTGGCAGGCGCTCCCTGCCTTCAGGATGACAAGGGTTATCGATAATGATTCGATCGTTTAAGGGCATGAAGCCAGTGATTCCCGGCACGTGTTACGTGGATCAGTCCGCGCAGATCATTGGCGACGTCGTATTGGGCGAACACGCGTCGGTGTGGATGAATGCGGTGCTGCGCGGGGATGTGCACGCGATCCGGGTTGGGGCGCATTCCAATGTGCAGGATTGCAGCGTGCTGCACGGGATGAAGAATCAGTATGGGGTGACGTTGGGCGAATATGTCACGGTAGGGCATTCGGTTACTTTGCATGGATGTGTCGTCGAAGACCGCTGCTTGATCGGGATGGGGTCGATTATTCTGAATGGCGCGACGATTGGAGCAGGGTCGATTATCGCGGCCGGGACGCTGATTCCCGAGCGCACGGTCGTCGAGCCGGGGTCGTTGTGGATGGGATCGCCGGGAAAGTTCCGGCGCAAGCTGGAGGAGAAAGATCAGGAATCGATTCTGCGGTATGCGCGGAATTATCTGGGGTATGTGGAGGAGTATTTGCGGGAGCGCTAGTCTGTCATCCTGAGCGGAGTCGAAGGACCCCTTGCACCCGTTACGTAACAGCGTGTCAAGGCGTTCGCCCCGTGCTCTCGATGGTGTGGGAATGACGTTCGAGGAATAAATGATTAAAGCGGTGCGAGGGACCCGGGATTTGCTGCCGCCGGAGGCGGCGCTGTGGAATTTTGTGGAGTCGGCGGTGCGTGACGTTTTCCGCGCCTACAACTTCCAGGAAATTCGCACCCCGATTTTCGAGTCCACGGAATTGTTCGCGCGCGGGGTGGGCGAAGAGACCGACATTGTAGCCAAGGAGATGTACACCTGGGAGGATCGCGGACGTGCCGAGAGCGATAAGGGACAATCCCTTACTCTTCGCCCCGAAGCCACAGCAGGCATCGTCCGCGCCTACATCGAGCACAATCTACAAACACGCGGTCTGAACAAACTCTACTGCATTGGCCCGATGTTCCGGCGCGAGCGCCCGCAGAAAGGCCGCTATCGTCAGTTCTATCAGATCGATGCTGAAGTCATCGGCCCGCCATCGGCAGGCAGCGATTCTCCCGCACGCGATGGGGAGTTGCTGGAGATGCTGGCGACTTTGCTGGACCGGTTGGGAATCAAAGATTGGAATCTGGAGTTGAATTCGGTGGGGTGTGCGAACGACCGCGCCGCGTTCAATGAGGCTCTGCGCAAGGCTCTCGATCCGGTTAAGGATAAGATGTGCGCGGATTGCCAGCGGCGCGCAGTGACGAATCCGCTGCGCGTATTCGATTGTAAGGTGCCCGAGGATCAGCCGATCATCGCCACGCTGCCGCGCATCAGCCAGTTTCTTGACGAACCATGCCGCAAGCATTTTGAGGCGGTGCAGGAAATACTTCGACCGCTGGGCGTGCCTTTTGTTTTGAATGACCGCCTCGTGCGCGGGCTGGATTACTACACGCGCACAGCATTTGAGTTTACCCACGGCGCCCTGGGAGCGCAGAATGCGATCCTCGGTGGTGGCAGGTATGATGGGCTTTCCGAGGCTTTGGGCGGGCCGTCAGCTCCAGGGATTGGCTTTGCGATCGGCGAAGACCGGCTGGTGATGTCGCTGCAGGAGTCAGCGTCGGCTGAGGGTGTGGTGCGCAAGCCGGATGTTTATGTGGCCGCCCTTGGCGCAGGCATGAACGCCGAAGCCGCGCGCCTGGCGCGGGAGTTGCGGCGTCATGATCTGGTGGTGGATTTGGGGGATGAGAGCTTCCGGCTGAAGAAATCGTTTGAGACCGCGACCAGGGCGGGAGCGAAATATATTCTGATCGTGGGTGAGAATGAAGTGCAGGCGGATGCCTTTGCCCTGAAGGATCTGGCGACCGGCGAGCAGATTTCCGTGCCGCGCGCAGAGTTGCCGCAAAGGATTCAGGGGGCGTGAGCCTCCGATGGCGGTCGCGGTGGGCCTGGCGTTACGCCGTCGCCACAGGCGAACTGCTCGAGACTCGCAGCAAATCGGCGGCCGGGTTACATCCATTGACTGGCCAGCCCGCATCTCTGTAGTCTTGGCGTCGGGAGTTCCGGCTCACGAGTCCAGGATCAGATTCCGAGCCGAGATTCCAAGCACGGATTCTAAAAACAAGGGATATTCATGAAAGTAGTTGCAGTTCTGTTGCTGGTCGCACTCATGTTCAGCGGTTGTGGCAGTAACCGGACGGTTCAATCGACCGCTGCCGGAACCTGGCAAGCGGTGATGCTCGGGGGAAGCGGTACGGCCTCCGGGTTCAGCTTTAACATGGAGTTCACCGTGAGCAGCAGTGGGGTGCTGAGCGTCGATTACTTTCAATTTCTTACTCAAGGCACCTGTTTCGCGATTAACGGCGAAGCGCCCACCGGGTCCATGATCTTGACGCTGAACTCCAACGATACGGTGACCGGCCCCTTTTCGCTGGTTGTGACCGGGAAGGGCAATACCCTCACGCTCAACGGAACTGTGACTGGAACTGCGATTGTGACCGGGAACACTCAGAATCTTTCCTCTACGCTCACTGGCGCCACGGTTACGGGCACTTGGACTCTGGCTGGTGGCACCGGATGCAGCGCCACGGGCGGCAGCTTCACCATGACGCAGCCCTCCACCACCTGAAAGTTGCTAAGCTCAGAACCACTCGCTGCGGTAGGCGACCCACCATGAAATAAAAAGAATGGGGATGGTTGCGGCCACGCCCCACCAAAGCGGCAGCACAAAATCCGCCAGCAGGCCGAGAAGCGTGAAAACCATCCAGAAGATTTTCTTTTCCATGAAGTAATTCTAGGCCAGCGGCTGCGCCGAGTCAGCAGGGCCGTCGGGCCAGCACTTTCGTCACCTCCGTGCTCTGCGATACAGTGAGAGCCATGAGGCGCTCACTGCAACAGATCGCCGAGGCGGTTGGAGCCCGCGTGCAGGGGGATGGGAGCGTCCAGGTGGAAGGCGTCGCGAGTGTTGCCTCGGCAACACAGCCCGATCTGGTCTTTGTGGAAGAGGAAAAGTATCTTTCGCAGGCGCTGCAGTCAGCCGCGGGCGCGGTCATCGCAGGGGAGTTCGCTGCGGGCTCATCCGGAAAACCACTGCTCATTAGCCGCCATCCCAAGCTGACCTTCGCGCGGGCGGCGCACTTTCTGCACGATGGCAACCGCGGCGGGCGCAACCTTGGCGCTCATGGGAGTGCGGTGGTGCATGCTTCCGCTCGTCTGGCGGCGAGTGTGGTGGTGGAGGAGCGTGCCGTAATTGCCGAGGACGCGGAAATCGGCGAGAAAACCTGGATCGGCGCCGGTTGCGTGATTGGGCGCGGAGTGAAGATTGGATGTGAGTGCGAAATCCATCCCAACGTAACCATCTACGCCTGCACAACACTGGGTGACCGCGTGATTGTGCATGCGGGCGCGGTTCTCGGAAGCGATGGCTTCGGCTATGTGCGCGACCCGAAGAGCGGGCGCTACGAGAAATTTCCGCAGGTTGGCCGGCTCGTCATCGAGAACGAAGTTGAGATTGGCGCCAACACCACCATCGACCGCGGCGCCCTCGACGAAACCCGCATCGGACGGGGAACGAAGATCGATAACCTGGTGCACATCGGACACAACTGCCGGCTGGGTCAGAATGTGGTGATCGCGGCACAGACCGGACTTTCCGGCAGCATTGTGATTGAGAACGACGTGGTGCTCGGAGGCCAGGTGGGCATTGGCGAACATGCGCGCATCGAAGAGGGCGTGATGCTGGGCGGGCAGGGCGGCGTGCTGCCCAACAAAGTGCTGCGCGGCAAGGGCGTGGCATTCTGGGGAACTCCGGCGCAGCCCGTGCGGCAGTATCTGAAGCAGTTGGCGGCGCTGGCCCGGCTGGCAAAAAAGAGGTAGATGTGGCCATCGTGGTGATCGGCGGGCATTCGCGCAGCGTGGGGAAGACCAGCGTGGTGGCCGGGCTGATTTCGGCCCTGCCCGAATACCATTGGACCGCCGTGAAAATTACGCAATATGGACATGGAGTTTGCTCGGCCAACGGAGCGCCGTGCGACTGCGCAACCCCCGACCACAGCTGGGCGATTTCCCAGGAAAAAGATCGCAGCGGAGAGTCGGACACGTCACGCTTTCTAGCGGCCGGCGCGGTGCGCGCGTTGTGGGTGCGCACCGAGCAGGGCCGGCTGGCCGAAGCCATGCCGGCATTGCGAAAGCGCCTCGAAGAGTCGCGCCATGTCATGGTGGAATCGAACAGCGTGTTGAAATTCATGCGCCCGGATTTGTATCTGACAGTTCTGGACCCCGGCACGGAAGACTTTAAGACCTCGGCGCGGGAGTTTCTGGATCGCGCAGCCGCGGTGATTCTTCACCAGGACTCGAAACCTGGAGCATCGCCGTGGCAGGGTGTTTCTTTGAAGCCGGTAGCCGGGCGCCCCGTCTTTCGTATCACACCCCCGCCCTATGTAACGCCAGAGCTTGTAGAGTTCGTGCGGCGTTTCCTGGTAACAGCCAGCGAAGCAGATTCCCTTCAGCAAGCTCAGGGCAGGCTTTCACCGGGCCTTCGGCCCCATTCGGAATGACAAGAGTGTTTTGTTATCCTTCCCCGTGCGGCAAATTCATTTTAGCGCCTGGCTGTTCGTAGCTCTCTCGTCGGTCTTGCAGATTCTCATTTTTCCTCTTCCTGGCCTCTATGTTCTTTCATGGGTGGCGTTCACTCCCTTGATTGTGGCTCTGTTGCGCGCCAGACCTGTGGGAGTGCTGGAGATGGATGACTCCGTAAATCTTCAACCGGCCAGGCCGGGCCAGGCTTTTCTGCTGGCCTATGTTTCGGGAATCTTCTGGTATGCGGGCACCTGTTACTGGATCTATAACACTATGCACGAATACGGCGGCTTGAGCGTGCCGCTGGCTCTGCTGGCGCTTTTTCTATTTTGTCTTTATCTGGGTCTTTATCACGGACTATTCGGTCTGTTGTTGAGCTTGTCGGTTGGGCCGGGGCGCGATCACCGCCGTGCGCTGCTGGCCGCACCATTTCTGTGGGTTGCGGTGGAGCTGGCGCGGGCGCGCATCACCGGCTTCCCCTGGGACCTGCTCGGCACCACGCAGGTGGATAATCTTTCGCTCAGCCGCATCACCACCTGGACGGGAGTTTACGGAATTTCCTTCGAGATCATGCTGGTGAATGTTGCGGTGGCCACGGCGTTCCTCGTGCCCAGAAAGAAGCGCAACACCTTGCTGATGGCCTCCTTGGCCGCGGCTGCGGTGCTCCAGGCGGGCAGGCTGGTGGACGCTCCGCCGCTGTCGGCCGACCATGCCGCTCTGCTGGTACAGGAAGACATTCCGGTGGATGAAACCTGGACCCGCGATACCTTCGAGCGGACGCTGCACGAACTGGTTGATCTGAGCCTGAAAGGCGCGACCTCGAATTCATCCCGTGCGCTCGATTCGACGAAGGCCAAACTGGATTTAATCGTCTGGCCCGAATCGCCCGCGCCTTTTTTCGCCAACGATCCGCTGTTTCGCGAGCCCCTGAGCCAGATGGCCCGCGAAGCGCACAGCTGGGTGGTGACGGGCGCCATTGGCAGCGAACCGGCCGGGCGTAATGGCGAGTCCCCATCGCAGGTTTTCAACTCGGCTGCGCTTGTCAGTCCCACCGGCGACTGGACGGCGCGTTACGACAAAGTGCATCTCGTCCCCTTCGGTGAATACTTGCCGTTCCCACGGCTCTTGGCTTTCGCCGGAGGCCTGACCAAGGCGGTGGGCGAGTTTACCGCGGGAACGTCGCGGGCGCCGCTGAACGCCGGAGGCACGCGGCTTGGGGTTTTCATCTGCTATGAATCCGTGTTTCCCGGCGAAGTCCGCCAGTTCGCCGACCAGGGCGCGCAAGTTTTCGTGAATCTATCGAACGACGGCTGGTATGGAGACAGCGGCGCCTATGCGCAGCACTTGAACCAAACCCGCATGCGCGCTATCGAGAACGACCGTTGGCTGTTGAGCGCTACGGACACGGGCGTGACCGCCTCGATCGATCCCTATGGTCGAATCGTGACGCGGCTTCCTCGTAAAGCGCGCGCCGCCCTGGTGGCGCCTTATGCCCTCACCTCCGTAACCACTTTCTACACGCGTCACGGCGATTGCTTCGCGTGGCTGTGTGCGATAATTTCAGCAGGGGCGCTGCTCATGCGCTTCGCGCTTCATACCAGAACCGGCAAGAAGGCGGAAGCATCCTCATGAATCAAGAAGCCGAACAGGAATACGGGTCGTTAAGCAAGAAGGTCCGCGAACTCCGGGAGTATCTTTGACGCGGCCAAACTCCGTCCGCAACTAACCGAAATCGAAAAGCAGGCCGCCGAGCCAAATCTCTGGTCCAACCCACAGCGCTCGCAGCAGGTGATGCGCGAGAAAAAGCGTCTGGAGCACCTCTTGGCCACCGACGCCGATCTCGGCCGCCGCGGCGATGACGTTGCCGCCTACTTCGAGCTGGCCAAGGAAGGCGAGAATGTCGATGCCGAATTGCGCCGCGAGATCGACTCACTGCGCGATCTGGTGGATAAGCTTGAAACCGAGACGCTGCTCTCTGGCCCAAACGACGCGCTCAATGCCATCGTGACCATTCATCCCGGAGCCGGCGGCACCGAATCCCAGGACTGGGCCGACATGCTGCTACGCATGTACTTGCGCTGGGCCGAGCGGCAGGGCTTCGAGACCATCCTCTACGATTACCAGCCCGGCGAAGAAGCCGGACTGAAATCGGCCACCTTCGCCGTGAACGGCGAATACGCTTACGGACTTCTGAGCAGCGAGATCGGCGTGCACCGCCTGGTGCGGATTTCTCCTTTCGACCAGGCCAAGCGCCGGCACACTTCCTTTGCCAGCGTTTATGTCTCTCCGGAAATCGACGACAGCATCGAAGTGGTCGTCAAGCCCGAGGATATTCGCGTTGATACTTACCGTTCCAGCGGCAAAGGCGGGCAACACGTCAACACCACGGATTCAGCGGTGCGCATCACCCACCTGGCCACCGGCCTGGTCGCCAGTTGCCAGAATGAACGCTCCCAGCACAAGAATCGCGAGCGCGCCATGAGCATGCTGCGCTCTAAACTCTACGAATTCGAAATGGAGAAAAAGCGCGCCGCCACGAAAAAAATTGAAGACTCGAAACTCGATAACGACTTCGGCTCGCAAATCCGTTCCTACGTGCTGCAGCCTTACCGCATGATCAAGGATCACCGCACCAGGACCGAGGTTGGCGACGTGGACCGCGTGCTCGACGGCGACTTGCAACCCTTCATCCGGGCATATTTGCTGGCGCGCCGCGGCGAGAAACCATAGTGTGCGTGCAAGTCCGCGCCAAACCGTAAAAAGCATCGGCCATGAAACTGAACCGGAAGCTGAAACTTAAAAAAGCATCGGTCGTAAAGCTCGGTCCGCGATTCCTGCGCGCATTTGCCTTTGCCGCGCAGAAGCATGCCGGGCAGACCCGCAAAGCCTCGACCATTCCCTACCTTGCGCACTTGATGGGTGTCGCTTCCCTGGTGCTGGAGTTCGGCGGCGATGAAGATATGGCGATCGCCGCTCTCCTCCACGATGTCGTCGAAGACTGCGGCGGCGCGCCTATGCTCAAACAAGTCCGGCGCAGCTTTGGCAAGCGTGTGGCCAACATGGTCGCCGGTTGCACCGACTCTGACGCCGATCCCAAGCCGCCGTGGCGCCAGCGCAAAGAAACTTATATCCGGCATTTGAAGCGCACCAATGCCGAAACCAGGCTGGTTTCCGCCGCCGACAAATTGAACAATGTGCGCTCCATTCTTACCGATTACCGGGAAGTCGGCGAGTTGATCTGGCCGCGTTTCAATGGTGGACGCGACGGCACTCTTTGGTACTATCGAAGTCTGTTAAGAGAATTTCGGCGCCAGCCCAGCCCTTTGATTCGAGAGCTGGAACTCGCGGTCAGGGAACTCGCTGCCACTGCCGGTCAACCCCGTCCTCGCAGTTCCGGGAGGTGATCTCAATGCCGCCGCGCACCATTGATCTCATTCGCGCCTCCAAGCTGCCTTCAAACATGATGCAGTTTGCCGCGAGGGGTGCGCTGCAAGTCCCGCCCGACGAAAATATTGAGATCATGGTTCACCTCGCCATGCACAATAAGGTTTTTGGCCCCCTCGCCCGCATGACCCTGGCGGGCTGGGACGAGACTGCTTCGCTGGCTGCGGCCTCCGATCCCAACACTTCCCGCGAAGTGCTCGACTACCTGGTTGCCCCCGAGAATCTTCGTCCCAATCTGTTGCCCGCGCTGTTGGAGAATCCATCCCTCGCAGACAGCGAGCTGGCCAGGTTCGCCATCTCCGCGTCTCCCGAAGCGATCGCGGCCATGTTGCAAAGCCCGCGGGTCAGGGCTTCAGAAGGAATTCTGAACGTTCTCCGCTCCAATCCCTATTTGAAGGCCGTCGAAGCATCCGCGATCGCGGAACTGCTGGGAGCGGGCAAGCCGCAACCGTCGCCCGTTCCTGCTACCGAGGCTGCGTCGGAGATTAGCCCACCAGTGGCGGCAAACCCTTCCGAGCTCGAGCCGGCTCCAGTCGTAAGTAACGAAGCCGAAGAAGTTCCAGACGAATCTGTTTCCGCTTATCTCGCCGAACACGCGGCAGAGATTGTCGCCGAGCAGGATAAGCCATTCCAGCCGGTGGGCGGCATCGTGGACCTGCTGGGAACCAATTATTTTCCAGTATCGGAAAACAAAGAGATGACGGAAATTGCCGGGGCTGCGGAGAAGCCCGCCCCGCAATCGCCCGGCGCGCCGGCCGCGGCAGCTCCTGCCAGACCTATGGCCAAAGTGGGTCTCCAACCTGCAAAGCGCGAGAACACTCTGCAGAAAATCAATGGCCTTGACGTAAAAGGCCGTATCCAGCTGGCCATGAAAGGCAATAAGGAAGAGCGTTCGATTCTGATTCGCGACGGCACCAAGGTGGTCGCGCTGGCGGTGCTCGATGCGCCCAAACTTTCCGACGGCGAGGTCGAAAAATTTGCCCTCCAGAAAAATGTTCTGGAAGCGGTGCTGCGGCAGATTCCCCTGAAGCGCCGCTTCATGAAGAACTACATCGTGGTGCGCAATCTGGTGGCGAACCCGCGCACGCCCCTCGATCTCGGATTGGGCTTAATGAAGCATCTCCAGCCGCAAGACTTGAAGAACATTTCCGCCAATAAGGAGATTTCTGAAACCGTTCGTAAGCTGGCTCTGAAGATGTACAAGCAAAAACTGGAGGCGGCGAGCAAGAAATAGCGGAAAGCGGGATTGTTCACCGCCACGAAGAACTTGGTCAGGATCACACCCAAAAATGGCTTCCTTTCCGCAAACCGATCCCGTCACCGAACTACTGAGACGCGCCAGGACAATCGCCGTGGTCGGGCTCTCCGACAATCCCCTGCGTCCCAGCCACGGCGTCTCCGCCTACATGCAGAGCCATGGATATTGCATCATTGCGGTGAATCCGCTCATCGAGTCCTGTCTCGGCGAGCAGGCCTACGCTTCGTTGGCTGAGGTTCCGGAGAAAATCGATATTGTCAACATTTTCCGGCGCCCGGAATTCGTCGAAGAAGTGGTGGATCAAGCCATTCAGCTAAAAGTTCCCGCGATCTGGATGCAGGAAGACGTGATTCACGAAAAAGCTGCGGAGAAGGCGCGCCAGGCTGGAATCTTTGTCGTTATGGACTGTTGCATTCTCAAGGAGCACCAGGCGCGATTCCGCTGAGAGCAGCAGCGCTACGGCGTATCTTTCGCCCGAGGAGCGCAAGCGCCTGATCTCTTCCATGCGCTCGCGGATGCGTTTTTCAACACCCTCGCCGGTCGGCCGGTAGTAGATTCGATCCCGCAGATTCTCCGGCAGGCACTGCATGTTGGCGACCTTGCCTTCCACGTCGTGCGCGTACTGGTAATCTTTGCCGTAGCCTAATCCTTTCATCAGCCCGGTTGGCGCGTTGCGCAGGTGCAGCGGCACCGGTTCGGCTGCGGTTTGTTCGATATCCTGCTGTACGTCGCCGTAGGCGGTATAGAGCGCGTTCGACTTGGGCGCGACTGAGAGATAGACCACGGCTTGCGCCAGCGCGAGATTGCCCTCGGGCATTCCGATAAAATCCACGGCGTCGCGCGCCGCCATGCACAGCGATAGCGCGTTGGGGTCGGCCAGCCCAATGTCTTCCACCGCCATGCGCACCACCCGCCGCGCCACGTAGAGCGGGTCTTCGCCGGCCTCAATCATGCGTCCGAGCCAGTAAAGAGCCGCGTCCGGATCGCTGTTGCGCACCGACTTGTGCAGCGCTGAGATCAGGTTGTAATGTTCTTCGCCGGCCTTGTCGTAGAGCAGCGTGCGCTTCTGCAGCGCGTCGCGAACAATTTCGTCGGTGATTTCTCCCTTTTGCGTTCCCTCTTGCTGCGCCAATCCGGCCGCGACCTCCAGCACGTTGTAGGCGCTGCGTGCGTCGCCGCTGGTGTAGCTGGCGATCTTGCTGAGCACATCGTCGGACGCACGCAACTTCATCGCGCCCAGCCCGCGCTCCTCGTCGGCGAGAGCGCGTTTCAGCAGTTGCACCACCTGGTCTTCGGTCAATGGCTTCAACACATACACACGAGTGCGCGAGAGCAAAGCGCCGTTGATCTCGAACGAAGGATTCTCCGTGGTGGCGCCGATCAGGCGAATATTGCCCTTCTCGACGTGAGGCAGAAACGCATCCTGCTGCGCTTTGTTGAAGCGGTGAATCTCATCGATGAACACGATGGTGCGCGTTCCGTATTGGCGGGCGCGTTCGGCGTCAGCCATGACCTGCTTGATCTCTTTGATCCCGGCGAGCACGGCGGAAAACTCGATGAATTCCGCCTTGGTCATGCTCGCAATAATCTTCGCCAGCGTGGTCTTGCCTGTCCCCGGTGGTCCCCAGAAAATCAGCGAACCGGTATCGTCGCGCTCGATCTGGGTACGCAAAGGTTTGCCCGGACCGATCAAATGCTCCTGGCCTGTATATTCGTCGAGCGTGCGCGGACGCATGCGGTCCGCCAGCGGCCGGGTGCGGTCAGTGGCGCTGTGGACATTCGGAACCGGCTGGAAAAGTCCCATAGATATTTCATTTCACCACAGACTCACGGCGTCACGGAGACGAGAAGAATAAAGAATGGATTCCTCCGTGGCTTCGCGCCTCCATAGTAAATCCTTCATTTCCTCTGCCTCGCGGCTTCGTACAATACAATGCTCGCTGCCACGCCGGCGTTGAGCGATTCCACCTGTGCTGTGTGCGGAATGCAAACCACCTCATCCATCTTGCCCATCAGTTGGCGCGGCAGTCCGGCTCCTTCGTTGCCGAAAAAGATCGCGGCCGCTTCCTTTAACTCTGCTTCATCGAGTTGTGTGCCCTTGTGCGAGGAAGTTGCGATCAGGCGAACGCCATGTGCCCGCAGCTTCTCCGAAACTTCCTCCAGCTTTGCCGCCGATTCGCCCTGGCCGTGAATTACCGGCAGGCGAAACACCGATCCGGCCGAGGCTCGCACAACCTTGGAGTTGAACGGGCTCACCGTGCCTTCACCGAGCACGACGCCGGCGCTGCCAAACGCTTCCGCCGAACGCAGAATCGTGCCTAAATTTCCGGGATCCTGCAATCCGGCCAGCACGACGATCGGTCCCACTTGCAACCGTTCCAGAATATTGTCGAGCGAAAATTCCTTGAGTCGCACCAGTGCGGCCACTCCCTGCGGCGATTCACTGGGCACAATGCTGTCGAATAATTTGTCGGGGAGCAGAACCGTTTCGACCTGGGCTCCAATCTGCGGGAGCAGACGTTCGGCGCTTTCCTGCGCCGACTCGCGAAAAAACACGGCGCTGAAGCGCAGTCCGCTGCGCATGGCTTCTTCCAGCATGCGCAAGCCTTCCACCGCACAGTCTCCGTGTTCAGTGAGCTCCGCGCGCGCAAACGCCTGGCGCAGCTGCTTGACCAGTGGATTGTGGCGTCCCTCAATGCGGCGCAGCCTGTCTTGCATGCCGGACGCGGTTTTTAAAATGCTTTTCATGAATGTGAACGTCAGTGAATGATACGCCAGACAGTCACCTCGCACGCCAGCGCCGTATTATGATAGGTTTCAGGGTCAACAACACACTCCAGGGTAACTGCAACAAGAAAGGCAGTGCCGTGCGCGCCGAAATCGTAAAAATCAATTGCGACGTCCCGGAGACTTCGCTGGTTAAATACGCAGCCGACCAGATTCGTGCCGGCGAGGTGCTGGGCATGCCGACCGACACGTTCTACGGACTGGCTGCCGATCCTTTCAACCTGCGCGCCGTCGACCGCGTGTATGACATCAAGACCCGCTCGCGCCACAAGCCCTTGTCGCTGCTCATCGAAAGCGTGGATCAGGCCGAGGAATTAGCCAAGCCGCTGCCCGAAGAGTTCTACGCGCTGGCGCGAAAATACTGGCCGGGACCGCTCACCATCATCGTGAAAGCAGGATCGCGCCTGCCTCTGAAAGTGACGGCCAACACCGGGAACGTGGCCCTGCGCGTGCCGAACGCAAAGATTCCGCTGGCGGTGGTGGCGGCTGCGGCCATTCCAATCACGGCCACATCGGCCAATCTGAGCGGCGCATCAGAGTGCACCAGCGCCGAGCAGGTGCATGATCAGCTGCAAGGCCGCATTAATATCATCGTGGATGGAGGGACCTCGCCGCGCGACGTCGCTTCCACCATCATCGACCTCACCGACGATGGGACACGCTGGCACATCATCCGCGAAGGCGCGATTCCATCCCGAGAGATTTCCACTTTCTTTGCCAAAGGATGAGCTACGATTCTGTAAACTGGCGTCCGCAAGGCAGCCGGCTGCTGTGGCTCGCAGGGCTGGCGCTGGTGGCGTTGGCTGCTCTGTCTTCATTCCTTGCGCTGACCGGAGTACGCATTGTGCGGGAAGGACGCCTGCAGCAACTGCACCCGGCCGACGCCATCGTGGTGTTCGGCGCGGCCGAGTATGACGGTCATCCTTCGCCGGTGCTGCGGGCGCGGCTGGATCACGCATTCGATCTGTTTCGCCGGGGCATCGCTCCTGTTGTGATCACCACGGGTGGAGCTGCGCTCGATCCCAGCTTCAGCGAGGGCCAAGTGGGCCGCGACTATCTGGAGCACCGCGGAATACCCGAGCGCGATCTGATCGCCGAGACTCAGGGTTCCGACACCGCGCAATCGGCGGCGCGCGTGGCCGTGATCATGCACGCCAACGGACTGCACAGTTGCGTGGCGGTCAGCGACGCATACCATGTGTTCCGCATCAAGATGTTGTTGCAGCACGACGGGATTGGCCCGGTGTATGTCGCGCCGCGGCCCGACTCGCGTCCGCACAGCGCGGTGCAGCGCGCCTACGCGGTGTTGCGGGAAGCGACCAGTTATCTGGCGTGGAAGCTAGGAATCACTTAACAGCTTCCGGTTTTCAGTTTCCGGTCTTCAGGGGTCTGTGGATTTCTGAGCAAAATAAATTTTGGGGTTCGATCCAGCAGAAGGCTGGTGTTTACCATTTTATAACCCATCCCCCTACCCCCTCCGGGAATCTAGTGGAATCTTCGGGTTAGCAAGAAATTCCCGGTAAAATCCGGATGTCAAAGAACTTAGAGGTCAAAATCCTCTAAACAAAGGAGTTAGGTCCCGGTTTTTGGCCGGCCGGCCCGCGTAATGCGGGATCGCTATACTGCCTTTGCTTGGGCAATCATGACGCAATTGGAATTGCTGGGCAAGGTCAGATGTCACAATGGGGCTGTGGATTTCGCGGCGGCGGCGAAAAATCCTGGGCGGGTCGCGCAGGAGTCCGGAACCAGTTCGGTTAACTACAATCCCTAGGGCTTGCCGGGTCCCAACCCCATTTGCTCGGGCTTCGCATTTCGATTCCCTATGCTCTAAGATTTGTGCATCCAAGCGTTGGTTTATGGGCTAAACTCGCAATTCCGGGTGGGTTAGGCGGCTGGGAAGTCCATAGTCGTGGAGTCGCACAAAGGAAAAGCAGGTTCCTCCACGTGCCGATGGATTGGCTGCGCCACTCCATCGGCTTGGTCGGAATGACAAACATTTCTTGGTCGTAACGACGACCCGAGCGTTTGGTGAACGAGAGGAAATTATGGCAGCTTCGGTCTGGTCTGGACATTTAACTTTTGGGCTTATCTCGATGCCGGTGCGCTTGTTTTCGGGGGCGCGCAGTTCGGGCATTTCCTTCAACATGCTGCATCGCACGGACAAGTCGCGGCTGAAGCAGCAATACATTTGCCAGGCCGAAGGGGTGGTCGTCGATCGCGCGGACATGGTGAAAGGCTATGAGTTCCGCAAGGACGAATACATCATCATCGAGCCGGAAGAGATCAAGAAGATCGAGCCGCAGACGGCGAAGACCATGGAGATTCTGGAATTCGTCAAGGCGGGCGACGTGGATCCGGTGTATTTCGAATCGTCGTATTACATGTTGCCGGAAGAGGCGGGGCGGCGGCCTTATGCGTTGCTGACCAAGGCTCTGGAAGAGAGCGAGTATGTGGCGATCGCGAAGATCACGATGCACAACCGCGAGTACACGGTGTTTCTGCGGCCGCACGAAGGCGGGTTGATGCTGCACACGATGTATTACGCCGAGGAAGTGAAGAAGGTGGAAGGCTTTGGCGCGCCCGAGGTGGAGTTGAAAGAAGCGGAGGTAAAAGTGGCGCACCAGCTCATCGAGGCGCTGGCGGATGAATGGGACCCAGAAAAATATAAAGACAGCTTCCAGGAGAATCTGAAAAAGCTGATCGAGACCAAGCTCGAGGGCGGGGAAGTGGCGGCGGTGGAGAAGCCGAAGAAGCTGGCTCCGGTGATCGATCTGATGGCCGCGCTGAAGCAGAGCCTGGCGCAGATGGAAGGCAAGAAGAAGCCCGCGGCCACTGCCAAGTCAGAAGAGCCGGCCACGGCCGCCGGGGGCAAGTCGCGACGGGGCAGGTAGTGGGGCTGTGCCGGCGATGTTAGTTGGCAGGCGGCAGTCCCGCGTCCAACTCGGGTTGAAGGATGTGCATCCCACCGTTGTCCGGTTAGCGAAATCCTGGAAGCGAAAACCGGGAGCCGGGCCTGGGCCACTGGCGCAGATCGAGGCCAGCCGTTAGAATGTTAAATTCCTCACAGGCGTAGCCAGAACCTTTCCATTGGGGTGCCGATGAGTTTTCGACGTGTGGGCCGGTTGGCGGCGATACTGCTTCCAATTTTGCTGTGGCTGGGATGCGGGCAAATATACCGTCCGGTGGTGATTCCATGCTCGGAAGGCGGAATCCCGGGATGCCCGGTGGAAACACCTCCGATCCCGGCCAACTTCCACACAGTCTTTGCCATCAGCGCCAATGCGCCCGGCTACCCTGGCGGGGCCATGCAGATTGACGTGGCGGGCGACACAATCATTGGGGAAACTCCCACCGAGGACGAGAGTGAGCCGAACCTTGGCGATAATCCGACGCACGCGGCCATTGTTCCCAACAATTCAGAAGTATTTGTGGCCAGCGCGGGCAGCGTGGTCCCGGGGGGGCTTGATTTGGTTTCGTATTTTACTCCGGCTTTCCAGTCCTCGACGGCGACGGGATTGGGTGAAGTGCTCACCATCGCCTTGCCCACGGGTTCCCAGCCAGTCTTCCTAGACACCACGCAAAATAATGTGATGTACGTGGCGAACTTCGGAACGAATTCGGTCAGCGCGGTGAATCCGACCACGGATTCGGTGAGCAACACGGGGCCGGCGGGGACGAATCCAGTGGCGCTGGCCGAGCTTGGGACCGGCCTGAAGCTCTATGTGGCGAACCAGGGCAGCGATTCGGTGAGCAGCTTGAACACGGCGGATTTGTCATCGAATCCGGTGACCGGTTTCTCCGGAATGACTCCGGTGTGGGTGGTGGCTCGCGGCGACAGCCAGAAGGTTTACGTGCTGACGCAAGGCGACGGGCAACTGGTGACGATTGATACGGCCACGGACACGGTGACCAGCAGTCTTCCGGTGGGAGCCGGGGCCAACTTCATGTTCTTCGATCCCAACCTGAACCGGCTTTATGTGACGAATCCGGTGACCCGGATGGTCTATGTGTTTTCCGATACGGGGGGGGCCAACGACACGCCGAGTCAACTGGCGGCGATCTCTTTCGCCGCGGGGTCAGTTCCGTGTCCGGCGGGATGTTCGCCGGCTTCGGTGACGGCGCTTCACGATGGCAGCCGGTTTTACGTTGCCAGCTACCGAGTGGCGGCGTCGTGTCCGGACGCGTTTGTTGGTGCGGCTTCGGCTTGCGTAATCCCTGGGCTCACGGTGTTCGATGCCAACAGCTTCGCGCCAAAATATCCTAAAGCGCCGACTCTGAGTTTGCTGACGTATCCCCCGTTCGCGGCAAATCTAACCACGAACCAGTACCAATATGCTGTTCCAACCGTCGCCTCTTGCGCTCCGCCCGCTCCGCCGGCTGTCTATACGCCCAGGACCACACGCTTCCGGGTTTTCACCACGGCCGCCGTGGACAGCAGCCGCGTCTATGTGAGCCTGTGCGATGCGGGCGTGATCGCGGTCATCAACACCACCGGTAACAATACCAACAACTCGGGCGATAGCGGCGTCCCGGCCGATACGGTGGTCACCGACCTGCCTGCAGCATTCGGAGTTTGCGCGCAATCGAGCTGCAGCAGCGTCGTCCACGTCACGGGGTTCTCGATTACTTCAAACGTCGTTACATTCCAGGCTGCGAACCAATTTGAAGCGGGACAGAGTCTTTCGATCTCGGGCTTGAAAGCCGGGACTTACCTGAACGGAGTTACATTGACGGTACTCGCGACCGGGCTTTCAGGCTCACAATTCGAGTGTTATTTCACTTACGCCAACGTAGGTCCAACCAGCGATTCCGGGACGGCGATCCCTGAGGCGCCGTCGCAGTCGCCAGTTTTCATGCTGAGTGGGCAGTGAGAGCAGGCTTGGACTGCCGGAGAGAAGCTCTAGAGAGTTTACGCCTTTAAGGTTACTTCTTCCATGGTCGCGTAATGTGAGTCGACATACTCATCGAGGATCCCGATGAATTCGGCAACGATGCGGTCGCCTTTGAGCGTGGTGAACAGGCGTCCATCGACGTAGACCGGGGCTTTCGGTTCCTCGAAGGTTCCGGGGAGGGAGATGCCGATGTTGGCGTGCTTGGATTCGCCGGGACCGTTGACCACGCAGCCCATGACGGCAAGCCTCATTTCTTCCACGCCCACATAGCGGCCTTTCCAGGTGGGCATCTGCTGGCGCAGGTAGGTTTGAATCTGCTCGGCCATTTCCTGGAAGAAGGTGCTGGTGGTGCGTCCGCAGCCGGGGCAGGCGGTGACCTGCGGGGTAAAGCTGCGAATCCCCATGGATTGCAGAATCTGCTGGGCCACGCGGACTTCCTCGGTGCGATCGCCTCCGGGCGCAGGGGTGAGCGAGACGCGGATGGTATCGCCGATGCCTTCCTGCAAGAGCACGCCCATGGCGGCGCTCGATGCGACCACGCCTTTCGCCCCCATGCCGGCTTCGGTGAGGCCGAGGTGCAGCGGATAGTTGCAGCGCGCGGCCAGCGCGCGGTAGACGTCGATCAGATCCTGCACGCCGCTAACCTTTGCGCTCAGGATGATCTGGTCGGGGCGCAGGCCGAATTTCTGCGCGAGGTCGGCGGAGTTCAGCGCGCTGACCACCATCGCTTCCATGGTGACTTCGCGAGCGTCTTTGGGATCGGCGAGGGCGGAGTTCTCGTCCATCATGCGGGTGAGCAAGGCCTGATCGAGCGAGCCCCAGTTCACGCCGATGCGCACCGGCTTCTGATATTTGACGGCGACTTCGATCATGGTGCGGAAATTGGAGTCCCCGGTGCGCCCGATGCTGGCGTTGCCGGGATTGATGCGGTACTTCGCGAGATCGCGGGCACACTCGGGATACCTGGTGAGCAGAATGTGACCGTTGTAGTGGAAGTCTCCGATGATGGGCACGCGCACGCCCTGCTTATCGAGTTCCTCGACAATGCGGGGAACGGCGGCGGCGGCCTCTTCGTTGTTGACGGTGACGCGCACCAGTTCCGAGCCGGCGCGGGCGAGCGCGGCACACTGCTGCACGGTCGAGGGTACATCGGCGGTGTCGGTATTGGTCATGGACTGCACCACAACCGGTGCATCGGAGCCAACGCGCACGCCGCCGACGACGGCGGTCAGGGTTTTTCTGCGGGGAATGGTGGACATGGAAGGTCTATTTTAACACGCGGAAACAGCATAGCTCATGCTTAGCTAAAGAGTTGGCTGTGTGAACGGCTAGGGCAGCCGATCCACGAGGCCGGGCAGAGTTTTCATCAGGTCGTTGTAGATGACCATGACGGCGAACAGAACCAGAAAAACGAAGGCGGCCTGGTAGACGCGCTCCTTGATGTGCAGGCTGACGTCGCGCCGCATGAGCCCTTCGATGAAAAGGAACAGAATGACGCCGCCATCGAGAATGGGGATGGGCAGCAGGTTGATGATGCCCAGGTTGAGGCTGATGCCGGCCGTCAACTCCATCAGCGGGGTCCAGCCCTTTTGCTCGGCGGCGTAGCCGGCATCTTGAGCGATGCCGATGGGGCCGGAAACGGCGCGCAGCGAGACTTTCCGCTGCACAATCTTTTTTGCCAGTTCCAGAATGAGCAACGAGTATTTCTTGTTCTCTTTCAGCGAAAGACTGAGCGCCTGGGCGAATGGCAAGGTGGTTACCTTGGTCTCGGGTTTGTTGACGAAGCCCAGCCGGTATCTTTCCTGCTTGGGGTCTTCGGTCTTTGCCAAGACCGGGGTCAGGTGAAAGCTCAAGGTCTGGCTGCCACGAATCACGGTGAGATCGACGGGATTGCTTTTGGTTTGCTGGAGGCGGTCAATCATGGCTTCGATGGAAACCAGCGGCTTGCCATTCATGGCGACGATGCGGTCGTCTTCTCTCAGGCCGCCCAGCGCGGCGGGGGTATCAGCCTCAAGCTGGCCGACGATGACCGGCTCCGCCGGAAACCACCCTGCGAAACCCACCTCGGACGAAGTCACGGCCTGCGGCACGACGGTCTTCTGGAAGACCTGATCTCCACGCTGGATGCTGACGGACAGAGGCTGGTTGGGACTGAGCCACTCGCGAGGCTCGACTTGTTCCCAGGTGGGGTTCTGGGTGCCGTCGATTTTCACGATCCGGTCGCCGGGGCGCAAGCCGGCCTGGTCGGCGGCGGAACCGGGCTTCACATATTCAATGACCGCCGGCTGGTCGAGAAACACGGGATACTCATAGTGCACCATGTAGACCACGGTGAGCAGGAAAATGGCGAGCAGAATATTCATCGAGGGGCCGGCAATGGCGATCAGGAAGCGGTGCCAGCGGGAGTGGGACATGAACTCGGCGGGATCGCCGGTTCGCTCTTCCATGGGATTTTCGCCGCTCATCTTCACGTAGCCGCCAAGGGGAATGGCGCTGAGGCGGTAGTCGGTGTCACCCTTGCGGAAGCCGAGCAGGCGCTTGCCAAATCCGATGGAGAAAACCTCTACCCGCACCCCAAGCCACTTGGCTACGGCATAGTGGCCAAGCTCATGGATCAGAATCATGAAGCCCAGCACGACCGCGACGGCAACGATAGAGATAATGAAATCAGACATAAAAGATACGGAAACGACTCCCCGTTAGATTCAACTCCTAAACCACAGATGTTGCCCGAGGCTGCAGGGTTTTCTTTTTCATCCCCAAAACCCGCTCTTGGGCATATCGGCGCGCTTCGGCGTCGGCCTCAAGCACCTTTGCGATGGACTCGAGTTTCCCGGAAGCGGAAACGGAAACCACGTCTTCGACAATCCTCGGAATCTCGTCGAAGGCGATGCTACCTGCCAGAAACGCCGCAACCGCAACTTCATCGGCGGCGTTCAGCGCGACCGTCCTGGCTCCGCCGGCCGCGGCCGCCTCATAGGCCAAACGCAGACAGGGAAATTTATTCATGTCAGGAGGGCAGAAGTCCAGATGACGCAGGTTCCCCACGGGAAACCGCATCTCCGAGTGAATGCGCTCGGGGTAGGTTAGAGCGTACAAAATGGGCAGCCGCATGTCGGTTACGGAAAACTGGGCGAGTATGCTGCCATCGATAAATTCGACCATGGAGTGAATGGTGGATTGGGAATGGATAATCACTTCCACTTGCGCGGGCGGAATATGAAACAATCGGCACGCCTCAATCACCTCGAAGCCCTTGTTCATCAACGTGGCCGAGTCGATGGTAATGCGCTTGCCCATCTTCCAGGTGGGGTGGTTGAGGGCCTGCTCCACCGTGATGGCGCTGAACTGCGAGCGAGGCAGGCTGAGGAAGGGCCCGCCGGAAGCGGTCAGCCAGATGCGTTCCACTTCCTCCATGCGCCCGGCACGCAGGCACTGGTGGATGGCGTTGTGCTCGCTGTCGATGGGCAGCAGCGGCTTGCCCTGTTTGCGCGCCTCAGCGGTGATCAACTCCCCGGCCGCAACCAGGCATTCCTTATTGGCTACGCCGACACTCTTTCCTGCTTTCACGGCCTGGTAAGTGGCCTCCAGTCCGGCCACGCCCACGATGGCGCTCACCACGAAGTCGGCGGCGGAATGGGTGGCAACCTTGACCGTGCCGGCGGCGCCGTGCACGACTTCGATTTCGCTTAGGCCGGCCTGGCGCAGACGCGCGCGCAGCACATCGGCATCGGGCTCTGCCGCAATCGAAACCAGGCGTGGCCGCCAACACCGAGCCTGTTCGAAAACCGCCTCCAGGTTGGCGCCCGCGGCCAGCGCGACAATTTCAAAGCGATCCGGGTAAGACTCAACCACACTCATCGTGCTGCGGCCAATCGAGCCCGTGGATCCCAGAATGGCAATGCGTCGCATAATGGCAGAAGCACTATTTTACCCGTTACCAGGGCCGGGCGGGTGGGAAGACTGCGGTGGCGTAGAACCATAGTACCGGAGCGGCAAACAGCAGGGCGTCGATGCGGTCGAGCATGCCGCCGTGGCCGGGAAGAATCGTTCCCGAGTCTTTGACCCCGGCTCCGCGCTTGATCAGGGATTCCACGAGGTCGCCAAGCTGGGCCGCGAGGTTCAGGGCGACGGTCAGCAGGATGATGGGCAATAACTCCGGCTTCTCCAATCCGAACAAGCCGTCACGGCGCTCGATCATCCCCATGCGCAGGAGGAACGAACTGATCTGCAAGGCATGGCTGAAGAGCAGAAGCGCAACCGTGAGGCTGGCGGCTAGCGAGGCGGTCGCGCCCTCCCAGGTTTTTTTCGGGCTGATGCGCGGGGCCATCCGGTGCCGGCCCAGGCCGCGGCCCACCAAGTAAGCGAAAATGTCTCCCGCCCAAACCACCAGCAGAAGGTAAAGCAGCCAGAAGGCTCCGGCCACCTGCTGGCGAAGCTGCACCAGCATCGCCATGGGGACGGCAATGTAGAGGAAAGCGAAGCTCGAGGCCGCCGCCGCCGGATAGGCGCCGTTCATCTGCGTCCGCCACATGGCGATGGTCAGAAAAATGAAGGGAGCAATCGCGCAGGCAAATGCCAACTCGATGACGAACTTCAGCGCGGAAAGTTGCGGAGTATCCCCGGCCGCGCCCAGCGCCAGCAACAGGAAGAGCAAGCCCACGAAAACATAGACCGGAAGGCGGCGGGAATGCACGCCATAGAATTCCGTCAGCTTCAGAAACTCGCGCACCGTGATCAGCGCCACCACCGCCGCCACCACGGCCAGCACCGGCAGCGGGGCGTGCAGCACCAGCAGCACAACAATCGGAATCAGGACAACCGCGGTCGCGATGCGCTTCAGCAAGAAAGTTCGTCCACCTTTGAGACTACTTGTGAACCTTCGCGTGCTCGGGGTGCGCGTGGGCAACGCCGTTCAGGCCGCCGTAGCGGCGCTCCCGCTTTTGATATTCGGCAATGGCTTCGAGCAGATGGGCGCCGCGAAAATCGGGCCACAAGGTGGGGGTCACGTAAATCTCGGCGTAAGCCAGCTGCCACAGCAAGAAGTTGCTCAACCGCATCTCGCCTGAGGTGCGCACCACCAGGTCGGGGTCGGGCAGGTGCCGCGTATAAAGATGTTCGCCGACCGTGTCCTCGTCGATGCGCAAATGCTCGATGCCACCGTTCTGCGAGGCGGCGCTGACCATGGAGCGGAAGGCATCCACAAGTTCGCTGCGCGCGCTATAGTTCAGCGCCAGGGTGAGCACGGTTCCGGTGTTGTGCCCGGTACTCTCTCTGGCCCAGGCCATGCGCTGGCGCACATCCTCGGGCAGTTCCTGCTGCCGCCCGATGTATTCGAGGCGGATATTGTTCTGGTTGAGCGTGGGAACTTCCGCCTTCAGGTAGCGGCTGAGCAGGCGCATGAGAAAGTCGACTTCGCTTCTCGGGCGCTTCTTCCAGTTTTCTTCCGAGAAGGCGTAAAGGGTCAGGGCGTGAATGCCGACGCGGGCCGCGGTCTCGACCGTGGAGCGCACCGCCGCCACTCCGGCGCGATGCCCGGCCACGCGCGGCATGTGACGCCGTTTCGCCCAGCGCCCGTTGCCGTCCATGATGATGGCGATGTGTCGTGGGAGCCGTTCTGGATCGAGCTGCCGGTAGACTTCAGCTTCCTTGCGATCCAGGCCGGCGGGAACACTTGCCTGCAAGGCCCATCCCCTTCCGAAAGATGACGCTAACACAGTGGGGAAGGGGGTTGCAATGACAGGACGTGCTTGTAAGTTACTGCTGCAATGCAAGCTGGCGCGTCGACTCAGTCATGGTCGTGGGCTGAATTGGCGGGAGCCCGAGAGCGGCTCCGCTACATGAGCTGGCTAGTGGCTGGCGGCTTCCGCGGGTGCGGGAACGGGTGCGGGGATCAAGCTTGCTTTGACGGTCACGCCTGGCAACTCGTCGCCGCGGAAGAACTTAGGTTTCTCCTTCGATCCTCCGCTGAGATCGGCGGCGCGCATTTCGGGCATGGCTTCGTAGGGCTTGCTGTAGTCGTTGGCGGCGTTCCAGAACAAGAAGCCGATGCCGCCTTTTTCTCTGGCGGTGGCGACCTGGACTTTGATGTAGTCGGAGGAATAGGTGCTGGTTCGCCAGCGGAAAGCTTGCAGCCAGGGACGGATAACGACGCCGCTGGACTTATTTCCGTCAGGATGGGTGATCAGTTCGAAGCGCTCCATGGATTCGCCGATGAAGTGCTCGGGAGCATCGCCGGGGTGCGGAATGTTATCCATGCCGAAGAAGTGTGAAGGGTAGATCATGGGCGAGATCACGTCGCAGTATTTTGCCATGGCGACGATATCCTGGCCGGTGTGGGAGAGATCGACCTGGCGCTGCCAGGCCATCACGCCGAAGACGTCGAGCGAGAGCAGTACGCCGGTGGGATGAAGCTCGGCGTAGGCCTGCTTGAGGAAGTCGGTGATTACGTTGGAGCGCTGCCATTGGGGATGCTCGGCCTGAAACAGGAAGCTGGCGTCTTTCTGGTCGCCTTCGGCGGGGAAGCGGACGTAATCAAACTGAATTTCATCGGCGCCGGATTGGGCGACGAACCTGGCCAGCGCGATGTCGTATGCCTGCACCTTGGGGTTCGAGGGATCGGTCCAGACCAGTTTGCCGTTTTCGCGCCAGGGCTGGCCGGTCTTTTTCGATTTCACGGCGAGTTCAGGATGGTCGACCACCATGCGCTGGTCGCGGAAGATGGCGATGCGGGCGATGGCGTGCATGTTTTCGGAATGCAGGAAGTGGATGAATTTCGGCAGATCGTGAATGCAGACCGGGTGCTTGCCGAGCAGGGGATAGTCGAAGGGAATATTGACGCTGCCGTCGGAATCTTTGATGTCGAAGACGACGGCGTTGCCGCCGACTTCGCGCCAGTGGCGGATGATGCGGAGTCCATGATCGCTGGCGGCCATGAGACCGGTAAGGTAGATGGCACGGACCTCGAAATCCTTGGGAACGGGGATGGTCTTTGCGACGATGGGCGCGGAGAGAACTCCGGGAATGACGATTTGCTCGCCGGCTTTCAAGATGTTGCGGGAGAGATTGCCGTTGATCTGGCGGATGGCCTGGGCGAGCTCGGAGGACGTCAGGTACGCCGTTCTCGGCAAATACTGATGGGCGATGGCGGGAATGCTTTCGCCGCGCTTCGCGGTATAAATTTCAGTTGCCGACGCTGCCGGGAAGGGCAGGTCAAGGGAGAGCTGAGATCTGGGCTGCAAGGCAGGAGGCTCCGTGGCCTTGGGCGTGAGCGTGAGGGTCGCGCTGACCGGCTGAATCTGCGCGGCCTGGGGCGTTGCGGCGGACTCGGCAGCCGCGGCCTGCGCCGGTTGAGCGCTCTGCGGCGACGCCGCCAGAGCCGGGGAAAACCGCGGGTGCAGCCGCACTGCGGTCCCGCCAAACAGAAGACATGAGACACCAGCGACGGTTAGAACTGACGAGCGGCGCAAGGTTCCTCCAGAAAACCAACCCGACTTGGATGCTATCCCGCAGGCAGTGGCCTCGCCAGTTACTCCCGGACATCTCCCCCTTGATTGGGGCTACGGTGCTTCGGACGGGAGGCCTTCAACACTGGGGGCACGGGGTAACGCAGGGCATGGCTTTTGAAGGTGCCGACTGCGCCGGATGGTTGCGTTATGTTCGGCAGGTGATGTTCGGCATCGGGGTTTCCCCCTTGCGCAAACTATTTCTCTTCCTTCCACTTAACTTTCCACCGGGGAGTGTTCTAATATCGTCGCCGGCGATCTAAATCCAGCCAGATACAGGGTTTTCGGTGGCCTGCGGCATTCCCCATACGTGGCCAGAGGCTTGCTTATTCCTGAGGCAGCCCTGGGAGTCGCCATCCGGGTCAGGCAAGCGGCTGGTTCCGAGTGACAAATTCTGTCACTGCTGGAATGCGGGGAGTCGCGAGGAAGAAAGGCCGGGAAGGTCCGGCGAAAAAACAGGCAACCGCGGATAATGCGGCCCAGGGGTGGGAAAGACAACTACATGAGAACGAACCTCGCTACCGTGCTCGATCCGAACCGCCGCAGCGCCGATGCGGGAGAATTTGAAGCAGCGTTGCGACGCCGGATCGTAGGCCAGGACCAGGCCGTCGAAAGGGTTGCCGAGATTTACCAGATGTTTCTAGCGGGGCTGAACGCACCAGGGCGTCCGGTGGCCAACCTGCTTTTTCTGGGGCCGACCGGGTCGGGCAAGACGCGGGTGGTGGAAGCCATGGCCGAGGCTCTGTTTGGCGACGCGCATGCCTGCATCAAAATCGATTGCGCCGAGTTCCAGCACTCGCACGAGATTGCCAAACTCATAGGTTCGCCTCCGGGATATTTGGGGCATCGCGAGACTCACCCTCTGTTGACGCAGGAAGCGTTGAACCAATGGTTCACCGAGAAGCTGAAACTCTCGATTCTGCTGTTTGACGAAATCGAGAAGGCCAGCGACTCGCTCTGGCAACTGCTGCTTGGGATTCTGGATAAAGCCACGCTCACGCTGGGCGACAATCGCCGGGTCGATCTTTCGCAGTGCATCATCATCCTGACCTCGAACCTGGGGGCCAGCGAGATGACCAACATGATCGACGGCGGCTTTGGCTTCGCGCCGAATGCGGTCGAAGTAGATAACAACTTCGACGAGAAGATTCAGCGCACCGCGGTCGAGGCGGCGCGCCGCAAGTTTACGCCCGAGTTCATGAACCGCATCGACAAGACGGTGGTGTTCAAGACGCTGCGCGACGAACATCTGGCGCAGATTCTGGATATCGAGCTCGGCATGGTGCAGCAGCGCGTGCTGATGGCTGCGGGCACCAACCAGTTCGTATTCAATTGCACCACGGGTGTGAAAGACTTTTTGCTGAAGGAAGGAACCGATCCGCGTTACGGCGCGCGCCACTTGAAGCGTGCGATCGAGCGGCATCTGGTTTTTCCGCTGGCCAATCTGGTGGCGACGGGACAGGTGAAGCTGGGAGACTTTGTGCGGGTGGATATGGCCAGCGAGAGTCAAATGATCTTTGTGAAGGAAGCGGAAAACACCATGGCGCCGGTTCTGCTGGAGCGCTACGGAGCGGCTGCGGCGAACATGCCGGCAACCCGAGCTGCCCGTACCGCCGTTAACAATCGCCGCGATTACGGCGCAAGCCCGGTCGCGGAGAGCAAATAAGTTTCTGGTAGGTAACACCCTCGCTAGACCGCATCTCGCGAGACTGTGGCGCCGGCACCCTCCGGCGCCTTTTTTTGTTCAAAGCCAACCGTCTGCGGCGCGACTGGAAGTCGCGCCCTTTCAAAGCCGTTCATCGACCAGAAAACTATCTTCCTCTATCCGCCAGCCTTGAGTTCCGTCAGGACCTGGCGGGCGATTTCCTTCAGGGTTTCGAATACGCCCACGCCTTGAAAGGCAACGGCCTCGACTACGGCCTCATTCTTTTTGCGCAGCTCCTTGTTGAGCGCATCCGGGGACAGGACATTGGGCAGGTCGCGCTTGTTAAGTTGCAGCACGTAGGGAATCTTGTTGAAGTCGTAGCCGTGCTCTTTCAGATTTGACATCAGGTTGTCGAGGGCTTCAACGTTGGCGTCCATGCGCTGCTCCTGGGAGTCGGCGACGAAGACGATGCCATCGACGCCGCGCAGAATAAGCTTGCGGCTGGCATCGTAGAAGACCTGGCCGGGGACGGTATAGAGATGGATTCTGGTCTTGAAGCCGCGCACCGAGCCGAGATCGAGCGGGAGGAAATCGAAGAACAGAGTGCGCTCGGTTTCGGTGGCAAGGGAGATCATCTTGCCCTTCTGCTGTTCCGCGGTCTTCTGGTAGATCACCTGCAGGTTCGTGGTTTTGCCGCCCAACCCGGCGCCGTAGTACACGATTTTGCAATTGATCTCGCGGGCTGCGAAGTTGATGAAACTCAAGGCTTTCCTCAAAAAGCGCCGGCCGCACACGCTTGCGGGCAATTCCCGGCACAAAAATATCCCTATGGGGGCTTCGGGCTTTTATATCACAGGCGCCCGGTCCAAGGCATGTTACTCAGGTGACGCCTGCCGGACGGCGCGCCGGCGGCGACAAAAGAGCGTCTGGAACTGTCGAGTGTCGATTTCGCGATTGTCGATGGAAAGCCTGACTACGCCCAATGGACGAGGGTTCCGGGCAGGAGCCAAGGCCGAGAGCGACCGCAGCCGGCAACGAAGGAGGCATTCCCTTAACGGGCCAGCGCCGGACAATAACCTTGCTTGGCGTAAATCTTCAGATCCGGCCGGTCCACCAGCACCTCGATGTCGCGGCAGGCAGACTTGATCGGCACCTTGGGCCGGGATGGAATGTAGCCCAGCGTGTATTGGTTGCGGGCGGCACTCATGGCCTGGGCGTAAATGTTTTCAATCGCACTCCGCGAAAGCTCCTTGTAGAGCGGCGCTCCACCGGTGGCCGCAACATACTTGGGCAAAATGTCGCCGTATCCCTGTTCCGGCAGGTGCAGACGTTCCAGCTTGTCGTAGAGCGGCAGGGCGGCGCTTTCGACGGCCACGGCCTTTACCTGGATTTCATTTGAGAGCAGCACGCGGAGCACATCTTTGTAGCTGGCGCGGCTGCCATATTCCCGTCCATCGCTGATCACGAAGATGATCTTGCGGCGGGTGGGATCGCGCTTGCGCAGGTCCAGCGCCGCCTGCAGAATGGCATCATTCAGCACGTGCGCCTCTTTCGTCGGGGTGTACACCGGCTCGGTGGGACTGCCCACCGGAATCCCATTGATGGTTGGCCCGTTGGCCAACGGACCGCTCAAGACGGGCACGCCGTTGTTGTCGCCGCGTACCGTCTTCATCTGGTTCAACAGGGCGGTCAAGCTGGCCGTGGGTCCACCAAAATCCCTGACCTCGCTGACCGTGCTGCTGTAGGTATAGAGCGCGACTTCATCGAAAGGAGCGAACGCCCCCACCAGCGCGGAAAACGTCTGGTTCACCTTTTGCACCGCCGAATCGGGCATGCCCAGATCGAGCACGATCGCCACCGAAAGCCCAAAGGGATCGGCGGTGAAAAAGGTCAGCTTCTGCACCGTCCCGTTTTCCTTCACGGTGAAGTCCGTGTCCTGAAGTCCATCCACCATGCGCCCGCTCCGGTCGGTGACCGTGACTGGAACCTGCACGAAATTGGCGGTCTTGTGCAGGGTGTAAAGCTGTTCCCGAACGCTCAGTTTCGGCTTAGAACCTGGCGGTATGGTTTTGATCGGCGGCATCGGTGGTGGCGGAGAGGTCACTTCACCGGGCGGCGGGGCGGTCGACTCGCCGGGCGGCGTCTGGTTAATGGGCTGGTCCGTCCACGGATCCCGCTGCACTGGCTCGGTCTTCTTTGGCTCCGGCCGGGCAATCGGTGGAGGCGCGGGCTCCGGCGCCGGCGGTTGCACGGCGGACGGCGCGTCTGGGATGTCTTGTGCGGGCTGCGCGGGCGCCGACTGCGTCTGCCCGCTCTGCGCCTGACTCGGGGAAGACTGTGCCGCCATTTTTGGAACGCTCAGGTACAGGCTCGCGATCAGGCATGCCGGGACCAGAGCGACCAGCCACGGGGATTTGCCGGACCGCTGCTGGTTATCCACCGCGGTTGTCGCGCTCACAAACGTCATCGGTCTTCTCCACCGCTTCAAGGGGACCATGGGGTGCTTACCCTCTGCCACAAAATAATCTACTCTCTCTGAATGGGATGCCCAAGCCGGTCCATTTGGTGCATCTAACTCCGAGGATTAGACTAACAAAAGCCCGAGAGGGAATCCTCAAAATGTCGAAGCGATCCGCACACTCGAGATTTTTACCGGCCCTGGTGGCTGCGTCTATTCTATCCTGCGTGGCAGTCCTGTCGGCCGCCCCGGCCCAGAGTGCGGCCTCATCGACTCCGGCCGCCCAGTCTGACGCCCAGACACCCGCCGCGCAGAAGCCGGCGAATGCTCAGACACCCGCTGGCGACCAGGAGCCTGCGGAAACCCTGAAAGTCAACGTCAACGTGGTTGGAGTTTTCTTTAACGTCAAAGACAAGCACGGCGCACTGATCCCCAATCTGACCAAAGACGACTTCCAGGTGTTCGAAGACGGCAAGCCGCAGACCATCAAATACTTCTCGGCCGAATCGAACCTGCCGCTGACCCTGGGCATCCTGATCGATTCCTCGGGCAGCCAGCGCAACGTCCTCGACATGGAAAAACAGGTTGGCGGCGCGTTTCTGCGCCAGATCCTTACCCCCAAAGACGAAGCCTACGTGATCAGCTTCGACATCAGCGTCGACCTTTTGCAGGATTTCACGGGGGACGTTCACCGGCTGCAAGCGGCGCTCAACCAGGCTAAGATCAACGTAGATTTCACGTCCGGAATTCCCGGCATGGGCGGAGGTCCGGTTCCGACCGCGAATGCGCCGGGCACGCTGCTCTACGACGCCGTGTACCTTTCCGCTCACGACATGCTGGCGAAAGAAGTCGGCCGGAAAGCGATGATTCTGCTCACCGACGGCGAGGACGAAGGCAGCAAGCTGAAAATTCAGGACGCTATCGAAGCCGCGCAGAAGGCGGACGCCATTGTCTACGTGCTGCTGTGCGCCGACCGCGGCTTCTATGGATCTTTTGGCATGGGCTACTCGGGCGAGAGCGAAATGCGCAAGCTCACCGAAGCCACCGGCGGCCGCGTGATCAATGTGGGCAACAAGTTCGATAAGCTGAAAGCAGCTTTCGACCAAATTGCCGCCGAACTCCGCAGCCAGTACAGCCTGGGCTATACGCCCACGAACACCAACCTGGACGGCAGCTACCGCAAACTGGAAATCAAGTGCAAGCAGAACTATAAAATTCAATCGCGCGCGGGATACTACGCCACCGCACGCGAACCGTTGCCGCAGTAGCCGGGAAAGGTGTGGCGTGAGCGACCGGGCCCAGCTTTAGGCGCTTGCCGCTGGAGACGGTTCCAGAAACTTCTATCGCTCTCTCCCAAAAACATTTAACCTGTAGGCCGCGCATTTGGATGAACCGGAGGTTCGCCATGCCGTCTCGAAAGTCGGAGCCTTTTTCCCGGCGCTCATTCCTGCAGTTCTCCGCCGCCGCGGCGGCGCTGCAAATGGTTACCGAGCCTGTGCTGGCCGCGGCGGTGCGAAGCCCATTACCCAAGACCAAAGACGCAGTCGTGATCGACGCCAACGAGAATCCGCTGGGCCCCAGCCAACCGGCGCGCGACGCCATTTCCGCCATCATCCCGCAAGGCGGACGCTATTCCGATAATCTCACCGAAGATATGGTCGACACCTTCGCGCAGATCGAAGGCCTTGCTCGCGATTGTGTCCACGTGTTTGCCGGCTCGACCCCGGCGCTGCGCGCGGGAGTCGTGGCCTTCACTTCGCCGCAGCGAAGCTACGTTACCGCCGATCCCGGTTACGAAGCTGGAATGTTTGCGGCAACGGTCAGCGAGGCACGCGTGGTTAAAGTTCCGCTCACAAAAACCTACGCGCACGATGTGAAGGCTATGCTCGCCGCCGCACCGGACGCCGGCCTGTTCTACGTTTGCTCGCCCAATAATCCCACCGGCACGCTCACGCCCCACTCCGACGTCGAATATCTCGTCGAAAATAAGCCCAAAGGCTCCGTCGTGATGATCGACGAGGCTTACATCCATTTCTCCGACGGGATTTCGACGCTCGATCTGGTCAAGGCGGGCAAGGACGTGGTGGTGCTGCGCACGTTCTCAAAAGCATATGGCATGGCGGGCCTGCGCTGCGGATTCGCCGTTGCGCGTCCCGATCTGATCGAGAAAATCATGGCTCGTGCCGGCTGGAACTTCATGCCCATCACGGCCATTGTGGCGGCCTCGGCCAGCCTCAAGGACCCGCTGCTGATCCCGGAACGCAAGCGCATCAACGCCGACGTTCGCCAGGAAACGTTTCGGTGGCTCGACCGCAACGGCTACTCCTACATCGCCTCCGAATCGAACTGCTTCCTGCTCGATACCAAACGGCCGGGCAAGCAGGTGATCGACGCCATGGCCCAGCAGAATGTTTTCATCGGACGCATCTGGCCGATCCTGCCCACCTGCGTCCGCATCACCGTTGGCACGCATGAGGAAATGGAAAAGTTCCGGGACGCATTCCAGAAAGTGATGCGCGGCACGACTGCGTTCTCGCTGCCCTTACGACCGGCCAGAAATCCGCGCCGGGAAGCAGTCCTGCCAACGTGATGCGGGAGTGAAACCCGCGGGCGTTTGAGCGGACGAGCATTGAGCGAAGCCGGAGGAACTTCTGCGCGCTGCTGGCTCTCCGTTGCTCTTTGTACTTGTCTTGGAGCCCTTGCCCTTGTCCTAAGGTTTGCCCCGGAGCCACAGAAGCGATCCCATCCCGTTCATTGGCAGCTTGTTAGAGATCGTTAGTTGTTTCTTAGTTCTTTTCCAGTTCAAAGACGACGATTGTGGAAGACGGTCTCTATTGACCAGTTATCTATGTGCCAGAGCCCGATACTGGAGACATCACTTTCGATCGCAAGGGAGATTCTGGAGGATAACAAAATGTGGCAAATCAAGAGGACGGGCTCGTGGGCTCACAAGGTCGCAACACGCAGTCTGCTTCTGGCCGGTACAACAGCTTTGCTCGTGCCCCTGGTATTGGTGCCAGCGGCCCGCGCGCAGATTACGATCGGCATAGGCGTAAATCCGCCGGTCTGTTCCTACGGCTACTACAACTATGCACCCTACGGCTGTGCGCCCAGTGGTTTTTATGGACCGGGCTATTTCTATAACGGCATTTTCCTGGGTGTGGGGCCATGGGCAAACTGGGGGTATGGCCACGGCTGGGGCGGTCACCGCTTCAACGGCGCCAGAGGAGGCAGGTACGTTGCCGGGCGTGGATATGGCGGTCAACGCGCTCATGCAGCCAATCGTGGACGTGGCCGATCGGCGGCGCGCGTCAGCCGCAGCCACGGCGCATCCCATGCCGCAAGAGCGCGTGGCAGCGCCTCTCCGCATGGCAGCGCCTCTCACGGTGGCGGATCGCATGGTGGTGGCGAACACCACTAGCCCGGTAACGGCTGAGTTGGGCAGCGCATGGAATTGGAGGCGGCGGAGTATAACAGCTCCGCCGCTTCCGCGTTCAATCCGGTTCAGGGTTGGGCGTAGTAGCCGGTGCGGGTGCGGGCGGTGACGCCGGGCTTGTCGACTCTGATCGCGATGGCGTGGTACTCATTCGCCCGGTCTGCGTGCGCGGCTTCGAAGGAGAGGACGTAGAAAGAATCGGCGTCTGCGGCGCAATGGGCGATTGCCGATGCAATGTCATTATCCGAATTGAGGACAAGACCGCCGCTTTGAACCGCAAGCACTTGCAGGCCCAGGTCGCCAGCCTCCAGCCGCGAGGCCGAGGTTGCGCCCTTCAAAAATTGCTTATAGTAGCTGATTCGTATTCCGCCGGCATCCGCCAGGCCGAGCGGATCCACGCTATAGAGAGTAACGCGGGCCTGCCGGAGTCTGTTGGAGAGCGCCACGGCCCCGTTGAACAAACGGTCAGAGTCTTTGGAGTTCAGTTGAATCCCTGGTCCGGAGAGCAATGGCCAACCCGGACTGAACCAGATCATCAGTTTTCTACCCGGCTGCTGGCCCTCATATTCCACGAGCTGGGTCAGGGTTTTGAGCGAGAGGGCAAAACGGTCGGCGGCGCCGTAGAACCCTTGAGAACGATTCATGGTCCGCAGGCCGGTCTCGTATTGGTCGTATAGCGCGGCCAGGGCGTTTCCATCGCGGGAAAAACCTCCCTGCATCCTGGTTGCGGTGTCGGTAAAAACCACCAGCGACACGGGCTGAGCGAGCTTGCCGCCGTTGTGCAGCAGAAACTTTTTCAATTCCGTTCGCGCATAAGTGATGGCGCTGAAGGAAGTGTTGACGGCATCGACGACCAGGACGATTTCAACGGGATCAGTGGTGGAAGCCGCCGGGTTATCCACGGCATGAAAAGAGAGAATCTTCTGCGGCCGTTTGTCGTCGAGAACAGCGAAGTCCTGCTGTTGCAGACCGCGAATCGGCGCGCCAGATTTATCCGTCACCCGAACGTCGAGTGCGATTTCCCGGCCCGTGGCGGCGGGCGCCGCAGGCGATGGCGTGGTCGCGCGGGGTTGAAGCTGAGGAGCGTTTTGTCCCCATGCGGCGGAAACCAGCAGAGGCGGAAGAAGCAACCGAAACAGCCGACCCATAGGGCTCACCTCAGCTTGGGAATCCTTCGGGCAACGGGCGTCAGAAGGGAACGCTCCACGCGGGAATTATAAACAACCCCGGGTCCAGACTCGCTTTATATCAACATTGCACCAGCAACTCCTCACGCCACCGCCTCGTCCCACGCCACGGTTCTCCGCTCGCGGCTGCTCCTGTGCGCCAGCATCAGCGCCCGCATGGTGCGCAAGGCTTGCTCGGGCGTAACCTCGGGCGTAACCTCGAGCGGAGCCTTTTTCTCGATCGCATCGCGCACGTTCGCGTAGAATCCGCGATAATCTCCGCGTTCTGTTTTTACTTTCACGCTCGGCTCACCCACCACGCTTAGCGTGCCCCACCACTGCTCGGCTTCTACTCCCCAATCCGCGCCCCAATCGGTTCCCCGGGGAAGATTCTCTCCGCGCAGCCGCCCTTCTTGTGGATCCATTCCATATTTCACAAACGATCCCCTGGTACCGTGAATCAGAAAATGCGGGCCCGGCGCAAAGGCAACGATGCGCGCGCGCCCCATCGCCCGCAACCCAGCCCCCGAGCTCGGATATTCCAGGCAAACGTCGAACGCATCATCCACCTGCGACGTTTCCCGCTGGCAGAATGCCGAGGCCGTGATCGAGCGCGGCTCGCCAAACAAGACCAGTGCCTGATCGATCACATGCGGACCCAGATCGAACAACACACCCGCTCCGGGTTGATCCGCGCGCTCCCGCCACGCATTCGCCTTGGGCTCCGGACGAAACCGGTCGAACCGGCACTCATACTCGACCACCGTTCCCAGCCGGCCCGACTGCACAACTTTCTTCACCGTGCCAAAATCGCCATCCCACCGCCGGTCTTGATATACCGTGATCAAGCGCCCGCACTCGGCCGCCAGCCGCACCAGTTCTTCAGATTCCCTTAGCGTAGGCGCAAAGGGCTTATCCACCACCACATCCCGCCCCGCCAACAGACACGCGCGGGTCAGTTCGAAGTGCGAATCATTCGGCGTCGCGACTACGCATAGCTGGATTTCCTTATCTGCCAGCAATTCTTGCAGCGTTTGCACCACCCGTACGTCAGGATATTTTTCCTGCGCCCGTGTTCCCCTGCGCTGCAGAATGCAGGCCAGCTCCATGCCTGGCACGCCCCGGATCACCGGCGCGTGAAAGGCCTGCCCGGCGAGCCCGAATCCAATCAATCCCACACGCACCATCGCGACTCCTCAGTTTGGCGCACCAGATCGCCGTCCACTTCCGTCGCACGCCATCCCTAATTTTTTCGGAAGTGGTGTTCCAGAATCTCCCGGCATTCCATGGACCGTGGCCAGGAACCAGGTTCGCTGCGCGAGCGGGCCAGAAGTCAGAAGCGCAAGGGTCCTATTGAGCCGTGGGCGCGTACCAGCCTCGCCGCGATCTCACCCGGTAGTTCTTGCGGTCGATGGCAACGATCTCGATGGTGCGAAAGTGCCCGTCTGCCTTGAAATCCGCCGGTTTATAAGACATATCGTACTGGCTGCGCAATTCATCCTGAATCTCGGCAAAGGCGTTGGTCACATCGTTCAGCTGGAACGGGAAAAACGCCCGGCCTCCCGTGGCATCCGCAATCCGTTCCAGCACCTTGTCGCCGGGACCTTTGGTTCCGCTGACGTTCGTACTGATCGTGTAAACGATGGCCGCGGCCCGCTGCGCCATCTCGATCGCTTCCTCGCGCGTCACATGGCTTTGGTTGTCTTCACCGTCGCTGAGCAGGATAATGGCCCGCCGCGTGGGCCCGTTCTGCGGTTCCTTAAGCAGCTTGTCGCGGCAGGCGTAGAAGAGCGCGTCGTACAGCGCGGTTCCACCTCCCGGCCGCAATTCCCGCACCCCGCGCGCCAGCGCCTCCGTGTCGTCGGTGAAATCCTGGGTCACTTCCGGGGTTACGTCGAACCCCACCACGAAGGCTTTGTCGTAACCGCGGCGCACGGTTTGGTTCAGAAACTCGATTGCCGATTCCTGCTCGAACTTGAACCGGTCGCGCACCGAACTGCTGGCATCGATCAGCAAACCGACCTGCAACGGCAAATTCGTTTCCGAGTGAAAACTGCGGATCTCGGCCGCCGGCTTGTTGTCGTCGAAAACGCGGAAGTCTCCCTGCTTTAGATCCGTCACTCGCTTGCCGTGCTTGTCAGTCACCGTGAACACCACATTCACTTCGTTGATGCCCACCTTGATGCGAGGCACATCCGCCGGCACCGAACCCCCGCCGGGTTTCACATCGTCAGCCTTCTGCGCGTTCGTAGTCTGGCCTACGGAATTTCGCCCCGCGGCCGGTGCCGCCGATACACCTGCCCCAGCGGACGCTACCGCCGATTGCGCTGCCGCAGCCGCCGGCGCAGTGCCGGCTTGCGCCATCGTGGCCACGCGCACTCCTGCAAGCAGCAGCAAAATCGCAGCGCACGCCACCACAGGAATTCTTAGGAAGATGCTTCTCGTGGGAAGGCCCTTCATTTACGGTTTATTATAGTCCGCAACCGAGTGCATCGGCGTCAATCCGCTCCGCTTTCCACTTTCCGCAGAAACTCCCGCAATTCCTCCGGCAACTCACTTTTCAAGGCCACCGTCTCTCCGGTTCGGGGATGCCGGAATTCCAACTCCGCGGCATGCAGAAAATTTCGCGGCAACCCAATTACCGCATTTTTCCCGTGCGCCCGCCGTGGCGCACCATACATCGTATCCCCCACCACCGGATGCCCCATTGCCGCCACATGCACCCGAATCTGGTGAGTCCGCCCGGTATCGATTTTCACCTCGAGCAAACTGAACTTTCCAACCTTCGTATCCAGACGCCGCACCACGCGATAGTGCGTCACCGCCGCGCGCCCGCCTTCGAGCCGCGTGGTCATGCGCGTGCGCCGCACCCGATCGCGGCTGATGTTCCGGGCCAGGGTTCCCGAATCTTGCTTCACCCAGCCATGCACCAGCGCTGCATATTTCTTTTTCACTTCACGCGCCGCAAACTGCGTGCTCAGCTTGCGATGGGCGGCGTCGTTTTTTGCTACCACAATCAGGCCACTGGTTTCTTTGTCGAGACGATGAACTATTCCTGGACGCAACTCGCCGCTCACTTTCGAGAGGCTCGTCATGTGATGCAGCAGGGCGTTCACCAGCGTCCCACGATTGCGGGCATCGTCGCTCGCTCCCGCTCCGGCGTGCACCATCATTCCGGCGGGCTTGTTGATCACCGCGAGATCATCGTCTTCATAAACGATATCGAGCGGAATCTCTTCGGCGATGGCTTTGAGCGGCGGAGGATGGGTTTCGCCGAGGATGGTGATCGTTTCGCCGCCGCGGAGCTTGAGCGAAGCTTTGGTTCGAGCATCATTGACCAGCGCCTTGCCTTCGGCGATCATCTGCTGCACGCGGGCGCGGCTCACGCCATCGAGGCGCGCGGCGAGGAGCTGATCCAGGCGCTTGCCGGCATGTTCAGCCGCGACGGAAATGACGATGGGAAAAGCCTGCGGCATTCGCTGCGAAGGATACTACAAGCTATCTTATGAGATGATTCGGCGCGAGTAATCTTGTACAAATAGCGTGTGAGGAACCGATATCTGCTATGAAGAAAAATGTCTGGAGAGCGATGATCGAAGTAGCTTTTATCATGTTCCTGTTCTATTCGAATCTTCTGATGGGAGAGTTCGAGCGCTCCGGAACCGGGTCGAGGAGGGGTCTGGGTTGGGCGCTCGAAGATATTTTTACAGTCGGGAATCTTGCCATTGCGCTGATTGCGGCCTCGATCGGCTACGTCCTCTTTGAGTTCTTTCGCAGGAAGTTCTAGGCAGAGGCTGACCTGAATCTAATCACAGCGACGGTAGGCCAGGGACGACGTGCTGGGATCGCCGCAGTCTCTAGTGGGAATCCCGGCGAGTTACCGCGTGGCTTCCACCGTCCGCGCCGGAACCGTCTTAGCTCCCGGCCGCAGCCACCAGATCAGCCCGCCCGCGACCACCAACCCAATCGCCACCAACTGCGTGCCTGACATTGCCCCGCCAAACACGGAGCCGCGGCCGGGATCGTCGCGCAGGAATTCCAGGAAGAACCGCGCCACGCCATAGATGAACATAAACGCGCCGAATACCTGACCATCAAATTTCCTTCGCTTCAGCAACCACATCAAGAAAAAGAAATTCGCCAGCTCCACCGCCGACTCGAATAACTGCGTCGGCTCCAGCGGCACGTTCAGCGGTGTCCCGGTAATCTGATTGGCCAAAGGATTATGAAACACCACGCCCCAGAAATGATCCGTCGGCTTTCCGTAGCAGCATCCGGCAGCGAAGCAGCCGAGCCGCCCAATCGCATGTCCCAGCGCCAGCCCCGGCGCAAACGCATCGCAGATTTCAAGCGCGGGCAGATGATGCCTGCGCACATACCACCACGCCGCCAGGAAAGCTGCAATCAGTCCGCCGGAAAAAACTCCTCCGGCCTGCATGGTGTCGAGGCTGAAAATCTCCGCGGGATGCGCCGTGTAAAAGCCCCAGTCGTTGACGACATAGAGCACCTTCGCGCCCACAATCCCGCACAGCACCACCAGAATCCCCAGGTTCCAGGCCTTCTCGCCGTCAAGCCCCAGCCGCTCGGAATTGCGCACGCTTACCCACAAACCGACCAGGACTCCCAGTGAAACCAGGAAGCCATACGTCGGCAGGAAAAAACGCCCGAAATGCAGTAATTGTGGATACACAGTTATGTTGGATGCAGAAACAAGTGAGTCCGCACCCTAAATGAGTGTAGCAGGGACCCCATTGCGGAGGGCGCGGAGAATGCCGATGGGATAGCCGGCCTCGGTTGTCCAGAGCAAAACCAGGCCCCGCGGGAGGTGGGAAAGGGAAGGGCACAACTTGAGTCGAGCCCTAAGGCTGCGAAAATGGACCGGGGCTCCAGCCCCCGCGCGGTTCAAAAAATCAAGCCGACCCACTGTGCCGTGTGACGGGCCGAGAATGAACCGTCAGGTAGACGTTGGGAACCCGCCGAGACCCTTTAGGCATCTCCGCATGGCGGAGCGTCGCACACCGGATCTTAGTT
>JBARJF010000124.1:0-21651 GCA_049800135.1 Candidatus Sulfotelmatobacter sp.
CGGTACTCGTTTGTCGGGTGAAATATAGCTGAACATCCCGTCTTGCCGCTGATCGTCTCCACGCATGCTGCCACTACTAACACGTCTTCCTGTGGATTGGGAGTCGTTTTTCAGCATCCTGCTAGTGGTCGCATTAGGATTCGAATCGTGAGAACGGCAATCTTGCCTGGGGACATCGGGAAGCCGGGTTTCAGCAAACAGGTTCATTGCGTCATCCGTCCATCATCTGCCGAATGGTGAGAAATTCGTAACCCTCGGATTTGTATCGCGCAAGCAGATGATCTGTGGCGATTACCGTTTGTGAGCGGTCGGCGCCCATTTGCTTATGTCCGCCGTCATGCAGCAGGATCACGTCGCCGCCGCGAATCTGTTTTGAAACCTTGCGCTCGATTACGGCTGCAGGCGGGGCATCCCAGTCGTAGCCAGTGACGCTCCACATGACCGGTTCGAGGCCGAGTTCGCGTGCCACGCGAAGCACGGCGGGGCGACGTCCTCCGAAGGGAGGACGGAAGAGATTGGAATGTTGGCCAACCGCATCCTGCAACGCGGCCCGGCATTCGGAGAGTTGCCGGCGGATTTCGGCTTCGCTCTTGAAGGTCAGCAAAGAATGCGTGAAGGTGTGGTTGCCGACGACGTGCCCCGCCTGGACAATTTCGCGGGCGATTTCCGGACGCTGCCGGACGTAGCGTCCGATCAGAAACAAGGTCGCCTGCACCCTGTGTTTGGCGAGGAGCTCCAGCAGCCGCAGCGTGTGCGGGTCGTTCGGGCCGTCATCGTAAGTCAGCGCGATTTGCCGCGAGCCGGGCGACAGCCCGGTGAAACTTCGCCCATACCATTGCGCCGCCGGCGCCATGGACTGATAGCCCGCGGATAGAGCGGCGGCGGAGACGGCGCCGGTCAAAGCAAGGGCGAGCATGTGGGGATTGTATTTCATTGAGTAATCGGGTGAACTGCAATTTGGCAATTGCCGTGCATCGCAGGACGCTTTCTAGATTACTCAATTGCGAAACGCTTAATTGCACACCTTTCCCTGTTAACTCTTCCCGCAATTGCCACTCGCCGTGATCCGAGCTATCCTGCAAATTCCGAAACATTGCGAGCCCATGGCCAACCTCTTCGAGCTGCCCCGTTACATTGCAGTAGAAGGTCCCATCCGAGTCGGCAAAAGCACGCTGGCGCGCATTCTGGCCGAGCGCTTGAATGCGCAGCGCGTGATGGAGCCTGAGTCGAATCCTTTTCTCGACGCTTTTTATGAGGGCGAGCGGGGCGCGGCGTTTCAGGCGCAGTTTGCGTTTCTGGTGCGGCGTTTCGAGCAGTTGCAGGCGCTTGACCTCGGTCCGCGCTCGCGGAAGACCGTGGTCGCAGATTACATCATCGAAAAGGACAAGCTCTTCGCCTGCCTTAACCTCACCGACCAGGAGCTCGACACCTACAACCGCTACTACAATCACTTTCGCGGACAGTTGCCCACGCCGGACCTTGTTATTTATTTGCAGGCAACACCGGAAGTTCTGAAGAAGCGCTTGAAGAAAAAGAATGTCGCAGGCGAGCGCGTCGTCAGCGACGAATATCTGGAGGAGGTGGTCAAGGCGTATGAGCACTTCTTTTTTCACTACACGTCGTCGGACCTGCTGATCGTTAATACCTCGGATATTGATTTCGTGGACCGCAACGAGGACTTGCAGGAACTGCTGCGCAAGGTGAGCGAGCCGATCAAGGGCACGCAATATTTTTTGCCGCTGGGCGGGCAGGAGGCCATGGGCGCGTAGGGCGTCGTATCGCAGGACGTCTATTTCTCATATCGTGGCAACGAATAGACATAGAGAGATCGTCCGACCTTGCCGAACTCCGGGTCGGCCGTCACCAGCCATGCGCCTCGTTCGATAGCGAGTTCCGCGGCAAAGGCGTCAGCATAACCCAACCCGTTTTTTTGCTTCAGTGCTCCGGCTCGCGAGGCTCGTTCTCGATCTACGTCGACAACCGTGATGGGCATCTCCCGAAGCCTCGCCTCGGCTTCATGAGCTTTAGCCTCCCCGTGCCGGCGCCAGGTAACGTAGAAAACTTCACCCCAGTTCACAGCCGACATGAAAAGCGGCAATTCTCGTTCCAGCGCTTGTTCCAGCAAACGTTCCACCTTGGCCGCTGTACCCGCGCGGTCTTCGAATAGCCCGACCAGCGCGTTAGCATCCAGCACATGTCGGCGCGGGCTGCCTTGGACGGGCCGAGCAGTCATTGATCCTCTCGCTTGCGCTCTCGCTCGCGCTCCGCGAACAACTCCTCAAACATGGAAGGTTCCCCGGCCTTGGGCTTCAGAAACCCTCTGATCTCCCGCAGTCTCTGTTTTGTCATCGGGGTCAACACGAGTCTTCCCCGATCTTCGCTCCAGGTGGCTGGAGTTCCCTTCTCCAAACCGAATTGTTCGCGCAGTTCGGCCGGAATCACGACTTGGCCTTTAGAGCTAATCACCGTGCGGTAGCTTGCCATACAAATATCTTACTATGAAGTAAGACCATTACCAAGTGTCTTACATACCAGTGATCTGGCGGACAAAACGACCCTCGACGACCTACCCTTTTTACCTCTACAATGTCTCCAGCATCCTCGAAGATGCTGCACAGGCTCTATCCGGCCGAGCCGGAGGGGCACTGGAGGACAAAATGAGTCTCACCCCGATGGGCGGGCGTCCCGGGCCTCCGGGTCACGACGAGCTTCGTTCTGACAATTCTCGCCAGAAAATCAGCACCGCTTTGCTGCGGGAACGCAAACTCCACCACGAACCCATCACCTGCCTCACCGCCTACGACTACGCCACGGCGCGCCTGGTCGACGAGGCTGGCATCGAGATGATCCTGGTGGGCGATTCGCTGGCCCAAACTATTCTTGGCTATGACAACACCCTCTCGGTCACCATGGATGACATGCTCCATCATGTGAAGGCCGTGCGACGCGGCGTAAAACATGCGCTTCTGCTGGCCGACATGCCTTACGGGTCTTATCACATTGATCCTGAAAGCGCCCTCAGCAACGCCACGCGCTTTGTGAAAGAAGGCGGCGCCGAAGTGGTCAAGATCGAGGGCGGCGAAAAGCGCGCCGACTTGATTCGCCGCATCATCGACGCCGAAATTCCCGTGGCCGGCCACGTCGGCCTCACACCGCAATCGGTCAACGTGATGGGCGGCTACAAAGTGCAAGGAAAGAGCCTAAGCGGCATCGAACAGTTGATGCGCGACGCCGTGGCGCTCGATCGCGCGGGGGCGTGTTGCATCGTGCTCGAAGGCATTCCGCGCGAAGTTGCGGCGATGATCACGGCGGAAGTAGCCACGCCCACCATAGGCATCGGCGCGGGCCCGGAGTGCGACGGCCAAGTGCTCGTGTTCCATGACATCTTCAACCTGGCGTTTGCCCCGCCGGCGAAGTTTGTGCGCCGCTACGGCGACGCCGCCGCGCTGATCACGAATGCCGTGCAGGCGTTCCGCGCGGACGTGAAGTCGTTGCAGTATCCATCGGATGAGGAGTCGTACCATCTACCCCGGGAGACCAAGGCCGGATTGGAGAACGTGCTGGCGCGCAAACGAGCGATGCGGAGGTAAAGTCTTGATTTGCAGGGATCAACCCGGATAGTTCAAGATCGAGGTTTTAAGACGTAGTTCGCGAAGGTGCCAGGCTTTGTCGTTGAGGAGGCAACAATGACGCATCTTTTGCCAGGGTTATTCTTTTTCCCGTTCATCGGGTTTGGCTTTGCGATGTATTTTCTGCCGACGATTATTGCGTTCGCCCGCAGCAAACGGGACGCCACGGCAATCCTGCTGCTGAACTTCTTTCTGGGATGGACGATGATCGGGTGGGTAGTCGCATTGGTTTGGGCGGTGAAGACGGACGTTCCCATGGTGGTGCGGTGAGTTTCTGCGCCACCCGTGGTTGCCCGCGAGCCGGACTTGTATCCACCGTCCTATTCGCTCTGACGATCGACTTCTCTCTCGCGGCCTGCTCAGGCCAAAAGGCCCCGCCCCCGCCGGATGCGGCCACTCTGTTGCAGGCCATCCCCGCCGCCGATCCGGCGAAGTATCCGGCCCCGCAAGAAACCAGACATTGGAGCAATCCCTATCTTGCCATTCGTCCTGACGCCGTTGGACTGCTCACCGGCATTGCCGCCGATGAAGAGCAAATGCTGAAGCCGGAGGAGGTGTTGAATGCGCTGGCACATTTGCCCGCATCGGCCTGGCCTTACGGACGTGCCGTCGCGATCCTGGTGGATGAAAAATCCACGAGCTCCGAGCAGGATAAGATCGCCCTTCGACGAAGCCGCGGCATTGTCGCGGGCGAATTGGAGGACGCACACGTTGCGATCAACTGGATTCCCACATCCTAAAGCGGACTCTTCCAACACGGCTATCCCAGCACAATGAGAGTCTGCACCACCATCGAAGACATGCGGACCGGCGGTCAAGACGTGCGCCGCCGCGGCAAGCGACTGGGATTTGTCCCTACTATGGGAGCGTTGCATGAAGGGCATTTGTCGCTGGTGCGAGCTGCCAGAGCTTCCTGCGATTCGGTGACGGCGTCGATTTTTGTGAATCCTGCGCAGTTCGGGCCTGGGGAAGACCTGGCGAAATATCCGCGGACCTTCGATCACGACCGAGAGCTACTGGAGCGAGAAGGCGTGGAGTTACTGTTTGCTCCGTCGGTCGAGGAAATGTACCCTGCGGGCGCCGTGACCTGGGTGACCGTGGAGGAACTAAGTGACCGGCTGGACGGGCGTTCGCGGCGTGGGCATTTTCGCGGAGTCACCACCGTGGTGGCCAAAATGTTCCACCTCATCGAGCCCGACGCGGCCTTCTTCGGGCAGAAGGATGCGGCGCAAGTCGCCATCATTCGTCGTATGGTGCGCGATCTGAACCTTCGCGTGGAAATCGTCGCGTGCCCAATTGTGCGCGAAGCGGACGGGCTGGCCATGAGTTCACGCAACGCATACCTGGATCCGCAACAACGAAAACAAGCACTGGTGCTGCACAGTTCGCTGCTGCGTGTGAGGGAATCCTGGGACGCCGGAGAACGCAACGCTGGAAAACTGCTGGCGGCAGGCCGCGAGGAGATTGCCGGAGAAAAATCGGTTCGCCTCGATTACTTCGAAATCGTAGATCCCGACAATCTGAGTACCGTCGAAAACGTTGCCCGCGGGGCACTGGTCGCGGTCGCCGCATTTGTAGGTACTACACGGCTCATCGACAACATCCTGCTTCCCAGATTTGCCGGATGAGACTACCAACTAGGGTTGCGGGGGAACTGGAGCGGAAATGGCAGCAGAAACGGTCGGGGCCGTGTCGGGAGACAACAACCGCTGCTGCACCATGGTTTCGATCCGCGACCAGAGGCGGGGGTCGCATTCGCTTTGCATGTGGCCGGGAGTAAGGATGCCTTCGAGCCAGGAAGCGGCTCGGCACCCGACCGGATCTTCCCTATAGTCCATGCGGTAGTTTCCGAGAATCTCAGTTTTGGCCGGATCGGCGGCCGTGATTCGCTTCCGACCGTGAAGAATGCCGTGCGGCTGATAGAAGTTCACGGCTTCGGCGACGTTGTCAGGAATGACGGAATCGTTCTGCCATAATTTGGCGACACTATCCACCTGCACTGTCAGCAGAACGGGTATGCCTTCCCGGCGGAGGTCGCGGGCCAGCAACACCGCCGCCGCTGCGCCCCAACTGTGGCCGAACAGGATGATACGGGCTCGCGCCTTTTCTGCAGTGGAAAGAACGCCGTCACGATTGGTATCCAGCAGGCGGAGGACGGTTTTATAGGCCTGCTTCCTGCGCCGGTTCTCAAACACGCGGACGTAGGTATCTTGAGGAGCGGTTTCCCGGATTTGCCGCGCAGCCTGGACCGGACCGTGGCGTAAATTGTCATGGCTCACGAAGCCGCCCACGAAACCTATGACAATGTTGCGAGGAGTCGCACTTGTCCCAAGGCGGAGAGCCGCACCGTCCATGGCTCGCGAGAGGCATGGCATAGTCACACCCAGCATCGCCACCGTGACGACCGAAACGCGAAATAAAGTGAACCGGCGCAACCGGGCTCCCACTCTAGTCAGATGATTCGTTCCGTTGGGAGGATGCTGGAACCCGGAAGATCCATTCGCCGAACAGCCCTGGTCAAATGGTTCCCGCAGCGGTCGATCAGGAAATTCGGCAGCCAGCGAAAGGCCTTGATCAGAGCGGGTTTCCCGCGCCCTTGCCCGAGGGACAGTCTACACCCGCTTGTCAAATCCCAGCGACCCTCCGTTTCTCGGCGTTCTCCCGCTGGAAACGAAGGCGTTTCCGGCGAGAATATACCGAAGCGGTCGTTCCGTTGCCCGGCTGATGCCGACGCGTGGGGTGGTTCTTATATCCCTTGCGCGAAACCCATCTTGTCCAATCCACAGTTCTGAACTGCAGGAGGTGAGATCACAACCGTTATCGCGACTGCGCGTGATGCCAAATGCCTCGGCCAGACGCCCCGGGCCGCTGGTGAGTCGAGCGAGATCGCGAGGCCCGCGCAGCACGATTTCGCGAGCCTGCGCCATCTCCTCGATTCCGAAGAGCGGTTCGAGGGCGCGGAAAAGAACCGACCCTGCCTTCCCTTCACGCTCACACGATACATTCAGGCAGTAGTAATTGCCGTAGATGAAATAAACGTAGGCATGGCCGGGCGGTCCGAACAGGACGGAAGTGCGGGCAGTGTTGCCCGCGGCGGCGTGGGCCGCGGGATCGTTCTCCCCGAGATAAGCCTCGACCTCCACAATGCGACCCGCCAGATGGAGGCCGGCAGAATCACGCACCAGCACCTTGCCGAGGAGTTCGTGAGCCACGCGCCGCGGACCGCGGGCGAAGAATGCGCGCTCAAGCGGGCGGATGGTTCGAAGTGGACGAGAGGTGGACAATGGCCACAGTTCGCAAGTCAGAACCTGGAAGCAAGACCTACTTCTGCGTTTTACATTCTGACTTCTCCCTTCTTATGCCGCTCCCTTTGCCGATTCTTTCAGGTAAGCCAGCACCTCTCCGGCATGGCCTTCGGCCTTTACTTTGGGAAAGATGTGCTGGATTTTGCCATCTGGTCCGATGATGAACGTCGTCCGGACGATGCCCATCACTTTCTTGCCGTACATATTCTTCTGCCGCAACACGCCGAAGACGTCGGCGATTTTCTTGTCGGCATCGGCCAGCAGCGAGAAGGGCAGCTTGAATTTCTCCTGAAATTTCTTTTGCGCCTTGGGCGTGTCGGGCGAGATGCCAAGTAACACGGCGCCGGTTTTTTGCATCTGCTTGTAGGTGTCGCGAAATTCACAGGCCTCGACGGTGCATCCCGGAGTATCCGCGCGAGGATAGAAATACAGAACGACCACTTTGCCGCGCAGACCATCCAGCGAGATTTCCTTTCCGTTCTCGTCCGGCAAACTAAACGCAGGAGCTTTATCATTGACGTGGAGATTCATGGGCACCTCGTTTCCAGGGAAGTCGGGTTGAAGATGGAGTCCGCAACCTCAGCGTTCGAGACGCCGAGGCAGGAACGACTTATGTCGCGAAACTTCTTATACCGCAGAATAGGGTCAGCCGTCATCGTCATTGTGGCGTTGCTCGCCGCCATGGCTACGCAAAGCGTGGCGCAAGGGGGAATGCCGCAGCTCAATCGCCCGCAGGAAATTCCTCAGGAAAAACCTCCGGAACCTGCGAAGCCGAAAGTTAAAGGGCCGCGGGCGGTGGCTCTCTTGCAGATAGGCAGCAATGGCAAGAGAACGTTGATCCCGGTCGCAATTCTGGTCGATGGCAAATTCTACGATGCCAGCGTCTACAAGGCGGACCCGGTGCCGCTGGCGCTAGATTCCGGCACGGTTTATGAGGTCGAACAGGCTGGGGATTCGCAGGGATTATTCACCGTCAACGGAGCGCTGCACAGCCGGAATCCAGACAGCCAAAATCTTTGGTTCGGCACGGGCTCTTATTCGGCGAATGGAACCGTGGTAGCGAATACCATACGGAAAGCGGAAGAAGTGCCCGTAGGCCTGGACAATAGCGGCGATGCTGGACCTCCAAGACTGACCAGAGGGACCCTGTCGAATCCGCCGGCGCCGGCGTCTTCCTCTGAAAAGGCTGCGGGGCAGACCTCGAGGAATCAAGCGACTAAAGCAGCCCAGGCGGCTCCGGCTCAAACCTCGTCGGGTCAACCAGCGTCAAATCAAACCGCCTCACCTCAGAAACCGGAAAGTTACTACCGACCGATGCTGCGCCGGGGAAAGCCCACGCAGTCCGCCCCGGAAGAACAAGAGGAGGAGGATGTTGTTGAACCTGCGCCGAAGCCAGGCAAACCAGGCTCCCCGGCGACCGCGAAATCGACGAAACCGGGTTCCGTGCGCCTGGTACCGGCGATCTCCGACGCCGGTGGACCCGATCCGCAGTCCTATAAGTTCTTCTGGAAGCCAGGCGAAGAGGAGGATCGACGCAACCAGATGCTTGCCATGGCAGGGACTGAACTTAAGGCTTACCTGAAGACGGAGACCAAGGACACCATCCCCGCCAACGCGCCAGCGGGAAAGACTGGCACCGCAGCCCGCAAGTCTCGGGTAAAGCCGGCGGAGCCGGTGTTTGCAAACATTCGGTTTCATGCCTTCGATCTGTGGGTGAATAATCAGCCGGTGATGATCCTAAGCGCCGAGGCGCATCTTCCCGCTGCGCCCGGAGTCCTGGAGCCGAAGTCTTATAGCATCACGCTGGTGGCTACAACCGATATTTACGGCAACTTGCGCAAGATCTATGCCGGGGTGACCGACAAGTTTCACCTCGACGTTAGCCCGCGGTTGGAGTTAATTGACGTGGTCGATGCGGACGGAGACGGTCGCGGGGAGTTGCTGTTTCGCGAGACCACGGATGCCGGCCGTGGCTATGTAATTTATCGGGCGACGCCGGACACGCTATGGAAGATGTTCGACAGTCTGGGCGAGGAGGACTAGTGAATGTGCAGTTCCCGGCTCTCAGCATCCCCGTAGGCACCTCTGAGAACTGAGAGCCGGGATCTCTTTAAGTTTTTAGGTTTCGATGCCCACGTGGCACACGCGGCCGACAATGTAATCGGAGGCGGATTTGCCATCTTCCATGGTCACTACTTCGATGGGATAGGCTTGGTTGTGCGGCCGTAGAATCAGGTGACTAGCGGCCGTTTCCACGTATTTCACGGTGCAGCCCTCATTCTTGAGCACGGCGTACATGTTGAACTCGCCCTTGCGGTAGGGCTTGAGTGAGTTGTAATGGCGGTCGATCAGGAGGGTGGCTCCGGGCAGCAGGCGCGGATACATGCTCATGCCTTCGCGGCCGTCCACCTTGATGAGCACGAATCGCTCCCATTGCTGACGGTCGCCTTCGGTTTCCGCTTTCAGCCTCTTAAGAAAGTTCTTCTTGAATTTCAGGATTTCCTTGACGTTCATGCTGGTGATGAGTGGATGGGTGGCAGCAACGGTCCCGTCAGTCAGGAGCACGTTCTGGAACTCGTCGTTGCTGGGAGGCAGGATCGAAGCGCGCTTGTTGACCTCGGAGGGGTCCAGCAGATCGAGCACCGAAAGATGCTGCACCGCCAGCACCCGGTCCATGCCCTCGAGGCTCAAGCCGCGCTTGCGATTCAAGAAGTTGGAGATGTGGGCCTGCTTGAACCCCGTCTGTTGCGCCAGACGGAGGCCGGTCAGATCGCCTTCCTCAATGCGCTCCCAAAGCGTATCGCGCAGGTTGTCTTGCAGCACTCGGAATTTCATAGCTTGGAGTATAGCACGGGATTTATAGCAATATGCTAAGCAAAAGAGATTTCCACAGCCCCTTTGGTATAACGACCTTGACTCGGAAAATTGGCAGCTATACGATCGCCGTATCGTATAACCTAACTTCTTTGCAGGGATTGTTACCCATGAGCAGCGCGGATAACTGTAACGAAGAAAAGAATTTTGTCGAATTTCGCCGGAAGGTGCGAGGGGCCGAGGTGCTTTCCGCGGCCATGGAACACCTGTTGAAGGCGCTGCAGTTTAGCGGGCGGGTGAGTGTGGTCGTGCAAAATGGCCGGGTCTTGAAGTCGGGTTACGAGGAGGGATTCTTTCGCCAGCGGGAGCCGGGTTCCAGGCTGGATCAGAATGTGGCGATCGAACCCTAAACCATAAACGGCAGCCGGCAATCGAGTTAAGCTTTCTGCCGCGGGTGCTGTTCAACAAGCAAATAGCTCAAGCAGGTCATCGTAAATAGAAACGAGCCCTGCGTTCGGTTTCCACTCCCAGGAGCGGCAGCCGGCGCGGGGCTTTTTTTCGGCTGTAAGCTTTCGAGCTTCAGCAAAGGCGTCTGAACCGCAACCGCCCAGGCCCATCGCGGACCCGGAGCCGAGGAGAAGTGATGAAAAGGAAGGCAAAAGAAGGCAGTTCCGAGTTGTGCCTGGAGCTGAAGTATTGCGAACGTTGCGGCGGGTTATGGATGCGTCCGGTCGGTGGAGGACAAATCTATTGCACGGTCTGCGGACGAGAGATGGCTGAACTGCCGCCAGCCTCGACCGAGCCGGATAGCGCGAGGCTGCCGCGAGGACGGCAGTGTGGCGAGGGCGACAGCGGCTTTGAAAACTGGGACGAAGACGACGGATTGGACTCGGACGCATTGGGAGATTTGGTATGAGCGGATTTGTCGAGTGGATCGCGGCACAGGCGGACGGGCAGGATCAGGCGGCAGATGCGCTAAGCAAGCGTCATGCGGTGCGCGCACAAACGGATAAGCAGTCGGTGTGCGAATCGAGCGCCACGAGTGCATCGTGGCAGGAGCTGCCCACGCACCACTTTCCGGCGCGGCCGCCGATTGCGGGTGAGGCGCCGAGGTGGAATCCGCCGGGCCAGGATCGGGCGCGGGATTGGGAACGGGACCCGGACTTGTGGTTATACCGAAAGAAGACGAGCGCCTTACTGCGACGCTATATGCGGTGGTCTCTGGAGGCGGGCAGGCTGCCATCGCTGCTTGGCCGGGAGCTATTTCGCGCGCGAATAACAACCTACACGGCAACTACGTTCGAAGCGGGTAATCTTTCTACATGACGTCGAGCGTTGCCTCGACCGGTTGCAGGGTTTTGACCGTCAGCTCGTCACACGCATTCTTCTTCAAGAGTATGACCACGAGGCAGCAGCGCGGATTCTTCAATGCACCCGCAGGACGATCGAACGCAGACTGCCGGATCTGATCGATGAGCTGAGCGAAGCGTTTCTCAAAGCGCAGTTGCTGTCGCGCCTGCCTGAAACGAAGGAAGAGAAGCCATGAGCGGCCAGACTTTGCGCGGAAGAGATGGAGGACAAGCAACCCCAGGGTCCAGATTTGCAACTAAATGATTAGTTACGTTTCATTGCCTGGAGAGTCTAAAAAGCCAGGGAGAACCGAAAGTGCCGCCAAGACAATCGGAAACTCTAACGCAAGCCGAGCTGCGGATCATGAACGTGTTATGGCTCAAAGGGGCCGGCACGGTTCAGTTGATCTTGGATTCCATGCCCCAGAGACCGGCTCTAGCGTACAACTCTGTTTTGACGACGATCCGGGTCTTGGAGCGCAAGGGTTACGTTAAGCATTCCAAAGACGGCCGTGCGCACGTATATGTACCGCTCGTCGGGCAAAAAGAGGCGACGCGTTCGGAGATCCGGCATCTGGTGGGACGGTTCTTCAAGAACTCCCACGAGCAACTGGTCTTGAACCTCCTTGAGGACCAGGGCATAGAGACTGAGGAACTCGACCGCCTGCGCGAGATGCTGGAACGGGGTGGCGCGAAATGATCTGGCCCCAGGTGCAAGCCGTCGCCCAGGTCGCGATTGGCCGCATTCTCAATTCGCTTCCGGAAGGCTTGCTCATCACCCTGTTCGCGTCGATGATGTTGCGGTTCTTGCCGCGACAGAACTCGGGAACGCGATTCGCGGTTTGGTTCGTGGCCCTGCTGGCTGTGGTTGGATTACCCATGGCCGCACTTCCTTTTATCGGGGGCATCTGGGGAGAACATTCTATCCTCGCCGCACCGGACTCAGGGCCTCTGATTGTTTTATCTGGTCCCTGGGGATTCCTATTGCTGCTGGCTTGGGTTCTGGCGGCAGGTGTTGCGTTGTTGCGTTTGGGAACCGGCCTTTGGCATCTCAGAGAACTGCGCCTGAGTTGCGCTACGGTCGACGTCGCGAGGCTCGAACCTGCGGTGCAAAAGACCATCGAGGACCTCGGCCCGTCGAGATCGCCGTTCTCGCGCTCTGTGACCTTGGCCACTTCAGAGCGAATAAGCGTGCCTGCCGCCATCGGCTTTTTCAAGCCGATGATTGTGATCCCTGCCTGGGCATTGCGCGATCTTCCGCCGGATGAGTTGAATATCATCCTGCTTCACGAATTTGCACACCTGCATCGCTGGGACGACTGGACCAATCTGCTGCAGAAGATTGTGCGGGCCGTATTCCTTTTCCATCCAGCCGTGTGGTGGATTGAGAAGCGGCTCTCGCTGGAGCGGGAGATGGCCTGCGACGACGTGGTGCTGGCCAAGACTGCCAATCCCCGCGGTTACGCGAAATGCCTGGTCGCGCTCTTAGAGAAAAGTTTCGCTCGCCGTGGCTGGGCGATGGCGCAGGCGGCCGTGCACCGCGCTCACGAGGCTTCTCTACGCCTGGCTCGGATCCTCGACGTTCACCGGCCGGAGACGAGGTACATCTGGAAGCCGGCTCTTGGCCTGGTGGGTGCTTTCTCCCTGGTCTGTCTCATGGTCGCTCCGCGCGCTCCTCAGTTGGTGGCGTTTGAGCAAAGGGCTGGGGCGGTTCATGCCGGTGATGTGGGCTCAGCGGTGATGCTACAGCCTCAGGTGCCCGCCACGATGGTGATTCCGGCGGCGATGCATGTGAGTTCGTCGTCTTCGTTCGCGAAAGCGCCTCGGGCGCATGTCGTGCAGGCTGTCGAACATCTTTCTCAATGTCTTCCTGGGCGTCGTTACGCACGTGCTTCGGCACGGCGGCGCGCTGCGCCGCGAATGGTCGAGGCCGGGTGGAACGCAAAGACGGGGCACACTTCAGTTGACGTGGAGACTGCAGCGGCAAGCCGGCTGGTTGTGCCTGTGCCAGAGACGCTGTTGCTTATCCGGACGACCCAGCGCGTAGGACCGAATTTGTGGGTGTGGAGCGTCAGCATTTGGCGGGTGACTTGGGCAAATCCAGCTCAGCTAGGACTGGAAACGGCGCCCAGCGCGAAAAAGACGTAACGAAAATTTTTTGTTAGCAACACCTAAACAATTAGTTACAAAGGAGAAGTGAGATGAGAAACTGGAAAACAATACTAACCCGGCGCTTCCTGGTGGCCGCGGTTGCAGTGGTCATTGTCGCGTCGCTGGCAACTTACGAGTTTGCCAAGCCCGCACGGGCAGCCGTAGCGGCTCCGGCCGCCGGGCCGCTCGACGACAGCAGCGTCGCCGCCCTACTCTCGCTCGATCATGCCATGGAAACGCTGGCGGCCCGGGTAACCCCGGCAGTCGTGAACGTGACCGTAACCTCGAAAACGACTGCGCAACAGGGCGGCGACGATTCGCAAAACATGCAGCAGTTCTTTGCTCCGTTTGGTGGCAACCCATTTGGCGGCACACCATTCGGCCGCCAATTTAGTATGCCCAGGACACCGCAGCAACAAGTGGAGCACGGCTTGGGAAGCGGTGTGATTATTTCCCCTGATGGATACATTGTCACCAACAATCACGTGGTGGAAGGGGCCACGGACATTCGCGTCACCATGAGCAACCGCGAAGTGCTGCCGGCAAAGCTGGTCGGCGCCGATCCTCTTACGGACCTGGCCGTGATTAAGGTGGCCGGTACGAATTACCCCAGCGTACCCTGGGGTAATTCTTCCAAGCTGCGTCCCGGTCAAACTGTGCTGGCGTTCGGCAATCCGTATGGGTTTCAGTTCACCGTAACGCGCGGCATCATCAGCGCGCTGAACCGTGCCAATCCGGATGCGACTGACCGCCGCAAGCCCGGAGAGTTCATCCAGACCGACGCCGCCATTAATCCCGGCAACTCGGGTGGTGCGCTGGTGGACGCGCGCGGCGAACTGATCGGAATCAACACCTTCTTGGTTTCATCCAACGGGTCGTTCTCTGGAATGGGCTTTGCAATTCCGGCGGAAATCGCCGAACCGACGGTGGAAACCCTGATCCGCTACGGTAAGGTCAGCCACGGGTTCATTGGGATCAGCATCTCCGACGTAACTCCGGATAACGCCAAGTTCTTCCAGAGAACCGAGGCAACCGGAGCCGTGATAACCCAGGTCGATCCCGACTCTCCCGGAGCAAAGGACGGCCTGAAGATTGGCGATGTCATCACCACACTGAACGGGAGGTCCGTGAACAACGCTGGAGAGCTGCAGATGGAAGTCGGGCAAAAGCGTCCTGGCGAGACCATCCAGCTTGGGGTGGCGCGCGACGGTAAGGCCATCGACATTCCAGTGACGTTGGAAGCGATGAATGCGGCCAGCTCCGGTGCGGCAGTCGGTGGTGAACACGGGAAAGGCCGCTGGGGGCTGAGCCTCGGCGATCTAAGCCCAGACGCGCGCAGCCAGCTCCAAATCCCAAGCACCGTTCATGGCGCAATCGTGGAGGCTGTGCAGCCCGGCAGTCCGGCGGACAACGCCGGCCTGCAACAAGGCGATGTCATTGTCGAAGTGGACCGGCATTCCGAACAGTCCGCAGCCGATGTGGCGCAGGCACTATCCAATGTACCCAGTGGGCAGGATGCGCTGGTGCTGATCTGGTCGAACGGAGGCAATACGTTCCGCGTGTTGCATCCGACGGAAAAAACGGAAGAGTAGGTAAAATGCTCGCACTCCGCTCCAGCGCGAGTTGGAGCGGAGTATGAGCGCGGCACACTGCGTTGCTCTCCCATCTTGGTCATTAACGACTCTGGCCGGTCGCTTTCTCCAGATCATCTGCGGCTCTGCCGATCGCCGCCGCGACGTTTTCCAGCACTTGACCAACCATAGGCACTTGGGTCTCGGCTTCCTTCCATTTTTCCTGATCCATGTATTCGCGAACCGCCGCAATCGGCTTGGCTCCGTAGCCTGTGTAGGCTCCGGGAGCGTAGACCTGATTTTTGAACCACGGCCGTTCCGGCAGGCCCTTCTCGGTCAAGAAAGCCCTCTGAATCTGTATTAGCTCCTCATTTAGAGCCGCGGCACTCCGTGGCGGTAAATCGCTTCCGTCTGCCCGCCACTTGGCGAATGCTTCCTGATAACGCTCGGCGCTCTTCTTGATCGCTGTGACTCCGTTTTTCAACGGCGCGAAATTCATGAACGGCGGAACCGGCTCGGCCGCCGGAGGAACGTAGGTTTTGCGCGGGTCGGCGGTCGCGGAGAACACGCCTTCTTTCAATTCAAGATTGCGCTCGGTGATTTCATCCTGCTTGTCTTTGAGCAGCTTCTCCAGGTCATTCACATACTCTCCGATCGTCTCCGCCTCTGCGTTGTATTCGTAGGGAATTACGTCGGCATCGGCCAATCGCATCACGGCAGTCCCTCCGGTCTGCGCCAGCGCGCGGCCGTAGGAGAAGTCGGTATCCGCAAATTTGGTGTACCAGTAAAAATCGTCGTAGACGGAATGGTACTGGGTTCCATCGTTTTCGCCGCCGTACCCGATATTGAGAGAGGAGATGCCGTCATGGTCCATGAAGGCCGTATAATCCGAGCCATCCCCCAGCGCGCCGATACGCACATCGGCGCTTTTTCTGACCTCCGCCCGCTCTTCGGCGTTTTTTGCTTTGGCAATTCGCAACAGACGGGCTCGCTTCTCCACCGAGATGTGCTTCTCCGGATCTTGAATGTCGCGAGCCACATCATCAATGAGGTGCTGCAAATCATGCGTACCTCCGGCAAAGAAGAAGCCTCTGCCGTTGCTGTCGGAGTTAATGTAGGCAACCGCATGTTGCCGCAGTTCATCGCCGTGGGTTTCGACCCACTCGGTTGAGCCCAGCAATCCCGGCTCTTCTCCGTCCCACGCGCAAAGGATGATTGTCCGCTTCGGATTCCATCCTTGTTTATGCAGCTCGCCAAGCACGCGAGCCTCCTCTAGAACCGCCACCATTCCGGAGATCGGATCATCGGCGCCGTTTACCCAAGCATCGTAATGGTTTCCGCGGATCACCCACTCATCGGGCGCGTCGGACCCGCGTATCGTGGCAATGACGTCGTTCACCGGCTTCAAGTCCCAGTTCGAAGTCACTTTCAGATGAACTTTTGCGGGGCCGGGGCCGATGTGATATGTGATCGGCAAGGCTCCCCGCCATGCCACGGGCGCGACCGGACCCCGCAAGGCGGAAAGCAGCGGCAGCGCATCGCCCCAGGAAATCGGGAGTACGGGAATCTTGGTGATGGTCTTCGCGTCTTTGATGTCGAGTCGCTTAGCGTTGGCCGTGGCGCCAACTCCAGGCGTCAACGGGTCGCCAGGATAATCAGTATCCATCACGCTGCCCCGTTGCACCCCCTCGCGGGGCCGCCAACCGCCCTCGGGGTAGTCGTCGCCGTTGAAAAAGCCATCGTCCTGGGGATCGGAATAAATGATGCAGCCGATGGCGTGATGCTCGGCTGCAACTTTGGGCTTGATGCCACGCCAGCCTTCGCCATAGCGTGCGATCACGATGGCACCCTTGACGGAAATCCCCAGACGGTCGAGCTGTTCATAGTCCTCACGGTTGCCGTAGTTCACGTACACCAGCGGCGCGGTCACGTCTCCGTCGATGGAGTATGCGTTGTAGGTGGGCAGCTGTTCGGAGGTTTGATCGGAAGTGGGATCGCCGGGAACGGGAGGTTCCTGCAGCTTCGCCCGGAACTTGGTCGGCTCGATCATTTCGACGATGCGCTCTTTGGGAGTCGGGAAAAGCACGGTGAAGGTTTCGATGTGGGCGTCAAATCCCCACTCTTTGAACTTGGAAAGTATCCACTCCGCATTCTCCTTGTCGTACGGAGAACCAACGTGGTGCGGACGCGCACTCAAAAGCTGCATGTTCTGACGCAAATTCTCAGGGACGATGCCGTCCTGGAGTTTTTTCTCCCAGCCACGCTCTGTCTCGGAAGATCGCGCCGAGTACCCGGCGAGACGCGAAGCCCCGGGAGCCGCAGTTGGCACGGATTGAGCCAAAGTGAGCAGAGTGATGCTCATTATTGCCAGATACCCGACGAAAGAGCGAAGCGAAGTCAAAGGAACCTCCTCAGGTAGTCATATTTTTCACTAAATTTGATCGCGGGAATTATATGACTAGATATCGGCGAAGGGCCAATGCGAATCGGCGGTTCCAGATGAACCTTAGACGTAGCCAGCCATTTCAAGGAATTTCTGACGCGAACGTTTACGGCGGGCGCGACGCGCTGTGTCTGGGTCTCCACCCACCGTTCATCTATCCGCAGCAGAGCATTCGCGGACACAGCGTTCCTTCGTTCATTCATGGCGGAAGGAGTATAGCTGGTTCCCAGGCTGTGCGCCGAACCACCAAGGCGCCTGAGAGGTACAATGCTTGCAAACAAGAGACGCCAAGAAAATGCTGCCTGGAGCACCCGTGAGACCTCGATGCTTTTTTGCGTGGCTGAACCTGATCCTGCTCGCATTGTTTGCCACGTGCGGCATAGCAGCGGCACGAACGAGTGGCGGTTCGCCGCGCCCATTACTTGCTCCGACTCCGGTGATGGGTTGGAATAGCTGGAACAAGTTTGGCTGCGACGTGAGCGAGAAACTTATCCGCGAGATTGCGGACGCTATGGTCAGCAGCGGAATGCGAACTGCCGGCTACCAGTACGTCAACATTGACGACTGCTGGCAAGTCAGCCGCGAACCAGACGGAACAATTGTCGCCGATCCCCAGCGTTTTCCCAGTGGCATCAAAAACCTGGCCTACTACGTCCACAGTAAGGGGTTGAAGCTCGGCATCTACACGGATGCCGGCCGCATGACCTGCCAAAAACGGCCGGGCAGTTTTGGCCACGAGTTTCAAGATGCGAAGACGTATGCTTCCTGGGGTGTGGACTACGTTAAGGTTGACTGGTGTTACGCTGAGGGGCTGAATCCGGAAGTCCAATACGCAACATTTCGAGACGCGTTGGCGCACTCGGGCCGCGCAATCGTATTCAGCATTTGCAACTGGGGCGTAGACGCTCCCTGGCGCTGGGGCCCGACCACCGGAAATCTGTGGCGCACCACCGACGACATTAGCGACAACTACGATCGGATGTCTCTGCTTGGATTCTCGCAAAATGGCCTGGAGAAATTTGCCGGCCCCGGACACTGGAATGATCCGGACATGCTGGAAGTCGGCAATGGGGGTATGAGCCGCGACGAATATCGCACGCACATGGCGCTGTGGGCAATCCTGGCCGCGCCCCTGCTTGCGGGAAACGATCTGCGAACCATGACTGCCGAGACCAGAGAACTCTTGACCAACTCCGAGGTAATTGCCGTTGATCAGGATCCCAAGGGCGTGCAAGGTCACCGCGTGTGGGAAGAAGGACCACTCGAAATCTGGGTAAAGCCTCTGGCCGACGGAAGCCAGGCCGTTGGGCTTTTCAACCGCACTGTAGCCCCCTCGAAAATGCGGCTCGACTCCAAGCTGATCGGCGTGCCGCATTCGGCAAGATTACGCGATCTTCTGGACCACAAAGATTTGGGACCAATCAACGATTCGTACACCGCGGAAGTGCCCAAGCACGGTGTGCTCCTGCTCCGGGTTTATAAGTAAGTCCACCACGCGGGCAGCGTTTGCGGAATTCTTTCAGGCAGTATTTGCGCTCACGTATTTGATTGTAGCCAGAACCGCCTGTCGGATGGTCAATTGCGGCCGCCAACCCAGAGCGCGGATGCGAGAGCAATCGAGGAGAATAAACGGACTGTCCCCCACCCAGCCGCGTTCACCTCCCGAGTATGTGAGCTTGGGCTGAAGCCCGAGATATTGGCAAATCCAGCCGATGGAGTCGTTGACCTCGCAACACTCGTCGGTCCCAAGATTGAAGATGTTCACCTTACCCGTGGCGCGGTCGAGAGCGGTAAGAATGGCGTCGACGCAATCCTGCACATATAGATATGATTTCTTCTGATGGCCGTTGCCCAGCACGTGGAGATGTTCAGGATGTTCGGAAAGCTGCCGATAGAAATCGAATATGTGCCCGTGCGAGTAGCGCTCGCCCAGAATCGAGACGAATCGAAAAATGTAGGCTTGCAATCCGAAACCTTCGCAGTAGGCTTGTATTAAGCCTTCCGCAGCCACTTTGGAGGCGCCATAGAGCGAGGTTTGAAGAGGAAAAGGGCAAGTCTCAGGCGTGGGGAAAATTTCCGGCTCGCCGTAGACCGATCCTGTCGAGGAAAAGACGATGCGTTTGCAGCCTTGCTCGCGCATAGCCTCCAGCACGTTCCAGGTTGCGATCGTATTCTGATCCAGATCCTTGCGCGGATGTTCGGTGCCGAAGCGGACATCGGCGTTGGCGGCAAGATGAACCACGAGTTCCACGGCCTCCATCGCCGAATCCAGACTCTTTCGGTCGAGCAAGTCTGCTTGATGGAAAGTGAATTGAGGATGGGCCATGGCGTCTTGCAAGAACCGCCGCTGTCCGGTCGACATGTTATCGAAGCCGACTACGCTGTGGCCTGCGAAGAGAAGACGGTCCACCATGTGACTGCCGATGAAGCCCGCCGCGCCGGTAAGCAACACGCGCAAAAATAACCTCCGTACGGAATCGGAGCCTCAGTTCCGATTTCCCTGACGCATGAAGATTCTATCTGCTATTCGAGGATGTTTGCCGTAGCTTGATTTGCGTTCCCTTTAACTCGAAGCGGCTATCGCGCCAAACATAACGCAGGTTCAGGTAGCTGGCGAACCAGACCAAAAAACCGAGCAAATCGCGCAGCGGATAAAGCCAGGGCGCGCGGCGAACCTGCGGATCCCGAACCGCCATCCAGCCCACAAGCCACGCTTCGGCCAACCGGTTCAGCACAGCCACGCCCAGCAGCAGGGCGCCAAATCCCCAGTGTCCCAACAATCCGGCCGAAATAAGCCCGAGAATTCCATATGGCATGGCGAAAATCAGGCCACTGCCGAAGTGGCCCTTGGGGCGCGAATAACGCGTGGTTTGCGCCCAGCGCAGCTGGTTTTGCCACATGCGGCGGAACGATTTCTGGTTCACCACATGATCGATAACATGGCCCGAGAGTACAACGCGGTAACCTGTCTTGGCCATGAGGTTGCCGATAGCGAAATCGTAGGCAATGTAGCCTTGCAGCGCGGTGTAACCGCCAATGCTCGCCAGAGACTCCTTGCGTACCGCGGTCGTCGGCCCCAACCCGAACTTCATTCCTTCGAGCAGATTCGCCACCAGCACTCCCGCGGTCATTTCCACCGACATGCCAATGGCCGTGAGTCCGGAGAAAAACCCCGCCGCGTTCTTGCCGCGATACAGGCAGGTCACCATGCCAACCTTCGGGTCAAGCAACGGCGGCACGATTTCTCGCAGGTAGCGGGGGCCAACTTCCACGTCGCTATCCGTCGTAACCAGAATTTCGTGCGCCGCCGCCTCGGCCATGCAATGAAACGAATAGACCACCGGATTGGGCCAGGGCGTGCCAGTCACCAGCACACGGCTCCGGATTTGCGGATATCGCGCGCACACTTCCCGCACCACATCCAGGGCTGGGTCATCAGCCTCGTCCGCCGCGAATAGAATTTCGTAAACGGGATAGTCCTGCCGGAAAAAACTTTCGATGTTTTCCTTAAGCCGGGCCTCCAGGCCGTGTACCGGCTTGAGCACGGAAACCGGAGGCGGATGCCCCTCGTCGAGGATAGACCTTAACTGGGTTTGTGCGTCTGATCGGAACCGGATTACTCCGACCAGCGCCAGGCCCAGAAACACGGCTGAAGATATTGTGCCGGCCAGCGCCACACCCAAAACGAAATATAAAATCAGCCCGATCAATTTGTGTTGTCCGTGCGGCTCGGATTGCCAGCGTTCATGGTCAGGAGAGCAATTCACACTATACATTTCCGTGGCGCTCGAAGCTAAGGCGGGCTCTCTTCGACTAGGCGGGGAATGGATCTGGGGCACCGCGACTCGCGGCGACTCCAGTCACTTTGAAACGTTTTGCGGGTTCTCAAAGGCGCGCAGCCGCGTGGCCTTTGCGATTCTGTAATCTTTGTACTCAATGGAAAGAATGGCTCGCCCTCCCAGTCGTATCACACTTTCCGTGTGGTTCTCCGCAGGGAGCCAGAAGCCATCCACCTTCACGTATCTGTGCTCAACTTCGGTCCTCTTGATCCAGAAGGATGGATTCTTCGCTGGTTCTGCGTCAATTCGCACGACGGCGAAGTCTTTCGCGTCAACCCAGATTTTTCCGCGATACAGAAACTTGTTCTTGGTTTTGGGCAGCAGGTTGAGAACGTATTGCGCCCCTTGCGGCGTAGTTTCGTACCCGGCGGACGTAAAGCTGTAGTTTTCTGCGCTCAGTGCGCTATGCCGTCTGTTCTCTTCATTGTTTGAATGCTAAGTCTAGTGAGGAGCGCGTGGTGTACAAAAGGCTGAACTCAACGGGAACGTTGATTCAGAGAACAACCACGGAGGCTCCTCAAGGGACATTATGTATTACATCGGGCTGGAT
>JBARJF010000125.1:0-47461 GCA_049800135.1 Candidatus Sulfotelmatobacter sp.
CCCCGGCTATGGAAGCCACCTCTTAGCTGAAGTGAAAGGAAAAACTCGATAGCAGCGATAATTCGCGGCGAAGAGTTCCTTCCGACCACCGACTTTTTCAACACCCACAGGCGTTAGCGCTCATTGAGACTTTGGTCGCGTCCGGCGCGGCCCATCGGTGCGTCCTTTGCGCAAATGCCTGCCCCGAGCTAGCCGAAGAGGTAGCTTCCACGAACCCCCACCCCTTCGCATTCGTATTGTCAGAGAATTTCCACAGCCCCCATGTGACATCTGACCTTGTGCTCAAAACAAAATCGCGCAATCATGGTCGAGGCCGTGACGGTCAGGTGAGCCTTGATCGTCGCGCCTCTAAGTCCTTTGTTCTGCCGATTTTAGGATCTAAGTCCTTTAGGCTCCGGATTTTGCCGGGATTTTCTTGCTAACTTGATGATTTCACTAGAGGCAGGGGGGAGGGGGGTATCAATACTTTCAGCCCCTTAGCGAACCAATCTCACCCGTCATGAAAACTCGCTGCAAACTTTATTTTCAGGCAGCAATCCACAGCCCAGGCACGCAACCTTTCCCGCTGGATCGCCGGCTACCGCGCCCGCGCCAGCACCAGCGTGATGTCATCGGGCTGCTCGTTGTCGCCGATCCAGTCATCTACCGCCGCGGTCACGGTTTGAATGATCTGCACCAGAGGCAGACGTCGGTTCGCGCTTACCAGCTCAATCAGCCGTTCCTCGCCAAATTCGCCGAACTCGTTTTCCGGCTCGGTGACTCCATCGCTGTAGGCCACAAAGATTTCACCGGAATGCATTTCCTCCGAACCTTCGTCGTATGTCATGTTGTCGAACAGTCCGACCACTGTGCCGCCCGATTCCAGCCGCCGCACCCTGCCATCTCCTCCAATCAGGATCGGAGGCAGGTGTCCGCCGTTGCTGTAGGTGAGTTGGTGCGATCGTCCGTCGTAGATTGCCAGGAATAGCGTGGCGTATTTCTCCGGCGGAGTGCTTTCATACAGCTGATGGTTGAGCAGGCCGAGCAATGCTCCCGGAGAAACCTCGACCCCTTCGGGCCACGCCGCCATCATTCTGCTTGCGCCCGCCACCGCGCCCACCGCCACCGGCTCCCGCATCTGCGGCAAGCTCTCCATGCTGTAGGCGCGGACCGCCGAGTGGATGGTTGCCATCAGCAAGGCAGCCGAAATTCCCTTGCCGCTGATATCTCCTACGGCCAAAATCAACTTATGGGAGCTGGCCGTGAGAAAGTCGTAGTAGTCGCCGCTCACCGTACGCGCCGGCCGGCAGAAGCCGTGCACTTCGAGCGACTCCAGTTCCGAAACCTGCCGGGGAAAAAGTTGGGCCTGCACTTCCTGCGCGATGGCCAGTTCGCCCTCCAGCCGCTGTTTTTCTTTTTGTTCCTGGATCAGTTTCTCGATGGACTCGGTCATCGAGTTGAACGACAGCGAGAGTTGCGCCAGTTGGTCCGAGGATTGGACGGGAATGCGATGGCTGAAGTCGCCGCGATCCACGTGCTTGGTAGCATCGTAGAGCTGCGCCACGGCGCCCGTCACCGTTCGCGTCATGCGCGAGCCAATGATCAGCGCAATAATCACAATGATGGTGAAGAAGATGAAGATCGCCAGCAGTATGTACTCCACACCTCTGGCAAAATCTCCAAGCGCCTCAAACAGATGGGCGTAGAGCACCGAAGGGCGGGTCCATACCCGGATCACCGCACCATCTCCCGCACGCATTCCCGTTTCCCAGTCCAACACAGGCAACGCACCGAAGAACGTGACTTCACGGTCCAGGCGTCCCGCGGCAGCGGGAACCGTGCCCACGGTAAAGGTGGGACCCGAGCGATAATCTATCGAGGTTCCGCTCTTGCCGTGGCGAGTGACTGTGCCGACGCTCACCGCGATTTCGCCCATGTCCGCCGCAATCTTCCCCACTAACTCCTTGTCAAAGGGCTCGCTGCTGACGACCGTGAGTGTTTTCGATCCCACCGGGAACGCGGTCACCACGCGCAAGTGCAGCCCGTCGCGGTCGTGTACGATTTCGTGCAAGCCTGCTTTTGCAAAGGCGGGAAGCGAGAGCGGCTGTTTCTGCGATTCGTTGCCCAGAGGCAGAAGCTGGTCGCCGTACCAGGCGTACACGCGGCGCCGTCCCCAGGCCGCATCGCGCTTCTTCAGTCCGGCCAGAGACTCGGCCAGGGGAGTATCCCCGCGCTGCAAACGCGCGGCCACTTCGTTGCCGACAGCCGCGTTCACCGCTTCCATACTGCGCAACTGGGAGTCGATTTCCGAAGTCACCACGAAAACGGCAAACTGCCCGGCCAGGCCGTAGAGCGTGATGAGCGCCATGGCAATCAGCAGCACCGCGGGAATTACACCGATGAAGACGTAAGTCACGATCAAGCGGTTGCGCAAACGCCACAGAATTTTTTGCTTGAGCCGGCGGAAAGCCAGAATGGAAAACAGCAACGCCGCGTCGAAAATGAGAAATTCGATCCAACCGCCAAGGCGGCCCGCCGAAGCGGGAGCCAGCAGCTTCAGCAACCGTTGAAGAGCGTAGAGCGCGGTGGCAAAGCCGAGGGAGTAGCAGGCGGCGCGCGCGATCCATCCCTGAGGCCACAAACCGGCGGCCAGCATGCTTGCGCGCAGTTTCGAATAAGACTGCCTCATGGTTTCAATTCGCACCTTGATGCGGCGATAGCGCGAAGCTCAGATCAGTCCTCGTTGTGCAAAGCCGTCAGGTCCGCAACCGCTAGATCTCCGGATACAGATCGAAGAAGGCTTCCAGGCTGGTGCGCAGCTGCTTCTCGATCTCTTCCTTGCTGCCTTCGAGCACGTGCATGGTGACGTGCGCGTCCCGTCCGTTGGTGAGCTTCACGGGAGCCTGGCCTACCTCAACCACATCTTCGGAGGGGAGCAGCCTCATGCCGTAAACCAGTGTTAGATTGGCCATGCCTGAATTCTAACCGCACTTCGCGTCCGCGGCGAAACCTTCCGACTGTTACCACGCAATTTAGGTTTTCCGCAGTCATCATTTAGAATTCTTTTCGTGATGCACAAACTCATTCTGATCGTGACTGGCGTGCTGGTTGCTCTTCCCGCTGTATCGCAGCGGGCGAGCGAACCCAATTCGACTCAGCCCCAGGTAAGAGTCAACGTTCTGAACGTGTGCACGCCGTCAGCGGAGGAACAGAAGGAAATCGCCGCCGCCCTGGCGCGCATCCCGAAACGGCCGCTGTTCAGCCCCGACTTCGAAATTTCCCATGGCCGCTCGACGCTGAACGACGCTCCGAACCTTCTACAACCCGGGCAAGACTCAGAGATTTCGAGCGAGCCGTCGGTCGCCCGCTATGTTCGGATTCGGCGCGAATTCTCCGGGCACAGTTCGTTTTCCAACGTGCAATATTCCTTCAGCAACGACGGACAGAACATGGTCGAGACTCTGGTTCTGCACGTGCGCGATCCCAAGGAGCTGATTCAGGTCTCGCTGGAAGACAGCGCTTCGGCGATCGGCAGCGCCGAAACCATGGTCGCGGCCAACACTCCTGCCAGCCGCATCCGGCTCGAGCGATTCGGAAAATCGTCGGTGGCTCTGGACCGCTGCGGGGCCTCTGAGAACGGGCCCGCACCGGACCAGAGCCTCTACGAACCATTGTTCCAAAGCGCCTCCGACGTGCTCGCGGACTATCGCGGCTTGCTGGGTGTAAGGCATACCGTGCCCGCCGAGTTGGCCCAGATTCCGAGCCCGGGGCCGAAGGCTGCGAAACGAAAATCCTCCAAACCTTCAGAAGAAAAGAAATGACTGAGAATCTCCTGGCTGTAACCTATTTGTCTTATTTGTCTTTACCTATCTTTAGTCTTTATCTTTAATCTTTATTTTTGCGATGAGCGTTTGAATTCTGGTTTGTGGTGGTCGAACCGCGCATGCATCGAATCCCGACACCGGCAATCTAACGGCTAACAGCATAAGCAAAATCATGAGCGAAACTCGCAATGTGGTCATCGTTGGTTCCGGCTGTGCCGGGCATACGGCTGCGCTTTATACTGGGCGCGCCAATCTGAAACCGCTGGTGGTGGAAGGCCACGAGCCCGGCGGACAACTCTCCCTGACTACGCTGGTGGAAAATTTCCCCGGCTTCCCCGAGGGAATCATGGGACCGCAACTGGTCGAGAACATGCGCAAGCAGGCGGAACGATTTGGCGCCGAGTACCGCATGGCCCATCTGACCAGCGTGGACCTCAGCCAGCGTCCATTCCTGCTGCATCTGGGCAAGCACCAGGTGCACACGCAAGCGCTGATCATCGCCAGCGGAGCATCGGCGCGCTGGCTGGGCCTGCCCAACGAGCAGAAGCTCATCGGGCACGGGGTATCTTCGTGTGCCACCTGTGATGGTTTTTTCTTTTCAGGAAAAGAGATTGTGGTGGTCGGCGGCGGCGACTCTGCGATGGAAGAAGCCATGTTCCTGACTCGCTTCGCCACCAAGGTGACGCTGATTCACCGGCGCGATAGTTTTCGGGCGTCGAAGATCATGCTGGATCGCGCCAAGCATAACGATAAGATCCAATTCCTCACCGACACTGTCGTCGAAGATGTTTATGATTCGACCAAGCACGAAGTCACGGGCCTGAAGCTGCGAAATGTGAAGACCGGAGCAGTCACGGATTTCCCCACCAGCGCACTTTTCCTCGGAATCGGCCATAATCCCAACGCAAAAATGTTTGAGGGGCAGCTCGACACCGATGAAGACGGTTACCTGAAGACGCACAACTATGTGCGAACCCGCGTCCACGGCGTGTTCGCCTGTGGCGATGTGCAGGACCGCCGCTACCGCCAGGCCATTACTGCCGCCGCAACCGGCTGCATGGCGGCCATTGAGGTTGAGAAGTTTCTGGAAGAAAGCGGCAAATAGGACCGGCCGGTTCGGGCTGCGGCCCGGTCAAGGAAACTCCTGCGCCAGCCTGTTCCACCGAATTTCCCGCGGTTACCGAAGTGATCTACGAGGCAGATTGGACCTCACTTATTCTGCGTGTGGACAAGTTAGCCCATGAAGAACCGGATTGCGGTTGCTTTATTTGTTCTCACGCCAATACTGATGTTCACTCCCTGGCGCGCCGCCGCCCAGGAAGCGTCTGAAGGCAGCCGCAAGGTTGTGACCAAAGTGATTCCCCAATATCCCGAACTGGCCCGTGCCATGAATATCCAAGGTACGGTGCGGGCGGATGTGTTGGTTGCTGCCGACGGCAAAGTGAAATCTGTTGAAGTAAAGGGCGGCCATCCGTTGCTGGCACAAGCTGCCCAGAACGCATTGCACGATTGGAAGTGGCAACCCGCCTCTCACGAAACCCATGAAATCATTGAACTGAGATTCACGCCTTAGCCGCTGCAACCAATTCCAACCGGATGCGCGTTCTGTTTCCACTGCTGCAATCGCCGCCCCAGCGCTGGCACACTCCCCTTGTGATACAACTTTGTGTGCTTCTCATCCTTCTCTGCCGACCGGTCCCGACAGGCTATTTTCCAGGTGCGGCATGTTAAGAGCGTTCTTCGTCAAGCTTTCGGAAAACCCATCATTGCGCAACTTTGCGGAGCGCTCCGCGCTTGGCCGGCGCGTCTCCAATCGCTTCGTGGCGGGTACTGAGATTGCGGACGCGGTCCGCGCCACCAAAGCGATCAACCTCGCGGGTATGAGCGTATCCATTGACAACCTCGGAGAAAATGTCGCCAATCCTGACGAGGCCCGTCACAGCGCGCAGCTCTATCATCAGATTCTCGATGCCATAAGCGCGAATGAGCTGAACGCCAATATCAGCCTCAAACTGACGCATATGGGGCTGGATGTGGATGCAAAACTGGCTCGCGATATCGTCGGTGGACTGGTCGCGAAGGCCGCATCCATGGACCCGCCGGGCTTTGTGCGCGTCGACATGGAGGGCTCGCCTTACACGCAGCGGACTCTCGATTTCGTCCACCAACTCCACCGCACACCCGGGAATGGCAACTCGGTGGGAACCGTGATCCAGTCGTATTTGAAACGCTCCGAGAGTGACGTCGAAAAACTTCTGGCGGAAGGAATCCGCATCCGCCTGTGCAAGGGCGCATACAAAGAACCGGCGGAGATCGCCTTTGCCGCCAAGCCGGATGTGGATGCCAACTACGTCAAGCTGATGAAGACGCTGATGAAGAGTGGCATCTATCACGGCCTAGCTACGCACGATGAAAAGATCATCGAGGAGGCGCAAGCCTTCGCGACCCGCGAAAAACTATCTCGGGAGTCGTTCGAATTTCAGATGCTCTACGGCATTCGCCGCGACTTGCAGAGAAGGCTGGCGCGCAAGGGCTGGCGGGTTCGCATCTACATTCCCTTCGGCAGCGAATGGTATCCCTACTTCATGCGGCGGCTAGGCGAGCGCCCAGCCAACGTTTTGTTCATTGCGCGCAATCTCTTGCGCTGGTGAACCCGGGAACGGTCCGAGTCTATGGGTGAACCGCAGGTTCTGCCAATGGCTGGCCGCTCTGGGGCATGAGTGCATGCCATTGCTTTACAACGTCAGCATCGGCAAGAACCTTCATGTAGACACCTCCCACCACGGACCTCGCCTGAAATCCCATCTGCTTACCAGTCTTGGTGTCGTACCAATCGGTGAGAGGAACCCGGGACGGTCCCTGGTTCACCCACTTTGCAATGGGCGCCATGAACAATTGAAATTGACTTCTCGTCCCGGCCAAGGTTGCCGTCCAAATCTCCCAATCGAGCTTGGTGTAGTCTGCCCGGTTATCCAGGGGCAGGCCGTACTCATTGATATGCCTGGCGTAGAACGTCAACTCGGTGCGCTTGATATTGGGGTCGAATAGATGCAGGTCCAGAAGCTGGTCCCATACCAGGTTGTATTTCTGGCTCCAGGTTCCGGGCGCATCAAAGGCCAGCTTGTAGTGGTCTCCATCCTTTGCCAGGACCTGCCACTGGGCAGCCATTTTTCGGGCCAGGGCGGCAAACTTTTCCGCCTCGCTGGTTTTGCCTAATCCGCGCGCCATGACTGCATACGCCGCCAGCCCTTCAATGGCTTTGATAGAAAGATTGGCATTGTGAGCCAAATGTCCGGCGAAGTCATCAGTGGAGAGCTGATTCTCCGGGTCCAATCCATTTCGTTCGAGGTAATCCGCCCACTTGGTAAGCAATGGCCAATACTGTTCCGCCACGTGCCAGTTCCCTTCGGCGCGTCCCAGGGCAGCCACCAAGATAAGCAGATTCCCGCTTTCTTCGACCGGCATCTGGTCCTCTTCGGAGTGCTCGCCACCTCCGTAAACCTGACCGTCGGCCAGCGGATAGGTTCCAAGATCATGGGGCGCGAAAGGGAATTTCCATCGCGGCAGCATGGCATAGTTGAGCACCGGTTTGAGCTGCGCTTCTAAGAGCACTGGATTCATAAACAAGAAGAAGGGCGATGAGGGATAGAGAACATCTACGGTTGAAATGCAACCGTTGCTGAAGTTTTCTTTTGGAAACATGAGCGGGGCGCCATCCACATCCGCGACCAGATCATGAGCGGCCAAGGTCTGGCGGTAAGCCAGGATTGCAAGGTCGGAATAGTCGCTTCCCCCGGCATGTTCCAAGGCGGCTCGAAGGGCGGCGTCAAACCTTTCTCCTCGCTCGGCCAGGGTTGCGTACTGGGTTTCGGCCGCTTCGAGCATCTGCTCAGGCGTCTGCCCATTTCGCTGCCAGAACTCGCGCAACCTGCGGTGCAGGTACTCGATCGCGTAACCCTGAGTGTAGGACAACAGCACATGCATCTCGACGCGATCGGATGGGCTGACATTGGCGGGCAACAGCACCGCGAGATGGGCCGCCCTGGTTGACTTCCTAGGCATCTCGAGACTGTCGGCCGGGGGCAGTGTGCCGGAGCGCAGAAAGCTCTCCACCGCATGGGACGAGTTGGCCAGGGTGGCGTGTTCGTCCTCAGGGACGGCCAGGTGGAAATAGCCCCAATCGATGCGAACGTCATCTCCGGAGCGCGCAAGCACGCGCTGCTCCTGCGATCCCACGCTGAGCACGGTAAGCGACCCGGCGCGCGAGCGGCCCCACACCACGGGATCGTCTACCCTGTCGACCGCAATGCGCGGATCGACATCCAGGAGAACGGACACGTCGTGCTTTTTCCCATCGGTTGCACGAATGCGCCATATAAGGTAGGTGACAGGACGCGACAGGATGTCGAGATCCTGGGGAAACGCCGGAGTGAAAAACGTCAACTCAAGCTTTACTCCGGCCGCTTCGAAAACGTAGATCGTGCGTGTAGCTTCTATCTTTAACGATAGTTGCCGCATCGGCGGCAGGTCGGGCGACGGACCCTCGCCCATATACCGATACACGCTGCCATCGATGCGCATCACGCCGGTAAGCGGCTGCTCCACTCCTGTCCAATGTCGAGTGTCCTGGTCGGTTAGCTTGTCGGCCATCGACCAGATGCTGCAATAGGGGTTGTGCGTCACCAAGGGGACTGCCGGCGGCCGCGCCTGTGCGGAGGACAACGGCTCGATTGCGGCTACAACCATTAGGGCGAGCGTACATTTGCGCAAGAGCGATCGAACAAATCTCACGGCCGATGGCTTCATATTTTCGATGGATCCTCAATCCTGGGAGCGAGACTGTACCACAGTAAATTATGTACGTCTTCACTGATAGCCCGTAAAGCCCTCGGAGGTCAACCTGCGTTACCATATAAAGCCATGCCAGACACTTCACGCCGCGATTTCCTGAAGACAGCGCTAGCCGCTTCCGCAATAGCTGCTCGGCCGGGCGCCGCCCGCCAGGTTTCTGTGAATTCTTCCCCAGCGCCGGAGCAAGCCGATCACCGCGATGCCTCTTTCTCACCGCGTGAGCGGCTGCTGCTGGATTTCGGCTGGCGTTTTCATCTGGGACATGCCTGCGATCCCACGAAGGACTTCGAGTTTGGAGCGCCCGCGGGAGAGGGATTGTTCGCCAAGGCCTACGACTTTCTGCCGGTCGCGAATCTAGACTTCGACGACAGCGGGTGGAGCGCGGTTGATCTGCCGCACGACTGGGCGGTTGAGCTGCCCTTCGAGAACGGCCCTGACCTTCCGGAGCATGGCGCGAAACCGTTGGGACGCGAGTATCCCGCGACCAGCATCGGGTGGTATCGGAGGGTGTTCGACATTCCGCAGGCAGACTTGGGAAGGCGCATCAGAGTCGAGTTTGACGGCGTTTTCCGCAATGCGATGGTGATGTTCAATGGCCACTATGTAGGCGAAAACTTCAGCGGTTATGCGCCCTTTGGTTTTGATCTTACCGATCTGGCAAGGATCGGCGCCGAGAACGTACTCACCCTGCGGGTGGATGCGACGGAGAGCGAAGGCTGGTTCTACGAAGGCGCAGGCATCTACCGGCACGTGTGGCTCACGACGACTGATCCGGTTCATGTGAGGCAATGGGGAACTTATGCGAGGTCGAGCATCGGCGGCGATGCCGCAACCATTTCGCTCAGCACCGAAGTGGAAAACGAAAGCGAGAAGGCTCAGGCGTGCCGGGTGAAATGGCAGATGGTGGACGCAGAGGGCAAAGAGGTAGCGACCGCGCAGGCCACGCCACAGCAAACTCCGGCATGGGAGAGCAATACGTTCGAAGCTAAAGCGAGCGTGCCGCATCCCCGGCTCTGGTCAATCGAAGATCCATATCTTTACCGCGTGATCACAACGGTCGAAGCCGAAGGAACCATAACCGACCGGGAAGAAACGACGGTTGGAATCCGGTCGGTGCGCTTCGATGCCGACCGTGGATTTTTCCTGAACGGCGAGCCGGTAAAGATCAAAGGCACCTGCAATCACCAGGATCATGCGGGCGTCGGCTCAGCCTTGCCTGATCGGCTGCAGTATTACCGCATCGAACGTTTGAAGGAAATGGGAAGCAACGGATACCGCACGTCGCACAATCCAGCAACGCCGGAACTGCTCGAGGCCTGCGACCGGCTGGGCATGATCGTGATGGGAGAAACCCGCATGTTCGCGTCGACCCCGGAAGGCTTGAGTCAACTGGAGCGCATGATTCGCCGCGATCGGAATCATCCGAGCATTGTGATTTGGTCGATCGGCAACGAAGAGCCGGAGCAAGGCTCCGCGCGCGGGGCACGGGTTGCATCCAGCATGAAACGGCTGGCGCGGAAGCTCGATCCTGCGCGGCCCATCACCATGGCGATGAATGGTGGCTGGGGCCGTGGCGTTTCCGCCGTCGTGGATGTGCAAGGCTTCAACTACGCGGGCGCCGGGGGCAACGGAAGATTGGATCTGGGAAAGAACATCGACGAATTTCACACGAAGTTTCCGCAGCAGCCGACGGTGGGCACGGAAACGGGAAGTGAATACAGTACGCGCGGCATCTACGTAAATGACAAGGCGAGAGGATACGTCAACGCGTACGACGTGAATTATCCGGGATATACGACCAGCTCCGAGGGATGGTGGAAAGTTTACGATGAGCGTGCCTTCCTCTCGGGAGGATTTTTCTGGACCGGCTTCGACTACCGAGGAGAACCGAGTCCTTACAGCTGGCCTTGTATCAGTTCGCACTTCGGCGCCATGGATACCTGCGGCTTTCCCAAAGATAATTATTTCTATTACCGGGCGTGGTGGAGAAGGCAGCCCCTGCTCCACCTGTTTCCACACTGGAACTGGGAAGGCTCGGAAGGAAAAGAAATCGACGTGTGGTGCCACACGAACCTGGAAAGCGTGGAGCTGTTTCTGAACGGAGCAAGTTTGGGCAAGCGGAAGGTTGAGCGCAACTCTCATGTTGAGTGGAAAGTCAAATATGCGCCGGGGGTTCTTGAAGCGCGCGGCTCAAAAGCGGGAAAGTTAGTGCTCACGGATCGCCGCGAGACGACCGGGGCGGCCACGAAGATTGTTCTTCTGCCGGATCGGAACAAGATCGCCGGCGATGGTGAAGATGTTGCCGTCACAGTGGCCCAGGTGGTGGACGCGCAAGGGCGAGTCGTGCCCGTGGCCATGAATGGGATCAGCTTTAAGATCGCAGGGCCAGCGCGGCTGATCGGCGTCGGCAACGGCGACCCAAGCTGCCACGAACCAGACAAACCGGCGTCTCCCAACGCGGCCAACCGTAGCGCGTTCAATGGGCTCTGCATGGCAGTGGTGCAGGCGCTGAAGCAGCCGGGCGAGATTCGCGTGGAAGCCTCGTCGCCGGGACTGGCGCGCGCTTTGGTGGTGATCCAGGCCGAAACGGCGGTGATACGGCCTGCGGTTGCCTAGCCGGCAAATGCTTTCCGGCCCATTGCGGCGTGAGCTGCCGCGGTTTTGCGCACCGCGTTTAGTGAAGAGATATTTCCAGTTGCTGGCCCAGATACGTCACCATATCGTGCGCACTTTCGAAGGCCAGCAGGTGTCCGCGGAAATCTTCGTTCAGAATCTTCTTCGCAAGTTTGGAGAAGATCTCCAGATGCCTGCTGGGACTCTGCGATTTGCGCATCGCCATGAGGATAACCATGTTCACCGGTTGGCCATGGCCCGAATCCCAGTCGATAGCCCGATTCAGCTTGAGCACGCCGATGGAGTCAGCGGTGACAGCCTCCGTCTTGCAGTGCGGGACGGCAAAGCCATGATCGAATCCCGTCGAGTGGACGGCTTCGCGCAGCCATAGGTCTTCTTCCAGGCGCTGGCGATCCTCGGTTCGGCCGGCAATGTAAAACGCATCGACAATTTCCTGCATCGCCTCTTCTTTATTTTTGCTTTCACTTCCCAGCCGGACCAACTCATTGCTCACCAAGGGCTGCGCGGGCAGCACCGGTCGAGCGCGTTGCAGAAGGTCTTCAATTTCCGCTTTTTCCCGGCATGCCATCACGTCCTTGAGAAGTCGGTCACAGTCAGCCGCAGACAATTGCGAGATGGCTTTCTTCACGGCGGGAATTCCGGGGGCTGGAAGGCTAATTTCGTTCAATCCCAATCCAACCAACAGCGGCAGGTGCCGGATCTCAGCCGCCATCTCTCCGCACATTCCCACCCACTTTCCGGCTGCGTGGATCTCATCGACGATGCGTTTGAGAAAGCGCAGGAAGCCGGGATGCAGCACATTGGAAAGTTCCCTGGTCTTTGGATTGCCTCGATCAGCGGCGAGAAAATATTGATTTAGATCATTGGTGCCGAGGCTGAAAAAATCAAGCTCCGCGCACAGCTGATTCAGAATAAATCCGGCCGCCGGCACCTCGATCATGATGCCAATCGGTATATCCGACTGGAAAGCGATGCCTTTGCGCGCCAGATCCTGCTTTGCTTCCGCGACCGCCGCTTTGAATTGAAGAACCTCTTCCAGCGAGGAGATCATCGGCGCCATGATTTGAATCCGGCCAAATTGCGAAGCGCGGAGAATGGCGCGCAATTGAGCTTGCAGCAGTTCGCTGTGCTCCTTGTAAATCCGCACGCCGCGGTATCCGAGGAATGGATTGTCTTCCGCCGGCAGATTCAGATATGGCACCGCCTTGTCCCCACCCAGGTCAAAGGTGCGGACGATTACCGGGCGCCCCGCGGCGGCTCGCGCGGCTTCCGCATATATCTCGAACTGCTCGTCTTCCGAGGGTGCGCGGTCGCGTTGCAGAAAGATCGTCTCGGTGCGAAACAATCCAATTCCATCGGCGCCATTTTCGAACGCCAGCGCAAGCTCAACGTGTGAGGCGTTCGCGGCTACTTCCAAAGTCTTACCATCGGTTGTAAGGGCGGGCCCCGTGGTCTGAAGCGGCGAGAATTGTTGCCGAAGCGCAAGGGTGGTCCGTTCCCGCTCGTAGAATCTTTGGACGACCGGTGAGACCTCGGTTACCACGAACCCTCGAATCGCATCGACCACCACTTCTTGCCCTTGCATCAGCGTGACCCGGGCGTTCTTCACGCCCACCAGAGTTGGGATTCCGTATTGGCGCGCCAGAATCACGGCATGGGAAGTCGCCCCCGAAAACTCCAGCACCAGCGCCTTCACCCATCGCCGGTCGAGCCCAAGAAGCTGCTGAGGAGCCAGGGTTTCCGCCACCACAACCGAGGGCTCGCGCAATTCAATGGCAGCGGTCTGAAGAGCCGGACCTCCGATCTCTTCAAGCAGTTGCAGGCAAATTTCCTCGATGTCCAGGGCGCGCTCGCGGATGTACTCACTTTCCGAATGCCGCAGAAGATCGATGAAGAACTGGCAAGCCTCCACGATAGCCTGGCCAGCCGACTTGCCTTGCGAAACGTGTTCCGTCAACTTCTCCGCCAGCGAGACATCGCTGGCGATTGCCAGGTCCGCTTGGAGTACGGCCCTCTCGGTGGGAGATTTCAAGTGTTCCAGTTTCTCTCGAATCCGGGCGCGAACCTCGGCCAGCGCACGGTTGACCTGCCCCAGTTCCCATTCGGGGTCGGTGGTGATAGGCGTGCTCGAGCCGCGGGGCAGCACCATGCCGCTCAGCAGCACGACCTTGCCCTGGCCGATGCCTTGACTGACAGGGGATCCGAAGCTGCATTCGACTCCCGCTGCCTGAAGAACGCGGGGAAGCGTACCACTGCCGGGACTCGCGCCAGTTCCGGCCAGCGGTACATCACATCCCGGAAGAACCTGCTCGACAAAGCGAAGCAGCGCCGCGTGCGCTGCCTGTTCATCGCTTCCCCTGACCTGCACGATGCAGCGGTCGCCCTGCCTGACGTCCGCGGAAATAATCGCCAGCACGCTTTTCAAGCTGGCGAGCGAGCCGGTCCGCAAATTCGTCAGGAAGCAGTCGGAGGCAAACTCATTCGCCACCTCGGCCAGTTGGCTTGCAGGCCGCGCATGCAAGCCGTCGGACAAAGAGCAAACAAATGCGAACTCCAGCGACGTGCTGGCCCTCTGTGTCATATCAGCGTTGCATCTTCGCAAAGATGCTTTGGGGATCCTTCAGCGCGTCCTGCAACGGCACCTGAATGACTTTGACTCCGTTGAATCGTTCGCGCTCCTCCACTGCAATATCGACGGCAAAAATTGCAAACTGCGCCTGGCGAATGTCGCTTTCCGTCAGCTTATTTTCAATGCCCATGGCGCCCTGGGTTTCGACCTTGATTTCAAAGCCCATGGCCTTGGCGACCTTTTCCAATCGCGCAGCCGCCATATAGGTGTGGGCAATGCCGGTTGGGCAGGCGGTGACGGCGACAATCTTCATGCAGCCTCCTTCTCCTCCCCATCCGTGAATCTCCGGCTTCGTGCCTTCAATAAATTGATCAAAATTGCGGTCACGATTGTCCCCACCACGATCGCTACCAGGTACACCAGTTTGTGTTGGATCACGGGTAGGACGATGGGACCACCTTGCGGGGCGTCATCTCCCACTTTGCCGACCATGGCAATCACAGACGCGACGGCAGAGCCCGCCATAATGCAGGGTATGACGCGAACTGGATCCACGGCAGCGAAGGGAATCGCCCCCTCGGTCAGTCCGGTCAGACCCATAATGATGCCAGCGACGCCGGCCTCCCGCTCTTCCGTGCTCCACAGTCTTTTCTGCAACAAGGTGGCCAGGCCCATCCCCAGAGGAGGCGTACAGATGGCCGCGGCACAAGCTCCCATGATTCGATTGTTGCCCTCCGCGATCATGGCGGCTCCAAAAAAGAAAGCGGTTTTATTGACCGGCCCACCCATGTCGAAAGCGATCATCGCACCGAGAATCAAAGCCAACACAACGCTGTTTCCCGTACCCATGGCCTCCAACGCGCCATTCGCCCGCAACATCAGGAGCGCAATCGGCGCTCCCAATACCTTCAGCATCACCACTCCGATGAAAGCTCCCGAGAGAATGGGGATCACCAGAATCGGCATGATCGGCCGGAGATGCCTCGAGATCGGGATCTTCTTGAGCAGCTCCACCACATAACCCGCCAGCAAACCTGCAAGAATGGCGCCCAGGAATCCCGCCTTGACATGATCCGAGAAATACCCGCCAAGGAATCCCGGGACCAGGGCCGGCTTGCCGCCAATCGAGTAAGCGATGTAGCCGGCCAACACTGGCAACATCAACGCGAAAGATGCCGACCCAATGTCAAAGATTAGCCGCAGCCGGGGTGTTTGAGAAAAATCCGGTCCAGCGGGAGTCATCGGAGCGAATGCGATCGCGCAAGCAATCAGAATGCCTCCGCAAGCGATAAACGGAATCGCATACGAAACACCAGTTAGCAAATGCTGTCGAAGGTTCTTGAGCAATTCAGGCATCGAAGTCCAGTGCCGCAAATTAAGGAATGCCGTGCATTGCAGCCACTCATCGGCTCGTCACAAGCACGACCATCTCATGCATTCATTCCCATTCCGGATCGCTCCAACCATTGCAGCTTGCAGGGGAAATCCTTGCTAGTGGAGCTTCCGTTGCCATCTCCCGCCGATTGCCACCCGCCGCAGCCAGGCAGGGCGCGGCCTGAGACACGGTTCTGTAGTATGTGTGATTAGTCCTAATCCGGAAACAGGAGAGATGGAACGTTTATTGTACCCAGGTAACCTTTCCGAATTGGCGTTACCCAGTCGGCCGACCACGAACCGACAGGCACCGCCGAGCATGCGGCCGGGCTTGACAGCTCTGGACTAGCGGCCGGAAACGCTTTCCGCCCGGTACTCCGTGGGGGTGAGCTTGCAGGTTTTCTTGAACACCCTGCAGAAGTAGGCGGTGTCGTTGTAGCCGCAGTTGAAGGCGATCTCCTTCAAGGTCAGGCTGTAGTTCTGCAACATGAATTTGGCTCGATTCACGCGCACCAGGTTGAGATAGTCATTGAATCGCATGAACCCTTCCTTCCGGAACAAGCGGGAGACGTGGTTTGGAGCCAGTCCGAAGTGCTGCGCAACGCTCTCCCGCGTAATCGGACTCCGGAAATTCTCCTGCACATACAAACAAACGGATTCATAGGTCCGAATTGCCTTGCGCAGGTGATGCTTCTGTGGCGATTTCAGCAACCGCAGGCAGGCGTGGAGCAGGGCCTCGGTCAGCAGGCGGGCGAGCGGGCCTTTGGAATGGTCGGCGGCCAGCACTCGCAGCGAGGTGAGAATGCTGTGCGTCGGCACATCATAGCCGCCCTGAACGCTGGCCTTCAGCGCGGTTGACGGAGTCTGCGTGTCCCCTTCGTGTCTCACCAGACTGATGCCGATCTGCTTCACTCCAAAGAGGAAGGTGAGGGCCTCGACGTGACCCGACCAATCGGGCTTATTCCAGGCGTGATCGGGCACAAAGACCGCGTGGCCGCGAAGCGGATTGATGGTTTCCATGCGCCCGCTGTGAGCGACTCCCATGGTGTGGCATCCCGTCAAAGGAACCGAAAGACGGGGGAAATTCGTTACATAGGCGAGCACGGGCGGGGCCGTGCTTCCGTCGCCAAAGTGCACGTGCCGGATCCGGGTATGGCGGAGATATTCCTCCAGTTCGCGACAGATGATTCGATTGGCGGGGAGATGCGTATCCTTCGAACGCGCAGCCAGGCGTTTCACGAAAAGTTACGTTAGTACAATTAATGTTAAATGTCTACTATTTCCTTTGCGGTCTGTATCCACCATACTGCCCCACCGTAGGGCGTATTGTGATTTTTGTCGTCTCAAATGAATTGCCTTTGGGCGAGGTTTAGAAAAGTGGCAAGACGAGCCGGGGTTCGTTGTCTCGGAATTGCTTTGGGGACGACACTGGGTTTGTCGGGATGCGGCGGCGGGGGTAACAACAGTTCGGCTCCGCCTCCGCCGACGCCGAGCATCACCAGTCTTTCGCCCACATCGAGCCCCATTGGCTCGGCGGTGACCATCACAGGCATCAACTTCGGCGCAGCCCAGAGTACAAGTACGGTGACGTTCAATGGCACGTCAGCTACGCCAACAAGTTGGAGTGCGACGTCAATTGTGGTTCCAGTTCCCGCAGGCGCCATGACCGGCAATGTGGTCGTGACGGTGGACGGTGTGTCCAGCGCAGGTGTGGCGTTCACGGTGCTTCAGCCGCCGAGCATCAGCAGCGTTTCGCCTTCCTCGGCCGCAGCCGGCGTTCCGGTGACCATCACGGGAACGAACTTCGGCGCCACCCAGGGAACGAGCACCGTCACGTTCAACGGCACGCCAGCCACGCCCACAAGTTGGAGTGCGACATCGATTGTGGTTCCGGTTCCAGCAGGTGCCACGACGGGCAATGTGGTCGTGACGGTGAGCAACCTGGCTAGCGGGGGAGCAGCATTTACAGTCTTGCCGACCCCCGCCATCAGCAACCTCTACCCTTCCTCCGCCGCAGTCGGCATCCCGGTGAGTATCACGGGAACAAACTTCGGCGCCACCCGAGGAACGAGCACCGTCACGTTCAATGGCACATCGGCCACGCCCACAAGTTGGAGTGCGACATCGATTGTGGTTCCGGTTCCAGCGGGTGCCACGACGGGCAGTGTGGTTGTGACGGTGAACGGGATAGGCAGCGCCGGAGTGAATTTCACGGTGGCGCCAGTCAGCGTCTCTCCACAATTCACGGCGGTAGTGGTCACGACCCAGACGCAGCAGTTCGCCGCATCCGTGATGGGTGGAGGCAGCGTCACTTGGAGCGTGGACAGTATTGCGGGCGGCAATAGCACGGTCGGGACCATCAGCACGAACGGACTTTATACCCCTCCCTCGACCGCGGGCACGCACACCATAACCGCGACCAGCGTAGCTAATAGTGCGGACTCAGGCTCCGCCAGCGTTTCGGTCACGGACTTGGCAGGGGTCTACACCCACCACAACGATCTGGCGCGCGACGGGACGAACACGCAAGAGTACGGACTGAACCCGGCTACCGTGAACATCAACACGTTCGGAAAACTCTTCTCCTGCGCGGTGGATGGCGACGTTTTCGGGCAACCGCTCTGGGTTCCGAGCTTGAGCATCAACGGCGGGATTCACAATGTAATTTTCGTGGCCACGCAACACGATACCGTTTTTGCGTTCGACGCCGACGCCAATCCTTGCGTTCAGTACTGGCAAGGCACCGGGTCACTCGGGGAAGTAAACCTGCTCGACGCAACTCACGGTGGCACCACCGGGGAGACGTCAGTGTTTTGGGATGATGTGGGAAGTGGCAGCGGAGATATTTATCCGGAGGTTGGGGTCACGGGGACACCGGTGATTGATCCCACGACCAACACGATGTACCTGGTGAGTACGTCACAGAACAGCTCGCAAGGCACGTTTTATCAGCGTCTGCACGCATTGGATCTGGCCACCGGAGATGAGAAGTTCAGTGCGCCGGTGAACATTGCGGCGTCGGTGGCCGGAGTCGGCGACGGATCGTCCGGTGGTATGGTGAGCTTCAACGCGCAAATGGAGAATCAAAGACCCGCCCTCGCGCTTGCGGGAGGAACGGTTTATCTGGGGTGGTCGGCGCACGAAGACGTCTCGCCGTGGCACGGCTGGTTCCTCGGCTACAGCGCTTCCGATGTGCAGCAACAGGTAGCTGTCTTCAATACCTCGCCAAACGGCGGCGCCGGCGGCATTTGGGCGGGTGGCGGCGCGCCCGCGGTCGATAGCGACGGGAACATCTACGTCTCCACCGGCAACGGCGCGTTTGACGCCAACAACACCACCACCCCTGACAACGATTACGGAGACAGCATCCTCAAACTGATCCCAGCCACTGGCAGCACGGCGAATGGCGAAAACTTGAGCTTAGTGGATTGGTTCACACCGGATAACCAAAACTACCTGTCCGAAGACGACATCGACCTGGGCTCGGGCAATGCGATGCTGCTGCCAGATCAAACCTCGGGGCCCGTTTTACACCTGCTCGTGGTCATTGGAAAGCAGGGGTTTGCCTATTTAATTGACCGCGACAACATGGGACACTATCTGGCCGGCAGTAACCAGGTTGTGCAGAGTTTCGCCGCAACGTCGACAGGGTTTTACGGCACGCCGGCGTTCTGGCAGAACGGCCTGTACTTTGCCGGGAGCCTGGACAACCCTGGCAGGGGCGACTACCTGAAGGTGTTTTCGTTTAATCCCTCAACCGGCCAATTCGACACGATCCCGGCCTCGGAGTCCTCTCACTTTTACAACTTTCCCGGCGCATCGCCATCGGTATCCTCGCAAGGTACCGCGAACGGCATTGTCTGGGCGATTGACGCCAGCGCCTACGGCTTTGCCAATCCGAACGCCGAGGGGACCAACTGCTTCCAGGTACCCGTGCCAGCGGTTTGTTCGGGACCGGCGGTTCTGCATGCCTACGACGCGGGCAATTTAGCGATTGAATATTGGAACAGCTCGATGGCGGCCAATAACCGCGACCAGGCGGGCAACGCGGTGAAGTTCGTCCCGCCCACCGTGGCCAACGGCAAGGTGTACGTGGGCACGCGCACAGAGGTTGATGTCTACGGGCTCTCCCCGTGACCAGTTTTGCAGCTGTCGTCCGTCGTGTTGCTTCGGTTCTTGCTTATGGAATCGCGGAGTTTGCTCTATTTTAAGGAGTCACAGATGAGAACGACGTTGAGCTTTTCGGTTGTGAGCAGGACGCGCAGGGTTTGCATGGCCAGTTTCGAGCGAGGTGCGCAATGAACCGCAAAAGTTTGGTTCTCCCTCTTCTTCTCGCGGTCGCTCTCACATTTACTTCCTGCGGTGGAGAAGGCGTCCCTCCCGGCGCCGGCGGAGCCGCTGCGGTTAACGGAGGAGCGCTCTCAGTTCAACTGACAATCCCCCCTGCGGCCAGCATGGTTGCCGGACAGGCGATGGGCTTGGTCGCCAATGTGGCCAATGACAAAAACAATGCCGGGGTGACCTGGAGTTGTACGCCCGCCAGCGCCTGCGGTACTTTCAGTCCCGGGACGACCGGCTACCAGATCGATACTCTCTATACCGCTCCGGTCGCGCCGGCAAATGGCCCCATCACACCGGATCTCGCTTACCCGGTTACGATCACAGCGACCTCAGTTGCCGACACCTCGAAAAGCGTAAGCGCGACGGTTACGGTGGCTCAGCAATACGCGATTGTTATGTATCCCGGTAACGGCTCTTTCGGCATGGTCGCCAGCGTCACGCTGGACGGAAACGGAAACGTCATCGGTGGTGAGGCCGACGGCTCGGCAAACGGCTTCTATTGGAACGCACCCTCGATAACCGGCACGTACACTCTCGATGCGACCGGCCACGGAAACCTTTCGTTAAGCCTCACTAACACCACCTGCTGCGGCACCTTGCAACAAACCCAAGGCATCACGGCCACCTCCAATTCCCATCTTGTGCTCGCCGAGGAGGATCAATTCAACGGGCTCACCATCGGCGCGGTGGGCAGCATGGATCTGCAAACCGCCGGCCCAGCCTTTTCCGGCTCGCAGGTTTCCGGCGGCTATTCTTTCATGCTGGCCGGATACAGCTCTTTAATGGGCGAGAACGGGAGCTGGGGTGGCATCTTCAGCGCCGATGGCACCGCGACCTCGACGACTCCGGGCAACATCACCGGCGGTATCTTTGACGAAAACGTGGGAAATAATGGCGGCGGCGCCGGCTACAACAGTGAGGTTTCGTCTCCTGCCGCGGGCCTTAAGTTCACCGGTACGTATACCGCTCCTGACGCGGACGGCCGGGGCATTCTCACACTGAGTACCTCCCCGGACACTCTTGGCCCGTGCGGCGCAACTCCACTGCCCGCCTGCACCGAGTATGTGTACTACCTTGTTACGCCGGAAGTATTGCAACTGACCAGCATGACCAACGTTGGAAATGCGGGCAACACGGGCACCGCGTTTGGGCAGGGATCGCTCTCTACCAGCTCCAACGATACTGACGGCGCTTTGACTGGGGGCTTCGTCTTCAGCTATTACGGTTTCGGCGACAATAATAATGGCGGCGACTCCGCCGCAGGCGGAGGTCAACTGGCCACCGACGGAAGCGGAAACGTAACCGCCGGGATCGCGGACTTCAACACCGAGGACGGTGGGGCACCCACACCAACGATTGTGACCACAGGCATTCCCCTATCTGGTTCTACAATCAACATCTCTGGCAGCCCACGTGGCACGATCACCACCCCCACGGGCCAAATCTATAACATTTATCTGACCGATCCCAATCTCAACCTGCTTGATCCGAACAACCCCAACGGAGCCGGAGGCGCTTTGCTGTTCGAGGCCGACAATAGCGACGCGGCGGTGCCGTATGGCAATGCAATCGGGGTAACCATTCCACAGGCCAACGCGGCCGCTGCAACCCCCGCCGGAAGCTATGCGATTCTTCTCTCGAATCAATCGAATCTTGGCGGCTGTTGTAGTTACGATGGCGGCTTCACCGGCGACTTTACCATCAGCACCACGACCGCTGATACGTTCAGTGGCGAGGGTGATTTCCAAGGCATGGGAACGAACAACGCCACACTCATAACAGGTCCGCTGACCGGCACGTTCGCAGCCGATGGTAGTAATCCCGGCCACTTCACCGCCACAATCACAACCACGCCCGCCTTCCCGCTCGGCTCGGTCGGCGGGACGACGCCTGGCACTGAAGACGTCGATCTGTTTCTTGCCAACGGTTCGCAAGGTTTCGTAATCGAGACCGACACCATGGCCCCGGTATTCGGTGTGGTGGAGGCCCAGGGCACGATAGCGGGCGCGGCGGTCAGACGCCCGCGTGCTCAACAGCAGCGGCGCAGTCATCCCAAAAACCTTCTCCAGATATTGGGGGAGCAGCACGGCCGGCTTTCCGGCCAGGCTGGCAGCGGGCGCGAGTAAGCAGCACTGAAAATCTTGAGGAGGGTCGCAATGACGGTTCTGTCGAGTTCTAGACTTCACGATCGTGGCGGGATGTACCGGCTCTGGATCGCAATCGGCCTGGCTGTGTGCCTTCTACTCGTGGTGTCTCCGCCGCGCTCGCTGGCTCAGGAATTCCGTGCCACGCTCACTGGGCAGGTCACGGACCCCACGGGCGCCGTCGTTCCCAAGGCAAAGGTCACCGCCACCAACAACGATACCGGCTCCGTCTACTCCGATGTGACCAGCAGCGCGGGCGTTTATTACATTCCGTACGTCGTGCCCGGCACTTACAAGGTTAAGGTCGAGGCCCCGGGTTTTAAGACGGCGATCCAGGACAACGTCCTGTTGCTCGCGGGCAAGTACACCGGCCAGGATTTCAAGCTGGAAGTGGGCAGCATCCAACAGACTCTGGAAGTAACGACTGCGCCTCCACTGCTCGAAACCGAGAACGCATCCGGCGGAACCATCATCGACGAAAAGACTCTGGAGAACGTTCCGGTCAACGGCCGTCAGGTTTACATGCTGATTGGCACCGTGCCTGGGTCCCAGTTCACACAGACTACCTTTGGGCCGAGCGGGTATTCCGGCACGCGAGGGTGGGATGTCACCAATGCATATATCATCGGCGGCGGCGTCAATCCTGCGGACACCTCGGGCGGATTCAATCAGTTCACCCTGAACGGCGCCAATATCACGCAGCAAACCACGTACGCGGCGGCCAATGCCGGCGCGTGGAACGTAGCGCCCACTCTGGACGCGATTCAGGAAGTCAACGTGATGACCACCACTTACGACGCCCGCTTTGGCCGCACCAGCGGCGGCACCGTCAACGTGGTCACTAAGAACGGAACCAACACGTTCCACGGGGAACTGTATGAGGGCTATAAAGGCGGTTTCATGGACGCCAACTTCATCCAGAACGTTTTCATTTCCCCGGCTTCCGATCAACAGGTGGAAAACCAGTTCGGCGGTACATTTGGCGGTCCCATCATCAAAGACAAGTTGTGGTTCTTCTTCAGTTTCGAGGGTTATCGTCAATCGATTTACAATCTGGTGACCGGCAGTGTGCCTCCTGCCTATCTGCGACCGGGATACAACGGTAATACGGGAGTTGATTTTGGCCTGGTCCAATCGATGTATAAACAGCTAAACCCCAGCTCTCCGTACGCTCTGTACGGACTCACTCTCTTTCAGCCGGGCGATAGCAGCAAGTCAACCAACCCAAACAATGCGCAATGCTTCGGGAACGGTCCGGGAACTGCGCCGACCGGTCCGGCCACGCAATGCGGCGCCAATACCCTTGGTTATCCCAATGCATATACGGGAGGCACGAATGGCGGCAGTTTGCTGCCGGCCGCCCAACTCAACCCGACCGCTCTCACCATGATGAAGTTGGGCTATGTTCCCCTGCCCAATGTCGGCGGAGCCGAGAATTACATTGGCGGATTTGGCGATCCCGCCAACTATGCGGCCGCCTCTCCGGATGTTTACAACTACAACCAGCCCATGATCCGGGTGGACTATGACACCAGCGACAAAACCAAATGGTACAGCTTCTTCGAATGGCAGAAGGGACACGAAAATCGCAGCACCAACGGGTTCACCGGGCTCGAGGCCAACGGCAACCTCGACCATCTCCGGGAGAACTGGGCGGCCACGCAGGACATGACTCACACGTTCTCGAACACGTTGCTGGGCGATTTTAAGGTTTCGTTTTCCCGCTACATCGATTCCGCGCCCGACGGAAATCTGAACCTTGCGCAACCCGCCAGCAAGATCGGGCTCACCATGCCCGTTCCGCCCACGACCGCGCTGCAGGATTACCCCGAATACAGTATCGGCGGCATTTCCAGCGGTACGCTTTTTGGCAACAATTTGGCCATCAGCGCGACCACTAACGTCATGCTCGACGCGGACTTCACCAAGTCCAAGGGAGCGCACAACATCCACTTCGGCGGTGGAATCGGGGAGTTCTTCTACGGCAATCCGGGCAACGCCGGCAACGCCAATGGGGCCTTCTCATTCACCGGGCAGTGGACCCAATACGACCCCTCGAACGCCTTCTGTTATGAGCCTACGATCTTGGGCTTCCCCTCAGGCGCGCCAGCCTGCAACGGCGGCGCGGGACAATATGCTCCGAACGGCTATGGATTTGCGGACTTCCTGCTGGGCTTGCCGGCCACTGGGCACATCGATTGGAACGATTCTCTCTTCGATTACGAGCCGGTTTGGAACCTCTATGGGCAGGATGACTGGAAGGTGACGCATCGCCTAACGCTCAATCTCGGCTTGCGCTATGACGTGCAAGTTGGGTTGAAGGAGCGCTACAACGAACTCACCCGCGGCGCTTGCCTGACCTGCGTAAACCCTGTCACCTATGACGGAGTCTACCAGGCCAACATCGCCAATGCGGCAAACATCGCCGCCTGGCAGGCGGCGGGAATCAACATATCCTCCCTTTCCACGGTTTATGGGGGCGCCGTATATGCCGGCCACAACGGACAACCCCGAAACGCCTACAATACGGACTACAGCAACATCGCTCCCCGCCTGGGCTTCTCTTTCGCTCTCAACCCAAAAACCGTGATTCGTGGAGGTTGGGGCCTAATGTATTCCGCCGGACTGGAGGGCGGATCGCCAGTCGGTTACCAGCAGTCCACGCCCTATATCGCCTCCAATGATAGCTTCAACCCGCAGCAGGGGGGAGCCACTCCTTTGGCCCAACCCTCCATGGGGCCCTACGGGAAGGGTGCGCCGTTCCCCTCCTCCGCCCAATACCCCCTTGGCCTGCTGCCGCCGGTAGGCGCAAACGCGGGGCTGTTGACCGATATCGGCACCGGCGCGACGCAGTTCGACTTCCCCCAGCGCAAAATTCCGAAGACCCAACAAATGTCTTTCGGCTTCCAGCACGAATTTCCCGGCGACTTGGTTCTGGATTCGAGGTGGGCTGCCAACTATGCCAGCCGCTTGCGCGCAGGCACAACGTGGCTCAACGGAACCCTGACTTATCCACAGTTGCAATACGCGTTAAACAGTCCCGACAACCTTAGCCGGCTGGTGCCGAACCCTTATTATCAAGTGGCTTCGATGTCGCCTCCTGGTGGCTGCGGAACCTATCCTTCGGTCGAGGCGATTGCCCTGTTGCTGCCCTATTCGCAGTTCTGCTCCGGCAACGGCGCTTCTCTGCTGGGCCAATACAATCTCCCGGTAGGAAGGAACTGGTACAACGGCCTGGAAACCAAGATCACCAAGCGCACCACCCACGGCTTGGAATTCAATGTCTCCTACACCTACTCGAAGAACATCAATGGCGATGGCTACCAGAACGGCTATCCTTACACCGATGCCAACGAAATTCACTGGATCTCACCCTATGACCGCACCCATGTCCTGGCGGTCACAGGCGTATATGAGGTTCCGGTGGGGAGAGGCAGAACATTCCTCACAGCCGCGCCCAAGGCGGTGGACTACGCATTGGGCGGCTGGACCCTGGGCTGGGTTTTCGCCGCGCAGAGCGGCACGCCGGTCAGTGTGGACAACGGCGACGACAATTATTTCTGCAACAATTGGGCTTCGCCGAACGGAACCAGCGTCGCCCACTGGATCAATCCCGCCATGCAGACGCCTCCGTGCGGGCTTCCCGTGCCGAAAATCGGCGGCACCGGGTACACCTACAACACTTATCCGAGCGTCATCACTCAGGTGCGCAACCCCACGATTCCCAACCTTGACCTCTCGCTGCAGAAGAGCTTCAAGGTAACCGAAAGGGTGAGCTTCTCGCTGCGTGGAGAGGCGTTCAACTCGCTCAATTCTGCGCTGCTGGGAGGACCGGACACCACGGTTACGGATTCACCGGCCAATCTGTTTTACAACACCACGACGAAACACGCGTATTGGCAGGGCTATGGAACGGTTGCCCCGAGTCAGCTGAATTTCCCGCGCAACCTGCGGGTCTCGGGCAAGATCATTTTCTAGACGAAGCTGTGGTTTAGAACACGGAATGGGAACAATGGCTTGCGCACGAACTTATTGTCGGAGGGAAGAAGGATGATCACAAAAGGAAGGTTTTCGTGCATGTTCTTTCTGCTGCTGGCGGCGTGCGCAATCACGTGTCTGTTCTCGGCAATGCCTGCGCAGGCGCAAAACGTGCAGGTAGATTTGTCCTCCACTTCCGCGCTCTGCGGTGGTCAAGAGTGTTTCAACGTGGCCGGTCTCTTCACCACTGGAACAACATTCCTGGGAACGAACGGCATGGATGACGGGAATAACTGCACTCCCACTGCGCCCTACACAAATTGCCCGGACGCATACTCGTCGAACCAGTTGGGGCTGTCCTCGACCACCCCTCCGACGCTAACCCCGCCGTCATTGGGCGTACCCTTTACCTTTGGCCCGGTCAATACAGCAAACTGCGGGTCAACCGGTACCGCGTGTATTCCGGATGTGGTTAACCTCACCACAGCGGGAGTTGTCATTACCCTACCCGCCGACCAACAATCCATATACTCCACGCTGATCATGCTCGGCAATGCCGTCAATGGACCCCATGCGGGGCAGGTTACGGCCACTTACACCACTGGCGCGCCCCAGGTGTTCAGCCAAACTTTCAGCGATTGGTGCAGCTTCGGAGACTTTCCGTATGAGTCCATTGCAGTGTCGAACATCAAGCGCATCAACAGCGATGGTACTCTCAACGGCGCGAGCTGCAACCTTTACGCCTACACCTACCCTCTCGATTTCACCAGAACCTTGCAAAGCATAACCTTGACGGATGAGGACAACTCCGGCTTTATGTTTGGTCTCGCAATCACATTGAAGCCACCGAGCTACACCCTCGCTGGAGGGCCGCCCACTCCGACCTCGATTACTCCCGGCACTTCGAGCACGGCGACGATCGCGGTGAACCCGCAACCGGGCTACCAAGGTACGGTTACTTTGTCCTGCAGCATTTCGCCTGCAATTGCTACTGCAGCCGCCACGGCGCCGACTTGCACCCTCAGCCCGACATCGGTGACGGTGACCACAGGTGAGACATCGCCACCCACCACGACGATGACGTTCACGTCTGCCCCACCGCCGACTCAGTCCATGTCGCGACGAGCATCGCGAAGGTTCTACGCTTTGTGGCTGCCTCTGCCTGGGCTTGCGCTTCTCGGGCTCAGCCTTGGATCTCGCCGTTCACGCCGGAAGAGATTGTTAGGTCTGCTGTTGTTTGGATTTCTGCTGGCTGGAATCGCAGTGACTCCGGCCTGTGTGAGCGAGACGCACCTGGGCAATGTCGGGACTCCTCCGGGAATGTACACGCTGACGGTCACCGGGGTTGATACAAATGGTCTGAGTCAGGCTGGCAATCCAGCCACGGTGACCGTTACGGTAGCCGACACCAGCAACTAGGCGGCACGAATGTGCCAAACCTGGGATGGGATCTCAGTCCCATCCCAGGTTCGTGGTTTTGGATAAAGTCGCTCTCAATTGGAGCTGGTTCCGGCTCATCCCTTCGGCGGGTTGTTCGAAAATCCCGCATAGCTATGGAGGCTAAGATCATGCGCAGATTTGCCCGGGCGGGTTCGTCTGTTTTGCTGGCGGCGTGCGCGGCCATGTTCCCGCTGTTAACCAAACCTGCGCGGGCGCAGCAGCGGCAGGTGCTTCAGACCCATGTAGCAGCCCCGGCTAGTGCGAAACTCATCGGCCGCATGGCCGCCTCGCGGCAGTTGAACCTGGCCCTCACGCTACCGCTGAGCAACCAAGCGCAACTCCACACCCTAATGCAACAGCTGGAAGACCCGGCCAGTCCCAACTACCATCGATATCTGACGGCTGCCCAGTTTACCCAACGGTTCGGCCCCACAGTCGTGGAATATCAGCAAGTGATCGGCTTCGCGCAATCGCATGGCCTAACCGTGACTCATACTTCCCCAAGCCGCCTATTACTAAACGTCACTGGATCGGTGGCCAACATCGAACAGGCTTTCCAGGTGGTAATGCAGGTCTACCAGCACCCCACGGAGAACCGGACTTTTTACGCCCCTGACGTCGAGCCTACTGCAGACTCGGGAATTCCGTTGCTCGGTGTGAGTGGCCTCACCAACTTCACCCTCCCCCATCCCATGCTGATGCACGCTTCCTCAGGCGCAGCCCAGCCCGACTACACGCCAACCGGGTCGGGACCGGGAGGCCAGTTCTATGGCAGTGATATCAGGGCAGCCTACTACGGCACCGGCGCGCTGACCGGCACCGGGCAAGCTCTCGCCTTGGCCGAACTCGGCCAGTGGAACATGGCTGACGTTCAGGCCTACTTCAGCCATGTCAATCAGCCGCTCAACGTCCCCATCGTGATCGAGTTGCTGGGCGGGACCAGCGGCGCCTGTCCGGGAGACTGCGACGATGGCGAGGAGGCCGTCGACATCCAGCAGATCATTTCCATGGCCCCGGCCGCGCCCGTCCTGATTGTCTATGAGGACACTTCCGGCAACGCCGACGTCGACATATTCGACGCCTATTCGACCGACAACATCGCCAAACAAATGAGTTTCTCGTTCGGCATCGGCGACGGCAATGCCGCTTCCGATGAACAATACTTCGCCAAATTCCATACCCAGGGTCAGAACTTTTTTGTGGCTTCCGGCGATGCCGGCCCGTACATCGGGACTTCAGGTTGGCCCGGATACAGCCAGAACATAACGGACGTCGGCGGCACAGACTTGACCACGGCTGGCGCAGCCGGAGCCTGGTCCTCGGAATCGGCCTGGGTTGGCAGCGGCAGCGGGTGGTGCGACAATACCGTTCCGAGCGGCCCCTGCTACGGCAATAACTATGGTTTGATTCCCAGCTACCAGCAGGCCTCGGGAGTGATCAACTCGTCGAATGAGGGTTCAACGACATTTCGCAACATCGTGGATGTTTCCGCGGAGGCTAACACTGACAATTTCTGGTGCTCCAGCGGCACGTGCCAAGGGGGGATTGGCGGGACCAGCCTGGCGGCACCGCGGTGGGCCGGCTTTCTGGCTCTGGTCAATGAACAGGCTGCCGCCAACGGCGAAACTGTCGGCTTTCTCAATCCGACCGTTTACGGCATCGGCCAAGGGTCGAACTTCCTCCACGACATCACAACCGGCTGGAGCCAAAACAGCAGCCTGAAGTGCACCGTCGGCACTTCTGGTTGCCTGGATGGCAGTCAGCCTGGCGAGCCGACAGATGTTGAAGGTTTCAATGCCATAGCCGGCTACGATCTTCCGACCGGCTGGGGAACGCCGGACGGGACGGGCACAATCGCCGCCCTGGCGCCGACCTCAACGACGAACCCGTACTTCACGCTGGCGGCATCGCCGAGCACTCTGACCCTCACTCCGGGCGGCGCTCCTGGAACCACCGCAATCTCGTTGAGCGCGGGGAACGGGTTCGCTGGGACGGTGGACCTGAACGCTGCGACCATCATCGGTGCTCCGGCGGGAGTAACCGCCTCCCTCAGCGCCAATTCGATCACAGGATCCGGCACTTCAGTGTTGACCGTGTCGACTACCAGTGCAAGTCCCGGCGGGAGTTTCGTGATCGCCATCTCCGGCACCAGCACGAGCGGCATCCAGACACAACCCGCCTTTGTGACGCTCGCTTTACCAGACTTTTCCCTTTCGGTTACGCCGAGCCCCGCCTACCCCAACCAGCCGAGCAACATTTACCTCAACCAGAGCACGACCACAACCCCTACCGTCACGGTAAACTCCCAGAACAACTTTAACGGGACAGTGGACTTATCGGTGAGCAGCCTGCCCAGCGGCGTGACCGGAGCTTTCAGTCCCGCCAGCACTTCGAGCACGAGCACTCTCACCCTGAAGGCTACTAGCACGGCGACGACAGTAGGGAGCGACTACTTGACCGTCACTGGCACATCAGGGAGCACCGCACCGCTAAACGCGCCTTATACGATTCTTTCAGTGAGTGCGGCCACGGGCACGGGCGGCTCCGGAACGCCGGTAAATCTGAGCTCGGCATACAACCTGGCTGGCATCTACGCCGACGGCATAACCTTCGGCACTGGCTTGGATGGCGCGGGCAATGGGTACTCGTCGAAGCTGTTGACCGCGAATCGAATCCTCAACGGCGTTCAGTTCAACTTTGGTCCGGCCAATACAAAAAGCTGCGGCGGTTCCGGACAATCCGCGTGCACTAACGATGTCGTCTCCAGCACCGGCCAGACCATTACTCTGCCCTCGGGTCAGTTCACCACATTGCAACTGCTCGCCACCGCCATCGACGGGCCCATATTGTCTCAGGCCTTCACAGTGACCTACGCCGACGGCACAACCAGTACGTTCACGCAGAGCTTCAGCGATTGGTGCGGCTGCAGCGCAAGTACTCCCAGTCCCGGCCAGCAACCTGGCGAGTCCTTCGCGGTGGTGATGCCCTACCGCGATGAAGCCGCCGGGACCCCGGATAGCCGCGTGTTTAATCTCTACGCCTACACCTTTGTTCTGAACAGCGCCAAGACGGTGCTAAGCCTCACCTTGCCGTCCCAGCCTAACACTGGCGCCGTAGTGGTGCTGGCGGCCACCTTGTCGTCTCAGAGTACCGGAGTGCAAGTCAGTCTCTCTTCTGAATTCAACATAGCCGGCCTCTTCTCCAATGGAGTAACTTTTGAAGGAACGGGCGATATCGATGGCACCGCAGATACGGATGCCTGCACCGTCTCCGCCGGGTGCTCGGACGCATACTCAGAGCAGCAGTTGGGCCTGACCTCGACCACGCCGCCGACGTTGACTCTCAAGGGCACCACATTCAACTTTGGGACGGTCAATACAACCGACTGCGGTACTGGACTGTCCGCCTGCATCTCGGACATGATTGATCTCACAACCGGTGGCGTAACGGTTTCTCTGCCCTCAAACCAGCAGACCTCTTACACCACTTTGAGTATGCTGGGCACAGGTGTGAACGGCAGCCAGACCGGGACCGTCACCGTCACTTACACAACCGGCTCGGCCACCACCATCAACCAAACTTTCAGCGACTGGTGCAATTTCACGAGCAATTCGAACGAGAGCATTGCGGTTGGCGGGATCAGCCGGATCAACAGCGACGGTACCTTGAGTACTGGCGTGAGTTGCAACCTCTATTCCTATACCTACACTCTAGATCCCACCCGGACGTTGAAAAGCGTTGGCTTGACCTACACTGGCTCTTCCGCCCCTGGCGCCGGCGCTTTTGTTCTTGCCCTCACTTTGTCGGGAAATACCAGCAGCGTACCGGGCTTCACATTGTCAGCCGCGCCCACTACCCTGAGTGTTGCCCAAGGCGCCAACAATACGAGCACAATCTCCGTGACCCCGACGGGCGGCTTCACGGGCAGCGTGAGCTTGGCGGTTACTGGCCTACCCAGCGGAGTAACCGGATCTTTCAACCCCACCAGTGCCACCGGCACCACGCCCAGCGTCCTGACGCTGACGGCGAGCAGCACGGCAACCGTCGGGGGACCGACGACCGTGACCGTCACGGGTACTTCCGGCTCACTGCCGGCACAAACTGCGACGATCGGCGTCACCGTGACCGCGCCGGGCCATACACCAAGCTATTCCCTCTCGGCGGGAGCAGCCAGTCCGGTAGCGATCACTCCTGGCGATACGTCCACGGCCACAATAACCGTCACTCCGGCGAACAGCTACACCGGTTCCGTAACGCTCTCTTGCAGCATATCGCCGGTCGACAACGGAGCTTCAGCCCCGACCTGTGGCTTCGGCGCCACCAGTCCGGTATCGGTGACCGGCAGCGCGGCAGCCCACGCGACGCTGACCTTCTCCACTGTAGCCGCGTCCACAATGCTGTTGCACAAGTGGAATGCGTTGTATGCGTTCTGGCTGCCGCTGCAAGGACTAGCGCTGGTCGGCGTGGGCTTTGGCTCCAGAGGCCCCCGCCGGAAAAGGGTGTTGGGCTTCCTGCTCCTGTGGATGGTGTTGGCCAGTCTTATCGCTCTTCCCGCATGTGGCGGCGGAAGCGGGAGTAGCGGCGGAAGTGGCACCCCCGGAACTACCGCCGGAACCTACACCATTACAATTACCGGAAAAGATGCGAACGGTGTGACTCAGTCCAACACCGCTCCCACCACCGTGACCGTCACCGTTAACTAATGTGTAACAATGTTGAATAGTGCGAAATACTGCGAAGAGGATTCTCTCCCCACGGAACCCTCTTGGAGAGTTACCATGCGACGATTCTGCACAACCTTAATGGCGATTCCGCTGGCCTGCTTGATGTTGCTGACCGCGGCCCACGCGCAAAACGCCGAAAAACCTGATCTGAGTACGCAGCCTACGCTTTACGTGGTCGGCTATGCGCACCTCGATACGGAATGGCGGTGGGAGTATCCCCAGGTCATCGACGAATACATTCGCAAGACCATGGAGGATAACTTCAAGCTGTTCGACAAATATCCCCACTACATCTTCAATTTCAGCGGCGCCAACCGTTATCGCTTCATGAAGGAATATTACCCCGCCGATTTCGCCAGGCTGAAGAAATACGTGGATGAAGGACGGTGGTTCCCGGCAGGATCGTCCATGGAAGAGGGTGATGTCAACGCGCCCAGCGCGGAAGCGATCATCCGGCAAATTCTCTACGGGAATGACTGGTTCCGCAAAGAACTGGGCAAGTCCAGCGCCGAATTTATGCTGCCCGACTGTTTCGGATTTCCCGCGTCTCTGCCGACCATTCTGGCGCACTCCGGGGTGAAGGGATTTTCCACCCAGAAGCTGACGTGGGGATCCTCGGCCGACGGCGGTGGACCGGAATCGCTTGAGAAAACTCCGGAAGGCACTCCGTTCAACGTGGGCGTGTGGGTGGGGCCGGATGGTGAGAGCGTGCTGGCAGGGCTGAATCCCGGCGATTACAGCGGAGGCATCTACACCGATCTCAGTCAGCCGCTGCCTCCCATGCCGCCCAACCCCGCCGCCCAGCAAATCCAAAAGCAGCTCGCGCCGCTCGAACAGAAACTGCATCAGGCCGAACAGAGCGGTCAAAAGCCCGACCCTAAAGACGTCGAAGACCGCAACAATCTGCGGGAAGAACTAAGGGGGCTCGCCATACTTGACCAGGACCTGGCGCTGGAACGCTTCCAGGGGGATTGGGCGGCTCGCGTCGAAAACAACGGCAAGGTCAGCGGCGTATTCACGGACTATCACTACTACGGCACGGGAGACACGGGCGGAACTCCGAGTGAGGATTCCGTGAAGCGCCTGGAAGCGATTGTCACCCACGGCATGGCGAGCCTGCCTTCACCGAACAACTTCTACTTCGGCCGGCGGCGAGGTGCGGAGGCGCCTCCGGTAAGGGTGGGCGATGGCCCCGTCCATGTAATCTCCTCGAATGCCGAGCAGATGTTCCTCGACATCACGCCCTCCCAGGCCGCGAAGCTACCACGCTACACCGGCGAAATGGAGCTCACCAACCATTCCGCCGGATCGCTCACCTCTGAGGCCTACCAGAAGCGTTGGATCCGCAAAGAAGAATTGCTGGCCGACGCGGCCGAGAAGTCTTCGCTGGCCGCGGAATGGCTGGGAGCCCGTCCCTATCCGCTGCCCCGTCTGAATGGCGCCTGGACGCTGGAGATGGGGGCCCATTTTCATGATCTCGCCGCCGGTACCGCCACTCCCAGAGCCTACGAGTTCGCCTGGAACGACGACGTGATCGCGATGAACCAGTTCGCCGGCGTGTTGCACAACGCCACCGAGGCGGTTAGCGCCGCCTTGAACACGGAGGCGAAAGGCATCCCGCTGGTGGTCTTCAACCCTTTGAACATCGCCCGCGAAGATGTTGTCGAGGCCAGCGTCAGTTTCCCCGGCGGCACGCCGAAGGCAGTGCACGTGAGTGGTCCGGACGGCAGGCAGGTTCCGTCGCAGATCTCAAACGGCAAAGTGATCTTCGTAGCCAAAGCCCCGTCCGTCGGTTACGCAGTCTACGATGTCGAACCCGGTGCCGGCATCGCCGTGCCATCGACACTGCATGTCTCGGAGAACTCACTCGAGAACCAGTACTATCGCGTGACCCTGAACGCCGCTGGCGACGTCGCCAGCATTTTCGACAAGTCGATTGGCAAGGAATTGCTCGCTTCTCCGGCGCGCCTTGCCATCTCTTATGACAACCCCGAGAACTGGCCGGCCTGGAATATGGACTGGGACCAGGAGCAGGCCGCGCCCGAGGCCTATGTCGGCGGTCCCGTGAAGATTCGCGTTGTCGAGGACGGCCCGGCCCGCGTGGCGGTGGAAGTCTCGCGGGAAACCGACGGCTCCAAGTTCGTCCAGACCATCCGGCTTTCCGCGGGCGATGCCGGCAAGCGGGTGGAATTCGGCAACGTCATCGACTGGAATACCAAAGAATCCAATCTAAAGGCGACTTTTCCCCTGGTGGCTTCGAATCGCATGGCCACCTATAACTGGGACATCGGCACGATCCAGCGGCCCACCGCCGAGCCCAAGAAGTTTGAAGTGCCGTCGCACCAGTGGATCGACCTCACCGACATGAGCGGCGAGTTCGGTGCAACCATCCTGACCGATTGCAAGAACGGATCGGATAAGCCGAACGACCACACCATCCGGCTGACCTTGATCCGCACGCCCGGCACGCGCGGTGGCTATCCCGACCAGGGTACGCAGGATATCGGTCATCACGAGTTCGTTTACGGAATCGCGGGACACGCTTGGGGGTGGCGCCAGGCCCAGACCGACTGGCAAGCCGAGCGTCTGAACGACCCGCTCATCGCCTTTGAAGCCTCCAGGCACGCAGGCGCGCTGGGCCGGGAGTTTTCTTTGCTCAAGATCAGCAACCCGCGCATTCGAGTCATGGCCCTGAAAAAAGCCGAGGCGGGTGACGAGACCATCGTGCGCCTGGTTGAACTCGACGGCAAGCCGCAGCCCGACGTCAGAATATCCTTCGACACTCCGATCACCTCCGCCCGCGAAGTCAACGGGCAGGAGCAGCCGGTGGGAGCCGCGACCGTGAAGGATGGCGTTCTGGTCACCTCGTTCTCCGCCTACCAGCCGCGCACCTTCGCCATCCGGCTGGCTGCGTTGCGGGCCAGGGTTGCGGGAGTACGTTCGGCGCCGGTGGCGCTGCACTATGACCTTGCGGCCGCCAGCAACGATGGCACGCGCTCGGCGCCTGGATTCGACAGCGATGGCAACGCGCTGCCGGCGGAAATGTTGCCCGAGCAGATCACCTTCAACGACGTGCGCTTCCAACTCGCTGCGGCGAAGACCGGCTCTCCCGACGCGGTGGTAACCAGGGGTCAGACCATTAACCTGCCCGCAGGCCACTACAATCGCGTCTATGTGCTCGCCGCCTCGGCGGAAGGCGACCAGAAAGCCACATTCGAAGTCGGCAGCAAGAAGGTTGACCTGAACATCCAGGATTGGGGCGGATTCATCGGACAGTGGGATGACCGGCAGTGGAGCTCGGGCGACACCTCCGGCGACAACTATGGCAAGATGATCGGCCTTACCCCGGCTTACATCAAGCGTGCCGACCTCGCTTGGTACTGCTCGCATCACCACGACGCTGCGGGAGAAAACGTGGCCTACGGCTATTCCTACCTGTTCGCTTATCCCATCGATCTGCCGGCGGGAGCTCGAACCATAACTCTGCCCGACAACGACAAGATTCGCGTTCTGGCGATCTCGGTGGCCGATGAGAATCCGGAAGTGAAACCGGTACAGCCGCTTTACGATCTGCTTGCTCCCCCACCTCCTGGCGCCGACAATTTTTCGCTTCGGACCCCGGAGTCCAGTGTGTTCGTTCCCAAGGGCGGAAGGGCCACCACGACGGTCACCGTCACTCGTCACGGCAATTTCAGGTCCGGCGTCAGCCTGCAGGTTTCCGGACTGCCGCCGGGAGTGACGGCCTCATTCAGCCCGTCCAGCACCGTGCGAGCAAGCAAGTTGACGCTGACCGCGGATGATTCGTCGAGCTCGGCGACCTCGACGATCACCATCACCGGCACAGCTGACGACCTCTCCCATACGGTCACATCCGCCATCACTGTGGCGCCGATCAAGCCGGGGACGCCGGTCGATCTTTCTTCCGCATTCAACGTAACGGCCATGCACACCGACGGCTCAAAGTTCGCTGCTTCGGCCAGTGCGGATGGCGAAGGTTGGGCTTATTCGAAACAGACCCTGGGCTCGACGCCGATGTGGGATGGCGTTTTGTTCAATCTCGGACCCGCCGACGTGCCCGACGCCGTCTCCAGCAGAACCGTCGCGCTTCCCGAAGGCAAATTCTCGAGCCTCAAGCTTCTCGCTACCGGGGTTGAAGGCGATCAGGCGTCCCAGGTTTTTACCATCACCTACACCGATGGCACATCCTCATCGGTCACGCAGGGCCTCAGTGACTGGTATGAGTCGAGCGGCTACCAGGGCGAGTCCGAAGCCATAACTGCTCCTTATCGCCTCGTGAGCGACGGCTCCAAGGACGACCGCCCGTTTCATATCTACGGATATTCCTTCAATCTCGACAGCAGCAAGTCGGTGCGCAGCATCACCCTGCCGGAGAATCAATATATGCTGGTCTTCGCCATGACTATGGTTCCTCCGGCGGGATCCTAGCCCACGACCTCGGCAGCATCCGTGGCTTATTTCGCGAGTTCCGCGATTTGTACGCCATAGGGTTGCAACAAGTTGCCGGTGGCGTAATCGACGGCTGCCACGGCTAACCGGTAGCCGATTTCAGCTTGCAGCAGATTCTGCTCAGCCGTCGCCAGTTCGGTTTGCGCTTCGAGCACCAGGAAGATCTGCCCCGATCCCAGATCATACTTGCGCTGTTCCGCGGCCATCGTCTTGCGCGCTAGGTCCACGGCTTCCTTATTGGCCGCTATGCCGATTTTCGCCTGCTCCAGCTGATGCACTGCGGTGCTGACGTCGAACGTGATCTGTTCGAGAATCTGCCTTTGGGTATACAGGTCGCGGCGGCGCGAAACCAGCGCATTGCCCAGCGCAGCCTGGCCGCCCCGGTTCTTGATGGGAAGGTTCAAGGTCAACGAGAACCCGTACGAAGGATATCCAAAGCCGAAGAGCTGGTTAACCGAGTCACCAAATCCGCCGGGGGAAGTTAACTGCGGCGGAGTGACATTGATATTGTATTGGTTGCCTCCCAGCCCGTTCCCCGAGTAGTTCCCGCTTAATTCCAGATCCGGCAACAGATTGTTGTGAGCGAGCCGGATGCTGGTGTCATCGTTGGCCAGCGACTGATGGGCGGCTTCAAGTTCCGGGCGTTTTTCCATCGCCTGTTGCAGCGTTGTGGCGATGTCGATGCTCCGCAACTCTCCCTCCGTTTCCGGCGAGTCGGTTAGATCGAGATCAAGCGCCCGAAAGTAGGGGTCGACGTCCGCGCCCAGGGTTTGACGAAGAGCGTCCTCGGCCTGTTTCAGAGCGTACTCGTTCTGGATCACCGTCACCCGCCGGCCGGCCACCTGCGACTCCGAACGATAAATGTCGAGAGGCGGCAGCGCGCCCAATTCCAGGGCGCGCTTGTCGTGGTTGTAGGAAGCTTGCGCGGCATCCAGCGACTTGCGCGCCACCTCCAGGTTGCCTTGCGCCTCCACCACACTCCAATACTGGCCGACGACCAGCTGAATGGTGGCGCTGACCTGGGCCTCAAACATGGCGCGTGATCCTCGCAGGTTCCGGCGCGCAATCACCAGTGGTGCGCGATTGGCAAATAACCAGCGGTTGCGCAACAGAGGCTGGGTGAACTGAAAGCCCAGAAAGGAAGTGATGGTGGGATTGAAAAAATTGAAGGTGTTGTTAGAGGAGTATTTGTTGGCGTTGAAATTAACTTGAACGTTGGTTCCGGTCTCGAACGTCTGGCTGTAATTTACCTGCGTCGTCTGGTTCAAGTTGCTGAGCGGAGTTCCCAGCGTCGGGGCTCCGGCAAGCTCGCTATACGTTTGTGAGCGTTGTCCCTCGCTGGTGAAGCTGCTCTGCAGCAGCGGGTCGAAAGGCGAATGCACCCCCAGCAGCGCATACTTGGCATTTTCGATGTTCAGTTCCTGGAGCCTGACATTGCTGTTGTTGGCCAGGGTCAGAATCACGGCATCCTGCAGCGTCAGGCGCAGCTTGCCATCGACCACATGCTCCCGCATATACTGCGGGCCGGGTAGCGCGTCCGAGAGCGTCTGGGGGTTGGTCAGCCCGCGGAATGTTTCCCGTTCGCCAACGGTTTGCCCGGCCAGCATGCTTCCGCCCAGGCACAGCAGAATAGGGAGCACAACCAGACGCAGCTTCATGCCTCATCCTCCAGAACTTTTCCGGCAAACCTCCACGCCAGGGATGCCCGGCCCAGACTTGCCGGGTCACTCGTAACGAATGGCTTCCACCGGGTCCAGACGCGCCGCCTTCACCGCCGGATAAATCCCAAACACCAGGCCCACGGTGATGGAGACTACGAACGCCAGAAGTATCGAACCCACAGTCACGATAGTCGACCATCCGGCAAGCGATGCGATCAGCCGCGACATGGCAAAGCCGAATACGATGCCCAGGCTTCCGCCCACGAACGAAATCATCATGGCCTCAACCACGAACTGGCGCACAATGTCGGACTGTCGAGCCCCGACCGCCCGCCGCACCCCGATCTCTCGCGTCCGTTCCAGAATGCTGGCCAACATGATGTTCATGATCCCGATGCCGCCCACCAGCAGAGAAATAGAAGCGATCGCAACCATGACCACGCTGAACAGGCGTTCCGTGCGTTTTTGTTCGGCCAGCAGTTCGGCGGGCACAATCACGCTGAAATCCCCCGCGCCATGATGAGACGAATCCAGGATCGCCCTGACCACCTGTGCCACCGCGGGCATATCCGCGTTGTCCTTCAAGTTCAAATAGATTCCATCAATTTCGTCGCGCGCCCAGCTATAGCTGTCCTCCAGGCGCAGGATCGCCGCATTCAGCGGCACATAGATGATGTTATTGAGGTCCTGCGCCGGAACTCCCGCCACCTCCGTCTGCGCGCTCAGTTGCGGACTGGCCACTCCGATCACTCGAAACCATTCTTCGTTCACCTTGACGTACTGCCCGATCGGATTGGAGGCTCCAAACAGGCCCGACCGGGCAGCCGCTCCCAACACGCACACCGGCGCAGCCCGGCTCTCTTCGTCCTGATCGAAGAACCGGCCTTGCAGAAGATGAAGACCGGCAATGCTCGTGTAGGTCGGGTTGACCCCGTACACGACCGGAATATCCTCCAGAGCTTTTGGAATGGTCTTGGTCGGCGTCATCCGTTTCCGGGGAGTCGAAGCTACGATGTCGCTCACATCGTCTTGAATCACCCGGTAGTCCTGAAAGGTGAGGCCGGGTGAGATCTTACGAATTTTCTGATGAGCTTGCCGGTCGGTGGTTTCCTTGGCTTCTACAATAAGGTTGTGGACTCCCATCTGCTCGATCAGCGCCATCACTCTCTGCCGCGCGCCCGCCCCGATGGAAAGCATGGATACTACGGCGGCCACGCCGAAAATCATCCCCAACATCGTCAGCAGCGAGCGCAGTCGATGCACCAGCAGGTTCTGCAAGCCGAGACGAACATCCAGAATCCATTGCCGGGAACCACGGAGCACCCGCACCCGGCTCGGCGAAGCAACGCTGGGCATTAAGGAGTTCCTCCGCCGATGCCGGGCGAGGAGGCGCCGGCACTGCCCGCTCTTCGTGGCGCGGTGGGATCGATCAGCGCGACCTCGGTCCCCGCGCTCAATCCATCGATGGCAACCCGGCTCTCGTTTTCGCTTTGAATCTTCACTTCGCGCGCTTCAAACCCGTTGCCCTCCTTCACATACACAAGGCGCTTCCCGTACTTCAGGAACAAGGACTGCCGGGGAACGTAGAGAACATTCTTTTTCTGGTCGCCTACAATCACGATTTGCGCAGTCAGCCCGGGACGCAACCGGGAATCGGGGTTCAACAGTTGGACGGTAATGTCGAACTTGCCTCCGTTGTCCATTTCCCAGAATTGCCGCACCGTCGCCATTCCGCTCACCGTCTTCACGGTTGCACGAAACACCCGACCCGGCAAGGCGTCGAACACCACCTCCGCGGCTTGTCCGGTTTTGACCGCTCCCCGGTCCTGTTCGCTTATTTTCGAGGTCAGTTCCATCTCGCTCGAATCGATCACCTTGGCGATGGTGGTGCCGGGGCGAACCTGGTCGCCGGCCCGGAAGTCGGGTGGCGACGTCTGCTCAAACCCAGTACGGTTCTTTTCAATCGAGACTAAGCCATCCATGGTCGTCGGCACGTGCATCTTGTCGATGTTTTGCTGCGCCTGCTCCATCGCCAGCTTCGCCTTGTTCCGTTTCTCCTGGGCGAGATAGATCGTGGCTTGACCAGATGCACTGTGCGACCGGCTGTCCTGCTCCAGTTCCGCCAGCACTCGCTGCGCCTGTTCCAGGGCAAGCTGGTTCTTCTTGGCGTCGATCACGCTTACCAGTTCATTCTGTTGGACACCCAGCTGCTTCTGCCGCACGTCGAAGCGCGCCTTGAGCAGCGCCACCTTGTCCTGCGCCGCTTGCACCGCGGCATCGGCTTCGGCCTTGGCGATCTCCTGCTCCGCCTCCAGCAATTCTGAGCGGTTCTGCTCCAGGTTGTAACGCTGTTCGGTGGGATCGAATTCAATGACGATGTCACCCTTCTTGACCGCAACCCCGGTACGAAGCAGTCGCGTGATTTGCAGAGCGCCGCCGGCCACCGGAGGCGCAATCAACGGCACCGTGTGGCTGGCGCGCAGTTCCCCGGTGGCATAAACCTTCCGGTCCAGATTCCCGCGCTTGACCTGGCCACAGGGAATACCGCTATCTGGCGCAGGCAGGCTGGCCCCGCGCTCCGCCGCCACCACCCCCATGGCGGCAACCAGTACAATCGCCAACGCTCCCCCCAGCATGGCACGGCGTTTCATCAATGCTCGATCACTCCTTCACCGATGGATCTTTCATGGCCACGCGGTCGCCCGCGCTCAGACCCTTTGCCACCAGAATCCGGTCGCGGTTTCTTCGCTCAATCTCAATCACCCGCTCCTGAAATTTTGAACCTTCCCACACGTAGGCCACGGTCTGGCCTGACTTCTGGAAGCAAGCCTGCACGGGTATTGTTAGCGCATCTGGAATCCGGTCGACTACCACGGTCAGCTGCGCAGTCATGCCCGGCTTCAACCGTGCGTCGGTTTGATCGAGCGCGATTTCCAGGTCAAAATTCCTGGTGAATGGCCAGCCCGCCGAAAAGTCAATGCTCGCCAGCGTACCGATTCGCTCGATCTTGCCGGTAAATTCCCGGTCGGGAATGGCATCCAGTTGCGCGGTGACGGCTTGCTTCAAGGCCAGGCGGCTGCGTTCGCTTTCATCCGCACGCGCCGCGATTCGCAGCGACGAGCCATCCGGCAACTGGGCCATGGGGGCGCCCGCCCAGGCGTGGTCACCGGCTTTGAACGGAGATTCGCCTCCGTCATGCCACGTGGAAACCAGGCTGATCATTCCCGCCGACGGCGCTCGCAAAGTCATTTTGCCCAGGGCGCTCTCCGCCCGCTGCACGTCATACGCCGCCTTCTTGCTGGCCTCGACCTTGTCTTTGATCGTGGCCTGATTCAGCGCGCGGTCCGACTTCAGTTTGGCTTGCGCCTCATTCAGCTTCTGTTCGGCGTCGGCCACCTTCAGCTTCGCCTCGGCCCCCTCGATTTTCGAGACAATCTCCCCTTTGCTGGCATCCAACTTTGCATTTTCGACGTCGAATTTTGCCTTCATTACCGCGGTTATATCCTCTTCTTCCACGGGACGCGCCTGCGCCTTGGCCTGCTCGATTTCCGCTTCCGCCGACTTCAGGGCTAACCGGTACTGAGCCAGATCCTGCTCGGTTTTGGTCTTGTCAAACTCCACGATCACGTCGCCCGCCTTTACCTGGGTGCCGTCCGCATCTATCTTGAGTATTTGAAGATCGCCCGCTCCATCGGGAGAAGAAATGGTCACCGACTTCGTCGCCTTCACGTTCCCTTGAAGCTGAAGCGAGTCGGTGAACTCACCACGGTTCACCTCAAATGTCGGAATTTCGGGCGCCCGTTTGGAGTACCGGACGGCGCCCAGCACCCCGCCGCTACCCGCCAACACCACTACGGCCACCACTATCACCTTGCGCTGCATCCACCACTGCCTCACCCGGGCGATCATGGGGAACCGCCTGCGCCGCTGTCGCGCCCCGAGAGATCCACGTCAACCGCGGCTGAGAGATCCGGCATCAACCGGGGATCGTTGCCGGCGATGGAGAAAACCACCGCAAACGTGCGAACTTTGGAGGAGAATTGACCCTCCCGCCCAATCAGGGCCATTTCTTCCAGCTTGCCCGGAAACACCAGATCCGGGTAAGCATCCAGTCGTACTTTGGCGGTCTGGCCGACGTGCAACTGAAGAAAATCCTCCTGATTGACCGGAACGTTTACCTCCATGATCGAGGGATCGACCACCTGCATGAAGGCCTCTCCCGGCCAGACTTTATCGCCTTCGGCAGCCTCTCCCGGACCTCCACTTTCTTTCCAGATCATGTTCAGAACAACAATGCCATCCGCCGGCGAGCGGATTTGCATCAGATCCGCATTCTCCTGCGCGTGCAGCATGGTTTGGCGGGTGCGGTCCCGCTTGATTTCCAGGATGCGAATCGCAGCCTGTGCGGCTTTGCGTTTCAGAACGTAGGTTTCCCGGTCTTGCGCCAGTGTGGCCTTGGCTTCGTCAAGAGTTTCCTGGGCTTCTTCGGCCTGGATGCGCGAGAACAGCTCGACCTTCTGCATTTCGAGTTGGGCCCGGCTCAGTTCGTCCTCCGCCTCCGTGATCGCGGTCTGATCCTTCGCCTTCTCCGCGATCTCTTTCGCCTGCTCCTCGGCCACTTGAGCGGTCAGGTCGCTGAACTCCGCTTGTCTGGCGATAAAGTCGTGCACCTGGGCCTGGCGGTCGAACTCCACCAGCAGATCTCCACGCTTCACGCGGCTCCCGCCCTGCGCCAGTTTGGTGATCGTGAGGTTGTCAACTTGCTGGCCGGCCAGAAGCGGCGCCAGTATGACACGCGTTTGCACGGCGGCGGTTGTGCCCCCCAGACGCAGAACTCGACTCGGACCGGCGACGGCGTTCGAGGGTTGCGACCCACTCCCGTTCGACCGCGCTTTCCTCTTTATACCCGCCAGCAAAAAAGCGCCTACCACCAGCGCCACCACAACCACAATCAGCACGCCGCGCGGCCGCTTCGGCCACGAACCGCGCCCTACGGGATATCCCGGCGTCCCCTCTTCGGGCTTTACCGAGGGGGCCGATTCAGTAGCAGTTTCGGCAGGAGCTGAACTCATGCTGGAGTACTCTCGCGACTACTTTTCTCTGGGTTGGCCGAATACGCTTGCGTCCTCGAGAACTCCATTATCCAACAGAAAGAGCTGTCTCGAAGCCACAAAATCCGCAAGCAACGCTCGCTATGAGGATCGGCAAAGCTGCCGGTACTTGCAGCTAATTTCCAGTTTCCTGGCCGGTTCAACCGATGTTTCATAAATACTACAGTTGCTATCCGCCCGTGGCCCATATTTGGCCGGGAGATTTCGTCTGACGTTTGACCGCCAGGATCAGCGAGCAGCCGCATCCGTTTTTCCCAGCAGCTCGATTTCGGCCAGGCTGGTTTTATTCCCGCTGTTGCCCGTAATCGTCAGGCGGTAATGCGAGTATCGCCCAGGATGGCTCACGGTAAACGCACGCGTATAGCGGCGCCACGAAAACACTTCCTCCTGCCTCGCGTCCAGCATTGTCCAGGTTTTCCCATCGCGGGAGCCTTCGAGTCGCCAGCTCGCGGGGTCACCGGGTTGCACGCCCGAGGTCAGTGTGTACATCTCCACCTCATGCTCGCGGTCGAATCGATACTGAATCCAAGGCGTGGCGCTGGAAAAGGTCACTTCAGTATCTGAAGTGTGGTCGAATAGGTTGTTGATCCGGGCATTGTTCGTACTGTCGCTGGCCTCACCCTGGCCCGGACCGGCTAAATCCTGCATTGGCGCTGGGATGCGATCTCCCTTGGTAATCGATAACGGCAAGTCCTTCTCGGCAGAACCCCAACGGGAGGGCCGCGGTCCCATTACAAAGTCCAGCACCGCGCCTCGCGCCAGGTCGGCGTGGGCAATCACCGTCCTGGTATAGGGACGGCCATTTAGCTTGAAGCTTTGCACGTACCGGTTCACATCGCTCACTCCCGGTGCATTGATCACGATCTCTTTGCCGTTCTCCAGATGGATGGTCATGTGCTCGAAGTAGGGAGCACCGATCACGTAGTACGGCCGGCCCACCTGCAACGGATAAAACCCGGCCGCGCTAAACAGCCACCACGCCGCCATGGCGCCGTTATCTTCGTCGCCCAGATAGCCTTGACCGATTTCGCTGCCGGTGTAAATGCGGGAGAGCACATCACGCACTTTGTCCTGGGTCTTCCAGGGCTGGCCGGCATAGTCGTACATATAAAGAATGTGATGCGCGGGCTCGTTGCTGTGGCCGTACTGGCCCATCTTCACCGCCTGCGCCTCGAGCATTTCGTGAATCACGCCACCGTAAGCACCGGTATGGAATTCAGCGGGCGTGCTGAACACGGCATCGAGTTTGGCCGCCAGCGCTGCCCGTCCGCCATACAGGTTGGCCAGCCCTTGCCCGTCCTGAGGCGCATCAAACGCCATGTCCCAGGCATCGGTTTCGGTGTAGTCGCCGCCCCATGACAAGGGATCGAAATCCTTGGCGCTCACCCGCCAGGCGCCATCCGGCTTGCGCCCCACGAAAAAATTGGTCTCGGGGTCGAACACATTTACATAGTCAAGAGCACGATTGAGGTAGTAACGGGCGTCGTCACCATAGTTTTTATAAGGATCGGCAGGATCGTTTTTAGCAGCCAGCGCCGCGGCTAAATTGGCGATGCCAAAGTCGTTGAGGTAGCCGGCCAGCGCCCAAGACAATCCTTCGCGCACCGAGGTATCCGTGTAACCATTGAAGATGCTGCGGTTCAAACCCTTGCGGCCGACTCCTTGCTCCGGACTCACCACCGCGCTGTCTTTCAGCGCGGCCTGATAGAAGCTGCGCACATCAAAATTGTGAACTCCCTTCAGCCACGCGTCGGCGAAGGCAATATCGGCGCTGGTGCCGGTCATCAGATCGGCGTAGCCGGGTGAGGACCAGCGCGCGATCCAGCCCCCGTCCCGGTATTGCTGTACGAAGCCGTCGATCATCTCGCCGGCTTCGGTCGGGGCGAGCAGCACATAAGCCGGCCAGACTGCGCGGTAGGTATCCCAGAAACCGTTGTTGACTGAGACTCTGCCGTCCACAATCCGCGCTCCGGTGTGGGTGGGCGTGTTTTCGCCGGCGGGCGCCGAGAAGGGGCTTGCGTACTGGTAACGCGGGTTCTGCGTCGTGCCCGTGTTTTCGAAACCCGAGTTCGGATAAAGAAACAACCGGTACAGATTGGAGTACAGCGTCACCAGCTCATCGTGGCTGGCGCCTTGCACCGTGATAATGTCAAGTTTCTTATCCCACAGAGCCTGCGCGCGCGCCTCAACCTGTTCGAAGGTATCTGCCGGCGCGATTTCCTGCTCTAGATTATGCCGGGCCTGATCGATGCTGATCAGCGACGTGGCGATCTTCATGGTAACGACTTTGTTTGCCTTGGTGTCGAAACCGTACCAGGCAGTGACATGATCGCGCCTCTCGCCCGTCAACTGGCCGCTGTGTTTCACAAGCTGATCGAACACAGCGTAGAAAAACAACCGCGTCGCTCCAGCGGAGCCATAACTGCGAACATCGGAATACCCGATGATAATGCGGCCACCTGGATCCAGCGCAATACCACCCTTATCTGTCTTGTTATCAAAAATAAGGTTCGAGGCATCGCCCACAAAGGTGAAGCGGAACATGGCCGCGTGATCGGTGGGTGTGATTTCCGTGACCATGCCATTCTCGAACTGTACTTTGTAATAGTGCGCATGAGCGATCTCGTGCTCGTGCCGGAATTCCAATGCCCGCGCCGCTCGGTTGGCGGTTGGCGCGCCGGCCGAAGGCATCACCTGAAACGTCTGGCGATCGCCCATCCACGGGCTGGGCTCGTGGCTCAGGGCAAAGGCTTCGATGCGCGGCAGATTATCGCCGCCGTTGCGCTCCTGGTATTGATAAATCCAGTCCGATCCCGCGTCGGTGGTCGGAGTCCAGAAATTAAAACCGTGGGGAACGGCGACGGCGGGGAAATTGTTGCCGCGCGAGAACTCGCCATTGGAATTTGTCCCGCGCAGAATATTCACATAGTCGCTGGGCCGCATCTCAACCGCCGCGGGTTTCTCGGGGCCAATAAAAATGTCGTCAATGAATCCCGCGAATTTGGCTGTTCCGTTGGGAGAGTCGTAAGCGACCAGAATGCGTTTGATGGTCTTGCCGGAGGCGACCTTGCCGATCTCGGCCACAACGTGGTTCCATTGGTTGATGAAAAGAATGCGCCCTTGTCCCTGCCCCAAAGCCGTGAGCGGCACGCGATGCTGATCGCGAACGTTCGGTGACGAGAGGTAAGTGCCGTCGGAAAAAGCCAGATCCACGGCCACGTGCGAACTGGGATAATTGAGATCCTCGTCGATGAACTCGGGCAGAATCACGTAGGACAATTCCGTGTCCGTGGTGACGGGAATATCAACCTCGAAGATTTTGTTGCGCGCGCAGCCTTGTCCCGCGCCGGCCTGGGTTCCGGCATACGCCAACGCGTGCAGGCCGGTGAAGCCCATGCGCGCTTTGGCGGTGGGCGCCATGCGCGCCTCGGGACCATTGGCGATATGCGTGGCCATGGTCACTTCAGCGGAGCCACTCACTCCCGCGCCACAGCTGCCGGTTTCTTTTGTATCGACCCAATCCAACGGGCGCTGGTTCGGTTCGAAGGAGGTGAAGAAATTCACCGAAGCCGGTCCGGCCTGCGCCGCGATGGCCGCGGGGCACAACAGGATCAGAAAGGCACACACGGTAACGAGAGAAAACGTCGCACGGATCCGCATCCCAATTCCCTGCCGGCGCAATTATAGTCTCTGGGAAGCGGCCTGGGACGGCGCGGTTGCCGGGTTGTAGAAGATTTCTCCACGGAACTTTCTCCGCGGAACTTTCTCCAGGAAACTTTGGGCACGTTACCGCGGTGCCAGCCACGGTCGAGCCATTGTCCCGGCGTGGTGGTTGCGGCAAACTAGCAGCATCATGGAAACCAAATCCACGATGTGGAAGGGCACGAAGAAAAGCGAGAAGTTGCTGATCGTGGCCCTCGGCCTGTGCATCGCGGTGCTGGCCACGGTCGTCCTACTACGACCCTTCTAGCCCAGCCCCCCGATTCGGCGTTGCATCCCGCAAGATTGGATCCGGCTTGTGGCCCGCATTGAAGTCTTCAGCCCAAGTTGATGCCGCCTTCGGCCAGGCTAAGCCGCCGATGTATGCGGCTGTGGATTTCCGGCTGAAATAAAGTTCGGGAGACCTTCCGTGAGGGGGACGCCGGTACCCTTAGGCGGACGTGGAATTGACGATACCCCCTCCCCCCACCCTCTAGTGGAATCATCGAGTTAGCAAGAAATTCCTTGTAAAATCCGGATGTCAAAGAACTTAGGTACTAAAATCGGGAAAACAAAAGACTTAGAGGCACGACGATGCGGGCTGACCCGACCGTCACGGCCTCGACCATGATTGCGCGATTTGGTTTTGAACACAAGGTCAGATG
>JBARJF010000126.1:0-5511 GCA_049800135.1 Candidatus Sulfotelmatobacter sp.
GTTCCGAGCCAGTGCGCGCGCGAAGGAGGTGCGTCGATTGCTTCGCGGTATTGTTTCGCGTACCCCGCAGGAGCCAGCCAGTTTGCAGCCAGCGACGCGCCAAGCACCACCACCAAAACCACGCACGCCAGGTTTCGCCAGAGGCTCATTCTGCCTGCCCCCGAACTATATGACCGATTACATCCGCCCCGGAATTGGCCAGCAAGGTTACGACCGTCACCAGGATCGTGATATTCACGAGCAGTGGCAGATCGCGCGCCAAGGCCGCTTGCCATGCCAGTTGCCCGATGCCGGCCAGACCACACAAAGCCTCGACTGGAATCGCGGCCCCTACCGCCACGCTCACCGACACTCCCGCCACGGCCAGCAACTGCGGCGCCACCACCGGCACCACGTGCCAGAAAAGAATGCGAGCCTTGCCCAAGCCCTTTGCCCGCGCGGTAGTGACGTGCGGCCTCGAATAGGCTTTCACCAGAAGATTGCGCGCGTACCGGTACGTGCTCGGGAACACGATAAGGGCAATCGCCAGCGAGCCGGGAATATTCCACAGCACCGATAGCAATGCCAGCACTGCGGCGGGGATACAAAGAAATGTTCCGCTCACGACGGTGGTCAGCGTGTCGTATACCGAAAACCGCAACCAAGCCGCACTCAATGCCAGAGTCAAAGAGAGCATCCAGGCCAGTCCCAGCCCTGTGACTAGCAATCGCAGGGTGAGCGGAGCCCGTTCGCGCAGCAGCGTAAGCACGGGTTGCCCCAGAGCAAGTGAGGTTCCCAGATCCCCATGCGCGGCGCGATCCATATAGGAAACATAAAACTGAAAGATGTTGTTATCTTGATGCCGGGCAGCGCGAAGCGCCTGTATGCTTTGGGCGTTCAGGTGCGGATCCAGTTCCCGCACGTCCACATCGAACCCCGGCGCAAGCCGCACCAGCGTCGCGGAAAACAATCCTCCCAGAAGAACGGTTGCCAGCAGGCTCAGCGCGTGTCCGGCAATTTTCCATCGCAGGCTTCTCATCTATTCTCCTGAAGCACCATACGCCCCGGTGTCCTCGCCTGCGGCGAGGCGTGCATGGTGAGTCTGCTTCACGGAGTACATGCGCCGGTCAGCATCGGCCAGCAACCCCTCCACGTCGTACCCGTCTTCGGGACAAAAGGCCGTTCCCACGCTCAGCGTAATCACGTCGCGCCCGCGGGTGTGCTGGCCCGCCTCGATGGCTGCCTCGTTCAGCCGGAGTATTTTCTCCTCGGCGGCATGGGAGGTGAGTCCCGGCGCGGTCACCACAAACTCGTCGCCGCCCATGCGCGCCACGTAATCGTATCCGCGGCAGGCTTCCTTCAGCCGCACGCTGAACTCCCGCAGCAGCTTGTCTCCTTCCAGATGCCCAAAGGAATCATTGATCCTCTTCAGCCCGTCAATGTCGCAGACCATCACCGCAAGAGAGGTCTTCATGCGCCGGCACCGCACCACTTCCTGCGCCAGGTGAACGAACAGCGAGCGGGCATTGGGCAGACCGGTCAGGAAGTCCGTGGTCGCCGAACTTTCCGCCTGCTGATATTTCAAGGCGTTTTCCACCGAGAGCGCCACCTTGGAGGCGACGGCCAACAGAATCCGCAGATGGTCCGGAGTAAAAGCGTCTTGGGCCGCGTGATACATGGCCAGCACGCCCACTACGCCATTCAATCCCTGGAGCGGAACCGCCAATGCTGAAGACAGGACCGGATACTTCTCCGGATCGGCGGCGTAGCCTGTCTCCACCTGCGGATTGCCATTGATGATGGGCTTGCAGTTCTCCGCCACCCACCCGCACAATCCCTCGCCCACCCGGATTTTGAGCGACGACAGCGCACGAAAGTTCTCGCCGCTCACCAGTTCCGGCAGCAACCAGCCATTCCGGTTCACAAATACTGCGATGGAATCGTAGGGGATCAGCTTGCGCAGCCGCATCGACAGCACCGAGAGGGTCTCGCTCAGGCTCAAGGAATTTCCCAGATCCTGGCTCAACTCGAACATGGCTTGCGCTTCTTGCCGGGCGGACGCAATCGACGTCAGGAAGTCGGACTCGGTTTGCGAGTTGTCGGCCGACTTTTCGAATCCGGCTGCCGGAGCAAGGCCGCGTTCCAGGTGCAAGTCTTTGGCGAAGCCGCGGGGGACGAACCCGTCTTCGCAGGTTTGTGCGATACGCTCCAGGTCCACATAGCGGCGCTCCAGAACTTCAACGATTCTCGGATCGAACCAGGTGCCCGCTCTTTCCTTCACCCGATCCAGCGCTCGTTCCAGCGGCATGGCCGGACGATACTGCCGGTCCGAGGCCAGCGCGTCCAGGCAATCCACGACAGCCAGAATCCGCGCGCCGACGGGAATCTCTTCGCGGGACAGGCCCGCGGGATACCCCGAGCCATCCCATCTTTCGTGATGCGAGCGCACGATGGGAGCTACGGGATACGGGAAGGCCACCCGATCCAGAATCTCCGCGCCTACCAGCGGGTGTATCTTCATCTTCTCGAACTCTTCCGACGTCAATCTGCCCGGTTTGTTGATGATGTTCTCCGGCACCGCGAGCTTGCCGATGTCATGCAGCAGCGCGGCCGCCCGCAACGCCTCGATCTCGTCCGGCGACAATCCGATCTCTTTGGCAATTTCCACCGCATAAGTCCGCACCCGCTGCAGATGCGTATGCGTGGTGTGATCCTTGGCTTCGATCGCGAGGGCCAGAGCCTCAATGGTTCGCATGTTCAGAGACGCGATCTGCTCCACGTGCCGCTTCTCAACCTCGACTCGCTCTTTCTCGGCTTCCAGCCGGCCCAGATAAAGTCGGTAGGAGCGGTACACCCAATAAATCACGGGCAGGACGAGCAACGAAGTTTGCCAGCCGGCGTGCCAGTTGACGATTCCAACCAATCCCACCGCCGCTGCTCCCACCAGGTAGTATGGGAACGACCAGAAGTAGCACTCCGACCAAACCTTGCCACTTGACTTGTTCTCAGTCAGCGCAATCACCACGGAAATGGGCAGCGTATTCGCCAGGAAGAAAACCAGTGCTGCGACCATCAGCAGGATGGGCTTATCCGCGACCACCCTTGCGTCCAGCCAGTGGTAGCTCACATAGCAGAGCGCGCTGGCGTTTGCCATCATTCCGAAAACGTTGAACAGGACCTTAACCGGGTCCAGGCGATTCCTCGCATGCCAGACGCTCTGCACCAGAGTGGCCGCGCAGCCAATGACCATCGTTTCCGGCAGACTCAACTCCATCGCCCCGAGGAGAATGAAGAGGAAATTCACCGACATCGTGCCATCGATACCGGGTAGCTGCACCTTCAAGCTGGAGGCCAGGATGGCCACGGCCAGATAGCAGACAAAGCGCGTCGGGTCCGTGGACTGCCAGTGCCAAAGCGCGGAACACAGCACCACCATCCCAAGCGAGACTGTGACTCCGATAAATAGTTTCGTCCGAGTCGACATTGGGTAGTCACTTCTGTTGCAGGGGAGGCGACAGACGGCGACGGTAGCGCGCGCGAGTTGTTCCCGCGCACACCTCCGGCGAGCCTGTTCAGTGAATCCTATTGCGGCTGCAAGGTTTTAAGTAGCTTACTGACGTAATGCCAGAGGACCCGGCTTCGCCGTTTGGCGATTGGCGTGGCAGGTAAATCCTCGACTTGGTACCCACCTTCGCTAACCGAAACTGATTACCTTCGTTATGATTCGAGGCTGCATACTTCCTGCAAGGCCCGATTCTTTGTGTCAAGATCAAGTCCAAACGCGCGGGATGCCACCTGTAAACCTCAATTCGCAGTCTCAAGCACCAACCGGCGCCGCTCTCGACCCGAGCCGTGTTTCCCTGACATCGTCTGCGGCTGCCCCCGATGCCGGCGCAGCCGACGGGATTGCGGTCTTTTCTGCCGACCTTGAAGGCAACCTCACCGGTTGCAACGATGCCGCCCTGAAGATATTCGGCTGCACTCCTGCCGACGTTCTGGGCAGAACGCTGGTGGCTTTCATCGCAGGCGAGCGCGCTCCCAAGCATCTCCAGAAGAACATTCTGGCTGCGGTGCTGAAAGATGGTCAGCATCGATCTTCACGGCGGTGTCGGGCCAAGTCTGGAGGCAGCTTTACTGCGGAGTTGTCCGTAATGCTGCTTCGGGATACTGGCGTTGCACCCCCGGGGATGATTGCCCTGCTCTCTCTCTCTGCCGCGGAGAAACTGAAACAGGGGCCGGCTCCCGTCGAAACCCACGGAGCGGAGAGAACGGAAGAAGACGAAACCGCGCACACGGTCTCGCGTGAAATTGATGGCACTAACCTTATCCTTGCCAGTCCCCTCATGCACCGATTCATGCGCATGGTGGACCGCGTTGCGGGCCACACCGAGAGCGTGTTGGTCACCGGTGAAACCGGAACCGGTAAGGAACTCATCGCCCACGCCATTCACCAATCCTCACACCGGCGCAGCCGGCCCTGGGTCGATATCAACTGCGCGGCCCTTCCCGAGAACCTGGTCGAGAGTGAGTTGTTCGGCTACGAGAAGGGCGCGTTTACGGGCGCCGATTCCTCCAAGCCTGGTCTCTTCGAACTCGCCGACAAGGGCACGCTCTTCCTCGACGAAATCGGCGAGTTGCAGCTTCAGACTCAGGTGAAGCTCTTGCGCGTGCTCGATGGATCTCCCTTCTACCGGCTGGGAGGCCACCGTAAGATTACAGTCGACGTCCGCATCGTCGCCGCCACCAACCAGGATCTCGACGCCGCCGTCACGGCGGGACGCTTTCGCCAGGATCTTTTTCATCGCCTCGGCCAGTTTCAACTTCGCGTGCCCCCGTTGCGGGAGCGTCCCGAGGATATCGTCGCGCTGGCCGAGCACTTCCTCAGCCTCAAAACTCCGGGCAGTTCCTTCGCGCCCGATGCCGTTTCCGCTTTGCTCTCGCACTCCTGGCCCGGCAATGTTCGCGAACTGCGCAACCTGATCGCTCGAGTCGCCGTGGAGTCAAGTCAGCCCGAGATACAAAAATCGCAGATTACAGACGCGATGTCGGGCAATCCCGTCGCACAACGCCAGTTTGGCTGCATGCCGGTCGGCAATCTCGACAGCATGGAAGAGCAGATGATCATCCGGGCCCTGGAGCGCAGCGGCGGCCATCGCAGCCAGGCTGCGGAGCAGCTTGGCATCTCCCGCCGCACGCTCAGCCGCAAGCTGAAGGAATACAGCATCAACGTGAATTCTGCCGATGCCGCAAATTCTTTGGGTTTCATCAGCCTGGAACAGCAGAAGTTTTTCCGCGCCCGCATCCAGCTGGCCGTTGCGTTAAGGAACCAGCAAGGGGAAGAAGTGTGCGTCCAGGGCGTGAACCTCAGCACCGGCGGCATGGGAGTGGACGGCCTGAAGGAGCCAATGAAATTTACCGGGCTTCTCGATGTAAGTTTCCCGCTTCCCGACAGCGAAAGCATTTTTCGGGCGAAAGCTCGTATTGTCTGGTTCGGCGGCGAAGGCCGCGTCGGCCTTCGCTTCGTCGTCATCG
>JBARJF010000127.1:0-51180 GCA_049800135.1 Candidatus Sulfotelmatobacter sp.
CGGTACTCGTTTGTCGGGTGAAATATAGCTGAACATCCCGTCTTGCCGCTGATCGTCTCCACGCATGCTGCCACTACTAACACGTCTTCCTGTGGATTGGGAGTCGTTTTTCAGCATCCTGCTAGAGATCCTTCGCAAAGAACGCTCAGGATTTCGGCAGAAGGCTCCCGCGCGCAAAAACGCGCGCTCACGCCTTCTAAGCGCCTCAAGTTAAGCCTCGCCGGGCCGACGTTACTGCACGCGCCAAGTGTGTGGGAGTCCTTCGACAGGCTCAGGATAAACTCCGGGCGTTGCCGGCATGAATAAAGGCCAGTCTGAGAAATCAGATTGGCCTTTTCCTTTTTGCGCGCTCAGGTTCGTCCGCGGAGTATCGCCGCGATCACCCGCGGACTGCGTCGCCCATGCAGCACTGCGATGACGGCAAGCGGTGTTTCGTCTGGTGCGTAAGCGATCACATAATCGCGCACGGACTGAAACCTCAGCGGCCGCGCCGTGAGGTCCGGACGGCTGTGTCCGATGAAGGGAAACGGGACCAGCGATTGGATCGCTTCGTAGATTTCTTCGCGCACGCCGTCGGCAGCGTCGAGATTATCGGCAGCGATATATTCCCAGATTTCTTCCAGATCTGTATACGCTTGTGGATGGAGGACAAACCCGCTCATGAACGAGCGCGACGCGCATCATCACTCTTGCGCCGGAGGGCGGCAAAGGCTTCTTCCCCGTCAACCGGCTTCACGCGGCCATTCTTGAGATCGTCATAGCGTCCATCCAGCATATCGCGGACCTGCGCCAGTTCTTGCAGATACGCAGCCATCGCGTCCTCAATCAGGTCATTGGGCGCGCGTCCAGTCTTTGTGGCGAGCTCTTGGAGGCGGGATTCGGTTTCGGGTCGAAGGTGCACTTCCATAGTTGCTAGTCTAGAGAGGCCGAAGGGCGGTGTCAAAGGCCGGTAGACACGGAAGTTAAGCCCCGCAGGGCCGATGGTACTGCACGCGCCAAGTGTGTGGGAGCGTAGGTCGTTGCCGGCATTAATAAAGGCCGCATTCAGAAATGAGTGCGGCCTTTTCCTTTTTGAGCGGGAGATCCTTCGCGAAGGTTTTCAACCCTTTTCGATTCGATACTGTTGTTTGCAGTCCGGGCAGTCCCATCGCGCGAGATCTGCGCGATTTATTCCGAGAAACAGGTGGACGGCAACCGTGTCCTTTTCATAGCATCGCGGACAGAGGAGCGGAGTCGCCATCCTGAAAGTAGAATGGCCGCTTGAATGTCATTTTGCCCTTCAGGGCAAGCTGTTTTTGCATCTCCTCAATCTTCTGCTCCGCCAGTCGCCTTTCTCGGGTTAGGTCCATTACCTCCCCTTCGAGGTGAACGATTTTTCTGTAGAGTTCGATGTCGCCGACCTTTTTGGCGAGGTCGGCAGCGTCCTTGATGTTCTCGACGATGCCCATTGTTCGTGCGCTCCGTTGTCACCATCTTAGCCCGCGTGGATGGGAAACGTATAGAATGAGCGCCTAACGGAGGTGCTCATTCCTCAGGAACTACTGTTCGACTTTGGATGGCGGTTATCTCCGCCGTCGGACGGCGCCTTCATCAACGGCAGCATTCCAGATGAAGCAGTCGATGAGTTTTTCTCGTTCGTGAAAATCACCGCTCAAAGGGGTGATGCGGAAGAGATTTTTATTACATTTTCAGAGGCGAACTCCGCGAGGCCGTTGGCACACCGCGATACAAGAGTTCCTCGCTCTACTTCGCGCCGGCCGACGCGAAGGATGCAATGCAAAGGGCAGCAAGCAACGCCCCAGTGTTCATCTGTGCCTTTTTCACAGCCTGCGCCGAGGTGGCTGAACGCTTCGGCGCGAACAACGCGCCCGACATCGGCATCATCAACCGCCTGCTTGAGAAGCACGGAATTGGCTATGTAGTCGATCCACCCAATCTGCGGCTGCGCGAAGCCGCGGACATTGTCCCAGTGCATCCGACGACACTACTGCAGCAGGCGCAGGAACGGTTGCGCAATGCTGCGGAGCGTTCCGAAGAACTCCTGCGGCAGAACAAAGGCGAAGAAGCTGTTACACACATATGGTGGCTTCTGGAGTCTGTCTCTACGGCTTTTTCGGGTGCAGATGGTAAACGGACACCTGATCCAGGGGGGCTGGCCCATGCTTACGCTGCCACTAATAAGGCTGCCCCACGTTTCGTGGTTTTCGTAACGTGGGAAGCATGGACCTAGACAAGCCCGTGCGGCTACAACCGCTGCTTCCAATATCCCGGCTTCCGGCTGGTGTGGGCAACCGCCACGATCTGAATCGTCGAAGCTCGTTCCCGGTAAATCAGAGTAAACGGAAACTGCCGGAGCAGAAACCTGCGAGTAGAGTGTGAGCCGGCGGCCCAACGTTGAGGTGCGGCGACGATCTGCGCTAGCGCGCGATCTACTTCAGCATCGAATCTTAGAGCGGCGTCAGGACTACGCTCAAGGTACCAGTCGAACGCAGCATCATATTCGGCGGTAGCTTGCTGATGAAACTCCGCGGCGTCAGTGGGCACGGGGCAACTTCGCTAAATTGCGTCTGCGCACTTCTCCCCATGGAGTCGTCTTGGTCTTGCCTGAATCCAACTCTGCGATGCGCTTCCCGATCTCAGCTTCCCAGGCCGCCTGTACGCCCTCGTCCACCTTGCCGCCGAGGTTGGAGATCAGGGAGTCGGCCAATGCCTCCTGTTCCTCAACCGACAGTGACAATGCCCGCTCCAGCAGCTCGGAAACTTCCGGTGTCATCTGTGCCATGTGGACCTCGCTCGCCCTATTTTAGCGTAACGCGCTCGTATTCGAACCAGGCTTCCCACTTACCTCACGATTTCCACACTGCCATTGTTCATCCAACCTTTACTCACCCCCCGCAATATCAAATACTGACTACATAGCTCCAAAATGCATCCCCACACCCCTAACTCGTTGGGGCTCAAGATTTTGCCCCTAACTCATTGCAACCAAGAGATCAATTCGCAAAATCCCGCCAAACCCAAGATTCCAATAGATCAGGGGGGAGGGGGTAGGAGACCACCATGGCAAATTTCCCAAATCGGTGTCAGCACATCAAGGTCAACGGCACGCAGTGCGGATGTCCCGCCCTCCGCCACAACAAACTCTGCTACTTCCACAAACGCAACCACGAAGAGCGCATCGAACTCGATCTTGATCGATTAAAAAACGCCCGCGCCCGTCGCCGCAAGGTCGTCATGGAACTTCCCGTTCTCGAGGAAGCCAACCGCCTTACCAAAGAAGGAGCCCGCCAACGCGAAGCCGAACGCGTGGCCGAACTCAAGCAAGACGCAGAAGATCGCGCCGCAGCCGCCGCCCTTGAAAACACAATCCCCGCAAGAACTGCGTCCCATCAGGGCAAACGTCCCCCGGCCAACGTCAGCATGGACGAGGTCAGAAAAAGTGTCACCGCCCAAATCAGAAAAGCGCTCCCCGCTATCGCCGCCGCAGTCAGAGAGAATGGCGATAGCCGCGGATAAAAATCAAAGTCAAAGGCAGCGGGTGGGAGTGCCCGTTCTACAGGTCCCGTTTCGGGACTGCGGCAGCGGCTTCCTCGCCGTGTTGGTGCGATTCGATTCATGCGAAGGGGATGGGTTGCCGATCTCTCCTGGGTAAGAGGAAAAGGAGGCGGTTATGAGTAGCATTGCGATTTCCAGTTCGCTCTCAACCACGGCGCCGGCCGCTGCGGATTCTTCCTCGACTTCGGCGGCGGCGCAAGCGATCCGGGCTACTGCGAATGACTCGGCTTACACGGTGAGGCTGTCGGAGGCGCAGCAGGTGTATCAGCTCTATAACCAGGGCCAGGCGGTATCCCAAATCGCTTCCAACCTCAGCTTGACGGTGGATGCAGTCAATGGCTATCTGGGCATTACCGGGGGAAGCAGCTAACGCGGGCCGGGCGATTGCGGAGGATGCTCCGGTAAAAACAAACAGCCACGCTCGAAACGGGGGCGTGGCTGTCCGTTGCACCTCGGCTAGGCAGCGGCTTGCTGACGGTAGAGCGGGACGAAGGCCTCCGCTACGAAGGCTTCGAACGGCGTTGGAGTTGTGTTGTGGGTGGTGCGAGGTTCGAGGGCACGTATGTGTCCCCGGTTCAAGGCGGCAGCCAGCTCCAGGATTTGCCCGGCAAAATTGGCGGACATTCCCATTTGAACCATGGCGGCTCGAACCTGATCATCGGGGGCATGAACGTAGCCAAGATTGGGTTTGCCGATGGCCTTGCCAATGATGGCGGTGGCTTCGGTGTAGTCGAGATCGCGCTGCCCATGGAGCTCGCGGATTTGCTTGCCGCGGAAGGCAAGCTGCAACAGGGCATCCGCGGCGGCGGCACCGATGTCGCGAGAGGCGATGAAGGGAAGCTTGAGGTCGGGACGAACCGGTCCGGCGGCCGAGCCGGTGAGGCGAATCGCCGCCACTTGCGGCAGCGTGTTTTCCATGAAGTAACCGGCCCGCAGGAAGAGTATGTTGGCGCGATCGATGTGGTTGAGTTTTTGTTCGAGGTTGTAAAGGCCGACGACGGGGCCGGTTCCGCTGGGTTTGTCGGCTCCCATACTGCTGAGCACAACCACGTTTTTGACTCCCGAGTTCTGCACGGCGGCCGCGATGGCATCGCTGATGCGATCCTGAAAGGCGCGGACATCGTTGCTGGCGGGGTTGGGTGGAATCAGGACGTAAGCCGCGTCCGCTTGATGAAAGGCTTTGGCCAGGGCGGGAGCGTCGGCGACATCGCCGATGAAAATCTCCGCACCTTTGGCCGCGAGAGGTTGCAAATGAGCCGCGTTTCTGCCGACGACACGAACTTTTTGCCCGCGGGCAAGAAGGTTCTGTGCCACCACGTGTCCAGTGTTACCGCTTGCTCCAAGAACAACGTACATATTGACCTCCATCTTAAATTGGATGCGGCGGGTGGAGTCTGGGTTCGACGCAAAAGGGCATGCGGCCGGAGCGATAAATTATTTGGGTTGAGGGGGAAAGTCGCAGGCGACGCGGAAACCGTAGTCGGCGTAGTGAAAATCGGGAGGAATGCTGGAGCGGGCGGAGCAGCGGGAGACTTTCACATAATGGCGCCATGATCCGCCGCGGGAGGCTTTGCGCCGGCCGATTTGTGAACCAAGGGCGGGACCGCGGGGATTGCGGTCGGGAGAGACGGCGTAGTAGTTGGGATCGTACCAGTCGCCGCACCATTCGTGGACGTTGTCGCAGAGATTGTAGAGGCCGAAGTTGTTGGGAACGTAGCGGGCGACGGGCTCGGGTCCAGTTTGCCAACGGATGGCGTATTCAGGGAGAGATTGCGGCGGTTCGTCGCCCCAGGGAAAATCCTTTTGTTGGAGATTGCCGCGAGCGGCGCGTTCCCACTCGGCTTCCGTGGGGAGGCGGTATGGCCGGCCGGTTTGCGCGGCGAGCCAGCAGCAATAACGGTCTGCATCGAACCAGGAGACGCCGGCGACGGGCTGTTGGGCATGATTGAAATTCTGGTCGTGCCAGAAAGGTGGCGGATCGGACGCGGTGGAGTTCACGAAGCGCGCGTATTCGGCGTTGGTGACTTGAGTGGCGGAGATGAAGAATGTGTCGATCCATACGCGGTGGATGGGACGTTCGCACTCCTGCCCGGAAGCGGAGCCCATGAGGAACCAGGCTTCGGGGATGGAGACGAGGTGGGGCTCGATGGAAACTACCGAGCCGGGTTGCGAATGAGCCGCCGCCATAACGTTCCTTCTCGGGCGTTCCTAGTCTCGGTTCTGCGAGGGATGAACCAGCCACTTCAGAATCATATTCACCAGGCTGAGCAGGATTGCGCCGAGGAAGGCTGCGGTGAAGGTGCGGACCTTAAACCCCGGCGCCAGCAACGCCGAGGCGAGCTCAAGCATGAGCGCGTTGATGACGAACCAGAAGAGTCCGAGGGTGATCAGAGTGAGAGGGAAGGTTAGGATCTTGAGCAGCACTCCGACGGTCGCGTTGATAAAACCAATGACCAGCGCGGCAATGAGAGCTGCGAGCGGGCCGCTGACGTGAATACCCGGCACTACATGCGCTACGATCCATACGGCCAATGCACTTAGAACCCAGTTCAGTAGCAACCGCATTCTGGCTCCTTGCGCCGGTTGGTGACGGAACCCAACCTGCCTCAAGAACTATATCAAGCAATCGACCTTCGCTGCGCCGGCCGAAGCCAGAGTCGCAGATGGGGATCAACGGCGCAACTCGCCCACGACGTTGGCCATGTCATTTTCCTGGAAGAGACGGATGGCGGCGACGCCGGCGGCACCGGCTTGCAGACAGAACTCGGCATTCTGAAGAGTGACTCCTCCGAGCGCGAGCACGGGGATTTTTGCGCGGCAGGCCTGGCGAAGAGCGTCGAGGCCGGCGGGGGCGGTGGGGGGCACGTCTTTTTTTTGGAAGACAGTTTTTTTGAAGGCAGATTTTTCGAAGACGGGTGCGAATACGGCGAAGGTGGCTGGGGTTGTGGCGGCTTGGGAAACTTCTTGCGGGGAGTGACAGGAGACCGAAATGATGGGATTTTGGGGTGAGATTTCGCGGGCGGGAGCCAGCCATGAACTTGCCGAAGGGGCCACGCCACGCTTCCACGCTGCTCTGACTTCTTCGGGAGAGATGTCGTTGGCGGGGAGGTGAACCCCCGCGGCGGTGACGGCCAGAGCCACATCGGTGCGGGAGTTGAGGAGCAGGGCGGTTCTCGGTTTTTGGTTCTCGGCGCTCAGTTCCTGGATGATGCGCATGGCTTCGCGGGCCAGCGACTCGAGGTCGCGGGCGGGGAGATCTTTCTCGCGGAGCTGGATATAGTCGACGCCGTGGGTTGCAGCTTCGGCAATCTTGTCGAGGAGCCGGCGGCGGCGCATACGTTCGTCGCCGGGGAAGGCGGTGCGATCGGTAATGTAGTAGAGTAGGCAGCTTTTCGGCATCAGCTTTCAGTTTAAGACACGAAGCGAAGAAGACGGGCGGTTGCAGCTTCGCAAATCCTAAACACAGGGATATAAGGTGGGGCCCTGGGCAGCGGTTAGGGTCTGGTTTTGGCTATTTCCGGGAGGACTTCCTGTTCTTTTTGTTTTTTGGGGGAGCCGCCAAGGTGGTATTCGGTGAGGCCGTCGCGGAGGAAGGTGAAGGCGTCTTCGGGAGTGTCGACGAATTTGAACAGGTTGAGGTCTTCAGGGGAAACGGTGCCGGCGTCGACGAAGGCCTGGAAGTTCAGGATGCGATGCCAGTATTGGCTGCCGTAGATTACCACGAGAATTTTCTTGGCTAGTTTATCGGTTTGGGCGAGGGTGAGGATTTCGAAGAGTTCGTCGATGGTGCCGAAGCCGCCGGGAAAAATTACAAGCGCTTTGGCGAGATAAGCGAACCAGAATTTGCGCATGAAGAAATAATGGAACTCGAAGTTGAGCGCAGGCGTGATGTAGGGATTGGGATACTGCTCGAAGGGCAGATTGATGTTGAGGCCAATGGTTTTGCCTCCGGCTTCGTGGGCGCCGAGGTTGGCGGCTTCCATGATACCGGGACCGCCGCCGGTGGTGACGACGAAACGGCGGCGGCGGGCGGGAATCTGAATGGACCACTGGGTGAGCAGGTGGGCGAGGCGGCGCGCGTCTTCGTAGTAACGAGCCATGTCGACGGCGGCGAGGGCTCGCTTCAGATTCTTTTCCTGTTGTGCGGCGGGAGTGTTCGCATGGTTTCTCTCGACTTCGGCGAGATTTGTTTTCGCGGCCGCGCCTCCCTGAAAGCGGGCGGATCCGAAAAAGACGACGGTGTCCTGGATCTGCTCGCGGCGGAAGCGGGCGAGCGGTTCCTGATATTCGGCCAGGATGCGAAGAATGCGTCCATCGGGACTGCTCAGGAAAGGTTCGTTCTGATAGGCCAGAGGCGCGGGTTCGAGCTTATTGATCATGTTGAGACTCACGTTTGAAGTCTAGCAGGGCGCGCGAAAGTGGTTGCGCCATGGTATGCGACCACCGGGGGTGAAGCCGGCACTATACCGCATTTTACCCGGCCCATTTAGCTTGGCTCAGGGGCAAAGCCGCTGAAGTGCCACTCTTCCGCTCTTCCACGATACTTTGCGACGTTCGTCTTTGCGGTACTCGGTGACATTCTTCTTTGCAGTATTGCACGGCGTTCGTCCTTAGGAAAATATCGCGTCATGAACAGCGCAGCTTTTTCACTGTCTCCCCGCATGAGTTGTGCTACTCGGGTTCGTGGTAGTGGAGGGCTTCCCAGAAGCCGATCCAGATGTCGAGCAATCCCAAGCCGCTGCACAGACCACGAAAGAAGCCGGTGGAGATCAAGGTACGAAGCCACGGAAATGAGAGCAGAAGATAATTGTCGGTCCACTCGTCGGTCCAGGGCAGAATCACGAGCAGCACGCCGGCGACGGCGCTGATGAGCACGAAGAGGAATACAGAGATGCGGTGCAGCAAGAGTTGCAGGGCACTACGCGACTCGGGCACGGCGGCGGGAGGCGGCGGCTCAAGCAGCGTGGTGCTGGTTTCTGTCCGCGCCGGCGCGGGCTGAGAAGCAGACGCTGGGCCGTTTTCGACGGGCAACTTGGGATCGGCGGTCACTGGAGGCTCCGCTGTTGCGGGGCTGGAAAGCCGCTGGCGCTTGCTTGCGATGGCTGGAGTGCGGGCAGGAAGCAGGGTCCATGGTTGCGCTCGGGATGACAAGCAGGCGTGGGATGCTGGGGATGACGAGCTTCCCCGTGAACATAAGTGTGAGAGCCAGTGGCGCAACCCATTAGGATATTCTACGACTTCAGGGGCTTGATGCGCTCGGCGACGTCGCGGTAATCGATGTTGCGGCCGTAAACCTCCATGAAATGCTTGAGCGCGGAGGGTTTGTCGCCGGCCGTCTCATGGGCGGCGGCGAGTTCGTAGTGGAGAGCGGTGCGCGTTTCTTCGTCAATGCCGGGGGCGGCGAGGGCCTTCTGATACCAGCGAATGGCGGCCTCGGGTACGCCTTTGTCGAGAAAGCATTGGGCCAGCCAGGTATAAGTCTGCATGACCTGCGGGAAAGGATGTCCGCGATCAACGGCCTGGCAGGTCTTCTGTAGCTCGCCAATGGCTTCATCGAGCAGACCCATTTCGCGGAAGGCGATGCCGAGGTTGTAGTGAGTTTCCGGGTCTTCTTCAGCGGTGGAGGAGCCGATTTCGAGATCGTGTTTGAGCTCGCCAAACATTTCCGCGAGATCCACGCCAGTTTCTTCCCTAAAGGGAGAAGACTTGGCCGCGGCTGCGGCGGGAAGAACTGGAGAAATTTTCGGCTTGGCTGCGGGTTGCGGAGCCAGTGCCGGAGCTTGCGACGAAACGGCAGGTGTTCCAGACGACGCGGCGGCGGCGGCGGCGCTGGCGGCTACCGGAGAGCCGGCCGGCGAAGCGGGTGCGGGCCAATGCAGTCCTGGCGCGGCGGCGGCAGGGGTCTCGACCTTGCCTGCAGGCGGAGCGGGATCAGGTTCGGCAACGGGAGCGCCTTTGAGGAAATCGTCGCCCAGAGAAGCTTCGAGATCGGCTACAAACTCTCCCATGGGCTCAGTTTGGGGCACGCCGAAGGTAGTGGGTGTGGCGTTTCCGACAGGTTCAAGTTCGGGTTTGGTGTTTTCGGGTTGGGACGCTCGAGCCGAAGCATGCTCGACAGCGGGCTCGGCTTCATGAGAGATGGTTCCGGGAAGAAAGCTGTCGCCAAGGGAAGATTCAAGATCGGAGACGAACTCCTGGAGGATACCCGGAGCCGGTTCGGCAACGGGAGGCTCGGTGGCGGCAGGCTCGGCCGCCTGCGGTTTGAGGTGTGGGGCCGGCGGAGCGTGAGTTTCCGCCACGTGAGCTTGCGGCTCGGGGGAAGCCGCTTCGGCGACAGCCTCAGGTTCGCAGGCGGCGGCAGGAAATTCGTCGACGGTGATTTCGGCGGAAGGCTCGTCGATGGTGACTTCTTCCGAGCCGGCTTCGACGGTGGGCACTTCTTCGGCTGCGGAAGCGTGCTGCGAAGCGGCCTGGATTTCAGCTTCAAGCGACGACAAGACGGCTTCGTCCGTGGTTAGATCTTGAAGTTTTTCAAAAGCGGCCGAGGCTTGCTCGGGCATGCCGTGCTCGAGGTAGAAACGGATTTCTTCGATGGTTTCAGAGGTCTTTCCGTTGCCGTGCTCTTCTGCGTCGAGGCTGCCGGCGGTTGCGTCTTGCCTGTTGACGGAATGGGCAATCGCGACCTCCGCGGCTTCGGCAGCGGGGTCGTCGGCTTCGATGGTGATGGAATCGTCCCACTCGGAAGAGAGATCAATCTCCGCAGGCGCGGCGGGAGATTGGTCGACAGGCGAGGCTAGTTGGGATGGATCGTCGGGTTGGGCTGCGGACTGGGAGTCTTGATCGGCGATCACAGCGAATTCGGCTTCTTCCGCTTGCTGGGGCGGAGCCGTGGGCCAGGGTGCCGAAGCTATAGGCGCTGCGGGAATCCCTTCCAAAGGCTCTGCCGGGGAAGCGACGTCTTCGACGATGGAGTCGGTGAGAGCGGGAGCAGCCGAGCGCTCCTGATAGCGATCGGCGAGTTCGCCGTAACGCGTGGCCTCCTCAGGATATCCCGCTTCGGAGTAGATGTTCTGCAAAGTGCGGCAGCAGACGCCGGCTTCGGCGAAACGCGCCGCGCGGGTGTGCAGAGCGGCAAGGCGCTGGTTCAGGCGCAGATCGGTGGGCGCCTGAGGCAGGGCCGCCATAAGCGGCCCCAGAGCCTTGGCGGGCATGTTGTAGGAAATGAAAAGTTCGGCGTCGGTAAGCGCGGAGCGAACCGCAAGGGCGACGGCATCGGAATAGTGCTGGTGGATGGACGGAGAAGTAGCTTCGAGTTCGTCGACGATGACGGCCGCTTCCTCGGCAGAAATGAGGCTGGCGCCGGAATCGCCGCCAATCTGGCTGGCCACCTGCTGATAATTGGCCATGTGCAGGGGATTGCCGGGCTCCACGGTGGCGAGTTTCTGGTAGAGATCGCGAGCGCGGGACAGGTCGCCGGACTGGACCGAGGCGTGAGCCAGCAACTCGATGACTTCGGTGATGTGAGTGTTCTCGCCGGCTTTTTGAAAAAGATCGAGAAGCTTTTCGAGCGAGGCGGGATTGTCACGCACATGCCCGATGACGGAATGCAGATTTTTTAGAACCTTGTCGGAATCCTCGGCCAGGAGGCGGTCGGAATGCTGATCGTAAACCTGAAGCGCGTTCTCGTACTGGCCAGCCTGCATGAGGGCATCGGCAAAGGTGGAGATGGAACCCAGGTCGTTGTGGACAGTCAGGAGCTTGCTGGCGAGAGTGCCGGCGTCGGAAAGACGGCCAGTCTTCAGATAGGCTTTGAGCAGATCGCGGAGGCCGTCCGGATTGGAATCGAGGTCGGTGACTTTTTGGAGAGATTCGATGGCGGCCTCGGAGTCGCCGGCTTCGAGCAGATTGCGTCCCTGCATGAGCAGGGCATAGCTATTGCCGGGGTCGAGGGTGAGCATGCGCTGCAGAACCTCCTCGGCGGCAGGCAGCGAACCCTTGGAACGCAGGGTCTCGGCGGCGGCGGAGAAAATCTGCCAGGCATCATTCTTCTTGCCCAGGCGGACGTAGACTTCCGCCAGGCGGATGCGCATGTTGGTGTTTTCCGGATCCATTTCCAGAATCTTCTGGAAGATGCGGACGGCGTTTTCGAGTTCTCCGGACTTCAGGAATTCTTCGGCAACTTGCAGGTACTGGGCGCGGGCATCGTTGAACAGTCCCTGCTGGGTGTAGAGTTCAGCCAGCTTCAGCACGCTCTCGAGCGAAGGCTTGAGCTTGCTGATCTTTTTATACATGGCGATGGCCTTGACCGTGAAACCCTGAGTGGCATAGGCATCGCCTACAATCTTGAAGCTTTCGGTGGCTTTGTCGACTTCGCCGAGGCGGGAGTAGAGGTCGCCGACGGTGTTGGTGACGGTTAGATCCTTGGGATCGGCCTTGAGGACCTTTTCGTACTCGGTAATGGCGTTCTGCATCTTGCCCTGCTGGACATACTTCTCCGCAGCGCTGAGGACTTTTTGTTTGTTGAACCCGAAACCGAACGCCATAAGAGTACGAACTCCAGACCCTGGTTTACACCGAATGAAGCCTGAACCGAGAACCTGATGACCTCCGAGGAAGTGGTGCTCCGCGGAGAACGTCGTGGCCAAACTCCTATTTGGAGATGGCCAGTCGGACAAGGGCAATTGTACGGCTGGGAGGGAGTAAGCGCATGGTTACCAAGGGTTACCGAAAGGGAGTGTACGAACGGGTTACCTTGGGAATCAGGGGCAGAAACCGGCGGATGGCCGCATCTTGCCCTGTCGAGGATCTTCCTCGAGAAGAGGATGGGGGACGATTGCGCTGATTGCGTCGCCCAAGCGTGCGGTTGTTCTCTTCTGCTACTAAACTTGCCTGGTGGCAAGACTGCGGCTTAGTTCCCTGCCTCGGATTTTGATTCCATGGCTGAATCCTTAGCAGAGTTCTTCCGGACGAACTTTGAGGCGCATCACGATGAGCGCGCTTACGGGCAGCGGTGTGGGTACCGGATGGAGTGGTTCACATACGGGCAGGTTTTGGAGATGGCGTTTGGGTTCGCCAATGATTTGGAGGCACGGGGGATTGGCAAAGGCGAGCGGATGATGCTGTGGGGCGAGAACTGCGCGGAGTGGGTCGCGGCGTTTTTTGGGTGCGCTTTGCGTGGGGTGGTGGTAGTTCCGATCGATGACGGGTCAGCGGCGGAGTTTGCGGCGCGGGTTGCGGGGCAGGTTGAGGCTCGGCTTTGGGTCTGTTCACGGAAGCATGCGGCGGAAAGCATTGCTGTCTCAGTTCCTATGATGGTGTTTGAGGACATCAAAGTCCCCGCCCTGTCCCTGCAAAAGGCGCAGGGACAAGGACAGGGCACCCTAGCCGGCGGGACGGCGGCGGTACCGTCGGATTCGCAGGTGTCGATCGGGCGCGATGACATACTGCAGATTGTGTTTACTTCTGGCACTACCGCGGAACCCAAAGGGGTGGTGATCACGCATGGGAATGTGCTGTCTAACATCGCTCCGCTGGAGCGGGAGATTGAGCGGTATCTGAAGTATGAGCGCTGGGTGCATCCGGTGCGGTTTTTGAATTTGCTGCCGCTGAGCCATGTGTTTGGACAATTTCTGGGAATGTTTCTGCCTCCGCTGCTGGGCGGGACGGTGATTTTTCAAGAAGAGTTGAAGCCATCGGAGATTGTGGGCATGATCCGGCGGGAACGCGTGTCGGTATTGGTGAGTGTGCCGCGAGTTCTGCAGTCTTTGAAACAAAAGATTGAACGCGATCTTGAAGACCGCGGGAAGATCGAGGATTTTCGGCGCCGGTTCCGGGTGTCGGAAGCAAGGCACTTCCTGCGGCGGTGGTGGATTTTTCGCGGGATTCGCCGGCAGTTCGGCTGGAAGTTCTGGGCATTTATTTGCGGGGGCGCGGCGCTGGATGCGGAGACTGAAACCTTCTGGGATCGTCTGGGCTACGCCGCGATCCAGGGGTATGGGCTGACGGAGACAACGTCGCTGATGAGCGTGAATCATCCATTCAAATTGGGGAAGGGTTCGATTGGGAAAGTGTTGCCCGGACGGGAAGTGAAGTTGGCGGAAGACGGCGAGATTCTGATTCGCGGCGGCGGAGTGGCCGCGGGATACTGGGATAAGGGTGCACCGGGGCGAGCGGCTGGCGAAGTTACAGATAAAGAAGGCTGGTACCACACCGGGGACGTGGGTGCGCTCGATGACGCCGGAAATCTTTACTTCAAGGGCCGAAAAAAAGAAGTGATCGTGACTCCGGCAGGGCTGAATATTTATCCCGAGGATCTGGAAGCGGCGTTGCGGAGGCAGCCGGAGGTGAGAGATTGCGTGGTGGTCGGCATCGAGCGAGGAGGAAATGCGGAACCTTGCGCGGTGCTGATTTTGCGAAACGGTTTGCGTGACGAAGCGCGGGTGGGAGAAGTGGTGGAGCGCGCGAACCAGACGCTGGCGGAATTCCAGCGCATGCGGATGTGGGTGGAGTGGCCGCAGGAAGACTTTCCGCGCACGAATACGCAGAAGCCGCGGCGGAATGTAATTGCGGAGTTTGCCGAGAAGCAAATTCTGCACGCGGGAGACAAGGAGGCTGCAGGCAATGATCCTGTGGTGGAGTTGATTGGGCGGATCACGGGGCGGAGGGTGAGTGGGCTGGAAACGGATGCGGCGCTGGATACGGATCTTTCCTCCGATCTGGGACTCAGCTCCCTGGACCGCGTGGAACTGATGGGTGTGCTGGAAGATCGATATCAGGTGGACCTGAGCGAGACGAGCTTCAGTGCGGCGCGTACGGTGGGCGATGTGGAAAAGATGTTGTGCGGCGAGGCACGGCCGCGCGTGGAGTATCACTATCCAAGTTGGGTGTTGCGATGGCCGGTAACGTGGGCGCGATGGCTGGCGCAGTACTTGTTGATGAGGCCCTCGATGATGCTGCTGGGCTGGCCGCGGATCGAAGGCCAGGAACGGTTGCGGGGAGTGGACGGGCCGCTGCTTGTGGTCTGCAACCATATTTCGGATGTAGATGTGGGCTTCGTACAGGCGGCCTTACCGGCGCGGCTACGCAACCGGATGGCAACGGCTACCAGAGGAGAAGCGTTGGAAGCGTTACACACGCCGGCCGCGGGTAGAAGATTGTTTAGCAAAATCTATGACAGGACGAAGTGGATGATGGGGGTGGCGCTGCTGAATTTGTTTCCATTGCCACGCGAGGCTGGGTTCCGGAAAAGTTTCGCATACGCAGGTGCGGCGGTGGATCGAGGATACAGCGTGCTGGTGTTTCCCGAGGGACGGCACACGGTGGATGGAAAGATCAATCCGTTTCGTGCTGGAGTTGGGCTGTTGGCGAATAATCTGGGCATTCCCGTGTTGCCCATGCGAATTGTGGGATTGTTTGAAATCAAGCAAGCGGGCAAGAAGTTCGCACCGCCGCGGAGGATTTGCGTGCGCATTGGGCGGCCTACGAGTTTTGCGGCCGGAAGCGATCCGGAACGGATCGCACGGGAACTGCAGAACGCGGTAGAGGCTTTATAGAGCGCGAGGCGCGATCGCGCCTCATTCTTCATCGACAGAAACTTCTTCCTGGTGAGAGTGAAGGTCTATTTGCACTTCCGGCAAGTGTGCGTCATGGAGTGCCCGATTGAGCGCGGGAAGATCTGAGGTTTGGAGGGCACTCCAGCGTCTCAAAGCGTCCGATGCGTCGCGCTGGACGACCGCACTGGCCTGAATCTGCGGCGCGGTTGGCTCGGCATCGGCCCGCCACACTTCTCCATATAGCACGGCCACCTGCCCGTTTACTTCCGCGAGCGTGGTTTCCTTGGCAGGCGGCGCATTGAAAGCGCCCGGCGCTCCAAGAAGCGCCACGAGCTTTTTCTGGAAAGCCTGAACGGAATCTCGGGTTGGACCGGCGGCTTGCTGGCTCAGTTTTTGCAACGGCTCGCCAAGCGACCCGGCTTGCATCACCGCTCTGGAAGTCAGGCTCAGGAGCGATGCCAGACGAGTTTCAAGCTGGAATTTCCTTTCGAGGCTTGCCGGGGAGATTTTTACACGAGGGTCCATCTTCACGGTGAAGGACGCCGCGTAAGTTTTTCCATTTACGGTGAGCCGCGCCGTGTAAGAGCCGGGCAAAGCGGTGGGGCCGAGCGGATAACGGGGAGTGTCTCCGGGAATCGCGGCGATGGGATAGTCGTGGCGCGTGGAATCGGGTGCGGAATAGTGCAAATCCCAGACCCAGCGGTGCATGCCGGGCTCGGAAGACAGAGCGCGGAACGGACGCAGCCAGTAGAGGGGGATCAGTTGCTTCTGTAATTCGGCTGGCGTGACCGTGGGCGTATCGGCGCTGGAAAATTTGCGAACGAGTCGGCCACGAGCGTCGAGAATTTCGAGGTTGACGGGAGCGGAAGTAGCGCGCGCCAGGTAATAGTCGATGATGGCGCCATTGGGCGGATTGGCGGCCGCCGGCTCGTCGGGTGGAAGCGGCGTATCGGTGTTGGTGTCGCGCTGAATGCGGTACGCGGGAGCGGGAGTAAAGAGATGGGCCGCAGAAGCGGCGAGCGAAACGGATGCCTCGCGCAGCGGCGTGATGTCATCGAGAATCCAGAACGAGCGCCCGTGCGTCGCGACGATGAGGTCGTTGCCGTGAATCGAGAGATCGCGCATGGAAGTGTGTGGCAGATTCAGTTGCAGCGATTGCCAGTGATCGCCGTCGTCGAACGAGACCCAGACTGCGTTCTCCGTGCCGGCGAATAGCAGGCCTTTGCGCACAGGGTCTTCGCGCACCGTGTCCACGGGGCCGAGGCTCGGAAGTCCGGTGGTGATGAGCTTCCAGGTTTTGCCGCCGTCGTGAGTGCGGTAGATATAAGGCTGCTCGTCATTAATGCGAAAGCGGCTCACGGAGGCGTAGGCGGTGGAGTCGTCGAAATGCGAGGCGCTGATCTGCGTGACCTTGCTCCAGGGCGTGAGCTCTTCGGGAGTAATGTTGCTCCAGTGTTTGCCGCCGTCGCGAGTCAGCCAGATGAGGCCGTCGTCGGTGCCAGCCCAGAGCGTGCTGATGCTCTTGAATGAGGGCGCGAGCGCATAGATGACGCCGCGCTGTTTATCGGCGTCTTTGGGGATCAGACTGCCGACGCTGGCCGGGATTCCGGGATTCTCGCGAGCCAAGTTGGGGCTGATGATCTGCCAGGAGTTTCCGCCGTCGGTGGTCTTGAAGAGCACGTTGGCGGCGTAGTAGAGGGTATGCGGATCGAGGGGAGCAAACATCACAGGTTCGGTGCGGTCGGTCCGGTACTTGGCGGTGCGGAGCGGAATCGGAGTAATGTCCTGCACCTGGCCGGTGGACCAGTGAAACTTCGAGACCTCGCTTCTGCCGCCGCCGTAGATGATATCAGGGTCGAGCGGATCGGGGGCAACGTAGCCATATTCGATCACCCCCACGGGATGCCACTCGCGGAAAGTGATGGCACCATCGTTTCCCCGGCTGGAGATGCAGACGGAACCACTTTCCTGCTGGCCTCCGCACACGCGGTAGGGAAACGTGTTGGTTACGGAGACGTGATAAATCTGCGCGGTGGGCTGGTTGTACCAGGAGCTCCAACTGGCGCCGCCGTTGACGGTGACCAGCGCGCCCTGATCGCTGACCAGCAGGATAATGCTGGGGTTGTTGGGGTTGATCCAGAGGTTTTGATAGTCGTCACCGCCGGGAGCACCGCGAAATCCGGACCAGGTTTTGCCGCCGTCGGCGGATCGCATGGTGACAGTGCTGGCACAGTAGACGATATCTTCGTTTTTCGAGTCCACGCGGGGGATGGCGAGGTCGCCACCGCCGATGCGGCCGGAGGGGCGGGGATCATCTGTTATTTTGTACCAGCTTTCCCCGGCGTCGTCGGACCGGTAAACCGCGAGTCCGCCGGAGGCGGTGCCGAGCGTGGAGTAGAGACGCTGGGGATCGCTGGGAGCGATGGCGACGTAGATCTGCGAAAGGTCTTTGGGCAAGCCGTTAGTGAGAGGATGCCAGGTATTGCCGCCGTCGGTGGACTTGAACAATCCGCCGCCGGTTCCGTTGACCTCGTTGTTGTCTTCCCAGGGGCCCTCGCGTACTTCCCACATCGCGGCATAAATCACATCGGGATTGGAGGGATCAATCTCAACGTCGGAGGCTCCCGTGTTCTCATCTTTGTAGATGACTTTTTGCCAGGTCTGGCCGCCATCGGTGGAACGGAAAAGGCCGCGCTCTTTATTCGGGCCGTAGGGATGGCCGAGGACGGCTGCGAAGACTCGATTGGGATCGCGGGGATCGACGGCGAGCGCGGGGATTTGGAAGCCATCGCTCAAGCCGAGATGAGTCCAGGTTTTTCCAGCGTCGGTGGATTTGTAGATTCCGTTGCCGACTGACAGGTCGGGGCGATGCAAGCCCTCGCCGCTGGCGACATAGACGATGTTGGGATTCGAAGCAGAAACCGCGATTGCCCCGATCGACTGTGTGGATTCGTGGTCAAAGATGGGATTCCATGTGCGGCCGTAATCATCAGACTTCCACACCCCGCCGTCGACCTGGCCCATATAGAAAACATTGGGCTGGCTGGGGACACCGGTGGCAGCGCGGGTGCGGCCGCCACGAAACGGGCCGATCATGCGCCAATGGAGTTCCTGATAGGTATTCTCGGGAACCTGCTGTGCGGTGCCCAATCCGACGGACAGGAAAACCGAAACGCTGACAAACAGACGAAGAACCAACTTGGACAATCTTGTCACTGGGGCCCCCTCCGACACCAAACACAAACTAAACAGAATAAACCAAAATGGCAGTGATGGGGCGTGGGCTTGGCCGAAGCCCGGGTATACCCAATACCGCTTGCACGGTGAGTCTAGCCAATCTCAGACAGGGCTTGCAGCAAGCCGCCCGCTTTGGGGGTGGGGGTTGCTCCCGACTGAGTGGCGACCCACGCGCCAACACGATTGGCGGTTTCATTGATTTGTGCGAGCGACGTTCCCCGGAGATATCCGTGCACCAGGGCTGCGGTGAAAGCGTCGCCGGCACCAACGGTATCGGCAACATTAATTCTAAAGCCGGGATGTCGGCTGCTTTCGACCGGGGACACCAAGAAGCTGCCGCCGTTGCCGCAGGTGACGCAAACCAGATTCAGGCCATACAAAGAAAGCAACTGCTGCGCCGAGTTCTCCTCGCCGAAATTCTCCAGTTCAAACAATCGCATGATCTCTGGAAGTTCCTCGTGGTTGAGTTTGACGATGGTGGCGAGGCGCATCGATTCCGTCAGAACCTGTGGGGTGTAGAAGTTCTGCCGGAGGTTGACATCGAAAATGCGGACTGCCGCAGGACGCGTGGCTTGAAGGAAACTGCGGATGGCCGTCTGGCTTTGGGAGGAGCGTTGCGCCAGCGATCCGAAGCAGACCGCGTCTGCTGCCCCGGCTAACTGCCGCCAGGCGGGGGCCCACTCGAGAAAGTCCCAGGCGACCGGTTGCGAGATGTCAAAGCGGGGCTGGCCGTGATGGTCGATTTCAACCTTCACGGTTCCAGTGGGATGGACGGGATCCCGCTGAATGGCGGCGGCATTAACTTTGAGCAGGGCCAATCGCTCGACAGCTTCGTCTCCAAGAGAGTCGCGGCCGACACGGCTGGCCGGGATTCCCGTATCGCCGAGCAGATTCGTGATGTAGGCAAAGTTGGCCGGCGCCCCGCCGAGTTGCTTGCCCGCGGGCAACAAGTCCCAGAGCAATTCGCCCAGACCCACGACGATGTGTCTCTCAGTCAGCATGGAGCTTTGGTTGCAGCAGACGCTTGCAGGAAGGGGCCAGCCGGCGGAAAATCGAGGAACACGAACTGAGGTTGAGGCATAGGATAAGGCTCGCCGCCAAATCAGGCAGCATCAACAGTTGCAATTGCCATGATCCAATCCATACAAACCAAGAACTGGGCCGGGCTAGTCGCGCTGACGCTTGCGCTGGTTTCACAGGATAGCGCAAAGCTGCCATTTGGCACGTGGCATCGTGCTGCCCAGAACCCGATTATCTCGCCGCGGGGACACGGATGGGAATCGGCAGGGACCTTCAACCCCGCCGTGATTCTTCGTGATGGCAAGATCGTCATGCTCTACCGGGCCCAGGACAAGAGGGGCACGTCGCGTCTTGGCTACGCCGAGAGCGGGGACGGAATCCACTTCAGGCGGCGGAGCGAACCTGTATTTTCTCCAGAGAAGGATTACGAACAAAACGGCGGCGTGGAGGACCCCCGCCTGGTGCAGTTCGGCGATACCTACTATCTGACCTATACGGGATACAACAGGAAGGACGCGCAACTCTGCCTGGCGACATCGAAGGATCTGGTTCATTGGGAGCGAAGAGGAGTTATTCTGCCGGCTTACAAGGGAACTTGGAACATTCGCTGGACCAAGTCGGGAGCGATTGTGCCAGAAAAGATTGCCGGCAAATACTGGATGTACTATCTGGGAACGGCTGCGGACAACAACGACCAGGTGGGATTGGCCTCTTCCACGGATCTCTTGCATTGGACGGACGCAACCGCGGCACCGGTGTTGGCTGTGCGTGCGGGAAAGTTCGATTCTCGCGTGGCTGAACCGGGGCCTGCGCCAATCGTCACACCGAAGGGAATTGTGCTCATTTATAACGGTGCCGACGACAAGCTTGTTTACCGCACTGGAATAGCGGTCTTCGACCGGAATGATCCGCGCGTCATGATCTCCCGCACGAATGCTCCCGTGTTCGCTCCTGAGAAACAGTGGGAGGAAGTGGGCCAGGTCCCCAACGTGGTGTTTGTGGAAGGCATGGTGCAGCAAGGGCAACGCTACCTATTCTATTACGGCGGTGCGGATACTCACGTTGGCGTGGCCGAAGCGACGGTTGTGCCCTGAAGGAACCGAAGCGGGTGTCTTGGAGCTACCGCCTGCCGATCCGGAGAAAACGAAGCGAAAGCGTTTAGTGTTTTTCCTTGACAGGAGGGACTCAGCCTGTAAGATAGAGAATATTTATTCAGCATAATGCATAAATATTCACGATGAATAAAGCCTTGCGCCAGAGAGCGGTTTTGGAAACGTTGCGGCAGGGCCCCGTAGCCAATCAGGAAGATCTGCAGCGGGCGATGCGCAAGCGGGGGTTCAAGGTAGGGCAGGCGACGCTGTCGCGGGACATTCGCGATCTGAATTTGGGCAAGACCGCGGCGGGTTATGCCCTGCCTCAAGGTGAGAGCGCTGTAGGGTTGGCGTTGCCCCCGGTGCAGCGACTGGTTCGCGAGTTCGTTCTGGATGTTCGGCTGGCCCAGAATCTGCTGGTGGTGAAAACCATTACAGGCAGCGCTCAGCCCGTGGCGGCGGCGCTCGATGAACAGGAATGGGAGGGAGTGGTGGGAACGATCGCCGGTGATGATGCGATCCTGATTGTTTGTCCCGACAAAGACGCGGCCAAGAAGGTGGCAGCTCGCATCGAGGAGATGCTCGGTTGATGCCTGCCAGGCTCAAAAGCGCGGTGCTCGGAGCAAGCGGCTACTCGGGACTGGAGTTGACTCGCATTCTCGAGCGCCATCCGCGGCTGGAGAAGCCTGTGCTGCTGCGGCGTGAGGACAGCGGGGATGGCGCAACGGACCTGGCGGAAGTATTCCCGGAATTGTCGGGCAATGGAGGCTATCCGTTGCGGCCGCTTTCGTGGCCAGAGTTGAAGCGCCAGGGTGTGCAGTTGCTCTTTCTGGCCACGCCGCATGAAGCTTCGCGATCTATTGTGCCAGAGGCGATCGCGCAAGGATTTCGCGTGATCGATCTGAGTGGCGCATGGAGGCTGAAACAGGCGCAGCATCGTGCCATCTACTCATTTCAGGACGTGGACGCGGTTACGGCCGCGGAATTGACGGCGAAGGCGGTGTATGGTCTGCCCGAGTTGAACGGTGACTGCATTGCAGCCGCCCAGTTGGTGGCGAACCCGGGTTGTTACGCGACTTCGGTGATCCTGGCCCTGGCTCCACTGCTTCGTGCCGGTCTAGTTGATCGCCAGCGTGGAATTATCTGTGACTCGAAGTCCGGAGTTTCGGGAGCGGGCAAGGCGCTTACACCGCGTACTCATTTTGTTTCGGTCGCCGATAACTTCTCCGCGTACTCGGTGTTCAATCATCGGCATCTGGGCGAAATGCTGGAGCAGTTGGGCCTAGAGGATGCGGATCTGACTTTTGCGCCTCATCTGCTGCCAATTCCGCGCGGGATTCTGTCGACCATCTACGTGCACCTGAAGCGGGCGATGAAACCCGCTGAAGTGGAAGCCAGTGTGCGGGATTTTTATTTGGGCAGACACTGGGTGCGGGTATTTGCGGCGCCGAAGCTGCCGCAGCTGCAGTTTTCGCTCCATACAAACTATTGCGATCTCGGCTTTTGCCTGGCCGAGGATGGGCGCCGGCTGGTGCTGGTTTCGTGCGTCGACAATCTGCTGAAGGGCGCGGCGGGACAGGCCGTGCAGAACATGAACCTGATGTATCAGTGGGAAGAGCGAGAGGGCTTGCAGTGACGATTGTGGTAAAGGTCGGCGGAGCGGCGATCGAAGAGGCTGCGACGCTGCGCAAGTGTGCCCAGTCCATTGCGGAGTTGGCGCGGGACGGCCACCGGGTCGCCGTGGTTCATGGCGGCGGCAGCGCGCTGACCCGTATGCTGGAGCGACTGGGGAAGAAAAGCGAGTTCGTGGACGGACTGCGTGTAACCGATGCGGAGACGAGGGATACAGCGCTGATGGTTTTGGCGGGGATCATCAACAAGAAACTGGTGGCGGCAATTCAGTCCGCGGGTATGCCGGCGATCGGATTCTCCGGCGGCGATGGCATGACGTTCCGCGCCAGGAAGAAGTTCGTTCACGGCCGCGACCTGGGATTCGTGGGCGAGATTTGCTTTGCAGAGCCTTGCTGGATCGAAGCGCTGTGGCAGCAGGGAGGAATCCCGGTGCTGGCTTCGCTGGCCCTGGGTGCCGACGGCGAATATTACAACGTGAACGCCGATGAAATGGCGGCGTCCTGCGCAGCGGCGTGCCACGCCAACACTCTAATCTTTCTCACCGACGTTCCCGGAGTAAAGGATGCGGCGGGAAGCGTGATGCCGTGGTTGAGCACGAAGCAAGCCGCTGAATTGGCTGCTGATTCGATCATCAGCGGTGGCATGTTACCCAAGCTACGAGCGTGCGGCCAGGCGCTGAAGCAAGGCGTGGGGCGGGTGAGAATTCTGCCGGCAAACGAGGCGGACGTTTTGCCGCAATTCTATCTGACCAAGCTGTCGTGTGGGACGGAGGTCACCTACTCATGAGTGTTCAGCGATTGCTGGTCACAGATCACGAGCGGCGGATACGCAGATCAAGAAGAAGGAGTCAACGTTGAATAGTCATGTGCAAGGCAGGACGGCGGCTACTCCCGAGCGAGTTCCGCAAGCGTATTGGTGTCCCGACCTGGTCTCGACTCGCGACCTCGGGCCCTCCGGAGTGAATGCAGTTTTGCATCTGGCTGGAATTATGAAGTCGCGTCCCGCGGAGTTTCGTAAGGTGCTGGCGGGACGGCAAATGGTGATGTTCTTCGAGAAGCCCTCGTTGCGAACGCGGCTTACGTTTGAGTCTGGAATGGCGAGCCTGGGCGGAACCGCGATGTTTGTCGATCAAACTCACGAACGGCTTGATGCCCGCGAAAAATTGAGCGATGTTGCCCACAACCTGGAGCGCTGGGTGGACTTGATTGTGCTGCGCACCTACTCGCAGCGGACCATCGAGGGCATGGCCGAGCACGCCTCGGTCCCGGTGATTAACGCGCTCAGCGACCTGGAGCATCCATGCCAGGCCCTCGCTGACTATCTCACGCTGCTCGAGAGTTTTGGAGAGCTGAAGAACCGTTGCCTGGCATACGTGGGCGACGGAAACAATGTGGCGCACTCGCTGATGCTGACGTGTGCCTGCCTGGGATCGTCGATCCGAGTGGCGACGCCTCGGGGATACGCGCCTAATCCCGAAATTGTGGCCGCTGCCCGCGAAATTGCCGAGGAAACCGGCGCCGCGATTCAGTTGCTGACCGACCCGCACGAAGCGGTGTCGGGAGCCGACGCAATTTATACTGATGCCTGGACGAGCATGGGACAGGAGCGGGAAGAAAATCAGCGGGCGCAAATCTTTCCGCCGTATCAAGTCAACACGGAACTGATGATGGAAGCCGCGCCCCATGCGCTGTTCATGCACTGCCTGCCGGCGCACCGCGGGGTGGAAGTGACTGATGCAGTAATGGATTCGGAGCAGTCTCTGATCTTCGAGCAGGCAGAGAACCGCCTGCACGTGCAAAAAGCGATTATTTATTTACTGCTGGGCGGCGGCGACCGCCTGCCCGCAAGGAGTGCTCATGCCTGAAAAAGTTGTACTCGCATACTCTGGAGGGCTCGACACCTCCATCATCATTCCGTGGCTCAAAGAAAATTACGCCTATAGCGTCATCGCGATGGTCGGCGATGTGGGTCAGGGCGACGACGTGGAAGCCGTAGTCGAAAAGGCCTACGCCACGGGCGCAAGCAAGGTGATCGTGGAGGATATGCGCGAGGAGTTTCTGACGGGATACGTCTTCCCTGCGTTGCGGGCAGGCGCGGTGTACGAACATAAATATCTGCTGGGCACATCGCTGGCACGACCGGTGATCGCAAAACATCAAGTCGAAGTGGCGCTGCGCGAGGGCGCGAAGGCTCTAGCGCACGGCTGCACGGGCAAAGGCAACGACCAGGTTCGTTTTGAATTGACTTATCAAGCGCTCGCGCCCGAACTGAAGGTGATCGCGCCGTGGCGGGAGTGGTCTTTGAAATCCCGAGAAGACTGCCTTGATTACGCGGAACAGCATGGCATTCCGGTGGCGGCGAGCCGCGAGAAAATTCACAGCCGGGACCGCAACCTATGGCACATCAGCCACGAAGGCGGAGAACTGGAAGACGCCGCGAATGCTCCTCTGGTAACGACGTGGCAGATGACGCGATCGCCGCAAGAGGCGCCGGACAAGGACGAGCAGGTAACCATTGGCTTCGAAAAGGGCACCCCCGTCACAGTCGACGGCATGAAGCTTGATCCGGTGTCGCTGGTCGAATTGCTGAACGAAATTGGTTCGCGCAACGCCGTCGGCCGGGTTGATGTGGTCGAGAACCGCTTCGTGGGCATCAAGTCGCGCGGATGTTACGAAACGCCCGGTGGAACGCTGCTGATTGCCGCACACCGCGAACTAGAAGCGCTCTGCCTGGAGCGCGAAGTCGCACACTTCAAGCAGCATGTGGCACTGAAGTATGCGGAACTCGTCTACTTCGGATTGTGGTTCACGCCTCTGCGCGAAGCGCTCGATGCTTTTGTCGCCAGCACGCAGGCGGAGATAACTGGCAGCGTGACGTTGTCTCTCTACAAGGGAAATGTTTCGGTGGTGAGCCGCCATTCGGAGCACTCGCTTTATCGCACCGATCTTTCGTCGTTCACCATGGGCGATAGTTACGACCAGAAAGATGCGGCGGGCTTCATCCGAATCCTGGGGTTGCCCTCGCGCACCCGTGCCCGGGCTCGCGTGGAGGTCGGCCGATGAAGATGTGGTCGGGCCGGTTCCGGCTGCCGCTGGATCCGCAATTCGAGCGCTGGCAGCGGTCATTCGACTTCGATCGCCGGTTGCTGAGTTACGAGCTGGCGGCGAGTGGAGCGCATGCCCGTGCGCTGAAGGGCGCTGGAGTTTTGTCCGCTGACGAACTCATCAGCATTCTGCAAGGGCTGCGAGGGATTGGCGAGGAGGCGGCGCTCTCCAAAGGCTTTGTACAAGACGATGAAGCCGAAGACGTGCATCATTTTGTGGAGAAGCAGTTGGTAGTGCGGATCGGCGACGTCGGCTATAAGCTGCACAGCGGGCGCAGCCGCAACGAGCAGATCGCCGCTGACTTGCGCCTGTATGTGCGGGCAGCGATCGATGAGTTGCGGAAGGAACTGGGTGACGCGTGCGGGACTTTTACCGACCGCGCCGAACAGGCCGGCGGCGCCGCGTTGCCGGCTTACACGCATTTGCAGCATGCTGAACCTGTGCTGGCAGCGCACTGGCTGCTGGCCTATGTCCAAATGTTTTTGCGGGATGGAGACCGGCTTGCCGATTGCCGCAAGCGTGTGAACGTTTGTCCGCTGGGATCGGGCGCGGTAGCCGGTGCGACTCTGCCGCTGGATCGCGGCTTCATGGCCCAGGAGCTCGACTTCGCCGGTTCCACGGCAAATAGTATTGACGCCACCAGTGACCGCGATTTCGTGATTGAGTTCGTCAACACGCTTTCCCTGCTGAGTCTGCACCTGAGCCGGTGGGCGGAGGAAATGATTATTTTCTCTTCGCAAGAGTTCGGCTTCGTGCGCTTGCCCGAGGCTTATTCGACAGGGAGCAGCGCCATGCCTCAGAAGAAGAATCCGGACCTGCCGGAGTTGGTGCGGGGCAAGACCGGCCGCATCATCGGTAATGCCACGGCGCTGATGGTTGCGTTGAAGGGCTTGCCTCTGGCTTACAACAAGGATTTGCAAGAAACGCAGGAGCCCCTGTTCGATGCCACGGACACAGCGCTTGGGTTGTTGCCATTGGTGTCTGGCTGGATGAAAGCGGTCGAGTTCAATTATCAACGCATGAACGACGCGGCGCAATCGGGGTTCATGAACGCGTGGGCGGCGGCCACTTACCTGGTCAATCGCGGCGTTCCCTCGCGGCTGGCGCACGAGCAGATCGGCAAGGCCGTGAAGCTGTGCGTGGAGAAACAGTGCGAACTTCAAGATTTAACGCTGGATGATTTGCACCATCTGAATCCTGTATTCGATAAGAGCTTTCATGAGTGCCTGAAGCCGGCTTCGGTGTTGGCGATCCACGATGTTGTCGGCGGCACGGCGCCAGCCCGAGTGCGGCAGGAGATCGGGGCGGCGAGAAAGAAAATTGAGTCCTTGCGCGAGGAGGTTCATGCGCACGCGTAAAGCCATTTTGCCGGATGCCAAGCACATCCACGATCTGATCGCCGGCTATTCCAGCGACGGCACTTTGCTGCCGCGCACCCTGGCGGAGATATGCGAGAACGTTAGAGATTTTGTGGTTCTGGAAAATGAAGGCCGCATTATTGGATGTGGTGCGCTCCATCTTTACGGCACCCACCTGGCCGAGGTTCGCTCAATCACCGTGGGATCTCGGGCGCAGGGCCAGGGCGGAGGCAGCCGGTTGATGAAGGCATTGATGGCGGAGGCCAAGCGGCATCGCGTGGATTGCATCTGCCTGTTCACCCGGGCTCCGGAATTTTTTGCGCGCCAGGGATTCGAGATGGCGCGGCGCGAGGATCTTCCCGACAAGATTTACAAGGACTGCCACGTTTGCCCCAGGTTTTACAACTGCGACGAAGTCGCCATGGTGCGAGGCAAGCTCCCCACGTTTGCGATCCTCCCCGAGCCGGCGAACTGGCTGGTGAAGATCCAACCGCAGCAACGAGCATGACGCCTATTCTGGGACTGGCATCTTCTTCAAACTTCCCGGCTGACGATTCTCCCAGGGAAGGATCGATTTCCTCCTACGTTTGCAATGTTATGATGCCGGGACGGCCGGAGTAGAGGCCGGCCCACTACCATGTCCATCGCGACACCGAACCGTTCTGCCGCGGGTTCTTCCGATGCGGCCTCGTCTTATACCTTGCCTCTGGCAGTTGTAACCACGTTATTCTTCATGTGGGGCTCGCTCACATCGCTGAATGACGTGTTGATTCCGTATGCGCAGCATGTTTTCAAAATAAGGCTTGATGCCAGCATGCTGATTCAGACGGCATTTTTCTCCGCTTATTTTGTTTTTTCGATTCCAGCGGCGAAGATCATCGACTGGATCGGATACAAGCGGGCTATCATCGTTGGACTGCTGACCATGGTTGCCGCGTGCCTTGGATTCTATCCGGCGGCAAGAATTCCTTCTTTTCCCTTCTTTCTGTTCGCGCTCATTATCCTGGCCACTGGCATTACGATTCTTCAAGTCGCGGCGAACCCATACGTTGCAGTGCTGGGCAAGCCAGAGACCGCTTCCAGCCGTTTGAACCTCACCCAGGCTTTCAATTCTCTGGGGACAGCGATTTTCCCCTGGATCGGCGCACATTTGATCCTCGGAACGACAGCCACTGCCATGGCACAGAGCGCTTCCCAGGAAGCGGATGCGGTGGTCAAGCTGTACGTGTACTTTTTCAGCGCCGCCCTTTTGGTACTAACTCTCGCAATCGGTCTTTTCAAGCTTCCGGCGATGGAATCCGCCGGGCACCACATCGGCGTGAAGGTCGCCGACTCCATCTGGAAACATCCCAACCTCATCTTCGGCGCGATTGGGATTTTCGTTTACGTTGGAGCCGAGGTTGCGATCGGCAGCTCGATCGCGAACTATCTGGCGCTGGACAATATCGGCGGTTTTATATCGCACTCCACCATTGCCGACGCAGGGGTGCGTTATCGGGCAGCCCTGGCAGACGCCGCCAGGTACATCTCACTGTACTGGTTGGGGGCGATGGTTGGCCGCTTTATTGGATCGGCACTGTTGCAGAAGATCAAAGCTGGAAAGCTACTCGCGCTCGCGGCGATCATCGCCGCCCTCCTGGTCACGGTGTCGGTGTTCAGCAACGGGCAAGTGGCAATGTGGTCCATTCTTTCCGTCGGGCTGTTCAACTCAATCATGTTCCCTTGCATCTTCACCATGGGGATAGCCGAGCTGGGTCCGCTCACCGGCGATGGCTCCGGTATCTTGAATATGGCGATTGTGGGCGGCGCAGTCATTCCGTACCTTGTTGGCCGCACTGCGGTACTCATCAACAGCCGCTACTATTCAGCGATGACCCAAGGAGAGACCAGCTGGGGACAAGGTCTTCACTATGCTTTGATTGTGGCTATGCTCTGCTATCTCTACATCCTGTTCTTCGCGGTAAGCGGTTCGAAACCCAACAGCGAACGCCACGCCCGGACCTAGCGCACTCCACCCGACCGTGAGGCAGGACAGAGGTTAAGCGCAGGCCGCACGGTTTACCCTGTTGCGAGGCCAGGCTTTTTTCTTGCTCCCTCAAAAAGCGCCTCGATCTCTTCCAGCGTCTTTCCTTTCGTCTCCGGCAGGAACACCGCAGCAGTGATGAAGTAGATCACCGTGCACGCCGCGAAGCCAAAAAACATGGCCTCATAACCATACTTTCCGACCGTGGGCAGGAATATGGCGGCGATCCCAGTGGACACCGCCTGGTTGAGCAGCAGAGCGATGCTCATACCATTGGAGCGAATGCGGGTTGGCATCAGTTCGGAAAGCGCCAGCCACACACACACACCCGGACCAACAGCATAAAACGCCATGAACACGAAAAGCGTGAGGGCAACCATCCAGCCGCTGCGCTGGCTGGGCAGAGGAGTGATGAGCGCGTTATCGATTCTCAGTGGAGCCAGCCGTGCGGCATCAAGATCGCCGAAAGGATTCGAAAAGAACGCCACCACTTTGTTGGCGGGCACACAGCTTTCGCGGGTGATTTCAATGGGGGTCGCGGCGGTGTCGTCGGAACGCGCAGCCTTGGTTGCAGCATGGAAGTCGCCATAGGAATAGATGACCACCAAAGAGGTAGGGCGGTTGCCGATTTGCTGAGCCGCGCCTCCGCTTGCGTCCAGCAGCGTCTCGGCCAGCTTCTGGTCATAGGTGAGAGTGATCTTCTGGTCCGAGGTGACCATGGACTGCACCGAGCTTCTGGAATCCACGCGCCGGCGTTCCGTCTGGTGGAAGAGCAGGCCGGTGCAGACCAGCGACACAATAATTCCGGCGGTTCCCACCGATAGTAGGAACTTCCGTCCCTTGCGGTCCACCAGCACGACGCCGCCAATCGTCACCAGGAAGTTCACAACCGTGAACAGAACGTAGCCCCAATGCGCCTGGACGTCGGAGAGGCCGCTCTGCAAAAGGATGTTGGTGTTATAGCCGATGATGGAATTGATGCCGGTGGCCTGGTTGCACGCCAGAATCACGCAGGCCAGCACAAAAGGTATCACGTACTTCCGGCGCAAGAGCGATTCTTTAACCCTGGTTCCGGTTGAGGTCTGGGCTTTCTCCGCGACGGCGGCTTGTTCCATTTCCGCCAATTCCAGGTCTGCCTGCTCGTTGGTGCGAGAGCGCAGGAGCGCGCTATAGGCGGCCTCGCGTTTCCCCCGACGAAACAACCAACGCGGAGATTCCGCAACCATGACACTGCCGATCACGAACAAGAGGCCGGGTGGCAGTGAAACCCAGAAAATGCTGCGCCACGCCGTGTCTTTGAAAGCGATGAGCCGGGCGGCGTTTCCCAGCTTTGCTACTTCTTCGACGCGAAAACTGAAATACATCCCCACTATGGCCGCCGCTGTGATCCCGAGCGTAAGCAGCCACTGAAAGACGCCTGTTCCCCTGCCCCGACTCGATGCCGAAAGGCATTCCGCCAGGTACAGCGGGACCACCACACCGATCAAGCCAGCGCTTATGCCCTGTAGCAAGCGGCCAAGAATTAACGGTTCATAACCATGCGAGAGCGCAATCACGGGAATGCTGACGACAAACAGCACACCGCTGAGCGTCATCAGCAGCTTGCGTCCCATCCAGTCCGCCAGCAAGCCCGCAAACAAAGTTGAGATGACGCTGCCGAGGAGTACGGCGGCAACGACGATCGAAAGCTGTCCCGCATTCAAGCCGGAAGTGGCTTCCAGATAGGGCAAGGCGCCGGCGATGATGCCGACGTCCACACCGTAGAGCAAGCCACCGAGCCCTGCCACAAGCAGGAGGAAACGGTTGTAGTTGGTCTTTTCGTTGTGCGCCACGCCGGCGTCCTTTCACGGACCTGCGAAACTAGAAATCTATCCTCGCGAGAATACTACGGCAGGCCAATAAGAAATGAATCTTTCCAGGCGGGAGTAATCCGGGTATGGCGGGGCAGATCCCCGAGACGATTAGGCGCTAACCTGGACGGACACTAACTCGGGGCTGCATCGGGAATTCTGGATGGACTTGACGGCATCTTCCGCCGTGAATCTTCCCATGATCAAGGCCAGCTTGCGGTTGGTTGTGGTTTGGATGGGAGTCCGGTCAAGCCGCTGCACATACTCAGGAGCGCGAGTGCCGCTACGGTTCACTTTCACGAGAAACTTCGTGTTTTTCATGGTTTTCCTCCGGATTCAGAACCATCAACACAGACGGCAAACGAGGCGAAACCGGCACGGCAAGCCTCACCGGCCAGCAGCGTCACAGCGCGATCACTTTTCAGAGGCTCGCCAAACAGGTTAAAGACTTCAAGGGAAACCAATTTAGCTCCGAGGACCTGAAAGGGCAAGAGGAGATATTTCCCTTAGCTATAATACTAGGCTCATTCGACGGGGTTGTCAACTTGCAGGTTGTGGGTGTTGCGTAGCGGTTCAGGAAGATCGCCTTTATCCGTCCCCTATAGCCCAAACCGGGCTGCGCTCAGGGCTGCAAAGCCTGGCGGGCGTGCGGGTGAACTTGCTCGTGGTTGAGCTGGTTGGCATCCCAGCCACCGCCAAGAGCTTTCACCAGATAGACGGAGCTAACCATCTGCTGGCCGAGCAACTGCGTCTCCAGCCGCTCGCTGGCTAAAAGAGTGGTCTGCGCAGTGATGACGTCGAGGTAACTGGTGACTCCGCCGATATAGCGATTGTTTGCGATCGCCAGCTCACGGCGTGCATCTTCGACCGCCGCACGCTGCGTGGCGAGAGCTTGTGAGAGGGTGCTCAGATTGCTGATGCCGTCTTCGACTTCCTGAAACGCGGTGAGCACGGTCTGGCGGTAGTTGGCCACGGACTGGGCATACGCAGAGCGCGCCGCGGCCAGGTTGGCGCGGTTTTGCCCGCCCTGGACGATGGGCTGCAAGGCATCCGCGCCCACCGACCAGAACAGGCTGGGTGCGTTGAGGAGCGGCCCGAGGTCAGTGCTCTGCCATCCTCCAGAACCGCTCAGGGTGATGTGCGGATAAAAGGCGGCGCGCGCGATACCAACCTGCGCATTCTCGTAAGCCATGAGGCGCTCTGCGGAGGCAATGTCGGGCCGGCGCTCCAACACGTCGGAAGGCACTCCAAGCGGAACCGGCGGTGGCGTGGCCCGTAACGGCGCGACCGCAACGCTCTCGCTCGAAGCCGGTTGCCCCACCAGCACCGCGATGGCATGCTCGTACTGCGCCCGCGACTCCTGCAGCAGCGCAAGCTGTGACAAGGTGGAATCGAGCAATGCAGCCTGCTGCGCGACTTCCAGTCCGCTGGCGATGCCGCCTGCGTGGCGGTTGTTTACCAGATCAAGACCCTTGCGCTGGTAGCCCACAGATTCCTGCACCACCTGAAACTCAGCGTCCAGCTCACGCAGCGTGAAGTAGTCCGCAGCAAGTTCTGCGGTCAACACCAATTGCACGTTTTGAAGATCAGCCGCCGTCGACTGCAGAGAAGCGTTGGACGCTTCCACGTTGCGCCGCACTCGGCCGAAAAGATCGGCTTCATAGCTCAGCGAGAACGGAATGGTATAGACATTCTGCGTGTAGGGAACGATCGGTTGCGGCACGCCGTTTATGATGGTCGGTGCGGCGCCATTCAGCGGACGGTTGCCGGAGCCGCGCTCGCGCAACGCGCTCGGGTCCGCTGAAAGCTGAGGGAACATGCCAGCCGTAGCGACTCGCGCCAAGGAGCGCGCTTGGTCCAAGCGGTCGCGCGCTGCCGCGAGAGACTGGTTTGCACGCAGCAATTGTTGTTCGTAGCCGTCGAGCGCCCGGTCGTTAAAGATTTGCCACCACGCGCCTTTCGGGATGGAGTCCTGGGGTGCGGCCTGCTGCCACGGCGGTTGCGTCTTCCAAACGTCAGGCGCTGGCGGGGGAGCAGCAGGCCGGCTGTAACGCGGACCCACGGTGCATCCAGCTGCGAGACCGAGCAGCGCGAGGACGGCTGAGAACGCGGGCCGCTTCACGACGCTCCACCTTCGGGGGAGCTCTGCGGCGGTTGACTGCGCTGTTGTTTCGGCGGAGATTGCACTACCTTGACCCGCTGTCCGTCCTCCAGCGAATCGGGCGGGTTTACGACAATCTGCTCTGTGGGGTAGACGCCGCCGAGAATCTCCAACGTAGTACCGTAGTCGCGTCCAATGTTGATGCTCCGCAGCTGTACCTTCCCACTAGGTCCGACCACCGCAACCTGCGGGCCTTGGGCACGGAACAGCATCGCGTTCACCGGAACCGTGACCTTGTTTACGTTGGAGCCGATGGCAAAATGCACCTCCCCAAACGAGCCGGGCAGCAAGCGCCCGTCCTTGTTGGGCACGTCAACCTCTGTCAGCAGAGTACGCGTGACCGGGTCAATGGCCTCCGCCGTACGTACGACCTTGCCGAAAAACTTCTGCCCGGGAAATTCCTGCAGGGTGACGGCGGTCTTGGCGCCGACTTTTATGTAGGGCGCGTAGGCCTGCGGCACGCTGGTGTACACCCGCAGGGGATCGACCCGCGCAAGGTCAAACAGTGCGCTGCCGCCAGCGGCGCCGGTGCCGGCGTTGATGAGCGCTCCGGGATCCACGTTGCGGCGGGTGAGCACGCCGGAGAATGGCGCGTAGACATTTTTAAAGCCCTCAAGTTGCTCGAGACGGCGCACGTTGGCGTCGGCAGCGGCCAGGTTGGCTTGGCTCTGTTTGTATCCGCTCTCGTACTGGTCAGCTTCCTGCGCCGAGACCGAGTCGGTTTTGCGCAGGTTCTCCCAGCGAGCCGCGCTGATTTTAGCCAGATCCATCTGCGCCAGGATTTGCAGGCGTGCGGCCCGCGTCTGGTCCAGTTCCTGATCGACTTCGGGCGTGTCGATCTTCGCCAGCAACTCGCCTTTGGTGACTCGGCTGCCAATATCCTTATACCAGCGCAAAAGGTAGCCGTTGGTTCGGGCGTAAATCGGAGACTGCTCGTAAGCCAGTAGAGAGCCGGGCAGAACCAACTCCTCGTTGGGGTTTTCCGACAGGGGATAAACCACAGCGACAGTGGGCACGGTTTCGAGCTCCGTCTCCTTGGCCAGCGCGCTCTCGTGGCTCGCCTGCTCCCAAAGAGTGAGCCCTCCGGCAACGAGCAGCACGAGCAGCATCACGCCCACAATTGTCATGGCTTTGCGCGGGGGGGCGGGCGGAAGTTCGGGCGGTCTCTGAATGCCCGGGGGTTGGTGCCGGGAGTGCTGCTGGATCGCCGCGATCTCTTCGTCGCGCCGGGCCTGGGCACCTTGGGCGTGGTGCTCTTCGTCTTGGCTGGCCCGCGACGGATGGGCGTCACCGCTATGTTCCGACGGCAGAGCATCTCCCGGATTTTGCTTCGACTCGTTTTCTGCACTCATGCGCGACTCCGATTCCTGCAAAAGCTGTTTTCGTCTGCCGCTGGTTATGCTTACTGCTGGCGTGCCCGCCTGGCCTCGCGATGGCTATGGAACATGGCGAAGACGCTGGGCACAAAAAACAAGGTGGCGACCGTGGCAAACAGCAGGCCGCCGATAACGGCGCGGCCCAGCGGTGCGTTTTGCTCGCCCCCTTCGCCGATTCCCAACGCCATCGGAACCATTCCGATAATCATGGCCAATGCGGTCATCAGCACGGGACGCACGCGAGTGTATCCCGCCGCGATGGCGGCCTGTACGGCGGGAATGCCCTCATCCATCTGCTCGCGCGCGAAGCTCACCATCAGGATGGAGTTCGCCGTGGCCACTCCCATGCACATAACCGCGCCGGTGAGCGATGGCACGCTCAGAGTAGTACGCGTCAGCAGCAGAAACCAGCAGATTCCCGCCAGAGCGCCCGGTAACGCCGCGATGATGATGAATGGATCGAGCCACGATTGGAAGTTGATAACGATCAACAAATAAACGAGCAGGATGGCGCCGGCCAGCCCCACTCCCAGCCCGAAGAACGACGAGCGCATGGTGGCGACCTGCCCACGCACCACGATGTGCGTGCCACGCGGCAAATGGCCCTCGAAGGTTTTGAGCACTTTGTAGGTGTCGGCGGCGACCGCGCCCAGATCGCGATCCTGTGTGCTGGCGTAAACGTCAATGACCGGTTGAACGTTGTAGTGGTTGACCGTGGCGGGCCGCGCCACGGGGTACACCTGCACCAGATTACTCAGCAGCTGCGTGCCCTGCGGAGAGGTCACCGGTATGGTCATCAGGTCCTGCATGTCGGTCATGCGGTATTGCGGGGCCTGCACTGCCATCATGTACGTAACTTCGTTACGCGGGTTGAGCCAGAAATTCGGCGATGTCTGGAAGCTGCCGCTGAGCGTAACCAGCACACTCTGCGCCACGTCGCGCGCGGTGAGGCCAACCTGCGCGACGCGCGTGCGTTCAATATTCATGTGCAGTGTGGGGAGGGAAAGCAGCTGCTGCACGTGCACATCGGCGGCGCCCGGGATGTGGCGCATGTCGTTGGCGATCTGCTGCGCGATAAGATAACTGCTTTCCATGTCGGTGCCTACGATCTGCACGTCGATAGGCGCCGGCAGGCCGAAGTTCAGAATCTGCGTAACAATGTCGGCCGGCTGGAAGAAAAACTCCACTCCCGGAAAGCGCCGCGGCAATGCCTCGCGCAGATTCCGTATGAGGTCCGCGGTGGGATGGTGATGCTTTGGGTCGAGTGCGATCAGAATCTCGGCGTCGCTTGAGCCGATGGTTCCGTTGGAGCTGTAGGACTGGTTGATGCCGGAGTTGGGCAAGCCGATATTGTCGAGAATCGTTTGCAACTCGCCCTTGGGAATTTGCTCTCGCAGGACGGCTTCGATCTCATCGCATAGCCGTGCCGTTTCCTCCACGCGCAGACCGGGATGAGCGCGCACATGCAGGCGCAACAGACCCGCATCCACCTGCGGGAAGAAGTCCTCCCCGAGGAACATAACCAGCCCGAGAGAGAGCAGGCAAAAAACCAAAAAGAAAAGCACGAAGACGCCGCGATGCTCGAGAGTAGTTTCGAGCAGCTGCTGGTAGCCCCGACGGAAGTCTTCAAACTTACGCTCAAATCCGCGCTGGAAGCGGCCCAGGGACGTCTTGGGTGCTTCCGCGCGATGCTCGTGGCCGCGCATGATGTACATGACCAGCGTCGGGATGAGGGTTCGCGAGAGCAGATAACTGGCCAGCATGGCAAAGCTCACAGCCTCAGCCAGGGGCACGAAGAGGAATTTCGCCACGCCCGTCAGGAAGAACATAGGCACGAACACGATGCAGATACTGAGGGTGGAGACGAAGGCAGGCACAGCAATTTGTTGCGCGCCATCGAGGATGGCCTGCCGCATTTCCTTGCCCATAGCAAGATTGCGCTCGATATTTTCGATTTCGACAGTGGCGTCATCCACCAGGATGCCGACCGCCAGCGCCAGTCCTCCCAGGGTCATGATGTTGATGGTCTGTCCGATCGCGCCCAGAAGGATGATCGAAACAAAAATAGAGAGCGGAATGGAGAAGGAAATGACGATGGTGGGACGCCAGTCGCCGAGGAAGATGAGGATCATCAGGGCGGTAAGAGCCGCTGCGATCAACCCTTCCCGCAACACGCCCTCGATCGATGCGCGCACAAACAGAGATTGGTCAAATAGCGCGGTAATCTTCAGGGCTGGCGGCAGCGCCTGTGCCGCCTGCACAATAATCTTCTTGACACCGGCGACGATTTGCAGCGTGGAAGCGTTGCCATTCTTGTAAATCGACATCAACGCGCCGCGGTTCCCATCCTGACGCACAATGTTGGTTTGCGGCGCGAAGCCGTCGCGTATGTGCGCAACGTCGCGCATGTACAGCGTGGAACCGTTCGTGGTCTTGACCGGCAGGTCGTTCAATTCCGCGATGGTCTGCGGCGTTCCATTCATCTCAACGTTGTATTCCGTTGGGCCGAGCTTGATGGTGCCGGTCGGAAGGATGAGGTTCTGCGCGTTGACGGCATTAACAATGTCATTGGGCGACAGGCCATAAGCCTGGAGCTTGGGCAAGTCCAGGTCCACCTGAATCTGGCGAATCTTCCCGCCGTATGGATAGGGCGTAGCAGCGCCCGGCACTGTTGCCAGGAAGTTACGCAGAAAGTTCTGACCAAGATCGAAGAGTTCCTGCTCAGGCAGAGTCTTGCTGCTCAGGCCAAGCTGAATAATGGGCGTGGTTGAAGCGCTATAGGAGATGATCAGGGGCGGCGTAGTGCCGGGTGGAAGTCCGCGCACGGTGGTCTGGCAGATGGCCGTGATTTGTGCGATGGCTCCTTCTACATTTGTGCCCGGACGGAAAAAGACCTTGATGATGCCCAGGCCATATACCGACTGCGACTCCATGTGTTCGATATCGTTGACCGTCGTGGTAATGCCGCGCTCAGAATTGGCCACGATGCGGTCGGCCATATCGGAGGGCGACATGCCGGTGTAAAACCACACTACGGAAACCACGGGAATATCGATATTCGGGAAGATGTCCGTGGGGGTCCGCAGGATCGTGATGGGCGTGAGAATAATAATGACGAGCGCCATCACAACGAATGTGTAAGGACGCCTCAGGGCTAACGCAACAATCCACATCGGTCAGGACACCACTCCAGAGATCGAACGAATGTAAGAAGGGGTTGCCTGTACTAAGACGAAGAGAACCCCGTGGATTTAAACTTAGATTCGATACTAAACGTATTGGATTCCAAAGCTTTCTCAATTATATTGTAGGGTAGCACCATGCGCCACAGGCCTCGGGCTCGAGAGGATGGTACCGAAGGTAACAGAGAGCGCTCTCCGGGACGGCCCCGAAGCGAGCAAGCCCGTGTTGCCATCCTGCGCAGTACTTTGAAACTCCTGGGAAGGAATGGCTTCCCCGATTTGACCATTGAAGCCGTGGCAGCCGAGGCCGGAGTCGGAAAGGCAACCGTTTACCGCTGGTGGCCCAACAAGGCGGCTCTTATCGCAGACGCGTTCGCCAGCAGCACGACCCGTAAACTTCGCTTTCCCGATACCGGCTCGGTGCGCGCGGACATGAGCCAACAAATGTGCCAGGTGATCAAGATCTTCCGCAGCCGGCGGGGGCGTATTCTTTCCGCCATTCTTGCCGCCGGCCAAAGCGACAAGGACCTCATGATTGCTTTTCGCGAGCGTTTCATGAAGCCGCGCCGCCAGGAGGCTTACGCAACCCTCCGCCGCGGGATCGCGCGCGGCGAATTGCGCAAGGATGCCAACCTGGATTTGCTTCTCGACTCGCTCTATGGGCCCATCTACATGCGATTCCTCATCGGACATGACAGATTGACCCCCGATTTTGTCGATCATCTTTGCAAACTGGTTCTGGATGGGGCGCGTATCTGCCGGAAACTTCCTGCCCAGTCCGCGAATTGACTTATTGGCCAGCCCCGGAGGAATGGTTCTTCCCTGCTCGCACTCGAATCGTCGCCGCTAAAAAAGGGCCGCGATCTCCTTCCAAGAATCGAATCGCCTGCCGGCTGATGGGCTGCTTGCAGACGACCTGCGAGATTCTCGAACGCAAATCCTAATGCCAAGGGTATCAAGGTAATCTCGATTACTTCTGTCCAGCGGAGCGACGAGTTGCCGAAAATGATGGCACGGGTTCTTGGGTCTCGGGGGCTATCACGCGGCGTACAAAGCACCGTCCAGCCATAGTCCCTAGAACCTCTCCTGGTATGCCCTTTCGGTACCTTACCCCATGGAACAGGTAAGATGCACAATGGCGTTGAAGCTTTGGGAGCTGAAGAACACCAGCTTATTCAATCGCATATGAGCCGCTTCCCCACTCGTTGGAATGCGCTTGCCGTGGTGCTCGCCCTGGGCGCCATGCTCGGCTGCCAAGGTGTCAGCACGGCCAAATCCAGCTCGCAAGCTACGCAGGATCCCCCGGCCGGTACGCTGAGCGCCGCGCCTGCAGGCGTGAGCTTCGGCAACGTGCAAGTTGGAACGAGTCAGACCATTATTGATACGGTTACCAATACTGGCGGATCGAGCGTCACGGTTACCCAGGCAACCGTCACTGGAAGTGGTTACAGCATTACGGGAGTGACACTGCCTTTGACTTTGGGAGCGGGGCAGAGCGTGGCCGTCAGCGTGGTTTTTGCGCCCACGAGCACAGGCAGCGCAAGCGGCAATATAGCCTTCAGCAGTAGCGGCGGCTCCGCGAACATAGCGCTTTCTGGAACGGGAGTTTCACCGGGAGATTTGACCACGAACCCGACCAGCTTCGGCTTTGGCAACGTGTTGGTGGGCAGCACCTCGAGCCAAACGGAAACGTTGAAGAACACCGGCGGCACAAATCTGGTGATCACAGCGGCGGCGGTGACTGGTTCAGGTTTCAGCTGTGCGGGGTTGAACCTGCCGCTGACCTTGACGCCCAGTCAGGCCTCGACGTTTAGCGTGAGCTTCGCGCCAACGACGGCGGCGACCAGCAACGGCAATCTATCGCTGACCGTCAGCGGATCCACAATCTCGGTTGATATGGCATTGTCTGGAACAGGCGTGACACCCGCAACCTTGACGGCAAATCCCGCGAGCCTCACGTTCACCAACGTGGACGTCGGCCAGAATCAGGCCCAAACCGAAACCGTGAAAAATACCGGCGGTTCGAATGCGCAGATTTCTCAGGTGACCGCAAGCGGAACAGGGTTCAGCGTTTCGGGAATTACGACCCCGTTGACTCTCACGCCCGGTCAGAGCGCTTCTTTCAGCGTGACCTTTGCGCCGCAATCTGCGGGCAGCAGTTTCAGCGGTAGTGTCACGATTTCTTCGAACGCTACGGATTCGACTTTGAGCGCGACCATGAGCGGGTCCACAGCCGCGCAAAGTCAAGGCACATTGAGCGTTACTCCGGTCAACGTCGGGAGTGTCACGGTCGGGACCAGCGCAACACAAACCGGGACTCTGAGCGCCACTGGCGCGACTGTATCGGTTTCCTCCGTCGACTTGAGCGGCACTAACCCTGCAGAGTTTTCTATCAGCGGTCTGTCGTTCCCGGTTGCCGTTACCACGAATCAGCCCATTAGCTTTACCGTAACGTTCACGCCCGGTGCGAGCGGAACCGCATCCGCATCGGTTTCATTCGCCAGCAATGCCTCCAGCTCGCCCAGCAGCGCCGCACTGGCTGGCACGGGAACACCGGCGCCTGTCCACACTGTCAGCTTGTCATGGAAGGCCAGCACTACATCGGGGGTCACGAGCTACAACGTTTATCGCGCTATCTACGCATCCAATTCTTGCGGTTCTTATTCGGATATTGCTTCCACAGCAAATTCCGTCACGACTTATGCCGACAGTGGGGTGGACGACGGGACGACTTACTGTTATGCGACCACAGCCGTGGATCCGAGTGGCGAAAGCGGCTATTCCAATATTATCCAAGCCGCGATTCCGGCTCCGTAGGCTGGGAAAACTCAGACCGGAACTTGAAGATTGAATCGCTGATGCGAGCGCTATTTCCGAGGGCATCCAGTTCATTTCGTAGCCGGAATCGGCACCAGGCCAACCACTGCCCGGCGGGGCCGGGCGTTCGCGCGTCGCATAAACAGGTGCACTTGCGGCGAACGCCTGATACAGTGGTACGCGGGGGAGGAGGAGCCCGCGCCCGATGGACACTATTGTCATGATCATGTTTGCGTCTGTGCTGTGCACGATGACCGCACTGAGCTTCATAGAGCTGCGCCGCATCCGCAAGAAGCTGGAATCGAAGTCGGAATCCAAGTAGGGGAACCGCGATGGCAACAAGCCGGAGCCTGGGGGCTCGTCTCACGAGTTGATCACGATTTCAACTCCGCGAGCTGCTTCTTCGCGTCCGTCGCATCGCTCGAATTGGGGTTGAGCTTCAACACCCGCTCGAACTGCCGCCGGGCAAGCACGGCTTGTCCTGTTTTTGCGTACGCCATGCCAAGGTGATAGTGGACCCGGGGATCGTCAGGTGAGTGGCTGTCTTGGCCCAGCCTTAGCGCCTCTTGGAGCGAGACGACAGCCAACTGATAAGCACCCTGCTCGTAGTAAATCCAACCTAAAGTGTCGGCCACACCCGGTGACTCTGGCATGCCGCCGCGTGCCGTTTGCGCCAGCGAGAGGGCCACGTCGAGGTTGCCTCCAGATCGCAACATGACGGTGGCAAGATCATTCGATGCCACCGGATTCCGGGGCTCGATTGCGAGTGCCTTCTGGTAGGCGCTGGTCGCCTCATTCCAATCCTGTCGGGATCGATACAAATCGCCGATCAAAATGTAGAAACCGGGCTCGTTCGGGTTGTTCTCGAGGGCCCGGTGGCAGGTCGCAATTGCCTGATCGGTCGAACCCATGGCGGCTTGCACTTCAGCCAGCTTGAGCAGAGCGTCGGAATCATTCTTGTCGAGTTCCGCAGATTTCTCGAAAGCCGCCTCCGCACCTGTCAGGTCCTTCTTGTTGCCGAATAGCGCGGTACCAAGCAGGTCGTAGAACCCGCTGTTATTGGGCGATCTGGCGATCTGCGCGTTCGCCGCCGCGACGGCCTGGTCGACGCGCTTCTCGACAATATAAGTGCTCATCAAGCCCCGCAACGCATCCTTCGAATTCTGATTGTGATCGAGCGCAGACTGGTAGGCTTTGCGGGCATCCCCGAGTTGTTGTTGCGCAAATTCCAAATTGCCCATTTGCACGTAGCCGAATGAACTCTGCGGAGCGACTTCGATTGCCTTGCGAACATCGGTGGCGGCCACGGAAAATCGCTTGCGATTGATGTTGGCAAACGCACGCAGTCCGTAGCCCTCCGGGGAGGTCGGTTGCAGGCTGACGATCTGAGTCGCAGCCTCCTCCAAACCCTCCATATTGCCTCTGCGCATGGCCAGGCCTGCCAGAGCGCGGACTGCATCGAGCAAGTCAGGACGGAGACGCAGCGCTTCCCTCCACTCCCTTTCGGCACTTTCCAGATCGCCCAGTTTCTCGTACGCCATGCCCAGAACATAGTGCGCCTCACTGTTGCCTGGGTCATTCTTGATCACAGTCTCCAGAGAAGTGGTGGCATCGGTGATCTGCCCGTTGCTGATTTGGATTTGGCCGCGATAGACCAAGGCGTCATTGTCGTTGGGATCGGCCTTGAGGATTTCTCCGTCGAGTGTGCCGGCCTGGGCGAACTGGCCTTTCTGGAGCAGAAGTTGAATGTAGTCTTTCTTCACTTGGAGGTCGTCGGGATGCTCCGCGCTCAGAGCGGCATATTCGACGACGGCCTTGTCCAAATCGCCAGTTGTGAAGTAAAGGGCACCCAGCATGCGGTAGCCGGCCGGGTCGTTGGGCAAATCGTGCTTCGCTTGCCTCGCCACGTCTTCCGCTTCCACGATGTTGCCTTGGGCCAAGTAGATGCGGGCGAGAGCCGCCCGCGGCTCGGGGCTCTGCGGGTCGCTCTGCACCGCCTTTTGGAATTGTTGCTCCGCTTCACCATAGCGGTGAACCGATTGGTAATAGCTGCCCAGCAATAACCTTGGTTGCGTTCCTGTTGGATTCAGTTCAAGCACCTTCTTAAGGCTTGCTTCAGCCGCATCGGGCTGATTGTCTTTTATCTGCAACAGGGCAAGGCTCAGGTATGACTCCCAGCGACCGGGATCGAGCGCGATGGTCTTCTGCATTTCCTCGATGGCGCCGGGGAGATTCCCTTGCGCAGCCAGAAGGCTGGAAATGATGGAGTGCACCGCAGGGTCGCTCGGCTGCTCCTGGAGCAGCAGATCGGTCTGTTCCCGAGCTTGGGGAAGGTCGTGGCCGACGATCAATAAGTTTGCCAACTCAAGGCGAGCCTCGTAATTCTGCGGCTGCAGTTGTACGGTGCGGCTGAGTTCCTGGAAGGCGCCTTGCGCATTCTGCAACTTGAGATAACTCTCAGCCAGTTGATGGTGAGCCTCGGCGTAGTTTGGATCGACCTTGACCGCATTGATGAACTCAATCGCAGCGGCACCGTACTTGCCTTTCTCGAAGTAACGCTCCCCGCTCTGAAAATATTTCTGCTTACGCACGTTGGGATTTCGAGAGCAGGATGAAGAAAGCGCGGCCATCACCGCCAAAGAGGCCAGAGCCAAAGAAAGGATCAGACGTCGGTTCGAAGAAAGCATGATTACGAAACCTCCGAAATGCGGCACGTACCGTTTGCCTATGACTCGTTTCTTTGCACTATAGACCACAGCACTTGAAGCACCACAATGAGAATGGCCGACATTTTGGCAGACTTGATTGAGAAGCTATTGCCACACTGCACACCGGGGCTCCCAGCCACACGCCGCCAAAAAACAAAGGCGTGCCGACACCCGGCACGCCTTTTCGTGAAACCGTTTTGTACTAACGGAATGATTTCGTTTAAGCCGGTCCTCTGATTGCGCACATTTGCCGCCGGGAACGCAAAACCATTGCGCCGCAGCACGCAAAAGCGGCCAAGAGGAGATACGCTAACGCCGCCCCGCCTTCGGGAACCGCGACCGCGCTCCACATTTCCTGCGCTTCTCCCGGTCCTCGAGGATTTGGGGTATAGATCCAGAGGTTTGCGAACTGCGTCAGGCTGATCTTGCCCGAAGTATACATGCTTATTGCAGCGTTATAGAAAGTCAGAGCTTGGCCGACAAGTTTGCTGGTACTCACGCCGCCGGTAAGAGCCCAAATCGCTTCTGAAAATGCGGCTTGGGTCGCGCTGTTCGGGTTGGTAGTGAACATCTGGTTCACCAGGTACGCCAACTCCGTATATCCCTGAAGTCCAATCGCCGTGCCAAACAACGTCTGGCTGAGGTTGGAGGAAGTCAGACTCGCGGCGTTAATCGCACTGGCCGTCCAACTCTCGCCAGCGTAGACGTTGTCGTTGAAATCGTCGCAGATCATTCCCGGCCCGCCGGACTGGCCCGCTCCCACTTGCACGCCGTTAATCGAACCGTCGTAGAAGCCCGTTCCCACTGTTTCGCTGCCATAGGTCCAATTGGCACCTTGGTAGCCCCCGTTAAAGTACATGTTCGTATTTTGCCCCAGAGCCGAAGGCACGGCGAACAGCATCGCTGCCGCAACGAAAAGCATTGTTCTCTTCATTATTTTGATATCCATCATCTTCTAAGTGGGGGGAGCTGGGAACGACTGCCCCGGGGGTGGGAAACCGCTACCATTGCCACTCTAGCGCATCGCTGATTTCTGTCAAGACTGATAATTTCTGCGACTAGTTGCAAGCGCTTGCAGCATCGTTTTCCATATTATTTTCAGCAAGATAGAGCAATATCATCCAGTGACCTGCCACGAGCAAAGCCGGGTTATCCTTTGCGCCGCGTACCACGCCACTGAGATTCCCCAAGGAACTTCTGACTGTTTGGCGATGTATGTCTGCATTCTTGGAGGTAAGTTGCAAATGGCGTTGACTCTACTGCGTCGGGTAGCCGTGCCGTTCGTGAGACACCCGCCAGATGACTTTTCCACCGTCATCGGAGATCAATAGAGAACCATCTGCTCCGATGGCCACGCCCACCATGCGTCCGTACACATCCTTACCTGTCGGATCGGGCACAAATCCGGAAAGAAATGGCATCGGCCTGCCGACGGGAGAACCATTACGGAATGGCACAAACACCACTTGATAGCCGGCCCTGACCCGCCGGTTCCAGGAACCATGTTCAGCGATAAAAGCGCCCTGCCAATAGGTGGAAGGAAACTGCTGTTTGTCGTAAAAACCAAACTGCAGCGGCGCCACGTGCGCACCCAGAAGCACATCTGGGGTAATCGCGCGTGCCACCAGATCCGGTCTCGGGGATACGCGGTCATCCACGTGTCCGCCGATATAGGCAAAGGGCCATCCATAGAAGCCACCATCAACGACGTGCGTGAAATAGTCGGACGGGACGTTGTCGCCGATGTCATCCCGTTCATTTACCGTGGCCCAAAGGGTACCCGACTCGGGATCGCAGGCGATGCCTACTGCATTCCGCAACCCGCTGGCGTAGATTCGCATGTTCTTGCCATCGGGATCTGATACCAAAATTGCGGCTCGCCAGCTATCCCGTTCGATCGAGACATTCGTCCTTGATCCGACAGAAACGAAAAGCCTTTCGCCATCGGGACTAAAGGCCAGCGACCGCGTCCAATGCTGGTGATAGCCCATACCAGGGAGGTCAAGGATGTGCTCCGCATCCCCGATCCGCTTCGACGTCGCGCGGTCATAGCGAAAGCGCAGAACCTCGTTTGTGTCGGCGATGTACACATAATCGTCGTGGAAGACGATCCCGAAAGGCAGATTCAAATGATCTGCAAAGATATCGCGTGATTCGGCCCTGCCCTGGCCCTGCGAATCGTGAAGAACCACCACTGCTCCTGCCGCCGAATCCGCTACAAAAACATCTCCATTGGGAGCAACGGCTAACCACCGCGGTTCGGTGAAACCCCTGGCAAAAACGGAGACCCTGAATCCCGGAGGGACTTGCGGTTGAAAGTCCGGCGGCGGCGAAACCACAACCGGCCAGTTATCGACGCGGAACAATCTGGCCAGAATTCGCGCCCTCCATCCGCCCACGTTCAGCAGGAAGAAGAACATGGCCACAGCTATCGCAGCAATCGCTAGCACTGCAAAAGATCTTCGCCACGGTCGTGTTTGGGAATACATCACGGACTCGGACAGCACCCTGGTTAACTTCTCCATGCCGGTCCTGGCGAACTGGTTAGCGGGCTCCTTAAGAATTACGCGGTCCAACGCTTCAACACGGGAGCTTCGGCTGTAGACACATATCGAAGTGGTGGACACAACCGGCCGTAGGCCTGGACCGCCAAGTGGTCGGCACAAATGCCGAAATATCCAGTATGCAGGTAGATCTCCTATGCAGCTGCTTCCTTACTTTACAACGCGGGGAAGCTCTTTCTCTCCCGAGGCGACGGCTCGAACCTCCGATGCTATGCAGATGATGAAGCACACGACACCGACCTCGAACAGATTCCGCTTGTTCAGGTGCATCGCGATGAATTGCGCCTTAGCGATGTTCAGATGCACCAGCCCCCCACAGAACAGCGCAATCCAGCCCACGTAATAGGTAATCCTTCCAACCAAATTCAGCCGAGCCGATCGATCCATGGTGCTACCCTCCTGGTTTTCTCGACCTGACAGTCCAAATGCCCCAAAACGGGTGCAATCTACGGCAGCGCGGATTGTACACCTGGCAGGCAATTCTTGGAACCAACTGCGGGAGCCCGGGCCGCGGCCCTGCTTTGCTTCTGCGCACTCGGTCAATGGCACAAATATCTGCGTCTTTTACGGGGGGCGCTCGGTTTAGACCTTGCGCGTGACTGCCGACACCTATTTCGCGCCCGCAGGCTCCCGGCACAGGGGTGGTGAAGTTCGTGAGACGGAGGAATTGTTCTGCTTCGGAATTGTCGCGGGCGCCTCGTTCGAGATGATGCTGGTTACCCTGTTGGCGCTGATCGAGCGCACAACGTAATAATATTTCTGGCCGTTCTCTACCGCATCGTCCGCGCAACTGGTACCCGGGAATGGCATGGAATTGACCAGCTCAGGCGAGGTGTCCTTATGTTTTTCGCTCCGGTAGATGCAATAACCGACGGCGGCGGCGTGTTTGGAGTCGGCAGGAGGGCTCGCTCTCCACGAGAGAATCACTCTGTGCCCTCCCTGCGTCTGGAGCGTCGCTGGCACTATCAAAGAGCCAAAGGTGGGGCAGGTCAGAGCTGCAACCGGAGGGGCGCTCTTGAGCGTTTGGGTCTTTCTAAGATATTCCGCCAGCCGCTGGGACAGAGTCGGGCTGGGAGCAACTCGGCAACCGGTGCAGCCGCTCTGCCCCGCTCCCGCGAGGGCAAGAACCACAACCGCAAAAACTGGAGTGTTTGGCATGAAGCCGAACCTGTTGATCATCGCATCTCGGTCGTGACAGCTATCACGGTCATTTGTGACGGCGGACACTGACTAGCGCTTCTAACCGCAAGATACTCCCACTTTCTGAGGGTCGCACCATGTTCTCACTTCTCCACTTGGGATATTGTTTAGCCGCCTTCTAAGGTGGTCTCGGGCTCTTCATTCTTCGTTTGGCGTGTAAGCCAAGTTGTCGCACCTGCATGCATCGCAGCTATTGTCCGAACCGGCTTCCCGGGTTTCCCAAATCGCAGAGATGCCTAGCCGATAGACGAGCAGCACCGGACCTGCCAGCGCAAGCGGGAAATTCCATCAGTTCTTGACGGCGATTTTGGGCGGATGACGCTAGTGCTTTTTCGGAGGCGCGCCCTTGGTGATCAGAGTGGAGCGGAATAGAGGATTGGGGCGCGCGTTCGAAAAAGCCGTCAGAAGGAAGCCGCTGGCGCGGCGGACGCGGTCCTTATGCAAATTGAATGGAGCGAGGGGGAGGTGTTGAAGTCGGAGTGAGTCGGCACGGAAGCGGAGGTGGAGGTTGTCGAGAGCGTGGGAAGGAGAATCGATGGTGGAAAACGGTGGGATACAGGACGCGAAGTAGGGATCAGGTCAGGAGCGGGGCGGACGGGGGCGGAGCGCGGTGAACCGTGCAGAGTTTTCGAGTTGTGGAGAAGCGGTCTCATGTCGTAGTTGGGAGCAACGGTGGTGGAGAACGGAGTTGGATTTGAGCTGCGGTAAGTCGTTCGATGACCGCCATCGGTCCGCCACACTTGGGGCAACGCCAAAGAGGGTGCGATTCCTGGGCGGTGGTTTCTGGTTCCATCGGCGCAGGAACCGTACCCAGGGCAGCGAAGCACAGCGGCAGTAGGGTGGAGCGTCGGCGGTTGGCCAGAAAGCCGAAGTGACGGATACGAACGAAGCCCTTGGGGAGCAGATGGAGGAGGAAGCGGCGCAAGAACTCATCGAGCGACAGGGTCATCAGTTTCTGCTCGTTGTGGTGAGCAGAGTCGCGCCAACGAAAAGTGACTTGCCCGTTGGCCAAGGAGATCAGGCGATGGTTGGAGATGGCGACACGGTGGGTGTAACGGCCGAGATACTGGAGCACATACTCGGGGCCGCCGAAGGGTGGCTTGGAGTAGACCACCCAGTTTTTGCGAAACAGCGGTCGCAGCCAGGCGGCGAAGAATTTGGGTTGCGCGAGGAGCGCCAGATCCCCGGAAAGGTGCAGCTGGCCAAGCTGAAAGGCGGCCTTGAGACCGGCGACGAACTTGCCGCGAAACACCCGCCGGAGTACGGGAATGGGGAGAAAGAATCGCGGGTGAGATCGAATCCAGCGGGTGTGATCGAGTGAGAGCCCACCGGCGGCGACGACACAGTGGACGTGGGGATGAATCTGGAGTTTCTGGTTCCAGGTATGCAGCACGCTGAAGAAGCCGATCTCAGCCCCGAGATGTGTGGGGTTCCGCGCCACCTCCAGAAGGGTTTCTGCGCTGGCCCGCAACAGCAAACTATAGACGATCTTTTTATTCTGCAGGGCCAGCGCTGCCAGTTGCGACGGCAGGGTGAAGACGACATGGACGTAGGGAGAGGGGAGAAGTTCGCGGCGCCGGGCTTGGATCCAGCGTTCGCGAGCGCCGGTCTGACACTTCGGACAGTGTCGATTGCGACAGCTGTTGTACGAGATGGTGGCACGATGTCCGCAACGGGTGCATTCATCGATGTGACCACCGAGTGTGGCGGTGCGACAGCGCGCGATGGCGAGCAGGACCTTGATATGGTCCAGCGGATCCAGTTACGGTTGCGCCCGATGAAAGCAGCTCCTGCGCTGCGAACTAAATCGGCCACCTCTAAGAGTGGCCGACTCATCTATTCCTCCTGCGGTGAGCTGCCTTTCAACACCAACGCGTCCAGCGGGCTGGCGGTGGCGTGCAAGTGACGTTGAGAAAGATGGAGATAGATGGCGGTCTCTTTCAGATCGTGATGGCCTAGCAAGATCTGAATGGTGTGCAGGTCGGCACCGGCTTCCAGCAGGTGCGTGGCGAAGCAGTGACGGAGCAGGTGGGGATACACCTTCTTCTTAATCCCGGCACGGCGGGCGGCATACTGGCAGGCGTGGCGTGGGGTCTTGGTATCGATGGGCCGAGCACCGGTGTGCCAGCGATTACCGGGAAACAACCAGGTGTCGGATCTTTTCCGCAGACGTCGCCAGTGGGCGCGCAGTTCGTCGAGCAGAATGGGACTGAGCATTACGTCACGGTCTTGGCGACCCTTGCCGCCTTGGATGTGAATCACCATCCGTCGGCTATCAATGTCGCTGACCTTCAAGCGAGTCAACTCCGCGTCCCGAACACCGGTGGCATAGAGGGTCATGAGGATAGTTCGATGAAATGGTGTGCAAGCCGCATCGATGAGTTGGGCTACTTCTTCCTGACTGAGAATCGTGGGTAGACGGTGGCGTTTCTTCGGATAGGGAGTGTCAGCAATGCTCCACGGCCTTTTCAACGTCTGAATGTAGAAAAACCGCAGGGCGCACAGATGGTTGGTCACCGAGCCGGGCTACAGCTTCTGCACGGTGAAGAGTTGGGCCTGGTATTCCCGAATATGTCGCGTGCCGAGGCGATCGGGAGAGCGGTGGAAGTGTTGCGCGAATCTTTCCACCAAGCGGATATAGCGTTGTGTGGTAGCCTCTGAGTAATGACGTCGCTGGAGTTCCTCCAGCATGATTTTTCGTAGATGGGTCACAGGGACAACCTCCTTGTGACCCTCAATTTATCTGGGGCTTAAAACCACGGCTGTCGATCTCACCCACGCGGCAGCGTCCGCCGCGCCAGCGGCTTCGTTCTCACGGGCAACCCTGAAGTTATGGGCAAGATCTCAACGCGTTGCGAAAGGCTCAACCTTCACTTATTGGGACGGATGGCAAAACCGAATTTTGCGCTCGATGCACCGGGACCACGCATCGTCGGAGGCATGCAAAGTCACGTTCGGAATGTCATCGGATCGCATAACCGCCATCGACACGGATCGTAGTACCGGTAACGAAGTCCGAAGCCCGCGGGGACAAGTACACAGCTGTTCCGGCAAGTTCCTCCGGTCGACCCCATCGACCGGCGGGGGTCCGCGCAAGAATTTCATCATTCATGGGCATTGTACGTACAGGCGCCGTCATGTCCGTTTCAATCCACCCTGGCGCGATCGCATTGACTTGAATGTTGTGCGGGGCGGGCTCGATGGCCATGGACTTGGTCTGTTGGACGATCGCTCCTTTCGCTGCGCTGTAAGAAGGGACGAGCCCAGATCCAAAGAACGAGTACATACTGCCAATGTTAATGATCTTTCCACCTTTATTACTGACCATCGATCTGGCAGCGAGCTTCGAAATCAGGAAAACCGCATTGAGTTGCGTCTCGATGACGTTGTCCCAATCTTCAGGTTTTTCCTGCAACACACCGCCGCTCAGCGACACGTTGCCGGCATTATTTACCAGGATGCCTATGCCACCGAGTTCGCTCTCGACCTTGTTAAGCGCGGGCTCCAGTCCCGCGCGATCGGTCACATCAACCATCACAGCAATCGATGAAACACCGACTGCTTTCAATTCGGAAAGCACTCGCTGGTTTTTTCGTCGTTTCGTCCAAACACCGCGACGGCAGCCCCGGCTTCGGCCAATCCGAGCGCAATGCCGCGACCAATTCCGCCATTACCACCTGTCACTACAGCCACCCGACCAGTTAAGTCAAATAATGCAGGCATTTTCATCAAGCGCTCCCTTTCAAGGAACAACGAACAGGCGTTTGGGCAATCTCGTCCGAGCGGCCGGCGCGCCTCGCATGAACACGTGGTATCAGAACCTTGTCATACAAGTCGTCGCCGACGATGCCGCGCGCCCGGTGATGCATCGGCGTATTGCTTTCCTTAATACGCGGCTCGCTGAATGCTTGCGTGGCAGTTGGACAACCCCGACTCCGCAGTTGTCCAAGCGTGAAGGATATCCGCTCCGCCATTACCTCCTGATGTGCGAACGATGTCGATTGTCGCGGACCTTGGAATGCACGACATGAGAGCAGTGTCTGACATGCTGAAGCCGTGTGACGCCCGGATGATGCGGTGCTATCCTGTCACCATGCGGATCAACCGCGTAGCTAACGACGACGAGGAAAAGCTCGCGACCCTCGCAAATCAGCGCAAAATTATGCCAATGCGTTCCTTGAAAGTTCACGTCGCGAACTTGAGCCTTAGCGTGACGAAACCGGCTTGGGTCATATACAGTGCTGTGGACACACTAGTTCCCCAATCCCGTGGTCTTTTGGGGGTTTCAATCCGGGACAAGACCCGAGGTTAGCGACTCACTCACTGGACAATTAGGGAAGCACTGAACTGATTTCGGATATTGGAGGCTGCGCTTTGCGTCGTACTGGAACACTGTTTCTTGCAGGGGCAGTTGTCTTAGGCGCGGCGCGATTTTCGAACGCGCAAGACGCTTACGTTACGGCGCTGATGGATTCACAGGATTCCGGCGCGGCGTTGTCTACCCCTGCGGCGGGAGCGAGTGCTGCGCATGCGGAACACCAAGGCACGCAGCCCAGTGGCACACAGGTAGCCGGGCAGCGCTCTGAGAGCGCGAAGCCTCCCGCTCAGAATACTCCACCGCCACAGCCGAAACGCATTCTCGGTGTCATGCCCAATTTCCGGGCAGTGAGCGCTGGTGCCATCGCTCCACCTCCCACGCCAAAGCAGGCGTTCGTGATCGCGACGAAGAACAGCTTCGACTACTCGTCGT
>JBARJF010000128.1:0-36429 GCA_049800135.1 Candidatus Sulfotelmatobacter sp.
GCGGTTCGTGTCGTTTCCGCGTCTCGTCAGACAGGCGTTCCGAAAGGCTTGAGCCGTATGAGGGGAAACTCTCACGTACGGTTCTTAGAGGGCTGGGCGGGAGCAATCCCGCCCGGCCACTCGACCGCGGTTGGGTTTAGTTTGGCGCGAAACCGGCGCAGTCCGAAACGCCCGCCCGAGCCGCGGCCGAGCGGCGTCCACCCGGAAGAGGGCGCAGTGGGATAGGAGAGGCGAAGCTACCTAGAAGGTTGTTCGTCGGTGATCGTTACTTCAATGTGTTCGTGTCGTGTGAGGAATATGCGTACAAAGTGACGGAAGGGTTGATCATGTATCTCAATGGCTGAGCCGAGGCAATAGCCCAATGTTTCACGTAAAGTATTGAGCAGAGACGAAACCGTGTCGGTAGCCAAGACAATCGAAACCCCAGAATGGGTTAACAGCGGCACCGTACTCACCGATGGCCTCGACTTATTAGGGCTGCGCCTGCCGGTTCAGACTATCGGTGGTTCGCTTCTGGACGGGGTCACCACCGTCACTCCCTCCGTTCGATACATCGCATTTAGAGCGTGGCTTATATATCGGTACGGCGAGAGCCACCTCCCCGATAGCTGGCAGGAATTTACCGCTTTCTCTGGCTATGTTGAATGCGCGCTCGTGCTGGGCAATCTGATTCACGAGAGGTCTCTCAACGGACTGATCGGCGCAGATGAGGCCATCATTCGACTGGACGCACAAACAACTCAGATCGGCATTTCGCAACTGGTGAAAACACCTGCCACTACGATCTACGCTGGTCCCTCCGAACAGTTGGGCATTGCATGGTCCCGCGATGATGGGATACCAGGGCTCTCTGCTGAACGGGGGAAGCCTCTTGCCATAACTCTGGACCAAGCCCTCTCAAAGATACCTCTGGTCAAACGGCTGTTCGAGCAGGGGCGTCCAAGCGAGGCGATTCGCGACGACCTGGCGGAACTGGGCTCAGTCGCTAGGATTGATCAAATTCCCGACGCCGAACGTGAAGCCCTGATAGCAGCAGTTCTTCCTACGGCCCCTCTGTCGAGAGAGCGAACCCGCATCGGCACCTACGCGGCTCTGCTGATGCTAGCGAAGGAAAAGAGTGCGCCGCCAACCGAAAAAGACCTCTTCAGTGCGGCTTGCTCACTTCGGCGATTCGGAGACCCGCTACTTGATCACGTGGCCGATGGATGGCTGACCTACTGCGTTCGCGATGCTATAGCCGTATCTCAGGAAGCAGTTTTGGGCGAGATCATGAAAGAGATCACCGCCGCCCCCGAGTACGGTCGGGCCGGCGTGGAAAGCCAGCAGATCATCGCGGAACTGCTGGTTCGCGGCGAAGAGCATAACGCCCCATTGCGAGATCTTGGACTCCTTGGAGCCAGCGAGTCCATTTCGGATATGACGTTCCGCCAGCTCTTCGCGCGAGTCGAAACTCTGTTGAAACCTGGTCTTCGCCAAGAGCGCGGAATGTCCCGGTGGGCGGCGGGCTTGACTGAGCCGAATCTCTACAATCTGACGCTGCGTTCTGGCGCAGGCGCGTTGTCACTCGCGGTCGTGACCTGGATTATGGCGGCAATTCGTGTCGGTACGGGAGTCAGGGAGAACCTTGTGGAATTCGGTAACCTCTCCTATCAGGGCTGGCGTCGCATGGGTTTGCGTGACGTGATTCTGCCCGAGATCGAACGCCTTAACCGGGAAGACCCTCCGCTTACAACTGTTGCAGCTGACTTGGCGTACCGCGCCGTGCAGCAACATCTTCAGATCGCTTGGTCACGCCTGCAGGTTGATCTGCGGCGGGACGTTGCGCTGATCACTGCCGAAGGGAATCAGTGGTTCTCTCGTGGGAAAAGCTTTGGAGCTGGCCGGACAGCATCCCGCCTTCGAGAGGCCCTGGGCTGGATGACTCAACTCAAACTGATAGATGCGAATGGAACCACCGCCGACGGCGATCAGATACTCAGCGGCGCCTTGCGGGTTTTGTCAGAAGGGGCTATCGCATGAATCCTCGGCTCTTCTGCCGCGAACGAACTTTTCACAAAGCTCTTCTGCTGACCTATTCGTTCGATCCGGTTTTCTTCGAGCAGATCGTCCTTCCCGACCTTTGGGCAGGCCGGGCCAGTGACATCCTCGTTATTGGCGACAAGAATCAGGTCAAAAGCGCTATTCAGTCCGCAGTAGGGCAGCTTTGGCACCTGGGCAAACGGTACTTGTTGGGAAATGCAGAGCATACCGGATCATTCCACCCCAAAGTCTTGTTGCGCCTCGGCGCAAAGGACGGAGCGGTGATGATCGGCAGCGGTAATCTCACGAGCTGCGGTTGGAGCAGCAACCAGGAACTCGGATGTGCTTGGATGCTTGGGCCGGGCCATCCGGACAGCGGTGGGTGGCTGCATCCATTTCTCGATGAAGTGATTACATGGTGCGCGAGCGACTTGGAGAGGGACGCAGTGCGCCGAATGAAAGATGTCCCCTGGCTCGGGATGGGATCGGCCAATTCATCATCACCCGCGCCGGTACTCTATAGCAGCGGAAATCGTGCACTGGCTCCAGCCCTCGCTCAACGGTGGCTGGGACGACAATTTTCTGAAGTACGTATTTTTACCGGGTCAACCGATGAAAGCGGAGCGTTTCTGCGGTGGGCTCACCGAACTTTCGGGATCAAACGGGCGATCGTTGCTCTGACGCCGTCACTGGCAAGCTTCTCTGTGGACAAGTTGATGGACTTGCCCCTGGAACTGCGCCTTATCCCGGTGATGCCGACAACTCCCATGCACGCGAAGTTTTATTACTTTGATGGGCCAGGAGGCCCGGCTGCATTGATGGGATCTCCGAATTGTTCCGCCGCCGCTTGGCTCTTGCCGCCGGATCAAAGCGGAAATATCGAAACCGTCCTTGTGTACGACGCGCCTCAACCCGCAGATTTTCAAGCGTTGCTTGAGATTTTCGAATCGCCGTCGTCGAGCCCTGAGCAGGTACTGACTAAAACGAAGCCGCCGGCTGCGGAGGCCGAGCCCAGCAAATGCCCCTACGATTTAGCCGGACTACGCTGGGACGCTTCTTCACACAGAGTCATGGCGCTCATTGCTCCACAACCTGAGCCGGGTACTGCCGTTGCGCTGCTGCTGGGTGCGACGCAGGTAGCGATGCAATTTAGCAATATCCAAGGGGATGATTGCTGGTTCGGCGAGGTTCCCGAAGGCATTGACTTCACATCTACAGCATTTGCATCGATTCGCCTGGAGCGGGGGACCCAACGGTGGGTGTCAAGCTTTCGGTGGATTGATCATCTTGCAGAGCTTCATCATGCCTGCCAAACCGCTAGGTTCCTGGAATCCATCAAGGGGCTTGAGCACACCGCCTCCTTTGCTGAACAACGGCGAATACTCGATGACCTTCAAGAAGTTGCTCAAGCATTATTCAGCGATTCGGCAACGTTTAGAGATGTTGGATTCGGCATTGCGAAGGAGGCTCCGCAGACTTCCGAAGTCCCTGCCCCTCCCGTTGATCCTGTAGCTCTGATCCGAAATCTTGAGGAAGTTCGGGCGCCTCTCGTCACGTTAGGCGGAGTAGCGCCCGGCAGCCTGTCGCTGACTGGCATTTTGCGATTGTTGTTCGATGCGGAACGAGTGACAGACGCCGAAGCTGCGGCTGAGGATGAGAAGTTGGACGAGGGGCAGCCACCAGACCTGACTCCAATGCAGGACCCCAGGAAGAAGGACTTGCCTGACGGAGTGCAGGAGAACCGGGAGTCGGTGAATGCCAAGTTGCAATCCCGCTTGGCGGCTCAGATCGAGACGTTTCTGCAGAACATGTCCAAGGCTGAGTTTGCGCAGAGCTGTACTGCAACTCAGTTGATTCAAGCGGTTTGCTTCCCGTTGGCCGTGTCCCTTCGCGGCCAGGCTCGCGGTTGGGTGAGCGGTGCGTCAGCAGAGCAGTGGGGGCTCAAAGTCTTTTCGCTTCTTTTCAGGGGCAAGACCACCGACTCGGGAGGGTTACTCCACGCCGTCGAGCAGCGTTACACCGACCACGGCCAGGCTGGTATTTTTCGCGAAATCGTCGGAGATGGGACGTTGTGGATGGTGCTCATTGCGACCTTGGGCAATTCAACATGGCAAGGCGCCGGAACATTCATGGACAAAGCGCTGGCGCTCCGTGAGGTGTTCAGGACTCCGCAACTGATTTCATCAGCACAGGTTTCTCGTCTCACCGGCCTACTGGGAAAGCTAAGAATTGACGATGCCCGCGCCTACCTCTCGGTTGTCGCACCGGCCGTTTCCGAGTTGCTGGATCGCATCGAGGATCAGATCCGCCCGGTATGGAAGCAAGAAGCACATGCGCAGGCTGATCGATACTTTACTCACCGGGCAGGCGATTTACTCTGGCGGGAAAATGTTGGCTGGGCCGTGTGCTTGGCGGATGTCACGGGTCGGGAAAGCGTCGAGGTGAGATTAAGGGGCGAAAAGAAGAAGGTTGGAGCCGGATACTATGTGAATATTCCTGACCTGGCGACTCGGAATAAAAAGCTATCAGAGCTCCTTCGTGATCTTCGTGTTCGGCTTGAATCCCCAGCGGCAATATTGATTCGGCAGCCGCAAGAAATTGTGGCGGTCCAATAAACCGGATTATCACGTGCTGTCGGGCCCACGAAGGGCGACGGGATGCCGCCATTGAATTGCTACTTCGCCCTGGTAGCAAAAATGGCGGTTTTACCCAAGATCACGGCTTGAATCGCCGAAGTTCATCCAGAGCATGGATTTCGAGCTGGTGAGCGACTCGCGTCGGGACTAGATATCGTTTTATGTCTTGGAAGAGTTCGTCAGGATCAGCAAGATCCTTGTCTGTATATATCGACGCCCAAACGCCGTGTTTCCTGAAATAGTCCTTGTGCTTTTGGCTCTCGAAGTTAGCTTGCGCCTCGCTCGGCGATCCGTTTATTTAGCGCGGTCTTGCTTGGATCTCTCTTCGCCGCCGGTCATCACTCCTGCAACCGTGCTACGGAATGTGTTGGATTTCAACGGTTCCCCACCTTTCCTTTAGGTACTCGGCAACCAGACGACGGTGGCAGTGATGAGGCTTTTCCTCACTGCAGAGCAGGCATCCTCCGTCCAGCGTCTCAGCGGGAGTCGTTTCCTCAACGTGCCGGGAGCGCATCAAATCCAGAAACTGTCGCTCGTAGGTACTCCAGTCGCCTTTTTGCTTCTTGTACACATCCAGCATGTCTTGCGTGGGCGCCAAGGTAGGCATGTGGACATATTCGATGTTACAGATTGCCTTCGCAAAAAATCGAAGGTCGTCCTTTTTCGTAAAGCCAGCAAGCTGCGATACGTTGTTCAAGCGAACATCTATCAAACGCTTTACTCCGGCTTCTTTGAGCCGGGTGAAGAATGTCTCAGCTGACTTCTTTGTGAAGCCAATCGTGAAGAGCTTCATCCCGCGATGCTCCTAATCGCAGGAGGTTCCAATTCGCGAACATCGCTGCGGTCATATGCGATGCGCTTTTCCTGAAGGCGGTAAGCGTCCGCCAGCATATCTTTACGAGAGCGGAACATATCATGTTCAGGCAAGTGAAGCTGACGCAATAGGCGATCCATAGCGTCCTCGTGGCTTTCAAGACTGCCGTCAGCATGAATATGCTGGACCACATGACCCGCTGCATCAAGATGCCGAGCAACCAAGACAGTGCGGTGGCATTCGAGCGGCTCTTTCTCCGCGCACATCAGTGAAATACGATACTTCCTGATTCCTTCCTCGATTCGAGCAAGCCCCTCCCGAAAGATTTCCGTTTGTGCGAGCCGGTCATATTGAACCTTGCCGCCGTCATAGCATGAAGGATCTTCGCTGCGCGCGCCAAGCTCCTTGCCAAGGAAGACATAGGAAATGCCGGCTTTATGAAGAGCCTGTTTGAGGTCTTCCTTGTTGAACTGCGGATTCATGCGGCTATAGGGTTTGGATCTGACGTCACAAAGCGCAGTCACCCCGTGCTTCTTGAGCAAGGCGATAAGCTGATCCTGGGGATGAGTGGAGTGACCGATTGTGAAGACTGTCTGCGGCATGATCCCTACCTTACAATGGCTGTTCACTGATAATCGTTGCGACTAGCTTGTAGCAATAGCCGTCCGTGTGCGCCTCGGCAAGACTCACACAAAAATACACGTCCTGCGCGATCGGATAGTCCCCGTTCTGCCTGGCCAGAAACGCCCGCTCGACGACAGGGTCGGTGACCATGAAGTCATAGCGAACTCCTTGATATGTAAAGTCAGCCCGCACCTTCCTCTTCGGATTCCCGAAGCCCGCTCCCGGAGTGAGCACGCGGATGGTAACATTCTCTGGTTTGATCAGCACCAGCGAATTCTGGTGACCGGCCGCCAAAGCCTGAGTCATACGATCATGGCGACCGTGGTACGTCGAATCGCCATTTGCCCAGAGGGTAGGCGGCGTATCCACAAGACTAGGCAAGTCGGCCCAGGCCAAAACTCCCGTCTTCCTCCAGTAGGACTCATCGTCGATCATGTGATTCTCAGTCTGGTGGACGCGTGGCACGGGTGCAATCATCGGGATTTCAATAATGTCCAGAATCTGAGGGTCCTGGCCGTCCTGATAGTGTTGTTCCTCAAGCGAAATCTCAGCAGAAGGACGGGCGCTGACAGGCCTGATCCACTCATGATGCTCGCCGTCAGCTGTCTCCTTCCCGGCCACACATTTGCCGCCAGGCTTTCTTGAATTCGCGAGACAGACAATCGTCTTGGTGTAGTTCACTGCATTACCTCGGAAGACCGGCTACGCTCTTTACCACAACAGACTATTCTTGAATATAACCAAGATTCTTCAGCCGATTCACGAGAGCCTGAGCACTGACTCCGTATCTGCGAGCCAATCCTTGAAGAAAACCATCATCAAAAAGATCGACGGATTCTTCACTGGCTAAATCGGCTTCGAGAAATTCCTTGGGCATTAGAAGAGTAGCGGCGAACAAATTAGCTTCCCGCTCAGCGTCATCCGTGCCCTGGCTCGATACATCATCTCTCAACCGAACACGGAAGCTGTGATCAATATGGAGCTGCTCTTGGTCGTGGAGCAACAAGTGCCCAAGTTCGTGCGCGGTTGTGAAATTCTGTCGCACGGGAGCGTGGTGCGTGTTGACCCCGATGACCGCCTGCGCTTCGTCCCGATACAGGAAACCAGATACGTCGTCCTCCAAGGACTGATGGAAGAGTCTGGCCCCTTTTGCTTTTGCGATTCGTTCTACGGGCACCGGAGCTGTGGTGATGTCATAGGTTGCCAACAGATCGCGAACCAAGGATTCAATCTTGCGTCTTCGAATGGCCATGAATCTCCTCCTTCTCCGTAGTTTTGATTCCTGCCTCGACGAACTCCCTCACCTCTTTCGAGAGCGAAGTCAAATCGGGCAAATTAACCGGCTCTGGTCTTAGGCGCTCAGGTAATAGAGCGTTGGCATTTACATTCAGCGTGTCAGCGATGTCGTAAAACGTGTGCAACAGGATGTTCTGCCTCCCCTTCTCGATGTTGCTCATGGATGGCCTCTTAAGACCGACCGCCTTCGCGAGCCCCTCCTGCGACAGTCCGCGTTCCTTACGCTTGGCGCGGATGACTTCTCCCACCTTTTTATAGAAATCGGGGTGATCGTTCATATCCTGATGTCACTGTACGAGCAGTTATATGAAATGTCAATAATAATAACAGGTTATCATTAAAAACGTAAAAGTGATGCTTCCATAAAGAACGTTTCGTGTTATAATTGATTAATGTCAGCCCAGATCAGGGGCGGGTCACTTAGGAGTTGAGTCATGACAAGGAATGGAAAGCAATGCGACACGGGACTTGATGGGCGGTGTCGGGATAATGATGGCGAGATTCGCCAGAAGCGTGGGGATACCCTAGTGGGCACTCTGCGAAAAACATACGGGCCGGAGTTTGCGCAAGGAGTCCGCAGTGACACGCGGCTGGATACCCTGCGCAAGCGCGCCGGTGGAGAGTCCCTCACAAAGATTGTCCACGAAGAGAGGTAATGCCATGAACACACTCGAAGCACGATCGCTGGAAGGGCCCTTCGCATCCGCGCAGATTAGCCATGCTGACATCGCGGATTTTGCGGTGGACTTCGTCAACCTCAATCGCGAGGACGCGCAAGAGTACCGGGAGCAGGTTGGCAGGCTCCGTGACAAGCTGGACAAATACGCGGCGGACCATCCCGACTACGGTCTCATCAAGACCTTGCTTTCCGGAAGCCTCGCAAAGGGCACGGCGCTGAAGGTGCTCAATGACATCGATGTCGCGTTCTATGTGAAATCCGAGAAGACGCCCAGCTCCGAGCCGGACCTGCTTAACTGGCTGGCCGAGCGCCTGCGCGAGGCCTATCCCCAGATGAAACCAGATCAGATTAAGCCCAACCGGCATTCAGTCTGCATCAAGTATGCGGTAAGCGGTCTGAGCGTAGATGTCGTGCCCGTCCAGTACAAGGGCGATCCGGATGACCGTGGCTATCTTTTCGCCTTCGATGGCGGAAAGCCTGTGCTGACCAGCATTCCCCTCCACCTGGCTTTCATCCGCAAGCGAAAGGCGCGGCACAGGGATGATTTCGCGCAGGTAATCCGCCTGGTGAAGTGGTGGGTGCGGTTACAGAAGACCAAGGACGAGGACTTCAGGCTCAAGTCGTTCATCACGGAGATGATCGTTTCCCATCTTGCGGACTCCGGAGTCAGCATGGCCGACTACACGGTCGCGCTGGAGAAGATCTTCACCTACATCGTCAAGTTCAAGCTCAAGAGCCGGATCTCCTTCGCGGACTACTACCCGGCGTCGAAGCTACAGGGTCCTACCGGTAAGCCAATCGAGATTTTTGATCCGGTCAACGAAACGAATAATGTGGCGGCTCTTTATGATGAAAGCCACCGGCAGAAAATTGTATCCGCCGCTCAGGATGCACTCGAAGCCATATCCGAAGCCCGGTTTGCGACTACACGTGGAAGAGCCATCGAGTGCTGGCAGGACGTGCTGGGGCCGTCTTTCAGGGGATAAGAATTATGACCTACAGTTTTACGAAAACATCTACTTTCACCATTGTTCATGCGCGGCACCTTGCTTCCAAGGTTGCCGCCGACATGCATCTGTGCGCTCACTGCTACGGAAACCCTTCGGAACAAGAAATACGCGAGTTTGCCGAGGAACTCGCCCAACATCTTAACGAGGGATACGTTAGGGAGTATGAATTTGGTTTTCAAAAAAACAACGAGCGAATTGTTACCTGGCGCTACAAAGTGGACGAGAATGGTGCCATAACGGCCGATGATCGCGCCGGCAAAGTAGTGGCGTATGCCGACATCGCGGGGGCGTCCTTCTTTAATTACCTTACCCGGAATCGCCGATACCATGGGCTGACGAGCACGCAACAGGCGAGTTTTGAAGCCGGATTGCCGTTCCAGAGAACCATTGGAGAGCCCCCCTCTGACGGTTCAGGCTATTGGACATCGGACCGTAATTATTTCTCGGGTGGTCGCGGATTGAGCCGCGAGACCTTCCAGCCCCTGTCATGAAAGAAACCAATATAGGGATATTCGAGGAGGTTCGGGAATTCCCGGACCCGTCGGCCGCAAGGCGTTTCGCAGCACTTGTAGGGCTAGAGAATAAGAAGGATCGGCTTCTCAAAGAAGCGCGCCTCCTTCTGGACCCGGAGAGTCTTGTTTCGTGGAGTACGAAACATCACGGTCGGAAGGCCGCAATAATCAATCTTTTCCGCGACCGCCCTCCCTTGTTCATTTTCGCCGGCGATGTGGGGACCGGCAAGACGGCCCTGGCGGAGACGTTCGGCGATGCAGTCGCCCGTGAAGCCGACATCCGAATCGCCCTGTATTCCCTAAGCCTCACCGCCCGTGGCACGGGCGCCGTGGGGGAAATGACGAGCCTGCTGTCCAAAGCATTCAACGAAGTGAAGGAGGCTGCGCGAAAAAGTTCAGGACGCGGAGGCAAGCACAGCTCGGGTATCATTCTCCTGATCGATGAGGCCGATGCTCTGGCACAATCCCGTGAAATGGGCCAGATGCACCATGAGGATCGTGCGGGAGTAAATGCGCTGATTCGGGGCGTTGATGATTTCGCGACGGGCAACCTTCCCGCTATCGTGGTCATGTGCACCAATCGCCTTGAGGCGCTGGACCCGGCTGTTCGTCGCCGCGCGGCGGCGACCTTTACCTTTACGCGTCCCAATGATGCACAGCGGCAGGCGCTCCTAAGTCCGGTCCTTGAAGATCTGGGCTTTACAGCCCATCAGATACAAACCGTTGTCACGGCCACTGGCGCAACACACGGACGCGCCTATGGATATACCTACTCCGACCTCGCACAGCGGTTTCTTCCGGGACTCTTGCTTGCGGCTTACCCATCAAAGCCCATTACATTCAACCTGGCGAAGGAAGTCGTTGAGCAACATCCTTCGACTCCGCCTTTCAAGGAGAGCCAAAATGGATGATTTTGTCGGTAATCATATCCTAGTGCCTAGAGAGAATGATCTATGAGCGATTGGTCCCTTACGGTGCTCTTGGCAAGTCTTCACAATGACATCGAGCGTCGCCTCCAGGCGGCACGCGAAGCATTCGGCCATCCCGTTACGAAAGGGGATGCAAGCGAGCATGTTTGGTTAGAACTGCTCAAGAAATATCTGCCACATCGTTATGAGGCAGCGAAGGCGCATGTGGTAGACAGCCACGGCGACTTTAGCGGGCAGATCGATGTCGTTGTGTTCGATAGGCAATACTCACCGTTTATCTTTCATCACGAAGCCCAGACGATTATTCCCGCCGAGAGTGTGTATGCTGCATTTGAAGCTAAACAGTCAATTGATGCCGATGAGGTCAGCTACGCGCAGAAGAAAGTAGCGAGCGTTCGCCGTCTTCACCGCACCAGCCTTCCGATTCCGCACGCTGGCGGAACCTATCCTGCAAAAACACCCGCGCACATTCTGGGCGGGCTGCTAGCTTTTGAAAGTGAGTGGACACCGCCTTTGGGTCAACCTCTCACTGAAGCGTTGGGCAAGGGTGAGCCGGATGGGCGCCTCGATCTCGGGTGCGTGGCGGCTCACGGCACGTTCGGCTGCGATGAGAAGGATTGCTACAGGATCACGCCAGAGGGCAAACCTGCGACGGCGTTTTTGTTTGAGCTGATTGCAAGACTTCAGAGTACCGCCACGGTGCCGATGATTGATATCCGTGCTTACGCTCGATGGCTGGCGAGCTGAATATCTGGACTGAAAGTTCCGCTGTATTTCAAACAGACGTCCGAGGCGAGCCGAGGCTCGAACGTTACTTGTTGTGTCTTTCCAAAATCTCTAGCACGTCCTTGGGATGGCGGGAGACGTCCGCGGTCCAGTCACCGAAACCTCCGTGCCCATTCACCGCCCGGACCCACTCGGACAGGAACTCGCGTTTTGTTTGCTGTTGCTGGTCGTCCTGACCCTTTACTTCCAAAATCAGCGTTTTGCTGTTCGTGAGCCGCACTAGATAATCTGGGCGGAACTTGTGAATGATCCCTTTGAACGAGTAGGTGATCTCAAAACCAATGTGATCGTTTTTCACCCAAGCGCGTACATTCTTGTTGCGATCGAGCTCAAGAGACTCGTTGGCCTCCCATCGGCTATCGTAAACACACATGTTTATGTGTGAGCGTTTGGTGTGTTCGCAAGCCTTGCCGCTGTACCAGGGCAGCATGTCACCTGTGGAGCGGATCGGCCGTTCTGTGTCGAACACCGGTTCCAACGTAAGGGCGTTCTCAAAGCGGATTGCCTCCCAAATGTGCTGGACAATTTTGGTCATGTTCAGTGTGATGACGATCCTTCTCCGTTTGTCGTCTTCATTAAACAGCGGTGGATCGACTACCACTCTTCCGGTATCAATGTAGCGCTCTACCAACCGAACCAGTTGGGCAAGAAGGTATTCCCGGCTACCCTTCCAAGTCGGAGCCATCAGATCGTAAACCTCACTCGCAGTCTCAAACACAATCCGTTGCATTCGGAACCGCCGTGCCAGCTCCTCCAGATGAATTTCCTTCAACTTGGTGAAATCTGGCTTACCGTCGATCATTGGCGCCAACTCTGCGATCATCGGTGTTTGGTAGGCGTCCAGCACGAGTCGCTTCACCTTATCGGTATCCAGGGTTAGCTGCGGCCGGTATTCGTGGTCGATCCGGATCACGTTGGGCCAGGTCATCTCATACTGTGCACGTCGCTCTGTGACGGGCTCAATTCGGGTCTTGCCCGTTGCGGGCGGTGGCGGCGGAGCATCCGCGCTGCCCTCGTGCGGAAGAAACGTGAACGGAACGCCAAATATGTTGACATACTCCGGTTGAAACAACCCGGTCTCTGGATTAACCTCATACGAGGTTCTCCGCAGTCCGCGGCCCACAACCTGTTCGCACAAGAGCTGTGATGTAAACGCCCGCAGTCCCATGATGTGGGTGACGGTCTTGGCATCCCAGCCTTCTGAAAGCATCCCCACTGAAATCACGTTCTGAATTTGCTCACCGGGCTGGCCTTCGCGTCCAATCGTATCCACTGTTTTGCGCAGCAATTCAGCACGGTCCTTCTTCGTGAGCTTCTTTTTCGGCCCGGTACCGTTCTCTTCCGCGGTGTCGTCACCAGCTTCTCCCTCTGCTTCGTCAACCGCGGCGGCCTCAACCAGGACCTCGGCAGGTTCCTCCTGCGCTTCGGCTTCGTCCAGCACCTTGGAATCAATATGTAGGATTTTTTCCGGATCGCAGAGCTCCTCAATGCGAATTCTTTTGTGCTCGAAAGCATATTGCACACGCGCCGCCGTATGGGTTAAGTTGGCCACGGTAATCATCACTGGCGGCGTCTTGATGTTTCCTTCTTTCCATGCCTTTGCCGTTTCCAGCCAGTCCTTCCCCAGGAAGTAGTAGCCCTTGCCGACGAGATCAGGAAGCGGGGTATGTGGCTCCACTTTGCGATTAAGGTCCGGCTTTACTTCCAAGTCGGTATAGATGTGGTAGAACTTTGACTTGTATTTGCTATTCAGTTCGCCGTCATCCCGCACCACCACCCGTGGTGTTTTTACCAATCCTGATTCAATTGCGTCATTGAGCCCGAAGTCGCTCACGATCCACCCGAAGAGAGTCTCTTCGCCGCTTTTGCGTCCCGTTGGTGCGAACGGTGTCGCTGTCAGGTCGTAGCACATCAGAATTCCGCGTGCGCGATGAATGCGATCCAGGCCGCCCACCCACTTTGTAGCTTCCTTTAGTTCGTCTTTGGAAATTCCTGCAATCTTCACTTTCGGCGGCACACGCCAAGCGTGATGGGCCTCGTCATTGATGACGAGTAGATTCTCCGCGGAATGCATCTCGCCGAGCACCTCGCGCACGTAGGCCTCGTCGCTAAGCGCCCCACGTTTGTCAACGCTGCGCCTCTTGCTGATTTGCTCCTCGCTGTCCCAATCCAACTTGTGCCAGTTGCGCACCTGCACCCGGCACGTTTGCCCTTGGCGCAGCTTGTCTTCCAAACCGGGTGGAACAATCTGAAACTCCTGGTAGTAGTTTCCCGCGCTGCCCGGAACCAGCACCTCCAGCCGATTCCTCACTGTCAGGCCGGGTGCGATCACCAAAATGTTCTTGGAAAAGCGTTTCTCTTGCGGATAGGTGACTTTGTTCAGCACCTGCCAAGCTATGAGCATGGACATCAGGATGGTCTTACCCGATCCAGTGGCCATTTTTGAGCACTGCCGAGTGAATTCGCCGCCGTCACGAGGGATCTTGATCCCCACGCGGTCTGAGTCCGGAGCCTCGGCCAGCCACATGAGTGTCTCGATGGCTTCAAGCTGGCAGAAAAAGAAGCGTCGGCTGCCCTCCCGCTGTTCGAGGTCTCGCCAATGCTTTAGAAGACGTCTGGTGATACCGCTTGCTCCGGGATAGTCGGCGATCCGCCACGCATCCACTCGCGGACGAACTTTATTCACAAGCGGCAGCTCTATGAACTCACCGGGATCATCAAAGGACTTTGAAGCTTCGGAAGCACGCACGTATCCTGCTGGGCGACGACCCGGTTCACGGGTGAATCGGCGCGTCTCACGGTCATACTTCCAATGCTCTGCGGGTTCGTCGTAGGGTGAGCTAATGATGAGCTGGTCGATGGTCGCCGAGGTGACTCGTGTCGTCATTACTTCACCTCGACGACCTTGAGGCTCTCAATCCCCCGGTCGTCGATCACTTTCAATGCGATACGCTTGTACTCGCCGGGATCAAACGGCAGAGAAATAGTCTTTCGATAGGCTTCGATCAAGTCGGGATCGATCTCCGCTTTTAGATTCCGCGCTAGCCGCGCCCAACCTCCATCCTCGTCGGCTATAGGGAAAAAAACCTGGCGGGGGTACAGGCTGCGGCCGTCGTAGTCTGTATCCAGCAGCCACATGGCAATCTTCGACGTATCGCCTGATTCTATGGTTCCAGTTCGGGTGTTGTAGTAGTCGAAGCCTTGCACTTCGACCTCCCACTTGCCTTTGTGGTCGCCCTTGGTGATGCGCCGTAAATCGACATCGGGACGTCCGACGAGCCAGAAGCTTTGGTTCGATGCACGCTTCTTTTTCAGGTCTTCCGTGAGCAGGTCGGCGTTCATTTGGGCGGTCAGGAAAGTCATGCCCATTTTTTCCTTGGTCATTCCGTCAATGTCTTTGGCAGCTTCGGGATCGAACTCGAACGCGGCGAACACGAGAATGGCGGGTTTCGGACTGAGTGTGCGAGCTTCTTCCCATGCGAGCTCCACCTGCCGTTGTTCGAGCAAGCTGTGCTCGGGACCAAAGGAGACGACTACACGTTCGGGTTTGACTCCTTTCGTTTCAGCGTCGGCGTGCAGCCAGCGCGTGCCGGCCAGCGGCTCGACACGGGAGAAGTCAACGTGCTGGCCGCCTTTGCCGCGAAGGCCGGTTTTCAGCAATTCGTCTCGCCATTCGCTGTGCCGAAGTGTAGGGCCAGAACGGGCGATGGAAGCGTCAGCAATCAATGGTGGGCCTTCAATCTCATCGAGGGACTTGACCGTGGGAGCCGGCACCGCCTCCACCGTGAACGGGCCGGTAACCCGAATACGGCTCTTGTCCAAGTACGGCTGATCGCAGAGAGTTTCCTGCTCGGCATAGTGGGCGACGGCTGCACCAATTTGCTCACGGGTCATGCCTTCGCGAATCTCGGGATTATTGGCAATGGACTTCAACGTCACATGGGGCACGTTCTTGTAGTGAAACCCGCTACCCACGCCTTCGTCCGGATGGGCGAGTTCGTAGTAATCGAAATCTGCCGCCATCAGGCGCTGCTTCGCAAGTGTGATAGCGACACGAGAAGTGTCGCATGTCATCCAGCGGCGACCCCACTGCTCAGCAACATAAGCGGTGGTGCCTGAGCCGCAAGTGGGGTCGAGGACGAGATCGCCGGGGTCAGTCGTCATCAATACCGCACGTTGCACTACCTTGGAGACGGTTTGTACAACATAGATCTTGTCAGCCATGAAACTGGCGCCCACGTCGTCCCATTTGTTGTTAATTGGGAATACGGGAAAATCTTCCAGATACCGGACGTACCCGACACGATTTGCCGTCGCTTCGAGTCGTCCCGCGAGCATTAACTTTTTGACTCCTGCCTCATTGGTTTTCCAGCGGGCCTGGAGACTTGGCCGGTACTCATGCCCATCGATTTCTATTGGGAACCAGCATGCCGCACCTTCTCCTTTCTCACGGCCAACGCTCTGGCTCGTAAAGTTGTCCAGGCTGTAAATCCGATCACCTGCCGGGATAGCACTCAAGTCAAGACGCTCCTGGGCAGATAGATAGCGGCGTTTTCCATCCGCTAATTCGAGGCGGTTGTAATTTGTCGCTCCCTCCTGTCCCGCTGCCTTGGAAAGGTACAGTGGTCGGTATTTCATTTTTTCAAGATTGCGAGCGTGCCACACTAGATAGTCGCAGGTTCCGGGCAGGTACAGAACAGTTGCTCCGGTTGTCTTCGCGAAGGTAACAAGCGAAACAAAATTCTTTGCGCCGAACACCTCATCCATGAGATCCCGGACTAGGTGAACATTTTCGTCGCCGATTTGCACGAAGCACGATCCAGACTCGTGCAGCAGGTCTCTGGCAAGCAGTAGACGGTCGCGCAGATAGGTCAGGTACGAGTGAATCCCCAATTCCCAGGTATCGCGGAACGCCCGGATCATCTCGGGTTCCTGGGTCAGATCTTCATCTTTTCCATCTTTAACTTCGCGCTTGTTTGTAAAGGGCTGGAAGTTCGAGTTGTAGGTCTTCCCATACGGCGGGTCGATATAGACGGTCTGTACCTGGCCGGCCATACCCTCCTTTTCTAGCAACGAGTTCATCACTATCAGGGAATCACCGGCGATCATGCGGTTCGACCAGCCGTGAGCATGGCGATAGAAGTCAATGGCTTCGCGCAGCGGAGGATTTTCTTCCCGGCGCTCGAATAGCGACGGCTGCACTGGCAAACCATTGCCGTTACGCTTCCGGACGGCGTCGATGATTGTGTGGGGATCGATTCGTTCATGCACGTGCAAGGAGACTGTTGGCACTTCAAAGGAGCTGTGCTCCTTCTTGCCGGCCCACACCAACTGGGGATCAAGATGCGGATCGTAGTCCAATTGCTGGCGGGGCTTTACCGATGGCACGGGAGGGATGTAATCGTAAGTCTTGTGCGTCGGCGCAACGGGATCGGTCTCCGGTGTCACCAACCCAACGGGTGGGTTGTTGATGCGCTTCTTGTCGCTGTGCTCATAGCGCTCTATCGGGCGTTTCGGCGGTTTCCCGCCGCTCGTCTTTCCTCGCGGCATCTACTCGTTACCTCTTCGCGTGAACAGTATTTGGGGGGAACGCTGAATTCTAAGCTGCGAGAGCGCCAAAAGCCAGCGATGAGCCTGTCCTTGGAGGGTTTGAAACGTACAGGCGCAGTGGTTGGTCAGTTTTTCCTTATTCGGTGATCGAGGAGTCAGAAGAAGTATCCGCCTTAGTTGTACTCCAACCTTGTTTTGGAGTCCAAGAACGAATCGCGGCTCTTGTCGGAGAGTCGCCGGAGATACATGGCAGGAGGAAGGCACGAAGGACGGCGCCGACTTCTTTAAGAGATGGGGTTTTCTCTCCTGGGTTCAGCCGGTTCACAAATGCACTCCATTGCTGTGTCTTCCGCGGATCGTTTAAGAAGTCGTCCGTTAGCGCAAACGGAACTCCGGTTGGAGTCGCTGATCCTCGTCTCTCAAACGAAGCAAGGATAGCTTCGCGTAAGGACGCCATATCGAATGTCCAAGTGTTTGCGATGAACCAGATGTCGTAGAAGTCCTTCATTCGGCTGTTGCGGATGTCGAGCAGGATCATTGCCTGAAATTTCTCAGCGATGCTGGCTTCTCGCGGATATGCACGAATAAGAGGTGCTTCCATTTGCAAGAGGACAGGAAAGGAGGCTAATTCGGGTTCCGGGTAAACGGCATCGCCGAACCCGATGTCGATCTGCATTGGAATCCGCGCTCCTGCCAATTCGGCCAGAAGCTTGATGCGGACGCCGTCGTATTCGTCATCTTCTTTGATTTTCGTGCCCTCGACCGATGCGCTGTCGAATACAACGCCGTCTTCTTCGTGTATCTCGCAGATTGTCCGGATTGTTTGTGCAACCTCGCCGATAGCGGATGATCCCTGTCCGAGCAGATCGAGGTCCTTTGTAGGACGGTGAGTCTGGCCTGTCCACAGCGTAAAGAGCGTCGCTCCTTTGACGGCAAATTTGTCGCGATATGACGACCGGCCCAGGCGATACAGGAATCGTTCGATGGCGTATCTGCCAAGCACCCGTTGGTAGTCCTCACCTTTGCTCTGCGCGAGCGCAAGAAGGCGCGCGCGGATGGATGCCGCTGTGTTCTTGCCCTTCTCGCGTGTCACAGCGCCTCCATGTAGGGACGAATGACATTGCTAACCCGGCAGATTTTGGCATAGCGGTAGATTTCGTTGACGTTAGCCTTTTTTTGGCGAAGACAATCCTTTAGAGCTTCGATCGCGACATCGAGTCCGATCTTGTTTCTGAATTTAAAGCAATCGGCAACGGTTTTCGCTGCTGAATAGACGCGAATCGGAACGCCTTCAATCTGATGATTCTCAGTTCCCTCTGTCAGTGATGGTCCAGAAAGGCGGACGATCCGAAGTGAGGGTGATGTGAGGGCGGGTCTTCTTGCCCCTTTGCGGAGTGCAATCCAGATGGCAGGAGGGCTCTGTGTCGTGATCTCGTGGAAGGCGAGAGCTGAGAGCAGGCAAATGACAGCGTCGGGAACACGCTTCGTCACTTCAGCGTAAGAGTGGCGTTCCGTTACATTGGCGTCGGGCAGTGTGTAAATTCCGCGTCCAGGCCGACTGAGCCGGCCTTGGCGGTGGAGACGAACGAGATACTCCCGTGGAAGGCCGATGGCCTCAATGTCGCGGGGCCTAACGATCCCGTGTTGGCCGACGTACCGCATAATCTTTTGGAGAGGTTTTGCCATAGTGCATGTCTCAATATGTCATTACTTAATCATATCTAATGACGTTTTGCAACACACTATGGGTATTGCCTCAGATACCCTGCCCCAGACTGAGATCTGTCATCGCGTTAGTTGTCGAGTGAGAAAACTCAACAGCAGAACTCTTGGAAACCTCGCCACTCAGTCTTTGTCCAAGTTCGGTAGCATCATTGGTGTAGATCTTAGCGTCGAGGCTTGCGCGCGAGACGGAAACGTAAGCGAAGCGGGAGTTGAGCAGGTCTGGGTGAACGCCGGTATCGCCGTGAACTAGGACGCGTTCGGCAGTAAGGCCTTGGGAGCTATGACTGGTGACGGCGTAGCCGTGGTCAAGATGACGATGCTGGTTGGGGTTGAATTCGATCAGGCGGTTGTTGTCGAAGCGAACGAATAGACGACCATCGGGGTGGATCGTCTCGATCAGGGCCATGTCGCGATTGGCAACGCCGAGTGACTTGTCGGGAGCAGTAAACTGGATGCGGTCGCCTATGGAAAACTCGCGGTCGTTTTCTCGGTAGACGCTGACACCTGTCAGGCGGCGGGGATCGTAGGTCGCGAGCTCTGCGTTCGCTTTCTTGACCGTGAGTTCGTTTGCGGATGGGTTGATCGCAACCACCGACGCGTAGGCGGCAGCTTCGATTCCGATGGCCTTGCTGCCGCGTGTGTAGCGAACGACGTCGGCGATCTCATAGTGGCTGGCCCAGGATCGTTCGGCTCCGGTCATGTCCTGACGCTGAACCAACACACGGAAATTACGATCTTCCGGGGCAACAGCACCCATGGCCTTCAACTCCTGGCGAACTGCGAGATTCAGTTCGCGGCGGGAAGCATTGTCCGGCGAAACGATAAGAGTGTTCTGGGGCGATTCGATATAGCTCTTGGCGATGGCCCGAACTCGCTCTTCTTGGTTGGGAATCTCCTTCACGCGGCCCTGTTGTTGGAGTACGTCGAGCGCAGCGGAGACTTGGCCGGTCGCCAGCAGCTCGACAGCAGATTTCAGAGCCGGGTCCTTTTGCCGAACGATGTCGTCCAGCGTCGCTGTGCGCATTCCCGCCTCCTGCAGTTGCTCGAAAGGGCGGCCCGCTTCGACGCCCTGATGCTGGCGGATGTCGCCGATCAGAAGCACGCGGTCATTGGGACCAAGCCGGGAAAGAAACTCGCGCATCTGGTTGGTGCTGGCAAGGCTCGATTCATCGACAAGGTAGAAATGCTTTTGCTCGCGTCGGTCAGGATTTGCAGCACGGGCGAGGAAGCCTTGCAGGGTTCCGGCTTCAATTCGTGCATCGTTCAGTTGCCGCGCTGCGCGGGAGGTCGGGGCGAAGCCCTCAACCTGATAGCCCTGCCTTTCCGCGGCGCTGCGGATGACTGTGAGCGTGGTCGTCTTGCCCGAGCCTGCAAAGCCTTGGATTGCTTGAATGCGGTCCGGCGAACTGAGAACATCTTCGATCACGCTCTTCTGCGCGTGATTCAGATGCGGGTGCTGATCGGCAAGGGCGATGGCGCGTGGACGCGAGAGGACTGGTTGAGCGTGGTTTTGTCCCTCACGCATCGTGCTGATAATTTCATGTTCCGCTGCGATGGTTTTCGCGGTGGTGTACTGGCGGCCCGGAACACCCTGAGCTCGTTCCACGATTTGAAATTCCCCGGAAGCCAAACGAGCCTCAAGATTGGAACGAACCTGTCCGTGGGTGATCTCACCCATGCCACGTCGGAGCGCGTCGCGGATCAAGGCACGTTCATCCACAACGGCCTCACGCTCAAAGTTCTTGTCGCGAGCAAAGGTCAGAGATTCTCGAACGCGGTCAAAAACGTTGGCTGGCCTCTCCTGATGTTGAGACCGTTCACGTGCCGCGCGTACAACAGCATCCGCTTGGTGTCCAAAGTCTGCAGCCAGCTTTCGGTGTGCGGCCATCACCTCGCCCGGTGAATGAATTTCCTTGCGGTCACGGGTCGAGTGCGCAGCGATCTCGGCAGCTTCCTTCCCCGAGCGGCCCGTGCGTTCGAGGTATTCACGAATTTGCTGGCTTCGGGCGCTGGATGCGTCGAGATATTCCTGTGTGTATCCCTTGATCTCCGGAGCACCGCTCCGCCCTGTCGTAATTTCGTAACCAAATTGTCGGAGTCGGTAAGTCAACTCGGATTGATAGATCGCCGTGGCAAATTGCTGGGAGGCGAAGAGGCTCTGCGGCTGGATTGCGCGCGGCTGGCCATTGTCGCGCTGCGTGACATTGAAAACAACCGCGTGAGTATGCAGTTGTGGCGCGACATACCCATCGACCGGACGGGCTGTATCGTGTTCGAACTTGGCGGCTATGAATTTGCCAGTGGTCTCGGGCGGATGATTGCCGCCGATGCGGGCTTGCGTGTAGTGTTCGAGCTGGTCGAGGGCAACGCGGACGCTCTCACGGTGGGCTTCACGGACACGCTCATCGCCGCCGACAAGCGCGGTCAGCGAGACAGATTTAGGTGCGGAAAAGGTCGCATCCCACCCGGCCCGGTGCTCCATCGTCTTGATGGTCTTGCCATCGGCATCCTGATATTCATACGACGCTCGTTGCCGCACCAGTTGCTCTCCGGTCTGTGGATGCTGGCCCTGGCTGAGTTTCGCGAAGTCCTCTGCAGAAACGACCCCAGCAAGGCCGAACCGCTCGGTCAGTCCCCCTTGCCATTCGCCCGCGATGACGCCGCGTTGCGACCAATAGTTTTGCTCCTTCGCGGTGAACTCGGCCTGGTGGTAGGTCTGCGCTTGGCCGGCGGAGAGCGGTTTTGAAATCGTCAGCATGACAGTCACTACCCCCGAAGATTGAGGCTTTGTTGGGCGTTTACGTTCGTCTCAAGTTCGGTCTCTCGCTGCGATATATCGGTAACCGTCCGGGGTGCTTTTCGCTGCGGCGGCGTGGGCACACTTGGCTCCGGCTTGATCTCAAGTGGGCGCGTCTGGGACTTGGGCGTTCCAATGTTTTTCGGATCGTAGGGGAGCAGGTCGTCGGGTGTATCGCGGAGATCGAAGTCTCTGGCGACCACCGGCATGTCGAAGTACGGAAATGAGAAGCGCGTCACATAATTCTCGTACTTCATGTAGGCATGGAGGTCAGGGAGCCCGGAGATTTCGGACTCCATTACCAGGGGTTCAATCTGGCGGTCCAGCGCGAAGTTTCTCCCAGCGCGGGAGCCGTCGAAGTGGGTCTCGCGTAGCCGTTCGATCTCGACCTTTCCAATGAACTTGCTGACCCACTCGCTAGCGGCCGGCTCCTTTGTCTTCAACCAAACACTGGTTGCCGGTTGAGACAGCATGACCTCTGCCAGGTGGCCGTAGAGGACTTCCAGTTGGGCCTTACCCTGGAAACCCAGAATCACAGGATTATTGCTCTTTCGATTTTCTGTAATCGCGGTATGGAGCTGGGGGAGCTTCTGCAAACTGGCCAATTCGTCGATCACGAACCATGCCCGCTTCTGGCCCTCCTTCGGCTCGTTTAGCAGACGCAAGACGAGCAGGTCGATCCATAGACTTTGAAGCGGTCGAAGTGCTTCACGTTCTGCCGGGAGCGAAGTTATGAAGATCCATCCCTGCCGCGTCTCGGCCCACTCTGTGGCAGACCACTCGCCATTCCCATCGCCCTTGTTCGGCAGGAGGCGGAGGCTGTCGGCGACGAGTCCAAGCGAGCCAAGAACTCCAGCACGCTGTTGATGCGCCCTCGGGTCAATTAGGTGGGCATGCTCTGTTCCTTTCAGCCTGCGGTCGATCTCTTGCGGGTCCGACATCCACTTCACCAACTCCTTTGGCGTGGGACCATAGGCCATCAGGAAGGCGAAGATCTTCTGAGGGGACTCGATGAAAAATTCACCCTTCTTGTCCTGCGGCGGCTGGAAGAGGGACACCGCCAGCGCCTTCGCCTCGGAGCGTCGGCGGAGTTCTTCAGAGGGCCCCCAGTAGGGGCACCGCTTATCGAGCGGATTCAGGATAACGTCGCCGTTTTTCGGGTCGTAGAAGCGTTTGACGAACTCCCTTGCGGGGTCGTAAATGATCGCGGAATCACCACGATGTTTTATCTGCCGAAGAATTTGGAGCATGATCATAGTCTTGCCCGCTCCGGTATCTCCGATGATCTGCATGTGCTGGGCCTCCGCCCGCTGCGGTATGCGGATCATTGACTTCATTTCGTTGGTCTTAATGCCTATGCCATCCCCTGCGACCCTGTCGTTGAATTCCCTCGGAGTCATCATCTCGGGGCCTTTCAGTCGTCGTCCGTATCTCAGCGCCTTGCGTCGCCGAACGTCCTTGGCGATGGAAAACGGCAGCTGGATGACCAGTGATAGCAGACCGAAAAGCAGCGGGAGTTTGTAGAGATCGAAAAGGCCATCGCTACCGTAAACCGCACTTCTGAGGTAGGCACTCAAGGTCGAGTCGATATAGCTCTGCGCCGGTCCTAGGTAAAGGATCGTATAGCCGTGCTGGAAGGCAGCCTGCGAGAGCGAGAGCGGGATGAGCTTGCCGCCCGGTTGCGGCGTCGTGCCGTCCGTCACGTCGGCATTCGTCGCCAGACGCGGTTGAATTCCTGGAGCGCCCACCATGAGCATCCGGTAGTTGTCTCGGCGGCTCGTGCCGATTACTCCTGCAACGCTCGATCGGATGTAGGTAGGCGTGTAGAACCTCTGTAGGGGGCTGTTGCCGAAGGTGAACCGACAGTAAAGAAAAAGTCCGGTAAGAATGAGCGCCATGAATACCGCCCCGTAGGTATAAATCGGGTTGTGTGGCGGCCAGATGACGGATTCCTTGCGTCCCCACTTTGTCATTGCCATCGCTATTTCCTGCCTGCTGAAGCGGCCAGCTTTCCAGCGAGCGCGTGCTTGGCCTCGCTGATTTCGTCGAGCAGTTTGTCGAACGCCTCTGTCGTGAGTCTCTGGCCTGCAGCCAGAGGCCGCAACACGTTTACCAGCAGCAAACGAACCCCAAGAATCTCGGCGAGAGATGGATCATTGGCCGAGTCTCCGCGCAACTCCCGGAGGATTACATCCCTCATCCATTCGCTTCGTGCCATGCCTTTTGCAGTCGCGATCTGATCGAGGAGCTGAACCTCTTGTTGAGTCAACTTGAGGCATACCGTTGCATTCCGGAAAACAGTCTTCCTCTGTGGTCTTTGCGAGTCGTTATGTTGGGCAAGTAAGGGCATCTGGAGTGGCTGCAGTGCGGTATACCGACGTATACCCGCATTTCATAAGTGTCCCGTTATGTGCACGTTTACCGTGGTATACCTGCACGACCCTCGAAGGGGTGGAGTGTCAAAATTCTTCCGGTGCGAAGCACCGTTCTTGCACCAGCACGAAATTGAATGGACGATCATGCCTTCACTGCGCGCACAGAAGCCGTGGACTCCACCCCGGCTGCAAGCTTCTTTGTCGGCTGCTCCGTCGTACCATTGCTCGGGCCTTTTCGTACACGCAAAGCGGGGGTAACCTGCTTGGCGTGTGTCGTCTTCAGGAAGTCCTGGAAGTCGCGGTCCTTGGAGAAGACATAGTTGAGCGCCTTGTCCACAACATCATCTGCGGATGCGTGGATGAAGGCGGCGTACTGATCGACCTGCGTGGCGGTGACTTCATCGAGTCGGATAGAAGCACAGATGTGGCGGCTCTGGTTGATCTCAAGCAGTGGCATGTGAGTTCTCCTTTATAGGTAGTGGAATCAAGGAATCGTTATGTGCAGAATTGGTTGGCAAGTCACCAGCAATAGGCGCCGCAGTCCGTGCGAATGCTGTGGCATGTTCTACCTCGAAAACGGGCTCGATAAGGAAGCGTTTCGCGTCGCGGTCATAGCCGCGAAGCGCAAGCACCTCGCGGACGACGCGGCGGCCTGGTTGACGTTCAACGTGGACGACAAAATCGACAGCTTCTGCGATCTCGGCTTCGGTATCGGCGAACGTGCTTTGCGCGTGACTGCGCATCACGAGATTGGCGAAACGGTGAAGGGCTTTCTCCGCCGAGTTGGCGTGGATCGTAGCCATCGAACCCGCATGGCCCGTGTTGAAGGAATCGAGCAGCGTTCGTGCCTCGATTCCTCGGACTTCCCCGAGAATGATGCGGTCCGGTCGCCAGCGGAGAGCGGACTTTAGAAGGTCGTCGAAAGTTATCTTCGCCTTGAACGTATCAGTTTGGCATTCCGTCGGCAGAATGTTCGGCTTTTGGATCTGAAGTTCGGAGGTGTCCTCGATGACAACGAGGCGATCCTGTTCGGGAATAAAGTCGGCCAGTATCCGCAATAGCGTGGTCTTGCCGGTACCGGTTCCGCCACTGATAAGGAGCGTCTTACCGCTGCGAATCTGCTCGGCTAAGAAGTTCGCAAGCGCCCGCGTCAGCGTGCCGCGAGCGATCAGGTCATCAACTGTGTAATGGCGGCTGGTGAATTTCCTGATGATGAGCGCAGGTGTACAGCGCACAACCGGCGGGATGACTGCCGCCAACCGACTCCCGTCCGGGAGTTGTGCGTGCAGAAGTGGGTTGTCCTCGTCGAGCTTTTTACCCAGTTGATTAGCAATAACTTCGAGGCCGGTTTGTAGCTTGCCGGCGTCGAACGAAATGTTCTGCTCTTGGAACATGATGCCGTCGCGTTCGTACCACCACGAGGCGTCTGGGTTGCCCATGATTTCGCTAACATCTTCGTCGAGCAGCAGCGCCTCGATGGGCCGGAGGAATGGAAGGATCAATTCGAAGCTCATAGGGGAACCTCACAGCGATGGAAGCCCAGCGGATAGCCGGGCTTCCGAGAGTGATGAGCAAGGGCTTATGCAGCCGTTTCCTCCTGCGGCACTTCATCGTGATCCTGATCTTCCGGGGCGGCCTTTTCGGCGCGATCCAGCTTCAGGATCGAAGCGACCCGAATTTCCCAGACGCGCTGCTTCGAGTCCGTTTTCTTGCTCTGGTACTCCCGGCTACGCAGTTCGCCTTCCATCTGGACATGTGCGCCCTTGGTGAGCGTCTTGGCGAACTCCGAGAGCTTGCCGAAGACTACGCAACGGTGCCATTCGGTGTGCGAGATGTACTTGTCGTCCTTCTTGTAGGAGGACTTCGTTGCCAGCGAGAGTGTCGTGAAGCTGCCGTTATTGGCGGTGCGAACTTCTGGGTTGCTGCCGAGAAAGCCGATGAGGGTTACTTTGTTCTGGTACATGAGAGTGTCTCCGTTTGTTGAATTCTCCCGTTGTTGCTCGGGTCACACTGGGCGGAGCTTAGCGAGTGGGCCCGGCTCCCAAGTGCCGAAGGTCTGCTTTCTGGGAGGGGCCCGAAAGAAGTTTGAGAGGCGTTCTTTGCCGTGGTTCTCAAACTTGTTTTGGGAGGAACCGAGACCCCGAAGGGCGCAGAATGCGAAGCAGAAGACCGAGTGCCGCCGGGCGCCGGAAAGGCCCCGAAGCTGTGACCAAGCAAAAGACGGGATACATAACGGCAGGCACGCGCCAGAGCAAAGTTTTCATCCGCACACTGGCTGCGGAAGTTCACCGCAATTACAGTGCGATTCGAGCGGCAAGGTCCGTCGTAAGAAGGACGCAATCTGCCACCGCCGTTGCGCGTCTGAAGGCTCTGGTTCGCCTGCTCCACCGTGCACGGGAACAAGTGGGGTGAGTCAGCCGGATTAGCAGCAAGAAACGACATGAATTAGCCTCTGGGCAGGTCGATGAATCCCTAGCTGAACGCTTGGTCGGCCCGGAAGCGCACGATGGTCAGACCGAGGGGGTTCACGGCAAGCTCATTGTTCTTCACGTTCTCGCGAAAGACATAGGTGACGCTGGCTGTCCATCGCTCCCGCTTGAGTTCGGAATGATCGGCGGGGTTGGTGTACACCTTCTCAAACTCGATGCGTGCCGAATATGGCGACAGTCTCAGGTCGTCAAGGATCACGTTCTTGATCTCGACATCGACATACGGCAAGCTGCTGTCTTTCACGTAATTCTGAATGCTGTTGTCCTTGCGTTCCTGGTCGATTACGGCACGTTGCACGTCGCTATTGAGGAAGTAGAGTGACTGCGTTTGATCACGTTCGATCGTGAAACGATTGCGGCTGAAATACAGTTCGGCCCAGCGGGTGAGGTAATACTTGTTCTCCGCTTCCTGCGGTCGATACTGAAAGTTCCGATAGTCGATTGCTTCCGCGTGGCCTACGTCGTTAATCCGCACAATCATTGGGTGCATTTTGGCAAGGGCTTGCTGACTCTTGAAGGTGAGTGCCGACAGCGCGATACACACGCCGGCGAGCACAAGAACGGTCACCTTCAAATAGGTGTTCATGACCAGCGGATCGCCGTACTGTTCCAGATACCGCTCCGCTGCTCGGGTGATTTCCGGGGATGGCTTTGTGCTGCTGCTCATGAATGAATGCCTCCTGCTTAGATCGCCCTGAGAATTGCCGCTGTGATCATCCCGCCCATTCCGCCGCCATGGCCGCCGGACGATCCGGAGAAGATGCTCATGGTCATGGCAGGAATCTTGAAGAGGATGTAGATGTTGACCAGTACCAGCAAGATCAGCAACGGAAGCTCCTGCACCATGTTGCCGGGATCGGAGAAGTTGACCAGCTCCGTGTAATACTGCGCGAGCAGGTGTGCCAGGATGCTCAGGACGGCCGCGGCGAGCACCTTGTAGAAGCAGAACCCAATGAATGCCCGGAGCCATCCCCAGAACAGAAACTCCAGCTTGTCAAAGACAAGAAACGGGATGAATACGGGACCGAGCAGGCCAATGACTGCGCTGGCGATTGCTCCATATGCAACGATGGCGCTGACCACGGCGGAGAAGGTGGCAATCAGGACTTGAATAATGACGTACACGATCGCGTAGTAGGGATTCATCAGCGCCTTCACCATGCCGGGGCCGCTTGTCGCCTGAGCCTGATTTAGCGTGTTCTGAATACTCGTGATGCTGTCGCTGCCGATGACCGAGACAAGGTACTGCGCACCGCCGTTGATAAAGCCACGGAAGGATTGGCCAATACCTGGGATGCTGCTGTCGTAGAATCGCACGAGAGTATAGGCGAAGGTGATCAGCATGAAGAAGCTGAGGAACTTCTCCATGTGGAAGCCCTGGCCTCCGTGGGTGGAGGCGAGCGATTCCTGTACCCCAAACCAGACGAGCATGATGGTCGCGAGCGCGATGCACATGCGAACCCCCAAAGCATCGATTGTGGGCGACGCTGTGGCGGTCAGCGCGTCACATCCCTGCGTGATCCAATTCAGCACTCCCATACATCACCTCTCGCCGGTACATCGACAATCAATAGGTCAGGGCTTGTGCGCCACCGTTGTAGGCCGGCGCAACGTGTGTCTGATAGGTGCTCGCGTAGTTCGCAGTGTCCTGGAATCCTGCCTTTAGTGCGTCCTGCTGTTGTTTCTGGGCAACGATCTGTTGAAGCGCAAGATTGGCGTTGATCTGGTTGGCATCCTGCATAGTCCGCAACTGCAGAAGCAAAGCCTGGTTGATGCGTTGAAGCTCCGCCATGATGGTCTGCTGGCTTGGGTCTTGGGTTTGTGTCGCAGCTTCCAGATTGGCGATGTCGGTCTGTCTTGCCGTCTGATTGGCGCGGATCGTTCCAAGTGTTTCGAGATTGTTCGTCAGTACAGAATCGTTGATATCGATCGTGGCGCCCTGTGCGGCAATCTGTTGCTGCCCGGAGGTGCTGAAACTGCCGTAGCCCGGAATCATGCTGTTGGTGCGGGGAACGCTCGCTTGTTGGTAGGCGGCTGAAGCCCCATTTCCAGTGTTGGCGGAGTTGACCCAGACTGCCGAGTTGCCATAGGTATTCGAAATCTGTTGCAGCATCCGCAGGTCCGTCGTCGGCGAGAGAAAGCGCAAATAAAGCATCTGCGGTGCAAGGATCATCTGGTGGTCGAGGTTGTACTGCTGCTTCACCTGGTTGTAGGTCTGAAGTGCCGTGCTGGCGATCTTGACGGTGTTGGAGAAAATCTGCTGTCCGTTCTCGATCTGTTGCACCTGGTTGTTGATGGACTGCTCTTCGTGCTCGATCTGGGTGATGGCGTGGGCCGACTGTGTGGGATCGAACACAATCCCCGACCCGAACTGCGCGTGCGCGACGGTCGCGGGCATGATGGACAACATTGCGGCGAGGGTGAGACTGGTGCGTTTCATTGGGAGACCTCCTTGTTGGGTAATCAGTGCTTCTTATTTTTTTCGAGTTTGTTAGCGTCCTGCTCTCCCATCCGGCAGACCTCAGCCGAGGTATCGTCGTAAGCGACTGGAAGCTGCCGCCGATATCGAAGATGAAAGTCAGCGGCTTGTACTTCTGTGCGTTCTGCAGCAGAAAAACGCAAAGATAGGACTTCCCACTCCCCGTCATACCGAGAATCAGGGTATGGGCAACGTCGCGGGTGTGCAGGTTGAGAAAGTAGGGTGTGCTGTTGTCGGTTTCGACGACTGCCAGGCACTCTGAGCCAAGGTGCGCGTTCGTCTTTTCACCGGGAAGAATCGTGAATAGAAAGGACAGGTCGGCGTAATTCGTGTTCAGCAGATACAGCTTGCGAAGGTTCAGCGGATAGTTGCCCGGCACAGTGGCGAAGTAAGCGTTCAGCTGGTTGTAGGTTTCCGCAAACAGATTGCCGTCCGCGTTGGTGAAGACCCCAGTGAACTCAGCCACGAGCTGATCGAGTTCCGTTCGTGACCGGCCATACAGCACAATCGTGAGCGAGAAATCGCCCAGTGATTGACCGTCACCGAGAGCGCGAAGGCAATCGCCAAGATTCTCAATGTCGGCCTGCTTGGACTCGTCCACGAGCACGTCGCGTGGGTTCGTCTTCGTGGCATCGTTGCCCATCTGGGAGACAAACCCTGTTTTGGACATATTGAAGTGGCGTCGGCGCTTGTTCACCTCTTTGCGGGCCTTGTCTGCCGGGAGCGGTGTCCACTCGGTGACCACATAGAAGTTGGCCGGGATCTTCAACAGCGCGTCCAGTACCAGGGGCCTCGTCTCGGTGATGGCCTCTTTCATCGTCAGCACACGGACGATATGATCACCGACCCGCAGATGATCGCGTTCGGCTTCGATGTCGGAGTTGGCCACCTGATAGTCGAGGAACTGCGTGGACTGCGGCCTACCGGCAACACCCCAGTCGTCATAATTCAGCAAGCGGCGGAAAAACGTGAATTGCCCCTGTTGGTTCAAGATCTCGATTTGCATGAAATCTGCGAGCTGTCGGGCGAATGCCTGCACGTGCTGGTCGAGCCGTTGAAGATCGCGCTCGATGTGTGTCCGCAACAACTTCTTGATGCTGTCATTCGTGAACTGCGATTTGAGTTCGGCAATCGCGCCCTCTGGATCGCGCAACAGGCGAGTTAGCGCCGTGCCGATGCCGGTCTTCGACCGGGCGCCTTCGAGCAGGATGCAGTAGAAGATTTCAACCTGATAGAGATGGTCCCGCTTGGCTTCAAAGAACTTCCGTCGCTGGTCAATAGCCGCTTCGACAATGGGGTCATCATATGTTGCGAACGGTATGTCGGGGCGATTCGATTTGAAGAGGTACTGGTAAACATGGAAGCCTGGGCCAAAGGCTTTTAGCGCCGCCTCCAATCGCTTCACTGCATACTCCTGTTGGGAGCGGTCCAGACTTTCGTAGTCCACACCGGGAATACTGAGAACCATGCCTAGATCGCCGCTTTTGGTAAGGAAGGCGGTCTCAGTCCAGAAGCCGTACAGGTTGATGTGGTCATTCAGCGCCGCGCTCTCTTTCCACGGCTTGATGACTCTATCGAGACGCAGCATCACACTACCTCCACGCGGGGAACTTGCTGCTTCGCGGCGTCATAACGCAGCTTGTAGCGTTCGGACTTTGCGAGGATGCGGAGGAATGCCGGATCGCTGTTCGTTACCCAATGGCCGAAGGCAAAGCCGCCTATGAAGACGGCGATGCCTGCGAGGATGGAATTGAAAAGATTGAAGGCTCCCACTGCGCCGACGCAGACGAAGTAAAAGAGAGTGCGCTCCACGCCCAAGTACGTGAGAGGCTTATGCAGGCTCTTGAAGACTCGATTTGTACGGTGGTTTTGCTGTGCCCTGTCGGCCATAAATCCCTCATTTGAGGATGACTGTGAAGAAGTGCGCTTACACGCCCCACAGCCAACTAAGGACATTCACCGCCATAACCGCAATCCCGGTTCCTGCGGCGACGCCGGCCAGAGCCTTTTTCGCGCCGGGTTCGCCGTGCGCGAACCCGTAGCCGCCGATCACGATTGCTACCAGACTTGCAACTTTCGCGATGGTGCCGGTGAAAAGGCTTTGGATGGCGTTAAAGCCGGTGTCGAACGGCGAGCCCTGCGCCAGCGCGGCCACCGGCATCAGAAGAAGAAGGGCGAGAATAGCGATGGTTGGACGCGCCCACTTCGACCGAACAAGCGGCTGGATTTGGCGGATCAGATAAATTTGGGACCAACGTGGCATATGCACCCTCCGGCAGCACCTCAAAGCGTCTGCTTTTGGCGCAAACCTAACCTCAGTCGATCACAATGTCCAATGAATGTTCGGCGGACAGCTATTCCTAGCAGGAATGGCTGGCGAAACAATTAAAGTGATATGGTCCGTTAAGGTGTTGTCGAGACCGCGCTATGGTTATTTCAAATGCCGACTACTCGCAAGGATGCGACGGATCGATCGGCGAAGCATTGCAGTATGAAGCGTCGCAGTGGAATGCCTTGACATCGAATCGTAGTCTCTCTACAAAGGTAAGGAGCGCTTGCGCCGGCTAAGGGTATTTGCTCTTGAAGCAGGTGCGGATAACGAGGCATTTCAGGCCATGAGACTATCACGGTTACAAGCTTTCGCCTTGATTGCTGTGCTCTATAAATCGGTGGCCGCAGCTCAAGGAGCTCAGCCGCTCGCGGACCCATCTTACTATAGCTTTTATCCGTCATCGCCACTCCATCTTGGTGCCGGCTTTAATCCTAATGACGTCAGCCAGTCAAAGGTAGATTGTATTTCGTTTGTCTCAAAGCCTTTGGACAGCGACGCGACTCTCACTACGTCTCTTTCCCAATCGGTCGTACTCAGCACCGATCAGCTTAAGCAAACTCTATCCATTGACTCAAAGCTCGATGCGAGCTACTTAAGCTTCAGTGGCGGAGCTAGCTTCAATTTCGTGTCGGATAGTCTCTTTTCTGACAATTCTCTTACTGTTGTGATTACTGCAGCATCCGAATACGGACGACTGGGAACGGACTCCCCAACATTAAAACCCGAATACACGCACCTGCTAATCAACTCGGCACAATTCCAATCCGTGTGTGGCTCGCGATTTGTGGATATTGAACGGAGGGGTGCCTCAGTTTCGGCGATACTCACTATCTACGGCCTCTCTAAGGAAGATCACGACAGCGTTACCACTGCGCTATCTGCCAGCGGCGGATGGGGTCCGTTCAGCGGCAGTGCTTCGGCTTCGCTGTCTCAGGATATAAAGCGGGCATCGCAGAACAATGAACTTAACGTCCAGGTGGTTGCCACAGGAGGGACTGGGCTGTCCGGCCTCGCAGATCTGATCCGGGCGGATGCCCCCAGCGACGACGCCATAGATGCGATCAAGACTGCGCTCGCAAAATACATTCAGGGCTTTAGCGCGCCAAACGCTGCACCGATAGGATTTCACGTCACCGACATGTCTTTCGCAGGCTGGAATCCCGAGAATGCGGACCTTTGGACAGATTATAAGGAAACCATTTTGCGAAACATTGTGACAGACTACCGAGCAGCAGCTTCCATACTGCAAGACGCGAACGGTGTTTTGGCAGGAACAGACCCACGGCGCACGGCGGTGCCTCACACTGACGACCCGGCTATTCGGGCCCTAGTAAGTACCTATACTGACCGCTTGATGAAATTGGCTCAAGCTTACGCAGCTTGCCAGGCTGATACGACTACGAGCGGCACGAACTGCACGGACCCTACCTTTACCGACGTACCGAACCCCATTCCTAAGCCACCACAACCACCTGTGATGAGCTATCGTATCTCGGGTTGGACAAAAAACCCTGCTGGCCAGCCGGGCAGCTTTATTATGTGGGATCCCATAAAGTCGCGTGCATTCATGGACGGCGTGTACTTGTTCAATTACACGTCAGTTTTTCCTTGGGGAGCGGGCGACCCCTCATATGGCGTGGTGAATAAGGCGACCGATCTAAATGCTAGGCTGAAAAACCTAGGTCTGGTCGGGTTTGTAGAGGTCGAGGTTGACGATCTGGATCAAGTTTTTCAGTCGCTCAGCGTTAAGATTAGCGGCACGCCCCAATACCAGGACATCGCTGTTCTCGGGAGCGCATGCTGTTACATGAGTTTTCAACTCGCGTCCCCAGGCCTCACGAGCACTATCGTTTCATATATATATAACGATATCGGTACCTTGCACGGAGTTGGCTCCATTAGTAAATCCGCCACGTTCGCCATCCATGTAACCGACAAACTTGGCAGAAGCTATTACTTGCCGTTCGCAACGGGGATATGGCAGAAAACGCAGAGCGCTTCGCCGCACATTATCGGATATGCCTTCGATCAGAGCATAGTCGTTACTCCTATCATTTAGCAGGTTCGGACCAAGTTCGAGTTCGACCGCGCCCTCTGATAGACACTGATTTGGAAGTCCAAGGCATAGAAAGCGGCCATTCCCGAGGCTGCTACAGTGACCATCGGCCCGACCCAGCAACTCAAAGCTGGATATTAGCGGGGGTGTTGATGCTATCCGGAGAAAACGTTCCCCATTCGTTGAAGGGACCGCCAGACACCGCTGGGTCAGCGGTTCGACGATAGCAGACGACATTCTCGCCTGTGTTCAGAGTCCATGATGCATTAGGGCCGAGAGCATCGCTGAAGACAGTCCCGTTTTGATCGCAATTCTGCTCGGATCCGGCACGAATCTCTACCTGAACGGACACATCGAACGGGTTGACAAAGGTAATCGAGAACATTCGAGTCACTCCTACCCTTCTCAGCTTGGAAGGAATAGCGAACGCGAGTTGCCGGAGACAAGAACACAATAAGTGTATGTGGTCAAACGGTACCGTGCAACGGTTTGTTGGAATTTTGTCGAGGGGCACGGTCCATGTTGCGCGCTTGAATTGGCGAAACCGTGGCGACTGACCCTACTGCGACTCTGCAGCTATCGGCTGAGCCCGAGTTTCGTGCTTCAACCCTGCGGCAGATGGGATCTCTATTTGTCGATTGGCTTAGGTTTTTAAAATAGGGCAGAACAGTATTTTCGACTCTGAGAGTGTTCAACGTGTCAACCCACGACAGGTGGTCGAGTTTTTCTCAGTCCGTTCATGCGAATCTATGGGATACTATGGCCGCTGTGGCAGGTGCGGGACATTCCAGGCGAGAATTTTGCCGTACAATAAACGTACAATGGATCGGGCAATGGGGCCTTTTTCGCCGTTCTCGCAGTTCCTAGAATCAATAAGTTACGTGTTATCAATATAGTGATTAGTTCGACTCCCGCCGCCTCCACCAAGAATAGCATTATCAATTAGTTACATACGTTGAAATCTTTCCCACGAGCTGTATTCTCAATCCATTGCGATTTTTCGGACGTGGGTTCCTTCTGAAGGCTACATAACGCTTGAAGGTCTAAACCGTCATCACTTCCTAGTATGTAATGACGTATTGCAACACCTGCAACCACCGCGCCCGAAGACCGCGAAAATCGAGTCACCCCCAGAGACAAGACATTGGCGCAGCAAGAAGACGGTCGCCGAAGGGGACAGTTCTTCCGCTATCGTAGAGAACCACTCCTAGCTTGAAGTTATCGCCGCTGGCGTCCGCCAACTTCCGGAGCCCCTTAAAGTCACCGGCATTCACGGTAGCGCTCGCCTTGACTTCGATACCGACCAAGGCACCACTCCCAATTTCAATCACGAGGTCAACCTCGTCCTGGTCTTTGTCCCGGTAGTGGTATAAAGCGCAGCTCTCACCAAACCAAGACGCCTGTTTGAGCGCTTCAGAGAAGACAAATGTCTCCAGCAACGGTCCGAGGATGGAACGGTCTTTCGCAATCCGTTCCGCGGTGGCCCCCAACAGTGCACCTAGCAGACCGGAATCCAGGAAATGCAGCTTGGGCGTCTTTACCAACCGCTTCAACTGGTTCCGAAACCACGGTTCCACCTTACGAACAAGAAACAACTGCTCCAGAATGGCGACGTATTTCCTGGTGGTCTTGTCGTCAAATCCAACTTGGCCGCCCATCTGCGTGAAATTGGTGAGCTGGCCAGAGTGGTGGGCGAGAACCTGCAACAGCCTCGGCATTTGATCAAGCTTTTCCACGTCGGCAACTTCGCGTACATCCCGCTGCACGATGGCTCTTATGTAATCCCGCGCCCATGTCTGGCGTCGCTTTGGATCATCGCGCCGCAGCATTTCGGGGTAGCCGCCAGTCAGCACGGTTTGTACTAGGTCTTTGCCGATCATCATCTCCGCGGGTTTGCCGAGTTTGCTATCGAAGGCTGCTTTGAGGAAACTCGGCTTTTTGCCTCGGATTTCAGCCCGTGAGAGGGGCAGGAGGCTCACGATCTCCATGCGGCCAGCTAGGCTCTCCGAGACTTGAGGCAGAGTCAAAATATTGGCAGAGCCCGTCAACAGAAACCGGCCGGCCCGGCGATCGTCATCCACTGACTTCTTGATAGCCCGGAGGAGGTCGGGCACTCGCTGTACTTCGTCAATCGTAGTTCGGTCGAGAGCGCGCACCAACCCGGTTGGATCGCTGCGTGCTGCAGCCAGCACTGTGTCATCGTCCATGGTGATGAATTCGCGATTGCCCGCGACCAAATCGCGGACCAGCGTCGTCTTGCCACACTGACGCGGGCCCGTAACCATGACCACGGGAGTGTCCTTGAGCGCGGTGGCCACCAGTTCAGCAGAAAAGCGGGGAAAGAGCGCGTGATCGGTATCGTCCATGCCGGGTGAAGGCTCCGTCTAATTCGGATTGATGGTTCGTCTATTTCGGATTATAGGCTCGTCTGATCCGGAACGGAAACTGAAACGGTTCCGGGACTCATTCCGGCTCGGGGTGGGCCATCTCTACCTGGGTGTGTGCAATAGAGGGGGTGTCCTCCCAGATCGAGCCTGTATCTTCCGATCCGGTCCCTTCATCGCCCGTGGTCGCTACAGCTTTGCCTTAGTCAACCGGCGCAGAAGACTTTCCTTGGCGGCGTGCTCCTGACGGAGTTCCCCCAGTGCGGACTGGAATGCATCCACCCGGCCTTGCCGGAGCGCGAGATCACGCAGGTCAATCAGAAGAGTGATCGCCTTGTCGTATTCGTTGGGTTGCCGCTTCTGGATGTGCGCCGCAATCTGGTTCCAAGTCGCTTCTTCGCGCTTCTCCAATTGGTCCAGATAGTGAGAGCGGTTAGCCTCGTCTTCTGCCTTTCGTCGCGCAGCTTCCGCCGCTCGCCTTGCCTCCAGTAACCGGGTTCTTTCTTCCACACGGGCATGAACCAGTCCCAGAACATCGCCTGCAGTGCGCCGACAAATTGTGTCGGGCGTGGACAGATTGCGTCGCGCGTTCTGTTGCTCGAAACGTCGCAGCAGTTCGTTCTTCCACCGTTCACCGGGTCCTGAGACCGCGGCAACCAGCAAATTGTTCTTTTCTTTTTCGGGCAGGCTCTGAATCCAAGTCGCCAGTTCCTCCCGATCCGGACCAGCGTTCAGCGGCGCCGAAGCCGATGCAGCAACTTCAACGAGATCCTCGTCTATTCCAAGAAACTCGATCAGCGAATGGAGGGGAGCCGACATCCATGTAAGTCTTTGTCAAGGGGAAACGCAGTCCTCCTGACGCGCGCTTCGGAGGAGCGCGCACATCCGCATTCGCCAGCATCCGCAGCCCGCAACTGTGCCTCTCGGCGGTGGTTCC
>JBARJF010000129.1:0-15029 GCA_049800135.1 Candidatus Sulfotelmatobacter sp.
CGGTACTCGTTTGTCGGGTGAAATATAGCTGAACATCCCGTCTTGCCGCTGATCGTCTCCACGCATGCTGCCACTACTAACACGTCTTCCTGTGGATTGGGAGTCGTTTTTCAGCATCCTGCTAAGCTCGTAGGGGCCGAAGTGCTCCGCGCACTGAGGAAGGATCCTCTCACCCTGTCAATTCCCGTTGTCGTCTTGAGCAGTCTTCCCAAGAAAAACGAAGCTAAGCTCCTGAAGGAAGGTGCTACAGCTTACTTCGACAAATCGACGCTGGGACACCTCCAACAGTCGGAATCTCTGATTGAGATCGTGAACAGAATATTGGGCGGACAAACCGAGCAGAGCGGCAGCGCCGAGCTCTACAGCTTGGGTCCCCGCCCTTGCCTGGGAGAAGCGAATGATGACGCCCGAAATGACATTTGAATGTTTGCTTGTTTCCCATGATCCGGCGGTATTCGGAACCATGGATCAGATACTGCAGGGTTTCTCCATCCATACGAACGTGTGTTCGAACCCTTCAAAGGCTGCCAATTTATTGGCAGAGGGTGGCACAGACCTCATCGTGATTGATTTGGAAGACGAGGATTCTTCGGCACTGATGCACCAGATCGTCGAATCTCGTACGCTGCAGAAACCGACAATTCTTGCGGTTTCGACGGGGGATTGTGCCATACCTGGTGTCCACATCATTCTTCGAAAGCCGGTGACGCCCGAATCCGGCACGAAGTCAGTGAAGACGGCTTATTCGAGAATGCTGCGGGACTATCGGAAACACACCAGGTTTGCTCTCATGACCCCGGTCTTGGCGACTGACGAGAACTACCGGACACTCTCCGTGACTGTCACGAACATTGGAGAGGGTGGAGTTGGTCTCACAGCCAAAGAGAGGCTGGACATCGGTAGCATCGTGTCTTTTCGCGTGCCTTTGCCCGGATTGGGGAACCCAATTCACATCCAAGCCCGTGTGCTTTGGACTCGCAAATGCGCTGTTGTGGGCTGCGAGTTTGTCCGCATTTCTTCCGGTGATCTGCTGGTTCTGCACGCGTGGCTCGAAAGTAAGTACCGGTTCAAAAAGCCTTCGATTCCGGTCTAATAACCAAGTCCGGGTGCTATGAATACCACCGGGCATGTGGATGTCTAGGATTATGGCATCAGGCGCCGTACGCAAGGCGACCTATCGGCACGCCTGACGAAATGTCGACTAGGGCAAGGCAGCCTTCATTTCCTCAAACGTGTGAGCTTCTGCATTCCATCGAAAGCTCTGCTTCTTGACCTCTGGCTGTGGCACGTCGTCCACCTTGCAGTGGGTTTCTGTGCGGATCATGTTCAGGCGATCCGCTGAATCATTGTCATAGGCAATCTTTGCCTCGCAAAGAGCTGCGGTGTCAGTTTCCGCCTCGCCATCGACGCTGTTCCAGTCGGTACGCACGACTATGGAGAGCACCTGTTCTCCAGTCGGCAGACTAACAACCACGAGGCGGTTGCCGTCTTTGTGGTCAGTCCCATCGCAACAAGGATGGTCATCCGAGTAGTACACCTGTATTTCGATCAGCCGCGCTCCGACAGCGGTGTATGTCTTGGAAAACTCCACGTGATAGAAACGCTCACAGTCATTGCACTCTTTTTCCAGAGGAACAAGGCGCAAAAATGCAGATTCGCGAGTCAGCACCACTACCGCTGGGCGCTCGTCATACCACTCTTTCATATTGGCGTGGCTTGAACGGCAACGCAGCGCGAGAACGGCCTCGATCCCACCTTCAATGTGTGTTGAGAAGAGGACGCGAGCAGTGACTGATCGCTACCTGCTGCGGTCGGCCAATCTTCCACCATTTTGTGGCATGAATCCCGAAAATCCTTGGGCAAGCTCGCGATGATCGGTGCTGTATTCTCACTCGAAAGGGAAACGGGTGCAGTTCCCACTTCCTCGGAAGTGTCCGCGGCCACCTGATCTGGCTTGTGCGGCCTGGCTCGCTTTAGTAAGAACGCGCTCAAGCTCCTCGGAAAGGGAGGATGAGTTGACCGGTTTCGACAAATAGCCATCAAAGCCCGAATTGAGGATGCGTTCCCGGTCGCCTCGCATGGCAAACGCGGTGACTGCAACTACTGGCAGCTGTGCCAGACGAGGATTCTCGCGGATTCTGCGTATGACCGCAAATCCGTCTATTACCGGCATGCCGATGTCCAGAAGAAGCAGCGCCGCTGGATCGTGGAGCGAACCAACGCATGGCTTGGTCAATTCCGACGTCTGCTGGTCCGTCATGAGCTCCTGCTCTCCACTTACCGTGCCTTCTTCAATCTCGCTTGCTTCTGGATTCAAGCTGCCGTGGTGGAGGTTTTGTTAGGCGCTCTTAGGGCGCCAGCAGCTTGTTCGGAGATTCCCAAACGAAATTGCTGCCGGGTTTTCTCTTTCAATTGAGCGCTTCAATTCAGCACTGAGCCGGCCCCGGCGTTGCGGGAATCTGTGCGTAAAGGTGGAAGAAAGCGTAACCAGATCACCTTGCTGGTGTGACCGTGAGATTCCGAAAAACGACATGTCCGGCCTCGCTACCTTGCAGATAGATGGGTCCGGGGAGCGCTTCGTGACTATCCAGAGCTCCGCCTGTGATGCCCGGAATTTCCTGTTTGTCAATAATGGTCTGACCATTTTGTACAACGGTAACCACTCGTCCGATGAGCGTAATGTCGTAGCTCTGCCACTCTCCCGGCCTGCGCGGTTGCTCTGGCGAGGGAGCCAGGAAGCCGTACACCCCTCCGGTACGCATACTTGGCCCTTCTGGCTCGGGATCGTCTTCGATCTGGACTTCGTACCGGCCGCGCAGGTAGACGCCGCTATTCGACCCTGGCGCGCAATTGAATTCGACGTGCAACTTGAAATCTTCAAACTTGGCATCGCTGATAAGTTCAGGTCCATGTCCGGGACTCACCAGTGTTCCGTTTTCCACCTTCCAGGTCGTTGGCCCCGGCTCGCTCATCCTCCAGCCACTCAGGTCCCTGCCGTTGAACAACTGCATCGATTTGCCCCACTTCGGAGCATTTTTTCTCTCCAGAGAGGGCGCTCTCTCACCGGTCCATTGCCATGGAGTTCCTTCGGGACCGGTCGTGGTCCCCACCAGCATCTTGCCCGACAGCTTGCCCTCAAAGACCATGTCGTCCTTCCTAGCCTCCTCTTCCTTGGGCGAGACGAACATGATGCGGTCGTTCGAGACCTCAATTTTCGGGAGCGGCCGCGCATGTCCCCAACGGCTCACCATTCGAGCTCTGAGCTGCCCATCTTGCTGGGTGATCTCCAACCACGAGGGATATTCGCGAACGGGAGTCTTTAGGGTCAAATCCCAACGTCCTAGAAAAGATTGAACCGACGCGGTTGTATCGCCGGAGTTCTTAGCCTCGGAATACGCCAACATAGAAAGCGCCACGGCCAACACGATGAGCATGATTAGTCTGCCCTGCAGATTCACGCCGCTACGCCGCCCTTTCACTTGATTTACCAGATTCGTTCTCTCTAACCTTAGCCTCGACACTATGGGCACCATTAATTTTAGATTTGTCATAGAATTCCCTCTCAGCAAGGGATTGTAATTGATCGGCTCTTGTGCGCTAAAAGTGACTGTGAACGCAGGCCGCTGTGGCTAAAGACGCGACAGAACAAATCCAAGAAAGCAAGGAGTCAACGAAATGAGCAAATTCTCGCGCCGTAGATTTCTGGAAATGGGTGCCGCTGCCGCGGGTGCATCGCTCGCTGCCAAAGGCATGCTGCTGGCTCCCTCGCCACTCTTGGCCTCGCCGCGTCCTGTTCCGGCAAGCGATCGGCTCCGCTTCGGCATGATCGGCGTGGGCATGCAGGGATCGGGCTTGCTCGCTGAGTCGATCCAGTTACCTGGAATCGAATGCGTCGCAGCCTGCGATCTCTATGACGGCCGTCACACTTTGGCTCGAGAGATTACAGACCAGCCAAACCTTCCGGTTACCCGCCGCTATCACGAACTGCTCGACAACAAGGACATCGACTGCATTGTGGCGGCCGTTCCCGATCACTGGCACAAGCGGGTTGTCGTGGATGCGGTGAACGCGGGCAAGGACATCTATTGCGAAAAGCCCATGTCGCATAGTGCCGCCGACGGCGTGGAAATGGTGGCGGCGGCGCAAAAAACCGGCCGCATTGTGCAGATTGGTTCGCAACGCGTGAGCTCCTTGATTTGCGCCAAGGCCAGGGAATTAATCTCCCAGGGATCGTTGGGCGAGCTGATGCTGGTCGAGGGATGGCTGGGGCGCAACGACCCAACCGGCGCTTGGGAGTACCCGCCACCTACCGATCTATCTCCCGAGACTCTAGACTGGGAAACTTGGCAAGGAAGTGTAGCGAAGCGGCCCTTTGATCCCTACATCTTTGCCCGGTGGCGTTGCTGGAAGGAATATGGCACCGGTCTGGCCGGCGATCTCCTGGTTCATCTGATCAGCGGCATGATGTTCATGCTGGATATGAATGAAGCTCCGCGGCAGGCCATGGCTATGGGCGGAATCCGCCTCTGGAAAGATGGACGCAACATGCCCGACGTTCACGCCAGCCTCTTTTATTACGGAGACCTTCCAGTTTATATGCGGCTGAATCAGGGCACCGAAATGCCAGAGACTTACCGCATTCAAGGTTCGAAGGGAATTCTCGAAGTTACGGAGTTCGGGCTCAGCTTTGCCCCGCAAACCGGGAAGGACTCAGGGCCCAGCTACTACGACTCCGGATTCCCCCGCGCGATGCGCAGCGCCTACGAGAAACAATGGCACGAGGAGAATGATCCCAAGTTGGGCCACGAGCCCATGCCCGAGACGGTGTCGTTCCGGGGGCCGGATTACGACGACATGAAGCCTCACCTCTTGAATTTTTTTGAGGCTGTGCGTTCCCGCAAGCCGGTTGTCGAAGATGCCGTCTTCGGCCACCATGCGGCGCTGGCCTGCCACATGGCCAACGAGTCTTATTTCCGCAAGACCGCGGTGTCGTGGGATGAAACCTCCAAGACCATCAAGGCATGACCGGCCGGGCAAGCCTGCAAGGTGATGCCAGGTCCGTCTGTTGCTGCCGGGAGAGAATACGACCACGGCGCTCACCGCTGGCGGAAGCGTGGGCATGACACAGTGGATTGATCGTGTTCCGGTGATTCTGCGGGAAGCCCTCACCTCCAGGTGAGGGTTGTAACGGAATCCCTCGACAAGGTTAAATCGGCTGTCATTGCGCCCATCTGCAGCGCCACCGAGCACGCCCCGCCGGCGTTAGTAACCACTAAGACCTTCTGGCCATCCGGATTCTCGTAGGCCACATGTTCAACGTTTGCCAGAGTGCCCTGGGAATCGAAGCGGTGGGCGCCGCGTCGGATCAGCCGCGAAAAGTGCGCGAAGGCCCAATACTGGCCGCTGCGCGTGATCTCCTTCGTCTGCGAGTGAATCGTGACAAGTCCACCGCACGGGAAGGGACCGATATTAGGACGGCCCTGCTCGTCGAGCGCGAGATTCCAGCCAATGATCGATTGGCACCAGTTGCGCAGAGCCCCGGTAAAGGTTTGCCCCCATTTCGACCAATCGGTGGCATAGTCAGGACTGGTGTAATCAGGGCCGCCCTCCGTCCAATGCATCGCAGCATCGGGATGTGCGTCGTGGACCTTGGACACCATGCCCACACTACCTGCATAGCCGTGCCATGCGACGACGTTCGCGAACCTGCGAACGTCCGGATCGTCGAGCTCGCAAATCGCACGGCCCCAAAGGTTGTAGTTGTGGTCGAGCAGCCATATCTGTACCGGAATCCCATTGGTCCGTAGCGCCGGCCCCAAGTGTTCTTTTACGAATTCGATTTCGTACTCTTGTCCCCACAGACATGCCGGCATACGGCCGTCCTGATCCGTGTCCACTTCGTTCTGCGAGCTGACGGCCTGGATTGCGACGCCCTCGGCTGCATAGGCCCGCAGAAACTTCAGGAGGTATTGCGCGTAACTGGCGTAATAGCTTTTGTGAATGCAGCCGCCCAGCATGGAACCGTTCGCCTTCATCCAGCCGGGCGGACTCCACGGAGTGGAAAACAGAAACAGGTCAGGATTTACCGCGCGCGCTTGCCGCAAAGACGGCAGAATGTACGCACGGTCGTGATCGATCGAAAAGCGCTTCAAGTCAGGATCGGGCTCGCCTTCATCGAAGCTGTACACTTCAGTCGAGTAGTCACTGGCTCCGATGCAGGTGCGACAAACATTGAGCCCTAGCTCGGAGGGGTCAAAGAGTTCATGGAACAACTGCTGACGCTCATTTTGGGACAACTGATTGAACATATAGCAGGATGCGTCGGTAAAGGCGGCGCCGAAGCCTAGAATCTCTTGGAATTTCCGTTCGGGATTGAGCGTGATCTCGCCGGAAGCCCCCTGGCCCGAGGTCTGCCCCCACCGAAGACCAGGCACGCGCTCAAACCGCAGCCTCTCATCGGTCACCCGAACTGTGATTTCGCCGGCATCGGAACTGGCCGAACGAAGCGAAGCCCAAGCCGGCACTGCTTCGGCAACGGCACCGGCTGCCAATCCAGCGGTGGAGATTCTCAGAAAGTCGCGTCTCGTGCTTTCGGGGGACATTTTGCCTTTCAATGACCTGAGTGGATATTTGCGAACTAGAATCTCGCGCCTGTCAAATCACGCCCGTGATCTTCCTCGCCTAGGGAGTGGTAAAATGTAACTCCGCACGCCGGAGAGGTGGCAGAGTGGCCGAATGCGGCGGTTTGCTAAACCGTTGTACGGGCTAACACCTGTACCCAGGGTTCGAATCCCTGCCTCTCCGCCAGTTTTCTTCTAAGTTCCATCCAGCAAAGAGAGTTGCGAAGCATCGGACTGGTCATTACATGATCCCCTTCGTTCCTGGACTGGGCGGTCTGGGTGTCACGTAGGTGTCATTTAAGGCCGTTTCGAGTTTCTGCATTGCGGCTTTGGCGTCTTCGCTGACCGTCTTGATGTAGCAGGCTTGTGTGACGGCAACATTACTGTGACGCAGAATTCTCTGGATCACCAAATCATCCACGCCCAGGCGATTAAGGTTGGTCGCTAGGCCGCGGCGGAAAGCATGCCATCCGCGCCACGCTGGCAGCACCTTGTTGCGTTCATATTCGTGTGTTGCTCTCCCATGCTCGGATTCTGGCTTGCTACAGATTTCGCAGACCTCAAGCGCCGGGAGAATGGCCCTGCGTAGAAGGCTGTCGGGATCAATCGCGTTGCCGGCTCCGTTGGGAAAGATCGGCCCCACCTTTGGCTTTCCGAGAATTGCGCGATGGGCCTCCAGCTTGGCGGCCAGTTTTGGAATAATTGGGATTGGTGCTTTGCTCTTACGACTCTTTGGGTCAGTTGTAATCCCATTCCAGATCGAGCGCGCGATTAGCAACTCGCCCTCACTATAATTCTCCCAAAACATGCCGCGGAGTTCGCCTCGACGCGCACCGGTGAAAGCTGCGGCAGCGATGAGCGTGGAGGCTGGCTCAGGGACTGCGTCGATCATCGTAAGAACCTCTTCGAGGGAATAAGCGTGTGTCTCGTCCGCTTGTCGAACCTGAGGCAGAGAAGTTTCGCGAACGGGATTTGCGCCGTCGTAATAGCCTTGCTGAGCGGCAAGCCGGAAGATCCCGGAGAGGAAGCTCTTGATGTGCTTCAGAGAATTGACATTGAAGCGATTAGTTTTCGCCATGGCTTCTAAGATCGCCTGTACGTGACGGGTCCGAACGTCGCGTGTCCAGAGTCCCTCACAGAATGGCTTGATCTCCCGCCATAGCACTTTGTACCCGCGATATGTCGACGGCCGCGTCCGTTGCTCTGAGTGGGGAATATAGACCGACTCGACGAACGCGGTGAATGTGACTGCGGTTTCAGGTGTAAGGGTTGGTTGATTGATTTTGGCCAGGAACACCTTCGCTTCGAGTCTGGCTTCTTTCTTGGACATGTCGTCGCCAGAGCCGAGTTGTTTTGCCAAGCGCTTGCGTTCCAGTTGGCCGTCGGTAATCCTCGCACTCCAAGATGAGATCAATCAGGTGAAGGAAGCCGGAATGTTGAAATTTACGGTCTTTCATTCGGACCGTGTGAACTATCTGCAGCTACCACCGGGAACCATTAAGGAAACTGCGGATTTGATAGCGCAGTTGATCAACGGAACTCCGTTTCCCACCGACCTAGGGCTGGTTGGAATGCCCTATTCCCAATCGAATGGCTTCTTTCTCAATTGCCTTCTTGTTCACGAAATGGCACACGTTGTGTATCAAAACGTGTATGGCGTCGATGTGAGTACACAGAAAGACAAAATTCTTGAGGCACTGGAGAAGGAGGTTGGCGTACTGCAAGGTCGGGACGCGACAATCGCAAGAGATACCTTGGAGCATTGGATCGAGGAACTGTTTTGCGACCTGTTGTCAATTTGTCTCATCGGCCCGGCGTATTCTTTTGCACTTATCGAGTTGACGGGTGCAACACTCTTGGTGGATTCGCCTGCAACGACCCTCGACCCTTTCCATTCGTTTATGGAATACCATCCTGCCGAGATCGCACGATTCCATGCGCACCTGATGCTTCTCAAGAAACTTGGCTGGTGGGGCGAGATCGAAAAGATGTCTACGTGTTACGTGGACGTTCTGAAAATCTCGGAAGCGAAGAGTTCTGACTTACGGATCGAAACTGAGATCCCGGAGGACGTCGGGGATGAGCGATTCCTGAAATGTTTTTGGGAAATGTGTGCGTGGTTGATAGATTTCGTCACGGCTGAGAGACCCATTTCATCGACACTTCTTGCCGACTATCGTAAACAATCAGCCGTGATCGCCCGCTATCTCCAGGAAGCCATAGTTCCGTCCTCCATCGTCATTGATGGAAAAAGAGAACATCCAACACCTGTGATTCTCATCAACGCTGCGTTTAGTTTTTACCTCGAAAGTATCCCTGATCTGATTCGGAACGTGGATAAGCAAGACGCCTCGTCCGTTGAGGCACGTAGTCGATTCGCGGAAAGATTGGAACTCTGGGCCCTGAAGGCTATCGAAGACTGTCGATTGTTGGAGGGTGAATCAGAATATGGCCGTCGTTCACAAGTCTGAGATCAGGAGACGCTTAAATTTAGATTTGGAAGACGTCGAATCGCTCGTCATCACCCCCCTTCTACAAGAAGCCGATGTTTTGGGAGAGGACTCTGACGCGGATGCTGTCGATCTGCGTCTCGGAACTTATTTTCTACTACCGCAGGTTCCTCCGCAGCCTTTCTTTTTTCCATCTCGAAGTTTTGCAAAGTCCACTCACTTCAGAGTGCACGTACCGTTGGGGAGTTACCTCGTCGTCCCCGCACACCAGACCGTACTCGGGTCAACCCTCGAATTTCTCAAGCTTCCGATTGATCTTTCCGGCCAGATCCTCACAAAATCCTCGATTGCAAGAACATTCATGGTCATCGAGACTGCGCCGTGGATACACCCCTGTTATCGAGGATGTTTGACGCTTGAAATCGCGAATGTCTCGAACACGCCGTTGCTGCTGTATCCAGGCAGATTCGTCGGCCAACTGATACTCATGGAACTAGGCCAGGAGAAACCAGCGACACGAAAGCTATCGGGTTCTTACCTCGGCCCGGTTTATCCGGAGCCTCCGGTATTCAAAGACCCAGAAGAAGATTTGGCTATCATCGGCGTACCTAAGAGCGACTTCAGACGTCCGGGAGCGGCATGGATGAAGGCCTCCGACGGCAAGTGAGACTGTGAAATCCGGAGCCGAATCATTAGCGCCGGCAGTACGATCATCATGCAAAACAACTCAATGGTGCGTCCACCGTATATAGGAATTGATTGGGGTTCCCCTGGCGCGCAAGCCAGAAATGAAGCCTGGACAGGAAATGCCTCAGAGCCTGATTAGATGGTGCCTCGGATCGCGACTGCGTTCCAACGAGCTGTGGATTTGTGCAGAAGCACTTTCAAGCCGCCGACTCAAACCAAGGAACCATTCTAGTAGCTTAAGCAGTTGTGAATCCGCGTCGGGTGGCAGATCGGGTGTCAGTTAAGGTGAATGTGAAACACATTCCATACGACTCAGAAGAACTCGGATCGTGCCAAGTGCTTGAATACACGTAGCAGAAAAGAGGCCCGATGCTTTGCTAAACCGTTGTACGGGCTAACACCTGTACCCAGGGTTCGAATCCCTGCCTCTCCGCCAGTTTCCCGTAACTCCATCCATGGTGTCCATACTCTATCCGTTCTCTCTCGCTTTCCTCGGCCACGGCTACGGCCAAGTACCACTCGACGATGCCCATATTATTCCAATAGTCAGCCAGTACCTCGTTCCGCTCGTGCTCCGGAACGCCCTCTCGGTCGAATTCTTCTTTAAACCTCTCCAGATGTTTCCTTATCTCATTGACTTCCTTCTTGAAGTCACTTAGCTCGTGCTCTCCTAGCGGGGTTTTTTCTTTGCGCTTTTTCTCAATGTCCAATCTCGAGTTGCGCACCGCGCGAATATCGAACCAGATCGAAAGGATCTCCGCCTGGCGCCGCAAGGCAACCCGCGCCGGGCATCCTCGCTGGCGCGGGTTTTCTTTTTCGCCTCGCGTTGTGAGCCGCGGACGACGATTATAGCTTTGATGAAGTATAAGTGGTATCATGCTTTCGCATGTACCCAAAATTCTCCCGCCAACTCATCGGTACCAGAAGCCGCCGCTGCGCAAAAAGGCGGTGCCGATGACCGCAATTGCCGCATTCGTATGCAGCGACGGTTTGGTGATGGCTGCGGACACGGAAGAAACCTACCCGGAAAACAAAGTGTATACGTTCAAGCTTTTCCCCTTTGAGCGCGAAGGGAAAAGGCTGTGCGTTGCGGGTTCTGGCATCGGGTACTTAATCGACTATGCGAAGGATGAGATCGCCTCCGCGCTTGATTCTGGGATCGCAAATGTTGCCGACTTTGAGAAGCGCCTTCGGGAAATCATGCAAAAACTCTACCGAAGCGATTTCAAGCTTTACCCGGCAGACCGCGACTCCGACCGCCAGATACAGCTTCTAGTTGGAGCGCAATTCGTTGATGAGTCAAATTCGTCCACATGGTTAGCCCCATCGCTTTTCGAGTGCCAGTCTAACCTTGTCACCGTCCCTAAGAATCCCGCTCAAAGGGCGCGAATACTCGGAGCCGGAGAGGTGCTGCAAGAAACTGCGCGGCAGTTTTCCAACTGGGGGCTGAACGTGGAACTGGCCGAGCGAGTCTGTCTGTACATTATGTACGAGGCGAAGCGCCGAATCGCCGGAGTCGGAGGAAAGACACACATCTTCACGATGAGAAATGACGGTAGGCATGGCTACTACCGGGGGAAACACATAGGAGAAGAAGAATCTGTCCTCGCTGGATTTAATGGAATCACGCAACTACTTCTCTTCGCGCTGGAACCGTCTGTCACTGACCGGAAAGCCAATGACTTCATAAACACTGCCAAAAAATGGCTCAAGGGTGCGCGGCGATACCTCACAAAGGTCGAGCAGGGGAAAATAGTCAATCCAACTGTAATCACGATGCAAAATGCCGAGATATCGAAACTGATGAGACGATTGCGTTCCATCAAGCCGTTAGCTTCTGAAACGTCAGAACCGGAGCCGTGACCATGTGCCGCAACGTGTCCACAAAGAGATCAGAATTCTTCCGGCGATTAAAACGGAAACTCATCTCTTCCAAGTAGGCTGGCAGATGTTTCGCGCTGATCTTATGCCACGTTCCCATAATGCCGCGCTTGAGAAGCGAGAAGGCCGATTCGATCGTGTTAGTGTGAACGTCCCCGTCAACGTAGACATGGCCTTTGTGTCGAATGGTTTTGTGCTTTTCGACGTTATCGGTTCGCCGCATTGCATCGGGATAAGCGGACCACTCATCGGTCACGATCACATCGACATCCTCGCTCACGTTCTCTCGAATAAACGCCGCCAGAGTTGCGCTCTTAGCATCCTTGGCATGGAAGAATCGGAGATCGCCGCCACGTTGCCGAATGCCCAGAACAACTTCTTTCTCCGCTCCGCGCCCTCGAATGCAAGCCCCGCGCTTTTTCCCGCCTACATAAGTTTCGTCCAATTCAACGGTCCCATCCAGCATCGGCGCGTCTGCTTCCTTCATGGCAGCGCGAATGCGATGGCAGAGATACCACGCTGTCTTATAGCTGATTCCGAGTGTGCGCTTAATCTGGTTTGCGCTCATCCCCTTGCGAGCTTCGCAGAGCAGGAGCACGGCCATGAACCACGTTTCCAGCGGGAGATGAGTATCGTGAAAGATGGTCTGAGTGAGCACACTAAACTGATGACCGCATTCGACGCATTCAAACTTTTTTTGTGTTGCCACTTCAAACACGCGCTTGCTCTTGCAACGGACGCATTCAATACCGTAGGGCCAGCGCAGCTTCTTGAGCAAAGTGCGGCACTGTTCGTCGGTGGAAAACATCTGAGTGAGGTCTGTGAGAGTCATGGCTAATAAGCCCCCGAAGCGAGAGAAGCATCCCCTAGATCGCGTCCCGACGCGGAAACTGGCCGCTGGCATACGGAAGCAACTTCTCCGTAAATTGAGGGAGAAGAATCCCGATCTAGACCTTGGTAAGTCTCAGAAATATTGAGGGTTGCGTCCATCACAAGGACACGATAACAGACTCCGGTATACTTCGTAAAGTAAATAATCGTGCCGCGGCCTAGGCGGCGTCCACCCCAAAAGAGAGCGCAATGGTTGCAAGAAAGGCAAGAAAAGCCGCAAGATTGGTGGATCTCGCTGATTCAATGGATGATGGCGCATAGTTTTCGCGGACAGGAAACTATATCATAAAAGAATATTTTCGTTTACAACGTATTTCCCATCTGCGAAAATAGGTGGATCATGGAGACCCGAGAGGCCCAATTCGAACGGAGGATGGTGGACGCCCTGCGAAAGCAAGTACCCGTGAAAGATCTCCCTGGCGTACGCATCGCGCAGGTACGTCAGGAGCCGGAGCGCCCCTTCGATGTCAGCTTTGAACTGACCTCGGGCAAGAATCGGATTCTTGTATTTGCCGAAATCAAGCAGGCGCCTTCCCCCAAGCTGTTGGCGGAGATTGGTCCCTGGATGCAGCGCATGAAGTCGTTGAAAAAAGACGCAGCCTTCGCAGTGTTAGCCTCGAGTCTGTCTTCGCAGGCGCAGGCGTACAGCGTCGCGAACGGCATCGATTTCCTCGATCTGGCGGGAAACGTTTCGATTCAAGTCCCCGGAAAATTCACACTACAGCGTTTGGGCCGGCGAAGTACGGAACGAAACCAGACCGGGGACTCGTCGCGCAGCATGAACGTGTTTTCGGGACGCTCCTCGCGCGTGCTGCGAGTCCTGCTCGAAAAACCGAAAGCATGGTCGCTCACCGAAATCTCCAAAGAACTCAACGCTCAGGCTCAGCGAGTCGGCGGTATCGTTCGCCAGCCGATGGATTTTGGCGTCAGTCAGGGCTCGATTTCGAAAGTCCTTTCCAGCCTGGAAGAGCAGCTTTGGATTCGGCGGCAGGGATCGGCGGTCGTCGTGCCCGAGCCACGGCGCTTGCTGGTCGAATGGGCGGAAAAATATAAAGAGCGTTATCGCTGGCGGTTACGCAGTTCCTTCGAGGTTCCGAATGCGTTCGGAAACCGGGTGACCGAGATCAGCGAGCGGCTTCAGGGACAAGTCCAGGGCGCCTACGCTTTCACGGGCGCCGCGGCCGCATCCCTGGTCGCCCCCTTTGTCGAACTCGACCGCGTGGACATCTTTCTCGGAAATCCGGAGAGCGGCGCGCGTTTGCGCGAGCTGGCTGAGGGGCAATCGACCGGGCCCAAGTTGCGATTGATTTATCCCTATGATGCAGGCGTGTTCTTGTACTGCAGGCGGGAAAGCGAGGTTCCGATCGTGTCCAACCTGCAAGCCTATCTCGACCTCTATGCGCGAGGGGGACGGGATCTCAAGCAGGCCGACTATTTATTGAGCAACGCGATCGAGCCGCGCTGGAGATCCGCATGATTCCGGAGCCACAGCGGACCTACGTCCTGGAGTTACTCGCGGCGCTGGGGCCAGCGGCGAAGGACTTCGTGATTGCGGGCGCGCAGGCAATCAAGTTCTCTGTCAAGAACGCACGCGGTACCAAGGACGTAGATTTCATTTTGAACGTGATTGCCCTCCGGGCGGAACCTCTTCAACTGGAGCCAGTGTTGAAGCGCTTGGGCTATACGGCGATCGCCGGAGCACGAAATTTCCAATTTGAAAAGACCATCCCCAACAGCAAGGAAACCATGCGCATCGAGTTCATGGCCCCGGAGGAATTCAAGCGGGCCGCCGACTTCCGCGTGGATGTACAGAAAGGGATCCATGCGCGCGCCTGTACCGGAGGCACAATCGCGCTCGCCGAGTCGGACGAGTATCCGATGGAAGGGAGGTTGCCGAACGGCGAACCGCATGCCGCGAGAGTGCGTGTCACCCGGCCGCACGCGCTGGTGATGCTCAAACTGCTGGCTCTCTTTGACCGCTATCACAATATCCGGGGCCCGGAGGAAGCGCGACACGATCGCGAGGAAGCGCAGACGCATGCGGCGGACATTGTGGCGATCGTCAAAGCGCGCCCGGACTGGGCAGAGTTCAGGCGGCAGTTTGAGGCACAGTTTGCTGCGGACGCGGAATTGGGCAAACGCGTCTCGCAGATTCTGAACGATTTCTTTCGCGAGCCCATTGCGCCGGGATATCTTCTTTACGAGGAGTATCTGGCGGCGACTCTCCCTGCAGGCGCCACGACCCAGGTGGAGATTCGAGACGAAAGCGCGCTTGCGCATCGTACTTTGCAGAAAATCCTGCCTGAACCAAGGTTGCAAGAGAAATGAAGACGATTGTCAATTTGATTCCATGATGGAACGAAAGGAACGCGGCCGTTCCAACACTCCGTCTACCAGGCTTCGAATCATCCGCAACGGATGGTCCTGCGGTACTCGTTTGTCGGGTGAAATATAGCTGAACATCCCGTCTTGCCGCTGATCGTCTCCACGCATGCTGCCA
>JBARJF010000130.1:0-13827 GCA_049800135.1 Candidatus Sulfotelmatobacter sp.
CGTAGATGGGTCACAGGGACCTCCTTGTGACCCACAAATTTATCTGATGGTAAACACCACAGCTGCTGACATCACCCACGCGGCAGCGTCCGCCGCGCGAGCGGCTTCGTTCTGACGGGCAAACCGGAAGCTATCGGTTCCTCTCCGGATTCGTAACGACAAACGCGCATCGAGCGACGCATCTCATCTAGCTGATCTTGGAATTGTGGCGCCATGCCGACTTTTCGTTACCGACGAGCGAAATCATCGGACAGATTTTGCTTCTTCTTTCGGTGGGATACTGAACAGCAGCGCTATTCCAATCACTCCGAAGAGAATTACATCTTCGTAACCTCGGGGAACCCCGTGCATGGAAGTTTCGATTGACTGGATGAGCATGGTTGCAGAATGCGCGAGGCCGTGGAATGCTGCGAAAGCAATCACGAGCCTGTACTCAGAGGGTTTTCGGACAGCTAGCAGCAGAAACACTCCGAGAGCGACAAGGAACGTGATGAACATTGGTTCGCATTCGTTGTCGTGCATTTCAAGCAGCCATTTGCTGTGCCACAACTCGGTGCATAACGGATAGAGCAGGCCAACATAGAACAGACCCACCAATGCAACAACTATTTGTCGAGTGCGCTTCATGTAATCTCCTCGAGGGCAGCGCGGCTGTTATGTCGCTGACACGGGCTTCCGATTCGCTCGACGGGCTGCGGGTGGTCGTCGACAGCCGTACGATACAGCTATCAAAAAGATAAAGTCACCGAGGGCAGGTCAAAGAACTCATCGAGGCAAGAGCCTGATCCGATCTCGGGATTACTCCCGAGAAACGCGCCAGCAGCGAGCGATCAATGGCCTGGAGAGAAGCTTATCTGGAGTAGAGAATTGCTTGGTCATCCAAAGATTAGTTGTGGTCAAGTTTCACGCGTCCGAGCGATTGGCGTTTCTGGCAGCCTGCGTGCCGGCCTGGCATACCCTGTTTACAGTATTAATCAATATTCATCAGCGACCGTATATTTACACTGTTGGGTTCTGCCTATGGCTGTGAAGCGTGTGATCGAAGGCGTTCACCTCATCACGATGGGGATGGCCAACGCGTACTTGGTCGAGGGCGACGACGGGTTGACGCTGATTGACGCTGGTTACCCACGTAAGGAGGCAGCCGTGTTCGGAGCGATCCGCGGGCTTGGCCGGGCGCCGGATCAACTCAAGCATCTGATTTTCACTCACGGCCACCCTGATCATATTGGGAGCGCCGCTGCGATCGTGCAGCAAATCGGCGCGAGGACCTACATGCACCCGCTCGATATCGGCATAGCGGAGAGTGGCGGTCCATTTCGACCTCTGCGAGCGGCACCGGGTCTGCTGCGGCACGTGCTGTGCAAGCTGCTCTACCACCCCGACGAGCGAGTAGAGCCGGTAGCCATCAACCAGCCTCTGACCGTTGGGGAAATACTGCCCATCGCTGGCGGCTTCGAAGTGATCCATACTCCCGGGCATTGCGCGGGACATGTCGCGCTACTGTGGCGTCCCGGACGAATGCTGTTCGCGGGCGACGTGTGCATGAACATCATGGGCCTCGGTGATCCCGTTGGGTTCGAGAGTTTGCAGGAAGGTCGCGCGAGCCAGCGCAAAGTTGCCAGTCTCTCTTTCGATGCTGCCGGGTTCGGTCACGGCGAGCCTATCACCCGCGACGCCTCGACGCGTTTCTGCAATAAGTGGGGCAAGAAAAACCTGGTGGATCACCGGGCGGCGGCTCGAGGGCGCTTTTGACAGTTATCAGCTCGCTGTCCGGATTACTACCGACAAACGTGCCAGCATTGAGGGATTCTCCCCCGGCCCCGGCTTTTTGATTCCGGTCGCCATGCCGACTTGTCGTTACCAATCCCGGTCATAAACGAACAGCCACCCCACCTGCCTGAAATGTGCGAACGCAACGCGGGAACTTTCCCCAGAACCAGTTCGTATGATTCTGAAGGAGAACTCATGCGCACCGTTGTCTTTTGCCTCACACTGCTTACCTCGTTCGCCGTCGCGCAAACCACGGTTACGACGGAAAAACAATGGGGAGAAACGGTGACCGAACTGATGCGCAAGGGAGACATTCCCGGACTATCCATTGCAGTGATTCGTGACGGCAAGATCCTGTGGGAGGGCGAGTTCGGGCAAAAAAACGCTGTTAGTAACGGGGTAACGGACGGGCCGGTCTTACGGGACACGCTATTTTCAGCCGCCTCGTTGGGCAAGCCGGTCTTCGCCTATATGGTGCTCAGACTCGTCGACCGTGGCGTCATCGATCTCGATAAACCTCTCTACACTTACGGTTTTTCGTACGATCGCATCGACAAGGACCCTCGCTCGAAACTCATTACGGCCCGTATGGTCCTTGACCATACGACAGGGCTTCCCAACTGGGGAGGGACGCCACTCGAATTCTTGTTCACGCCGGGCGAGAAGTTCAACTACTCCGGTGAAGGGTATGTGTACTTGCAAAAGGTCGTCGAGCATGTGACTGGAAAATCGCTTGAGGAACTCGCGCAGCAGGAGGTTTTCGTGCCGCTCAAAATGGAGCACAGCACTTTCCGGTGGCGGCCCATCCTCGCAAACCAATTGGTCATAGGCAAGTTGGAGACGGATGAAGCGATCCCATGGGACTTGCCGTACGAAAATGCTGCTTCCAGCCTGCTCACGACCGCAGACGACTACGCTAAATTCATAGTCGCGCTGATGAATGGGGTCGGGCTTAAGCAGGCGACTGTCCAGCAGATGTGGTCTCCACAGGTCGCCGTCCCCGAAATGGGTCCCGGAGTCTCCTTTGGACTAGGTTGGGGACTCGAGCAGGTTGGAGCCTCGAAGTACATCTATCACGGCGGCAACAACGTGGCTTTCAAGGGAGCTGCGATCGCATGCCCGGAAAAGCGCCAGGGACTGGTGTACTTAGCGAACAGCGAGGACGGTCTGACGATCGAGTCCGCGCTCGTCAAGGCAATCGAAGGTGGGGACCATCCAGGGCTTTTTTCGGAAACGGAGTCATACACGTCGCCGAGGATGGTCGCACGCAATGAGCTCATCCGCTTGTTTACAGAAGATAAATCGAAAGAGGCGCTCCGGCGTTATCGTGCGCTCAGGGCTGAACAGCCTAAAGTCATTGACGAGGACCTGACCCGCATCGTCGGGCGCTATTTGGGAAACCACGGCAGGCTGGAGGCCGCGATCGCGGTTTGCAAGGAGAACGTCCACAATTTTCCTAAGTCCGCGAGGGCTGTGGACTCACTGATCTGGGCCTATGTCCTTTCGGGAAACGTGCCCCTTGCCATCAAGACGGACAAGGTGGCCCGTGAGGTCGACCCATCCGACAAGGACCGATGGGACTCCATCGAAAGCTGGCTGGACGGGTATGAAGCGTGCATTGACAAGCCTTTCGCGGTTTCGGAAACGACACTGAATCGTTATGCCGGCATGTACGACGCGGGACAGGTCTCGGTCAAAGACGGCTACCTGATATTCAGGCAACCGCTTCACAAAGTCGATCGCCGGCTTATTGCGGCCTCGGCCGACACCTTTTATCTCGAGGGAGATCTGTCGACGAAGCTTCAGTTCCGTACGAAGTCCAATGGTGGCTCCGTGGACCTCATCGTTTCGAAGATCCCGTGCTCGTAACCACGGCGCGGGACTTCTTAGCGCGGATCTTGCGGCCGGCATTCGGCGTGTGAAGGGCGTCAGGCGGCTGGGAGTGCGCGTCGGGAATTGGCTGACGGCGGAGGAGGGCAAGAAGTTACTCGGTGCTGAGACAGCCTACACCCTTCGCAGCCAACGAAATCGCGCCTTGCTCTCGCTTCTCATAGGCTGCGGCCTGCGGAGAGCTGAGCTTACAACCTTACGCTTAGAGGATCTTCAGCTTCGGGAAGGCCATTGGGTCATCGCTGACCTGAGAGGAGAAAAGGTGGCCACATCCGAACGATCCCCGTTCCGCAGTGGGTGAAGGAGGCGATCGACGGCTGGACTGTCGGTGCCAGCATCACCTCAGGTCCGTTGCTACGGTCTATCAACGAAGCAGGCAGAATTTGGGGACACGGCTTTACGCCCAAGGTCATCTGGGCAATCGTGAAAGCGAACGCGAAAAGCTGTGGTCTGCCATCGGTGGCACTGCACGATTTGAGAAGAACCTGTGCGCGGTTGTGTCACCAGGCAGGAGGTGAACTAGATCAGATTCAGTTCCTGCTCGGCCACGTTTCAATTCAGACGACGGAGCGATACCTCGGGTGCAAGCAGCGTTTTCAAGATGCGGTTAATGATCACATCGGCCTGGAGCCGGATGCGCCGTCGTGAGGAACAGGCGTAGCAATTGGTATCCGCCAAACCGACTAGTCATTACTAATCCGTCAAACTTCCTCGGAGCCCGTTTCTGGATAACTTCCGGTTAGCCGACCTTCCGTCCGCAATCGATGTATCTCTCCAACATGTTGCACAGGCTATAATTGCGCCCACGGATGGTCCTCACCTCTGGCACGAAACTCGGTCCTTATGAAATCCAATCGCCGTTAGGTGCCGGTGGCATGGGCGAGGTGTATCGCGCCCGCGATACGAAGCTGAATCGCGACGTCGCCCTGAAAGTTCTGCCGGAAGTTCTCGCCCACGACCCCGAGCGCCTGACCCGCTTTAAACGCGAAGCGCAGATACTCGCCGCGCTAAATCACAGCAATATTGCGACCATTTACGGTTTTCAGGAATCCGACGGCGTTTGCGCTCTGGCAATGGAACTGGTGGAAGGCCAGACGCTGGCGGAGGTCGTCGGGTCGGGGCATGGCGTGCCCCTGCAGGACGCGCTGCCCATGGCCAAGCAGATGGCTGACGCCCTCGAGTACGCGCACGAACGCGGAATTATCCACCGCGACCTCAAGCCCGCCAACATCAAAATCACACCGGAAGGCACGGTTAAAGTTCTGGATTTCGGACTGGCGAAGGCGCTCGGCGTGGACGCGCCGTCATCCTCGAACATCTCGAACTCGCCCACACTGACGGTTGCGGCAACGCAGGCCGGCATGATTGTTGGCACGGCGGCGTATATGGGTCCGGAGCAGGCGCGCGGGAAAACTGTGGACCGGCGCGCGGACATCTGGTCATTCGGCTGCGTGCTTTACGAAGTGCTCAGTGGTCGCAGGCCGTTTGAGGGCGAAACGGTCACAGACGTTCTGGCATCGGTGGTTAAGGTGGAACCCAATTGGAACGTGCTGCCCGGGCACACGCCGCCACGCATTCGCGAATTGACGCGCCGCTGCCTGACGAAAGATCTCAAGCAACGGTTGCAAGCCATCGGCGAAGCGCGGATCGTTATTGAAGAAACGATTGCGGGGGTGTCGGGGGATGCGGTCCTTTCCTCTGTGGGATCTCCGGAACCCAGAGGGCTCCCTCATCGCATCCTGCCCTGGGCAATCGGGGGCCTGCTAGCGGCAGCGCTGATCACATTCGTGCTTCTATGGAATTTCGCCGTTTCCGCGCCTCGGCAGTCTCCGGTTCTCTCCTATATTCCTCCGCCTCCGGGCAAAACGTTTCGCGACGTTGGTTTCAGCGCGGGTCCGGTCGCGGTTTCCCCAGACGGCACACAATTGGCATTTTCGGCCACGGACGAAAACGGCATTACCGGTCTTTATGTGCGGCCACTGGCTTCAGACCAGGCCCGGGATATTGCCGGCACGACAGATGCGGCGGCGCCCTTCTGGTCGCCAGACGGCGGCTCGCTTGGATTTTTCGCCGCTCAGAAGCTCAAGATAGTAAATCTCGCCAACGGAAACGTACAGGTTCTGGCCGATGCGTCCTGCCCGGACGATGGCGGCTCGTGGAGCCCAAGCGGGACCATTCTCTTTACTCCGAGTTGTGTCGGTCCGCTCCATGAAATTCCTTACTCGGGCGGAAACCCAACTGCTGCCACCAAGTTGGAGAGCGACGAAACAGGCCATGGGTCGCCGGCCTTTCTTCCCGATGGCCGCCGTTTTCTTTATGGGTCGCACAACGTCGGAGATCCCATAGCAATCTGGGCTGGTTCAGTTGGGTCGAACGAGCACATGCTTGTTCTCAAGGGAGCGAGATCCCCCAAGTTTGCCTTCGGTCATCTCCTGTTCATTCGGGACAGCCGTGTGTTCGCGCAGTCATTCGATCGCTCGACGGGCAAACTCGCGGGAGAGGCCACCGCTCTTGTAGACGCGCAGAGCTACTCGGTTTCGTCCGGCGGAGTTCTCGCCTACCAGGGAGGAACGCTACAGGGGCGTCTTCAGTGGTTCGACCGCAGCGGAAACTCGCTGGGCAGCGTGGGTCCGGTCGCCGTGTATGACTCCGTCAAAATTTCGCCCGACGGCAAGAATATCCTTGCAGAAGTGCAGGACCCGCAGTCGAACACGAGCGATTTATGGTCTTATCCCGCCTCGGGTGGTGTTGGGACTCGGCTGACATTTAGCCCTGGGATAAAGGAATTTGCGGTATGGTCGCCGGACGGAAAGTACATCGCCTATACATGTCTGCCGGATGGCAAATCAGGAATCTGCCGCAAACCTGGGGACGGTTCTGGGACGGAGGAGCGGCTCGCTACTCTGGGTAGTGACAGCAGGGATGCCGCGCTCGTTGATTGGTCGCCGGACGGCCGCTATCTCTCTCTCAACGAGAAACTTGCAGGGGCATTGCGCACCGAGGATTTGATTTTTCCCCTCTTCGGAGACCGCAATTCATTTCCAGCGGCCGCAGTGGGCGCCGATCAGTATGACGGCAAGTTTTCTCCGGATGGCAGATGGTTCGCCTATTTTTCCTATGAATCCGGACGGCCTGAAGTTTATGTCGTTCCCTTCCCAGGGCCGGGCGGCAAATTTCAGATCTCGCAAAACGGCGGGTGGAATGTGCAGTGGGACAAAAAAGGTCATCTTTATTTCCTGACCATGGGAAATCTCCTGATGCAGGCTGACCTGGCAACCAGTGGAAACTCCTTGCAGGTGAAAGCGCTCCATCCGCTGTTCCAGGCGACCCTTCCGAGCTTCCGCGACCCGTTTTTCGATGTGAGCGCCGATGGCAGCCGCTTCCTGGTGGTCACAAGCGCCGATCCTAATGCTTCCCGGTCTATCGGATTGCTCCTCAATTGGGAATCAAAGCTGAAAGGCAACGCAAGATAAAAAATCTTCTTGATTCAAAAGCGAATCGGTCCTATGAATAAGACCTTCCTCTTGGTTGTGTTATTGCCTTTGTCTGCATGGTTGCTGCGGGCGGAGACGATCCCAGGTTTGGGCACGGCCACATTTCCGACCTCAACCCACTCGGCAGCCGCGCAGAGCGAGTTCATGCGCGGTCTGTTGTTACTACACCTCTTTGAGTACCCCGACGCAGCCAAGTCGTTTGTTGCCGCCGAAAGAACCGACCCCGGATTTGCCATGGCGTATTGGGGAGAGGCGATGACCTTCAATCATGGAGTCTGGAACGAGGTCGATGTAAGCGCAGGTCAGACTGCGCTGGCCAAGTTCGGAGCCACTCCGGAAGAACGATCCCGCCGTATTGCCGATCCGCGTGAACGGGCCTATATGAGCGCGGTGGAAATTCTTTACTGCGGCAAGTCCGACAAGCGCGAGCGTGACGCGCAGTATGCAACGGCGATGGAGCAGTTGGCCGTGGCTTATCCGAAGGACGACGAGGCACAGCTTTTTTATGCTCTGGCGTTGCTGGGAAAGAGCGAGGGTGTACGCGATGTACCAACGTATTTGAAGGCCGCGGAAATCGCGAAGATCGTTTTTGCGAGGAACCCGGACCATCCGGGCGCTGCCCACTACTGGATTCATGGGATGGACGACCCGCAGCATGCCGCAGGCGCGCTGGAAGCGGCGCGAGCGTTGTCCAAGATCGCGCCAGATGCGGGCCACGCACAACATATGTGCTCGCACATCTTCATGGCGCTGGGCATGTGGGACGAAGTAGTACAGGCCAACGTTGCCGCAATGAGCGTGGTAAACCGCCAGAGAGCCGCAGCGGGAAAGCCTCCCGGACATTGCGGCCACTACAACTACTGGCTGGAATACGGCTATCTGGAACAAGGGCGCTTTGGCGAAGCAGAAAAAGTGGTAGCCGGCTGCCGCGCGGAGGCAGCGGAAGCTGGCATGGCGGCGCGGGCGCGCGGTACGGTGGACCCTGATAACGCAAGTGTCAGCTCTTTTGCCGTGATGCGTAGCCGCTACATCGTTGACACCGGCCGCTGGAATGGCAAAGTTGCAGGCTGGAGCGTGGACCTGGGCGGCGCACAAATGCCGGAATTCAGTTATGTATTCGGCACTGGTTTTGCCGCGGCGGAACTTGGCGATGTGGCCGCGGCGCGAAAATCTCTCGCCTCGCTCGGTCAGCTTCTTGCGCAGCTACCGGCCCTTTTTGACCACGAGGGGCTCTCCGCTGACGATCCTGATCGTCGTGTGCCGGAGATTCAAAAGGCACAGATTGAGGCGGTCACTCTTTCGGCCGAGGGACACGGCGATCAGGCGCTCGCGATCCTGCAGCAAGCGGTTGCAAGCGGGAAGGACTTACCCTATGCGTTCGGCCCGCCATATCCTGGGAAACCTTCTGAAGAGCTTCTCGGAGAACTCCTATTGAAGGCGAATAAGGCTCCGCAGGCACGGGAAGCTTTTGCAGCCTCTCTGAAACGCGCTCCGAGAAGGGCCGAATCCTTGCTGGGGCTGGCGCGAGCCGAGAGCGCGATGGGAGACAAAGCGGCAGCGGCGAATAGCTACAGTGAACTTCTCCGAATTTGGAAAAATGCTGACCCGGGTTATGCACCAAAAGACGAGGCTCGGCGCTATGTCTCTTCCACGTCAAACATTGCGAGATAGGACTCCTGCACAAGAGCTTTTCGTGATTTTGAGGCCGCCGTGTCTAACCGGGCCTGCAACCGGATGGAAGATATCGCAATTAGCCTCCGGTTTCTTACTTCTGAGCTGTCGAATTCTCGTGTTCGATCATCACGTGGGACCAGAATGTACCAGATGCCATGACATACGGCATGGTGGAGCTAACCTGACCTTCTTCAGGCAAGCCGATTTCTCCCGCGGTTTTGTAGGGAAAGTGAACCGATTGCCATGACTCGATCTCCTTGCTGACGGCATTAGTGGTCACCTGGTAGGCGGAAATAGGGCCGAGCATACGGTATCCGGCAGTGGGAGGATCGGGAATCGCTAGCTTCTTTGCTTTCACTTCCGCATCGATGATGCGATAGACTTCGTCGCCCTTTACACCCTGGGAGTGCAAATCGCGCATTCGACGAACGACGGGCATGAACGACTCGTGATAGCAACGCACATCGAACTCGGCATCGCCGGGACGAGAAGCGGTGCACACTATTCCATTCGAACCTTGCCGAAGGGTTATAAGTGATAGATCAGGGGCGTAACCGAGTACGGTGGCTTGTTCCCGCATAACTTCGGGCAAAGGCAATACCGTAGCCGCGACTTGCTGGCTGGCAGCAGGCACCTGCGTCGATTGTGCGATTGCGGATGGGGAGAACAAAGTTGAGCAATAAATCACGATCAGTGACGAAATCAACGAGCCTCGCATCGGTTTTGCTCCAAACCCGACTCTCACTGTAAACGTGAATGGCCGTGTGAGGGCAACCTTGTCGGCGCGAATCCACCGAAGTGGCCAGAAGCCGTGTGGGAAGTTGGGGCTCGACTAACGCTTGCACTAGTTTCGGGCGAGTAACGAGCAACCCGGAGGTTATGCCGGGCCACTAGTCTGTAATCGGACAAATGAAATCTCGCTGACTCCCCCAGAAGTCGGCATCTGGGAAGTTTGCCGAGATCGGTACCGAGAAACGCCCTTGTCGTCAGTTGTGCGATTGATAACGAGAAGCCGACTTCTCGTTACCTATCGCATGTCCCGATCTGGATTACTTCCGATTTGTCCACCAACCAGACCGAGCCCGGAAACTACCCATCATGAAGCGTCGTGTGCCGCGGAAATTGCGTCGAGGCGCCGGTGGTCAAGCTGGTCAGATCTGGGTCATACCGCCGTCGACGACCAGTTCGATGCCGGTGATATAGCTACTCTCGTCAGAAGCGAGAAACGACACCACTTTGGCAATTTCGTCCAAGGTTCCGGTGCGACCGAGGGGTATATTGCCGACGACGCTGTCTGCGTACTGCTTGACTTGTTCTTCCGTCATCCCCAGCGAATTGCGATAGCCCGGCGAGGGAATTACGCCAGGACTAACAGCGTTCACGCGGATTTTGCGGTCTTTAAGATCCGTGGTGAAGGTGCGCGCGAAAGAGCGTACGGCGGCTTTGGATGCGCTGTAGACACTCATCGCGGGCGCTCCAGTACTGGCAACGATCGACGCATTCAGAATGACGGAGCTTCCATCCTTAAGGAGCGGAAGCGCCTTTTGCACGGTGAATAGTAGACCCTTGACGTTCGCGTTGAAGGTGTTGTCGAAGTGCTCTTCGGTGATTGCGGCGAGCGGGGCGAATTGTCCGGTGCCGGCGTTGGCGAATAGGATGTCGATGTGCCCCTTCTGCTGCTTCACACTGGCGTACAAGCGATCGAGATCCGCAAGATTTGACACGTCGCCCTGCACTGCAGTAATACCCTCACCGATCTGCTTCACTGCCGCGTCGAGTTCGCTCTGACGGCGGCCCGTGATAAAGACGTACGCGCCCTCCGCAACGAAGCGTTGTGCCGTCGCGAGACCGATTCCGCTATTGCCTCCGGTGATGACTGCTACTTTTCCTTCCAGCTTACTCATGAGCTCTCTCCTGTTTGGTTTCCCAATTTCTCATGGCATTTCCGTACCGCCTAGTACAGATGTCACGGCGATTGAATAGATGCAATATTTGTACCGATAGGTATGGAAGAGGCATCATAGGTAGGTATGGAGCGGAACAAATCCCCAAAACGAATGGGACGTCCCCGCTCCTTCGATATCGACCAAGCGTTGGACCGCGCGCTGGTGGTGTTCTGGCGAAAGGGGTATGAGGGCGCGTCTCTGTCGGACCTGACCAAAGCTGTGGGCGTCAATCGTCCGAGTCTGTATGCCGCCTTTGGCGACAAAGAAGCGCTGTTCCGCAAGACGCTCGACCGGTACTTGAAGGGGCCGGCCGCCTACACTCAAGAAGCATTGAGGGAGCCGACTGCCCGCGCAGTCGCGGAACGATTGTTGCTGGGTGCTGTCGATTTGAACACAGCCCGGCGCAATCCCGGTGGGTGCCTCATGGTGCAAGGTGCACTCGCGTGCGGCGAGGCGGCCGATTCCGTCCGGCAGGAACTGACCGCCTGCCGCGCGGCGGGTGAAGCTGCGATTCGTCGGCGTTTCGAGCGTGCGAAATCAGAAGGTGACCTACCGGCCAATGTGAACCCTGCTGATCTTGCTCGCTACATCGCGACGGTCCTCTACGGAATGGCAGTTCAGGCAGCGGGCGGCGCAAGCCGAAGTAAATTACAGGGCGTGGTCGAGATGGCGCTGCGAACGTTGCCGATGTGAGACAGCCCGTGGTTCACTTTTATCGGAAGCGACACCCACTGACGCTTGTCTGGAGCCAGCCGAGAGGCACAACCCTATAGACCGGATATGACTGCGGGAGGCGCAGGATTGTTCTGAATGTCCTGTTGTATTTGCCCTAGAATGGCGGCCAAATCCACGATTGCGGGCGGATGACGGGCAACCCGCAAGTTATCGTTCGTCGGTCGGATTAGTATCGATAAACGCGCATGGAGCCATGTATTTCTCTGTGCCATCTGATCCTGGATTTGTAGCGCTATGCCGACTTATCGGTACTGATTGGCGGAATATCCGCTCGCCCCAGCACCCCTGGCGCGGATTGAGCGCAGCCTCTCATGGAAAGTTCGTCACCTTCGGCGTCACGCGAGGATGAATCGTGGTCGCCTCGCCCGTGTCGTCGATCACATGGCTGATCCCCCCGTGATCGCCCAGCGCCACGGTTATCATGTCGTGAAATCGTATCTCCGGGCTCATCGGCGTCTCGATTGCCCGGGTCAGCACTATATCCGGATGCCGGAAGACGCTGTACACACCCAGCCCCCACGCCTCATGACTTGTTACTCCATCCGCCACCTTGTACGAGGCCCAGCCTTTCACTCCCGGCGCACTCGTATAGCTCGCCTGGTTCGGAGGATCGTAAGGAATCTCGGACTGATAAAAATAAGTCCGCCCGCCATTCCCATTCCAAAGAACCTGGAATTTCTGATGATGCTCCACAAACAGGCCGTAGATTGTAACGTCGTTTCCATTCACGACCAGCCCGTTCTCGCTGGTATTCAGATTCCAACCAACGCCGGCGCCATGGTCCGCTCTCCATATCCAGGTGTGGTCCACGAGTGTGTCGTTGCTGTTAATCCTCAAATTCACCTTGGCCCGGCCCACGCCCGCGCCGCCCACACGAAAGAAAATATCGTGCAGCGTGATCGGGTCTTTCTTATGGCGTGCCCGACTTTCTTCCGATCCCACCTCCAGCAGCACGGGAGACTCGATCGGGCCCGCATCGAAGAGCAGCCCGGCAATTTCGATACCGTCAGCGTCGGCTGTCGTCATCGCCGCCGTGCCTTTCACCGGACGCAGCGTAGCAAAGCCGAGTCCCAGCACCACGGTACGCGGTCGCGTCACGCGAATCGGAGCGGTCAGGTCATAGATCCCCGGCGTCAGAATCAGGTCCTTGCCCAAGGCAAGCTGCACGTTGATCGTATCCGCAGTATCCACATCCGCGCGCGCAATGTAAAACCGCTCAATGGGAACCGTTCTTCCCGCCGTTTCTCCGCCGCGCCACGTAATCCCGGCACTGTCCCGGTACAACTCTGGAATCCGCACGCTGAACTCGCCCGCAGCATTCACTTGCAGGAACGGCTTCTCCCGCACTACAGGCGTCCGCGCTACTTTTGTGTATGGCGGCGAAGGCCATACGCCTTCCGGCGGATGCACTACACCGACGAACACCATGTTCCAGTTCGCGCCAGTCCAGCTCTTCCAATCGCAGTTGCGGGAGATCCACTGCTGCTGGCTTCCGGAGTCGACATTCCCGTCCACAAGCGAATCCGACATCCAACCACCGCTTGCCCACCCGTGATTCTGGTGCAGCACCAGATCACCGCGCACATGCATGCGCCGCAGCGACACCGCCTGCGAGACCGCCCACTGCATCGCGCCGCCCGTCGGCGCTGTCGAGAGCCCTTCCGCAGCTCTCCAGAAGGTAGTCGTCGCATTGTTGTGCCCCAGGTTCGCATCCACATGCACGCTGCCCTCAATCCGCGTGCCATCGGGGGACGTACCCAACCCTATCACCTGTGTGTAGAAACCCACCGGTACGTCCACCGCATAGCTTCCGGGCAGGAATAAAATTGCATTTCGCTGTGGCCCAAACTCGTTGTGTTGCTGTATCGCATACACCGCGTCGATCTGTTTCTGTATCATCTGCGATGGCATCGACGGATCGAAGATCAGAACATTGGGCCCGAGCACAGGCTTCGCGTCCTTCGCTGCAAGCGCCGGCAGAGCCGATGCCAGAAGCCCCGTCGTGAAACCCAAACGCGCTAGAAGCCGAAGCGCTTGTCCACTAGACATAAGCCCCCACTGACTCCGAAGATATCACCGTTTGGAGGACCTTTCAGTGGTACTTGTCATATCGGGTATTAGCGGTTGGAGGATCGACCAGATTCCACGATCGGTACTGCTAAACGCGCTTATCGTCGCTAATTCCCTGATTGTTTGAATGCTAAGTCTAGTGAGGAGCGCGTGGTGTACAAAAGGCTGAACTCAACGGGAACGTTGATTCAGAGAACAACCACGGAGGCTCCTCAAGGGACATTATGTATTACATCGGGCTGGAT
>JBARJF010000131.1:0-21003 GCA_049800135.1 Candidatus Sulfotelmatobacter sp.
ATCAGTTCCCATTGCTCGTCCGTCAACAGCTTCTGCCGTGGTTTCATGGCAGAAGCTCAACCCATAACCGCCTCATTTGTAAGTAGCTAACCTGAGGCCGAACCTATTTTTGAAACACGCTCTAATAGGTTACTAAAGAAATCGCCCCGTCGTGCGCTCCTCTAATTGCATCAAAAAATTACAATTGACGAAAGCCAGCGGCCTAAAGCATCATTTCAGATCAAAAAGGAGGGCGCATGCCAGTAAAGCTGAAATCACGTCCCGGCGTTAAATGGATCACTCGCGACGAAGCGACGGCGATGGTGGACTCTCATGCTAGGCGTGTGCTCGGCATCTCGGGCCCGAAGTTTATTTCTAACTGGAAGGCTGGGAAGTACCGCAAATTGGATTCCGACGAATGCCCTGGCGTCGTAGAACTTGCCTTGCTTGCACCCCTTCCGAGGCGGGCTATTGGTGGCAAAGTCAGGAAGAGAAGCAGTAGATAATTTTGCCGGGTATTTCAGAGAAACCCTGTCTTGCGTTACGGCAGGGTTCGTCACCGTTTTTCCAGCGTCCAAGAACCTCTACAAAATAACTTGTGACCCTCCAGCGAGAATGAGTAAACGGTCCGGCGGGAATCTCTTCGTGATTGCTACCCAGACAATGGGAACCATTCAAAGTGCGGATAATACGTGGAAGGTTAAGACTCGCGAGTACAGTTATCGCCTAGTTGCGAGGGAGGACGTTGCCGCCGAAGATATTGTCGCCTACCACTGGCACCCACACGAATCCGATTTGCGTTCACCGCATCTGCACATAGCGGACGTTCCGCGCATCCATTTTCCAACGTCCCGTGTATGTCTTGAGGATTTCGTTATGATGCTAATGCGGTATTACGATATAAGGCCGCGTTTGACGTATTCCCTGTGGACTGAAATATTGGAACGGAATAAAGCGGCGTTTGAAAAATCTGCAACGTGGAAAATTAAGCATCCCGCTTAGCCTTCCCTCAGCGGGCCTTTGCTGCCTTAGCCGGGATCTTAGTACGCTCATTCTTGGCCATGGTCTTTAGCCGCCGCTTCCCGCCAATCTGACCGCCTCTGCGCCCTATTGCGGCCATGTAGTCAGACAGGTTAACGGGTGCGACTGGAATCGCGGCAGGCTCGGACCGTGGCGGGCTCCCGCCGGCGGATTGGTCTACAATCCACTCTGCAAGCAGGTTCGGATCACGCGGACGTTTGCCCTTGCCGATGGCCACACAACCACCATGCTGCAGGTCAGGATGCTAAAGCGAGGCTGCGAATATCCAAACTGACCCAGTACCGGAGATTCTGTCTTCTGACATGCCGAACCGTCTCCGACTACAATGTTCAGGGATTTAATTTCCTGATCATCATGAGGAGAATGCGATGGAACGCAAGGCAAGCGCGGTGTGGAAGGGCGGACTGAAAGATGGGAAGGGATCGATTTCAGCTCCGGGCGGTGTGCTGAAAGATACGCAATATTCTTTTACTTCGCGGTTTGAAAATGGCCCGGGTACCAATCCGGAGGAGTTGATCGCGGCGGCGCACGCGGCCTGCTTCTCGATGGCGCTGTCGGCGCAGTTAGGCGGAGCCAATCTGACGCCGGAGAGCATCAGTACGAATGTGACCCTGACCATGGAAAAGCTGGATTCCGGCTGGACGATTACCTCGAGCCACATCGATGTAGTGGGCAAGGTTCCGGGAGCGGATGCCGCCACATTTCAGAAATATGCGGAAGCCGCAGAGAAGGGCTGCCCGGTATCGAAGGTGCTGAACGCAAAAATTTCCATGACCGCGAAGCTGGGATAATGTTTGGTCGTGGCCAAGGTTTGACAGGCTGGGTCATGCCTGTAAAATAGACAAGTTGATCTTCCTGACACGGCGGCCCCAGGGCCGCCGCTGCCTTGCAACTCAGATTGCCATCGTGGCGGAATTGGCAGACGCGCATGGTTCAGGTCCATGTACCGGCAACGGTGTGGGGGTTCGAGTCCCTTCGATGGCACCAAACACGCTTCGTGTGTCCAGCGTTATTGAGCTTACGCCGGTGCGTTTTGTTGGCCGCATTTCCTCGCCGCTCATGAAGTAAACTCTTCTGATGAAAAATCCAATGTGGTTGATCGGCTGGAAGAAGTTCCTGCTGCTTATCTTTTCTCTTGGGTTGTCAGGCGTCTGTGTTGCACAAAAGTTGGCGATTACGATGGATGATCTGCCGCTGAATGGGACGCTGCCGCCGGGAGTGACTCGGGTGGAGACTACGAAGAACGTGCTGGCGATTCTGAAGAAGCGGCACGTGCCTCCGGTGTACGGATTTGTGAATGCGAAGAAGCTGGAAGGGAATCCGGATGGAGCAGCGGCGCTGAAGATCTGGGCGGCGGCGGAGCCGGTGGGAAATCATACTTACTCGCACATGGACCTGGAGCAGAACACGGCGGAGGCGTTCGAGCGGGACATCGCGGAAGATGAGCCGGCGCTGGAGCTGCTGGACGGAGACGCGAAGGATGACTGGCACTGGTTGCGCTATCCGTACCTGCACGAAGGAGACACGGTGGAAAAGCGGCGCGCGGTGCGGGCATATCTGAAGGCGCACGGGTACAGGATCGCGCAGGTGACGCTCGACTGGGAAGACTATCTGTGGAACACGGCTTACGCGCGATGCGTGGCGAAGGGAGACGCGAAATCGATTGCATGGCTGCGGTCGAGCTATTTGAGCACGGCTTCGGAGTTTCTGGACCTGGGGCGGGAGCAGGCGAAGCTGATTTACGGGCACGAGATCAATTACGTGCTGCTCACGCACCTGGGAGCGTTCAGCAGCACGATTCTGCCGGACGCGCTGGACCTGCTGAAGAAGAAAGGGTTCAAGCTGGTGACGCTGGAAGAAGCGGAAAGCGATCCGGCGTACGAAGGCGATCCGGACGTGGGGCTGCACGACGCGGGCACGCTGCTTGATCAGTGGATGCAGGTGAAGCAGATCAAATATCCGGAGCACGCGGAGAAGCCTTACAAGGAGATTGAGGCGGTTTGCCGGTGATCTGCCATGCGGTTTGCGAATCATTCCTTCCCGTATAATTCAGGCAATCGCTATGCCTGTTTTTCTTGATCAGATCGTCGGCGCTACTCGCGGGAAAGTCGCTGAGGCTAAACGAACCGCCGATTTGCGGGGGCTGGAGCGGCGGGCGGAACAGCACGTGCCGCGCGGGTTCCGGAGTGCGCTGGAGGAAAAGAGCAGGACCGGGGTGGCGGTGATTGCGGAGTTGAAGAAGGCGTCGCCGTCGAAGGGATTGATCCGAGCGGAGTTTTCTGTAGAGGGCTTGGCGCGGGAGTTGGAAGCGGCGGGGGCGGCAGCGCTATCGGTGCTGACGGATGAAGAGTTTTTTCAGGGGTCATTGGCGAATTTGAGTTTGGCGTCTGCGGCGGTGAGGGTTCCGTGTCTGCGCAAAGATTTTATGGTGGATGAATTTCAGTTGCTGGAGGCGCGGGCGAGTTCAGCGGATGCGGTGCTGCTGATTGTTGCGGCTCTGACGCAGGCCGAATTGACTCGGCTGAAGCAGGGGGCCCGAGCGCGTGGGCTGGACGTTTTGTGCGAAGTGCATGATGACGAAGAATTGCGGCGGGCGCTGGATGCGGGCTGCGATCTGATTGGGGTGAACACGCGCGATCTGCGGACGTTTAAGGTGAATGCGGAGACGGCGTTCAGGCTGGCAGAGAAGCTTCCGAAGAATGTGGTGAAGGTGGCGGAGAGCGGGATTCGGTCAGGCGAAGATATTGCGCGGCTGCGGGCGGCGGGGTATCAGGCGTTTTTGATTGGGGAGTGGTTGATGCGGGCGGACGCGCCGGGAGAGGCGCTGCGGGCTTTGGTTTCGAGTACCCAGTACCCAGTACCGAGTGAGCGCTGAGCCGCGAGTTTTTACTTGCGGCGGACAACTGTTCGTATGACTTGGGTGAAGATTTGCGGGATGACGAATCTGGAGGATGCGCTGGTGGCGGTTGAGGCCGGAGCGGATGCGGTGGGGTTTGTGTTTTATGAGAAGAGTCCGCGAAACATCAGCATCGAAGCGGCGCGAGAGATTGTGGAGAAGTTGCCGGAAAGGGTAGAGAAGGTGGGAGTGTTTGTGAATGAACAGGAGTACTCGATCTGCACCATTGCGGAGGAAGCCAGGCTTACGGGGGTTCAGATGCATGGTAACGATGAGGACCCGCACGTGGCCGATCTTGTTGTCAGCCGCCTCCCGCGCTTGAGAATCTTTGCCGCTGTTTCGATGCGCCACGCAAATCCGGCGGGTTGCGCGAGCGCGTGGGATCCGGACGTGGTGAGTGCGTTTCTAATAGACTCTGGTACACCGTCAAAGCTGGGTGGGACGGGCGAGGCTTTTGATTGGAGAGCCTCGGTCGAGACTGTCAATGGGATCAAGCGGTTCGGGAAACTGGCGCTGGCGGGCGGGTTGACGGCGCAGAATGTGGGCGAAGCGATTGGGATTCTTAAGCCTTGGGGAGTGGACGTGGTGTCGGGAGTGGAAACGCGACCGGGGAAGAAGGATCCGGAGAAGGTACGGGCGTTTGTGAAAGCGGTGCGGGACGCGGAGAGTGGGGGCTAAGGCCCCGGGCGTTTTCTCTTACTATGCTTTACGCGGCGCTGAAGCGCCGCTCTTCCACGGCTGCGGAGGCAAACGAGAAAAAGATGGCTAGTATGCCGAAAACTACGGAAGTCAAAATCCCCGCCCTGTCTCGCCAAGAAACGGCGAGACAAGGACGGGGCACCCTGCGGGTCGCGGTCCGAGCGAATGAGCCGGGGCGGTTTGGGGTTTATGGCGGGCGGTATGTGCCGGAGACTTTGATGGCGGCGCTGGAGGAGTTGGAGCGGGAGTATGAGAAGGCGAAGCGCGATGCGAAATTTCAGAAGCGGCTGGAGGAGTTGCTGCGGACTTATGCGGGGCGTCCTACGGCGCTGACGTTTGCGCGGAGGCTAACGCAGAAGCTGGGTGGGGCGAAGATCTATTTGAAGCGGGAAGATTTGCTGCACACCGGGGCACACAAGATCAACAACTGCCTGGGGCAGGGGCTGCTGGTGGAGCGCATGGGCAAGAAGCGCGTGATCGCTGAGACTGGAGCCGGGCAGCATGGTGTGGCTACCGCGACGGTGTGCGCGTTGCTGGGATTTGAGTGCGTGGTGTACATGGGGACCGAGGACATGCGACGGCAGGAATTGAATGTGTTCCGCATGCGGCTGCTGGGCGCGGAGGTGCGCGGGGTGGACGCGGGGTCACGGACGTTGAAAGATGCGATCAACGAGGCGATGCGCGACTGGGTCACGAATGTAAGGACCACTCATTACTTGTTGGGCAGCGTGCTGGGAGCGCACCCATATCCGACGATGGTCAGGGATTTTCATCGGGTGATTGGGCGGGAGGCGCGGAGGCAGATATTGAAAGCTGAGGGGAAATTGCCAGCGGGGGTGATTGCCTGCGTGGGCGGGGGATCGAATGCGATTGGGATTTTTTCCGAATTTATAAAAGACAAGAAGGTGCGGTTGATTGGCGTGGAGGCGGGTGGGCGCGGGGATGCGCTGGGCGAACATGCGGCGCGGTTTCGCGGAGGGTCGCCGGGAGTTTTGCAGGGGACATATTCTTACGTGCTGCAGGATTCGGCGGGGCAGATTGCGAACACGCATTCGGTATCGGCGGGGCTGGATTATCCCTCGATCGGGCCGGAGCATGCGAACTTGCGGGATGCGGGGCGGGCGGAATATGTCGCAGCGTCGGATGCGGAGGCGCTGGAAGCGACTACCTTGCTGGCCCGGACGGAGGGAATTATTCCGGCTCTGGAATCGGCGCACGCGGTGGCGGAAACGGTGAAACGCGCGCCTAAAATGAAGAAGTCGGACGTGGTGATTGTGAATATTTCCGGGCGCGGGGATAAGGATGTAGGGATTTTGCGGGAGAATCTAGAGTTGGATTGAAGCGGTGGGGCTTTCAGAAGTGAACTGAAAAGTACGCCGCGAAAGCAGTGGGCGCCTCAGGCAGTGAGAGGGTAAAAGGGATTCCCTTCGGCTTCGCGCAGGGCGAGCTTCCGACTGCGACTGCGCTTGGCACGCACGAAGCACAGCCTTCGCTCAGAATGACAAGAATGCCTTTATCTTTTTATAAGAAGCCGGGGTTGGTGGTGTATGTGACTTGCGGCGATCCGGATCTGGCGACGACGCGGGCGGTGGTGCTGGCGGCGATTGAGGCGGGCGCGGATGTGATTGAGCTGGGGGTGCCCTTCAGTGATCCGGTGGCGGATGGGCCGGTGATCCAGCGGGCGAGCGAGCGGGCGCTGAAGCATGGGACTTCGCTCGGGCAGGTGTTGACGCTGGCGGCGGAGGTGCGGCAGCAGGCGCAATCGACGGGGCTGGTGGTGTTTTCGTATTTGAATCCGATCCTGCGCATGGGGATGGAGAAATTCTGCATGATTGCGCGCCACGCGGGAGTGGATGGCGTGCTGGTGACGGATTTGCCGGTAGAAGAGGCGGGCGAATATTTGCGGGCGATGCGGGCGCATGATCTGGCGCCGGTGTTTTTGGCGGCTCCGACCAGTCCGGATGCGCGGTTGAAACGGATTGCAGAGGCGTCACGGGGATTTGTTTATGCGGTGTCGCGGACGGGAGTGACGGGAGCGCGGCAGCAGTTGGCGGATGACGCGCGGAAGTTGGTGCGGCGATTGCGCCGGGTCACCAAGTTGCCGGTCGCGGTGGGGTTTGGGATTTCGAATGCGGAGCAGTTTGCGGAAGTCGGAAGCTTTGCCGATGCGGTGGTGGTGGGGAGCGCGATTGTGGAAACGATTGAGCGGAACGCGGGGCGGGAAGCGGAAGCGGTGGGAGAGTTTGTCGGGAAGTTGGTGGGGGGGCGTTAGTTGGAGTTCAGGATCCTTCGACTGTATTTTTGCATTCGCGAAGCGCAATCCTCGCTCAGGATGACGAGGTCGGAGAGATAGGCCCGAGTCTGATATGGACATCGCGGATTGGCGGAAGAAGATCGATGAGCTTGATCGGCGACTGGTGGAGTTGCTGAGCGAGCGGGCGCGCGCCGCGGTGGAGATTGGGCGGTTGAAGCGCGATACTGCCTTGCCGATTTACGAGCCGGAGCGGGAGCGGATTGTGTTTGAGAATGTGCAGAAGATGAATCAGGGACCGCTGCCGGGGCGCGATCTGGTGCGGATCTTCGAGCGGATCATGGATGTGATGCGGAATATTCAGAAGGAAGGGATTGGAAGCAAGGCGGCGGCGGCGGAGACGGAGACGGAGTTGGATTCGGAAGTGAACGACTAGCGGGCGGCTGGGTGGTGGTGGACGGGACCGCCGATTCCTCGCTTTGCCGGGAACGACTAATGAATAGCTGGGAGCTAAGAGCTGGAAGCTAGAAGCAGAGATCTTCTTATGATTGTGGCGATGCAGGAAGTGGCGGATGAAGGGCAGATTCAGCAGGTGATTGAGCACCTGGTGAAGATGGGATTTGAGGTGCACCGCTCGACCGGGGCGCGGCAAACCGTGCTGGGCGCGGTGGGAGCGGGGATTGATTTTGACATCCGGATCGTCGAGCTGATGCCGGGAGTGCAGGGAGTGCATCGCATCAGTTCACCGTATAAGCTGGCGGGGAAAAGTTTTCGTCCGGAGGGGACGATTGTGAAGCTGGCGAACGGGGTCGCGATTGGGGGGAACGAAGTGGTGGTGATGGCGGGGCCGTGCTCGGTGGAATCGCGGGAGCAGCTGTTTGCGACGGCGGAAGCGGTGGCCAAGGCGGGGGCTCGAGGATTGCGGGGCGGGGCATTCAAGCCGAGAAGCTCTCCTTATTCTTTTCAGGGGCACGGAGAGGATGCGCTGAAATTGCTGCGCGAGGCGGGAGACAAATTCAAGCTGCTGGTGATCAGCGAGGTGATGGAGATTTCGCAGATTGCGATGATGATGCCGTATGTGGATATTCTGCAGGTGGGAGCGCGGAACATGCAGAATTTTAATCTGCTGCGCGAACTGGGAAAGGTGCGGAAGCCGGTGCTGCTGAAGCGCGGGATCGCGGCGACATTCGAGGAGTTGCTGCTTTCGGCGGAGTACGTGATGGCGGGCGGGAATTATGAAGTGATTTTATGCGAGCGCGGGATCCGGACGTTTGAGACTTACACGCGGAACACGATGGATATTTCGGCGATTCCGATTATCCACAAGCTATCGCATTTGCCGATGACGGCCGATCCGTCGCATGGAACGGGGCGGCGGGATAAAGTTGCGCCGATGGCACGGGCGTCGGTGGCGGCGGGAGCTGATGCGCTGCTGATTGAAGTGCATTGCGATCCGGACAAGGCCTGGTCGGATGGGGCGCAGTCGCTGTTTCCGGAACAGTTTGCGAAGTTGATGGATGAGCTGCGGATGATTGCGCCGGCAGTGGGACGGAAGATCGCTTAAGCCTTTTCACCACAGAGACACAGAGAAAAGCAATTCTTGATTTATTCTTGCGTAGTCTGTTTTGGAAAAACTTCATGCGTTTCTCGACGGCCCCAATAAGAAACCAATACTCATTTTGTCTTCTTCGTGACTCCGTATCTCCATGGTGAAATTCTTTTCTATGCCGATTCGGCAAATCACGATAGTGGGGACGGGGCTGATTGGCGGGTCGTTTGCGCTGGCGCTGCGAAAACGGAAATTTGCGGGGCGGATTGTGGGGTGTGACCGCGACTCGGCGTTGAGGAAAGCGAAGATGCGCGGGGCGATCGACAGCGGATTGGCCGAACCTGCGGACGCGGTGCGGGGCAGCCAGTTGGTGGTGCTGGCGACGCCGGTGCTGGGGATTGTGGATTTGATTGGGCGGCTGGGGCCGGCGCTGCCCGCGGGCACGTTGCTGACGGACGTGGGCAGCACCAAGGCCGTGGTGGTGGGGCAGGCGCGCAGAGTTTTCGGGAAGAATGCCGGGAAGCGATTTCTGGGCGGACACCCGATGGCGGGGAAAGAAAACAGCGGCGTGGATTATGCGGATGCTGACTTGTTTCAGAATGCGGTTTGGTTTTTGACGCCACTGCCGGGACAGAATCTGAATCAGGGAATCCTGGCGGAGTTTGCGGGATGGATTGACCAGATCGGAGCTCGCATTGCGATGCTGCCAGCGGAGGATCACGACCGCTTGTGCGCGTGGATCAGCCAGGTGCCGCAAATGATTTCGACGGCGCTGGCGGCGGCGCTGGTGGAGGAGTTTGGGGAAGAAGCGCCGTTGCTTCCGGCGGGCGGGCGGGCGTTGCGGGAGATGACGCGGATTGCGGCAAGTCCGTATTCGATGTGGCGGGATATAGCGATCAGCAACAGGAAGAATCTGGAGGATGCGCTGCTGAAAGTGGAGCAGCGGCTGGCGCACATCCGGGAGAATCTGGCTTCACGTGCCCTGGCGGAGGAGTTTGAGCTGGCGCATGGGTTGAGGAAGGTTGCGGCGAAGAAAGAATAGTTCACAACGAGGCACACAGTGGGGGCGGAAATGCCTCCCTGTGCGGCAGCTGTGGAAGTATAGAGATCCTTCGACTGCGCAATTGCCCGTGCTTGGCGAGAGCAAATTGCTACGCTCAGGATGACCAGGCTGTGGATTGGGACGACAGAGCCTATGAATAAGGTTGTGGGCAGTGCGGATGAGGCGATTCACGACGTGGGGGATGGGTCGATCATCATGATCGGAGGGTTTGGGCTGTGCGGGATTCCAGAGAATCTGATTCGGGCGCTGGTACGGAAGGGATCGAAGAATCTGACGACCATCAGCAATAATGTGGGCGTGGACGGGTTGGGGAACGGATTGCTACTGGCGGCGGGGCAGATCCGGCGGCACATTGGAACTTACGTCGGAGAGAACAAGCTGCTGGAAACGATGGTGCTGGCGGGGAAGGTGGAACTGGATCTGGTGCCGCAGGGGACATTTGCCGAACGCATGCGCGCCGCCGGCGCGGGAATCCCAGCGTTTTTTACTCCCACCGGTGTTGGCACGATTGTGGCCGAAGGGAAAGAAACGCGCGAGTTCGAGGGGCGGACTTACGTGATGGAGCGCTGGTTGAAAGCGGACTTCGCGTTCGTGAAAGCGTGGAAGGGTGACCGGATGGGAAATCTGGTGTACCGCAAGACGGCGCGGAATTTTAATCCGATCATGGCGACGGCGGCGAAGGTGACGATTGCGGAGGTTGAACATCTGGTGGAAGCCGGAGAGTTGGACGGAGATTCGATTCACACGCCTTCGGTATACGTGAAGCGGATTTTTCAAGGGGAGTTGTATGAGCGGAGGATTGAGAGACGGACGGTGAGGAAGGCGAGCACAGTTTGAGGTTCCCGGCACGAACCCGGAAGGAGGTCCCCGAGCAACGTGAGCGGCGGCGGCTGGCGGATAACTATGCCGGCATGACGGACGGGGAGCTGCAGAAGCTTGCGCAGAGCGCGGAGTCGCTCACCGAATTGGCCTGGGATGCGCTGGAGGACGAGATGGACCGCCGGCACCTGGAATTTGCCGAGGAGGCGGCACCGAAGTCGTGGCGGAAAATGGAAGTGCGCGAGCTTGTGACCATCCGGCAGTTTCGCGATCTGCCGGAGGCGTTGCTGGCGAAAGGCAGTCTGGAATCGGCGGGCATTGAATGTTTTCTGGCGGACGAAAACCTGGTCCGGCTGGACTGGTTCATTTCGAACTTCATCGGCGGGATCAAACTCAATGTGCGGGCCGCGGACGCGGAGAACGCGCAGAAGCTGCTGGACGAGCCGATTCTCGAAGGCCTCTACGTGCAAGGCATCGGGCTGTACGAGCAGCCGCGCTGTCCCAAGTGCCGGTCGCTGGATGTGAACTTCGAGGAACTGGACCGGCCGATTTCGTACATGAGCGCGTTTCTCAACATGCCGATTCCGGTGCAACGGCCGGGCTGGCATTGCCAGGCCTGCGATGCGAAGTGGGACGAGGATGCTGTGGACTAAAACCGCGCTCCCGCGATGGACCAGCTCCGGCGCCGTCTCAAAAAACGGTGTTTAAGACAGTACCCGACGCCCACTCGAAGTTGACGTGGGTGCAAGCGGGAACTAAGATTTGCAGCACATGGCAGAAGACCAGTTTCCCATCGGCCGCGCGATCTCGCACTATCGTGTCCTCGAAAAACTCGGCGGCGGCGGGATGGGCGTGGTGTTCCGGGCCGAGGACACAAAGCTGCGCCGCTTTGTCGCGCTGAAGTTTCTGCCGGAAGGAATCGCCCGCGATGAGGCTGTGCTGGAGCGCTTCCGGCGCGAGGCGCAGGCAGCTTCCGCGCTGAACCACCCCAACATCTGCACCATTCACGACATTGATGAAGCGGACGGCCATCCCTTCATTGCGATGGAGTTGCTGAAGGGAGTGACCCTCAAGCACCGCATCGGCGGCGCGGCGTTGCCGCTGGAAACGATTCTCACCCTGGGAATCGAAGTGGCGGACGCGCTCGACGCGGCGCAGGCGCAAGGCATTATCCACCGCGACATCAAGCCCGCCAATATTTTCGTGACCGAACGGGGACAAGCCAAGGTGCTCGACTTCGGCCTGGCGAAAGTGGTCTCCGGCGGGAGCGGCGAAACTCTTACCCGAGTGGGCGCCACCGAGGGAGAAATCAATCTCACCAGTCCCGGGACGGCGCTGGGCACTGTGGCGTACATGTCGCCGGAACAGGCGCGGGGACGGGAAGTGGATGCGCGCAGCGATATTTTTTCGTTCGGTATCGTGCTTTATGAAATGGCGACTGGACGCCAGGCGTTTTCCGGGAGCACTTCGGCGGAGGTTTTTGACGGCATACTGAACCGCGCTCCGGTTCCGGTTCTTCGGCTGAACCCGGAAATTCCGGCGGAACTCGACCGCATCATCAACAAGTCTCTGGAGAAAGATCCGGGCCTGCGCTACCAGCATGCGGCCGACTTGCGCTCCGACTTGCAGCGGCTCAAGCGGGATACCGAGTCGGGACGGCGCGGGACGCCGGAAGTGGCTTCGGCCGAGGTTGCGGGTGCGCCGCCATCAACTGCAATTCCGGCGACACAAGCCAGTGGCGCAGCCCCGGTGCCGGGGAGCGGCGCGGCGCGGGCCGCGCACAGCAGCAGTTCCGCGGTAGCCGTGGCCAAGCAGCATAAATTGGGAACCGGAGCGATCACGCTCATGGCGCTCATTGTGGTGGCTGCCGCGGGTTACGGCGTCTATTCGATGTTCCACCGTCCCGCCGCCACGCCCTTCCAGAATTTCACCGTCACACAGGTTACGAATTCCGGGAAGGCCGCGCTGGCAGCCATTTCTCCCGACGGGAAGTACGTGCTGAGCGTTTTGGATGACAACGGTCTCGAGAGTTTGTGGCTGCGCAACGTGCCCACGGCCAGCGATACCCAGATCGTTCCACCTTCGCCGGCGAGCTACGCCAGCCTTGTGTTTTCGCCGGATGGCAACTACATCTATTTCCGCAAAGCACAGAATGCGACCAACAGCGATTTCAACCTCTTTCGCGCCCCGGTGCTGGGTGGAACGCCGCAAACCGTGGTCCGGGACATCGACAGTGATATTGCGTTTTCTCCCGACGGCAAGCGCATGGCATACATTCGCGCGAATGATCCCGAAGTCGGCAAGTACCGCCTGCTGAGTGCGGATCTGGCGGGCAACGACGAGAAAGTCCTGCAGATCGCTCCCACGGCCGCCGACTTCTCGCAGCACTTGACCTGGTCCCCGGATGGCAAACAGCTTGCTTTATCGCTGTTTCAGCCGGATCAAGCCCTCGGCGGCATTGATTTATTTGATCTTGACAGCGGAAAAACCCAGCGCCTGGCGACGTTCAACGACAAGATTCCTTTCCAATTGAAATGGCTGCCCGACGGTCGGGGAATCCTTGCCATCTACCAGCAGGCCGGTCCCAGTTTCGCGCGGGCGCAGATCGGGTTTATCCCGAGTGCCGGGGGACAGATTCAGCCCATTACCCGCGATACCAACCGATACACCACCCTGACCCTCTCGGCTGACGGCAAAACCTTGGCCTCGGTGCAGGTGAAGACCACTCAGGACCTGGTTCTTCTGCCCGGCGCCGGCAGTCAGAATGCGGAGGTCAAGCCTCTGGTTCCGCAAGGCCTCGAAGTCCGCGGATTTAATTGGACGACCGACGGAGCCTTGCTGGTGAGCGACGGCCAGCGGCTTCTGCGCGTGGATACGGAGGGCAAGAACCAAACCCAACTGCTGGGCGATTCCACGGCGAGTTTTTTTGACTTCGCGAGTTGTGGCAGCGACCATCTGGTCATTTCATGGGCGTTTCACGGCGGCTCCAACACGGTTACACTCTGGCGCTCCAATACAGATGGTTCCAGCCCCGCGAAAATAAGTGACGGGAAGCGCGACCTGGGTCCGGTCTGTTCACCCGATGGGAAATGGGCTTACTACCTTAATCAGGCTGCCGGACATATCTGGCGCGCCCCGCTCGATGCATCTGGGAAACCGGAACAAGTCCCGGGAAGCGGCATCCCCAATAGCTTCCCTCAAGGCGGAATCGCGGTTGCCGCCGATGGCCGGGTGCTGGCGTATCTGGTGGAAGTGGTGAACACCTCAACTCAGCGCGGTGAGCAGAAGGTGGCGCTGTTGGATCTCGGTTCCGCGTCGCCCCGCCTGCTCGATGCCGACCCGAGGGTCTCCGCCGGCGGCCTGCAATTCACCCCCGACGGGAAAGGCGTGGCCTATCCCATCCGCGAAAATGGCGTGGATAATATCTGGATTCAGCCGCTCGATGGCACGTCCGGGCGGCAGATCACCAACTTCACCTCCGAGCAAATCAGATCGTTCGACTGGTCGCCAGACGGAAAGAGCCTTGGCGTACTGCGCAACCAATCCGAGTCCGACGTGGTGCTGCTGCAGGAGTCGAAGTAACGACGCGGCTAATCCCGCGCGACCGTTGTTTGGAAACCTTTCTGAATCACGTCCAGCGTATCTTCCGCCAGTTTCAGCCGAGACAATTCTTCCCGGGTAAACCACCGCACCTCGGCGGCGTCGCTGGCTGCGGCAAGATTTCCCGCAATCCTGCGGCACAAAAAATCAACCAAAACATAGTGGTATTGCACGCGCTGTTCGGGATTGCGCAGAATGCGGTCGTAGACGCCGAGGAGTTCGCCGGGTTCGACGGTGAGTCCAGTTTCTTCGCGAGCCTCGCGCACGGCGGCTTCGCGCACCCGTTCGCCGATTTCGAGCACGCCTCCGGGGATGGACCATTGGTCCAGCAGCGGCGGGTGAGCGCGCTTTACGAGAAGCACGCGAGTGTTTTCGATGATGATGGCGCCCACGCCGACCAGCGGAACTTCGGGAAATTCGCGTTGCATGTGTGCAAGGATTCTAAAGCATCTCAACATCCGATTAACCTGCGGGCGAAGAGCAGGTTCCTCCGCTCGCGTTTCCACTCCCCTCCGGGAAGAGGAAACTCCGGTGGGAATGACAAATTATTCTTTCTGACTGGGCTTTCTCTGTGTCTCTGTGACTCTGTGGTTAAATGTAGGGATCTATGGCACTGGAAGAATACAAGCGAAAGCGCAAGTTCGATCAGACGCCGGAACCTCCGGCAAAAGTCGGAAGCAAGGCGGGGCACCGTTTCGTGGTGCAGAAGCATGACGCCACGCGTCTGCACTACGACTTTCGGCTGGAGATGGAGGGCGTGCTGAAATCGTGGGCAGTGCCGAAGGGTCCGTCACTCGATCCGGCGGATAAGCGGCTGGCCATGCAGGTGGAGGATCATCCGGTTTCGTATTTCGACTTCGAGGGCATCATCCCGGAAGGTAACTACGGCGCAGGCACGGTCATGGTGTGGGACGTGGGTACGTGGCAGCCGCTTTCTCCGGTTCCGGTGGAGGGAAAATATTTGCCGGGAACGGAGGCCGAAGCGGCGACGATGCTGGCCAAGGGAGATTTGAAGTTTCGTCTCGACGGCAAGAAGTTGAAGGGCGACTTCGCGCTGGTTAAGATGAAAGGCCGGCGTCCGGGGAGCAAAGGGAATGAATGGCTGCTGATCAAGAAGCACGACAAGTATGCGATCGAGGGTTACGACATCGATGAGTACGATGAGTCGGTGTTGAGCAAGCGCAGTTTAGCCGAGATCGCTGGAGATGCGGGATCGGCGGAGTGGAGAAGCCGGCCGGCGGGCGGCGGGAAGCTGAAGGCGGCATGGCTGGCGGATGCTGTGGCTAAGCTCGACAAGAAGAAAGCCGCCGCGAGCGGGCAAAAAAAAAAGCAAAACAACTGAACACCGCAGCGGGCGCCGAGGACGCAGAGGAGGGCGAAAGAAAATCCTTGGTACCTCCTAGGAGTGCCGCGCCCGCTGCGTCTCCTGGCCAGAACAGCAGGAAGAAATCAAAATTCTCGGCGTCTCCGGCGTCCTCCGCGGTTTTGGTTTCTGACCTGGACGGAGCGGTCAAGCGCCCCATGCCCGCGGTGATTCACCCCATGCTGGCTACGCCGGTGGATGAGGCGTTCGACGGGCCGGAGTGGCTGTTCGAGATCAAATGGGATGGCTGCCGGGCAATCGCTTTTATCGAAGGCGGCAAACTGCGGATGGTTTCGCGGAATCAGAATGAGCTGACGGGACGTTTTCCCGAATTGAAGGATTTGCCGAAGTCCGTTCATGCGAAGAGCGCGATTCTCGACGGCGAAGTGGTGGCGCTCGATGAACAAGGACGAGCCTCATTCAGCCTGATGCAACAGCGTACCGGGTTTCGTCCTCACGGACGCCGCGCCGTCACGAACTCAGACGTGCCGGTGTTGTACTACGCCTTCGATCTCCTCTATCTCGACGGCTATGACTTGCGAAAGCTCGCGCTGGAAGATCGCAAAAAGAAGTTAGCTTCAATCCTCATCACCGGAGATCGTGTGCGCTATTCCGATCACTACGAGGAGCAAGGCAAGGCGCTTTTCGAGATGGCGCGCGCCAAGGGATTGGAAGGAATCATGGCCAAGAAACGCGACAGCATTTATCAGGAGCGGCGCTCGAGCGAATGGCTGAAGATCAAGATCACCCACCGCCTGGAATGCGTAATCGGCGGCTACACCGAGCCGGAGGGCGGCCGTGCGCATTTCGGGTCGGTTGTGTTGGGACTGTATGCCAGCCAGCGCCGGTTGATTCATGTGGGACAGGCGGGCAGCGGATTCGACGAAAAGTCACTCGATGAAGTCTGGTTGCTCCTGAAGCAGCGGCAAACAACGAAGAACCCTTTTTACGGCGAAGTCGAAGCTCTTCGCAAAGTGTATTGGGTGAAACCGGAGCTCGTAGCCGAGATCGAGTATGCAGAATGGACGGGCGGATCGTCTTCCATTCGCCCCGGGGGCGGGGGACCGAAACTGCGCGCACCGGTGTTCCTTGGTCTGCGCGACGACAAGGATCCGAAAGATTGCCTGCTGGACGAAAACCCGAATCATTGAAGCCTGGAAACCGGAAGCGCGATCCGGCGGAGCGAGGCTGCATCGCCTTTGGCGACCAGATCAAAGTAGCGAAGACCGGCGGTGGCGAGCGCGGTGCGGGTAGCGTCGTCCATCTCGCTGGAGGTGAGGCAACTCCCGGCCAGCACACTCGATGCGGAAAATGCCAGCACAACCGGGACAGCACAACCGAACCGAAGACTCTTGTACCCGATTGGGAAGGATATCCTGCCTTTCAGGATGTAGCGCTCCGGGAAGCAGACTGCGTCAAGCACTTCTTGGCAGCCGTAGAAGAGACTATACGTTCTTTCGAATCCCGATAAGTGCAAGCCGCTGCACATCTGGGGCCTGCCCGTTGCCATCGAATTCGGCGTGCAAGAGGAGTAAGGTCAATGCGTTCTAGGAGAAGGGAAGTTGCGGCGGAAGTGGCTAGCCGGGGTGCACACTCAAGAAGCGGTGCTAAAATTGCAGTCAGGTTCCTATCGTTTCCCTTACAGGATTCGAGATCACGTGGAGGGTTGTCATGAGCTCGGGATTAAAGCTTGCCGGCATGCTGGTGGCGGGGACGCTGTGCCTGCCAATCACGGCGCCGGCTGACACGCACACGGCTCATCGGGTACACAGGGTCAAGAAACCGCAGTTGCCACCGCCGTTGCCCTCGGGGCCGCGAGGGCCGGTGCCGCAGGTTCCGCTGGATGCCCTTCCGGCCGTTGCGCCGCAAGTGACTTACCAGGATGGGCTGCTGACGATTGTCGCTGAGAACTCGACGCTGGGCGATATCTTGCGCGGCGTGCGCAAGCATACCGCAGCGGAGATTGACATCCCGGCCACCGCCAGCGAGCGGGTTGTGACTCGGCTGGGGCCTGGACCTGCGCGTGAGGTGATGGCCGAACTGTTGAATGGATCACATTTCAATTACGTATTACTCGGCTCGCCGGACAATGCCAAGGCGCTGGTGCGGGTAGTGTTGGTGGCCAAGACGCAGGATACGCCGAATTCCCATGCCAATGGCGCGGCCCCGCCTCCGGATGCAGCCAACGTCGCGGCGGACAATCCCGATGCCGACGCGACGGACGATTCGGGCGATGACACCCCGGACCAGGGCACAGCGATCGCGGACCAGGAAACCACGCCGGACCAGCCCGGTGTGAAGACTCCGCAGCAGTTGTTGCAGGAGATGCAGCAGCGGCAAATGCTCATGCAAGAACGCGGGCGGCCCGGCTTCCCCTCCACGCCCGGTGCGGTTCCGCAGGCGCCGCCAGATCCCCAGGACCCGCAATAGAAGCGCGGCATGAACTAACCGCTACGGGGCGGCGGGGAATCATGGCTGGGTCAGTTCACAGTGTGACGATCAGGGCCGATTCCCTGCGCTGTCCACTCTGGCCTGCGAACCTGTCTGTTGCGGCCCTCGAGACCGCAAGGCTAGCACGGGGTCAGAGCCGTTCACGATTTTCTGAAGCAGATCCCAGTCGCGCGCAACATCACCTTCAGAAGCCTTGGGCGGATTTCCACGCCGCAGTTCCTCACGCAGCCGGGCCTCGACAAGTTCCTCGGTGAATGGTTCCGGTGTGTCATCGGCGAGTATGTTGCCGCCGGAAACGCCCACCGTCATCACTTCGTCTGCCATGTAAATCCGCACAATGGGGCGTCCTTGCGCATCGAGATCCGGGGTGGAATTGTGCAATAGATGCTTCCATTTTTCGACGCGGGCGGTGGTGACTTCCGAAGCAGGATCAGCCACCAGATGGTTCAGTTCACTCTGATAGGAGCGCCGATCCTCGGCTCCAAGAGGTGGTTCGAGAGCGCGCTCTCCGTTAAAAACCGGCGCGTTCCGCGCCGGATCAAAATGTCCCGCACCCGTGCTCACGAAGACGGCCGCCACGCAACCCGCAAAGATCGGACTCACCACGGCGCTGGGGACGATGTATTTCTTCGATCTGAAAAACGATTCGACCACTCCATGCACCTGGGCGCTGCGCGCCATGCTGCCCGGAACCTGCGGGATCACAAAGCGCGAGAACTGCAATCGAGGATGGCGCGCACTGAACTTGATCAGGGTCTTCGCCATCTGCTTGGGCGTGGTGATTCCCACATCGGCGATGATGCTGCGGTGCAGGGCTTTCGGGTAGTAGAAATTGATGACGTCCTTGGCAAAGTCGGCGCAATTGCGGTAGGTGAGGTGAAAGTGAGAACGATTCGGTGCGGAGTTGTACGCACGGATGAAGGCATCGTCCTGAGCCGGCGAGGTTTGGATTTCGAATGCGTAGGCCGCGCGGTCGTAGGCGGAGCCCACAAGTTCATACCAGTTCCCGCCCGGAGTGCCTCCATTGGAGAGATCGGGCGCGATTCGTTCCAGATGCTTGCGACGGTATTGGTCGCGAAGAAAACTGACCATTTTCGCATCCGCAAACAGCGGAATATCATTCGGGCTCTCGACCGCGTAGAGATAGGGAATAAGCGGGACCGCCACCCAGTCGTAGCCATCGACTCCGTCATAGCGGCTGATTACGGCTCCGAATTCTCCTGGGGCGCAGCGCCGCAGCAGCACCGGCGTCTCGGCGCAAACTCCGGATAAATACACTGCGGCGTGTCCCGTTGCGGTGAAGAACCCAAGCTTGCCGTAAGGCTCCTCAAGCAGAAGAGTAGCTGACGCTCTCGCCAAACCAGCGGAAAACGACATCAGCACCAATAACGTGCTCAAGCCGCGCCGTATTCTGCCAACGCCAGGCATACCTATCCCCTACTAAGAACCCCTTTGCTAGAGATTAGTTGCTATTGATCACGAGGGCGAGTTACGAAAGTCAGAAAGTCAATAAGGAATCGGGAGCACATTTGGATAGAAAGCCTCGACAACAATTAGATGTTATTAACCTGGCTAAGGGTTCGGCGGCGTGATGCAACTCTTCGCAAAGCACTCGAAGCTTTAAGCTATACATTCCCAAGGATTTATGCGATAGCGTCAAACGGAATTTCCGTTCCTCGAAAACTAGCTGTGAGCAAGGGTGGCCGGCGTCGCAGCAAACACAATGCGGGGCTGCAGCATAATTGTCTCCAATTATTTTTGGCGGGCGTTCAGTGCGTCGATTGCGCGCTTCAATTCTTCAAGCTTCTGTCCAGCCTCGGCGAGTTTGCCTTCCGCCGTCAGACGCTGGTAGTCGGCCAGGTCCCTGGCAGCTTCTGCGATCAGCGTGTTGAGAGCCGATGCGGGCTGGGGCGACCCGGCGGATGCCGTTGTGCCGCGCTCCGACTGCGCCGGGACAGCCCCTGGGTTCATCGCCGAGGCGGTCAGGGACGATACCGCTCCGCCAAAAAGCGACGCCATTGCCGATTCGAAAGTTGGTCCGTAGGCCAGCTTATCTTGCAGCGCGAGCACCACCAGGCGCAGTTCCGGCATCGGACTGCGCTCGGCTTGCAGGTAAATCGGCTCCGCATATAGCAATGCGCGCCCGGTGGGAATCACCAGCAAGGCTCCACGCCGCACGTGCGAGCCCTGCTGATTCCACAGCGTCAATTGTCCAGAAAGTTGGGCGTTCTGGTCGATGCGCGCCTCGATTTGCAGCGGTCCGTCGACCAGCTTGGTTTTGGGAAAGTCGTAAACCACTGACGTGCCGTACTCTGCTCCGTCGCAGCGTCCGGCAATCCAGCCGATCAGGTTGTTCCGGTTGGCCGGGGTGAAGGGCAGAATCTCGACGAACTCCTCGCCGGTTTCGCCTGGCAGTTTCATCAGCACGAAATTCGGCTGCATTTCCTGGGTGGTTTGGTCGCCTCCCTCGTCCATGCCGACTTCGGTGGCGACGGTCCACAAGTCCTCGCGGTTGTAGAAAGCTTCCGGATCGGTCATGTGGTAAAGACCGTACACTTCCGCCTGCAGTTTGAGCAGCAATTCGGGATAGCGCACGTGTTTGCGCAGCCCGGGAGGCATCAAGGAAGCGTCCTTGAACAGGCCCGGAAAGATGCGGCGATAGGCGGCGATAATCGGATCCTCCGTATCAAACACATAAAACGTCGTAGTACCGTTGTAGGCGTCTATGACCACCTTCACGCTGTTTCGCATGTAGTTGATGAAGTCGCCGCCAAGAGGATAATGGGTCGAGTAGGGATAGCTGTCTGAGGTCGTGAACGCATCCATCATCCAAGACAACCGGCCGTCATCCCCGAGCACGATATACGGATCCTGATCGTAAGTGAGGAAGGGCGCCAATGCGGACACGCGATCGCGGACGTTGCGCCGCATGAGCAGCCGGCTCTCGTCGGTCACATCATCGCTGAAGGGCAGTTTCGCGAGATCGTCGCGGTCGAGCGCGATCAGGATGCGCCGCAGGAAACCGCTAAGGACGATGCCGCCGCTTCCTTGGTATGACGTAAGGCTGTTGCTCTGGCCCTGTGGATAGTTGAATTCCTTCTGCCGCGTCTTCACGTACACGTCAGTATTAGTCAACTCCCCGAAATAGATTTCTGGGCGGGTCACGCTTAGCAGGATGCTGAAAAACGACTCCCAATCCACAGGAAGACGTGTTAGTAGTGGCAGCATGCGTGGAGACGATCAGCGGCAAGACGGGATGTTCAGCTATATTTCACCCGACAAACGAGTACCG
>JBARJF010000132.1:0-2394 GCA_049800135.1 Candidatus Sulfotelmatobacter sp.
GAGGAAGAATCCGAGACGGTAGTTATACGCCCGCAGCGTCTTCTCGCTCTTGCCTTGCTGGTCTTTGCCCTGAAAGAGCTGAAGCTCCGCGAACCATTGGTAAACAGCATCCGTGATTTTCGTCCGAGCAGCGTCATCCTGATCTTGAACGACGGGCACGTTTGCGTCGAGAGCTTCGAAGTATGCTTGCTTGCGCTTCTGAGCGTCGATTGCCGAGTCGAGGTCGTCGCCAACCGCTTCCCATGGACGGGTACCGTCGGCGAGCGAATACCGCAAGAAGTACGGACCGGTGAGATCGGCGGGGCGGCGCCCACGACCGAGATTGACCTTCTGATAGCGCCGAGCCTTGCCCTTGCCGACCTGCCGACAGAGTGTGACTGCCATATTGCCTCCACTGACTAATACCGCGCGGAGGCAAATGATCGGAATTTGGTAGTCAGTTGGTAGTCACGTACTGTAAATAGCAGAAACTAAAGGTCTGGCGGAGAGGGAGGGATTCGAACCCTCGGTACGGTTAAGTCCACGGAGGGCGCGGAAGGCCCCTGTGAATGTATTTGCATCTGAATGCCAACTATGCTCTAGGATTTCCTAGTAGAACGTCGGCCGAAATCGCCCCAGATCACCGAAAATTGTCTGGGAGCCGTATTCGTGGAGTTTGGCGAAAGGTGCTCAAAACCCGCATCATCATTGAAGTTTATCGAATTTGATGGTATTCTCCCGCAGCTCTTGGAAATGGTAGGAATAGATTCCCCCTCCCGGCACCATAATTCTACTGAGTTCGTTGCCTTCTCTTGTTCGCGTTCTCGTCGAGTCCTTGTTTTAGCCACGCCTGACGTTGGACTTCATCAAGCCTATCTTCGTACTCCTTAATCCAGTGGTGGTATGTCTGACGGATTTCCTTCGGGGACGTGCCGACATATGCGGCCACGTCTTCAGGGCGTACCCCCTGCGACAGCCACTCGCTGATGCGGAAGTGTCGAAATCCGTGTGGCGTCATCTTCACCCCTGCATCCTTGAACACCTTGTAGCACCGGTCACGCCATTCACGGTACGTGCCTGGAAACGCAGGGCTGCCCAACGCCTTGAGCTGCTCGGCAAGCTGCTGCGGGATGCGGACACGGTAGCGTTCGTTAGTCTTTGTGCGGTTACCACGGATGAGCGTGCCATCCTCCAGAACCGGCCGGCGCTCCGGCTGGGACAACCCAAATTTCTCCGCGTCCTCGCGTGACATCCCGAACTTCTGGGCGTCAACGAGCGCCATAGCCGACCATCGCATTAGTTCGCAGAGCATCCTCACCCGTCCAGTTTCGGCGGCAAGCACCTTCTCGACTTGCTTTGCAGTCGGTGGCTTCACTTCCTTCTTTTTGACGACGATCTTGAATTGCGGGAACTGCCGGGCGTTCGGGATCGGCGTTTTGTCGATGTACCCCATGCCGACAGCCCAAGAAAAGAAGCCCCCGATGACTGACCAGTGGACTTTGAGGCTGGTCGAGTCCCCAGTGCGAAACGGCAGCGACATTCGGAACTTCATTGCCCTGGCCGTAGTGAAGGCCGTTATGAGTAGCACGTCGTTCTCTTGACACCAGTCGATAAGCTTCTGTCCCATCAACTTTGCCTTAGTGTTGCCCAGGCCGCTCTTCTCACGGAACTGCCACCATTCCCTGATAGCCGTTTCGATCGTGATGGCATGACGGACTTGCTTGCCTTGGAGCAGGTCTTCTAAATCATTCTCCAGTTTCCTCGCGTTCCTCTGCGCCTCCGACATTGATCGGGTGTTGGCAGACCACTTGTTCTGCCCTCGTTTTAGCTTCTTACCGTCAAATGTCGTTGAAGCCTGAATCCAGTTGAATTGGAAGGCTAATGGGCATCCGCAACGCGGTGCATAGCGGTCGTCCCTATCGGGGCAATCCTTCGAATGGCGACGCCAAATCGTGATCTCCATTGGGTTTACCAGCCCAGAAGGCTAGTACAATTCTAGGACAATTAGGAGTCAAAGTCAAAAATAGGTAGGTTTTATGCGGACAAAAGAATGGCTCCTCAGGTAGGACTCGAACCTACAACCCTCCGGTTAACAGCCGGATGCTCTGCCATTGAGCTACTGAGGAGTGTCTATACGCTGCGATCAGCGCGTCGAATTGTATGTGTATTGTAGCGGCACCCGCGCGTGCCGTCAAAGATTCCCCGCACTGGTAAACTCGATGCGATGACTTCCTGTGATATCGTCCGTTACGCAATTCCTGCTCTAGGTGTCTCGCTGTTGTTGTTCGCAACGGGACTGGCGCAGAACAATCCGTCGAGCCCTTCTTCCACGATGAACATTCCAAAGCCTCCCTCAACCAAGCAACTGCCGGTCACCGACGATTACTTTGGCCACAAGGTTGTCGACCCGTACCG
>JBARJF010000133.1:0-22705 GCA_049800135.1 Candidatus Sulfotelmatobacter sp.
ACAAATCTTCTTGCTTCTCCCGCTGCTTGCGCGTCCCCATCGCCATGCGCCGATTCTACAAACCAAGCCTGTGGATACCTCAACTCTTTCTGCTCACGAATCCGAACTTGCACCACGGGCTGCTAGGCCTTATTTTTGTGGCTTCACAGACAAAATGATCGTTTCGTCTATGCCAGTCAGCGACGCCAGATGAAGCGCTTAGATTTTGACCTGCTCTTGATTCGGTTGAGAATTTCGTCGTACCCTTTGCGCCTGTCGTAAAATCATCGACTTGGTGGCAACGGGATTCTTCGTGTCTGTGCGCAGTTCTGAAGTTCCGGAGTTACGGCACGTCTATTTCGTTACCGCGAAGCATGTAGCGGTTGTTCCAATCTAAGTTCTCGATCCTCATCTGGAAGAGATCTCGTTCGTTTCTCATTGCTGTATCGCGCATCAGAGCGATAATGTCGCGAAAGAGTTCCCTGGTACACGCCCGTCATTTGCATCGCATACTAGCCTGTACGAACTTCTGTTTCAAACCCCTCCGACCACTCGGCATGAACGCTGGCGCTCACTTCAAAACTTCCAATACCGGAGGTTGCGAAGCGTATGAACCCGTGCCAGCTGTAGTCGGTACCTTCTGTTGCAAGTTCCGCACTGCGGACGGTGTACTCTCCAACTAAGAAACGGAGGAGATCAAAGATGTGAACCCCGAGCGTTGCCAGAAGATGCTTTTCGCGGTTCGCCTTCTTCAACGCCGTTTCCCGGAACCGCGAGCTGCGCATCGACTTCGCTGATGGCTTTACGCACCGCACGAGCGCAAAGAGCGAACGTGAGCACACGCGCCGCGGGAAAAACTTCTTGACAAACAGCAGAGCATCGCACTATATGTACTAGTCGTCTATACATCTAGTTAGGTGAGTAAACCAATGACTCTCACCGCGCTCGACCGTACTAGTGTTCTTCCCCTCTACTACCAGATTCAGCAGAGTTTGCTCGATCAGATCCATTCGGGAATGCTCAAGGCCGGCGACCCCGTCCCTTCCGAGCAAGAAATCGCCGAGCGCCTCGGCGTGAGCCGGATGACGGCGCGGCAGGCGCTGAAATCACTGCGCGATATTGGCATCACATACACCGAGCGCGGCCGGGGCACATTCGTCTCAGCGAGCAAAGTGGAAAAGAACATTCGCCAGGTGCTTTCGTTCACCGAAGAAATGGCAGCGCGGGGGCTGCACGCGACCTCCAAAGTGCTTTCCTTCGAAACGGTGAAAGCGGGTGAGGAAATCGCTGCGGCTCTACACATTGCCAAAAGCGAGATTCTAATTAAGCTGCAACGCATCCGGTTGGCTGATTCATCGCCCATGGGTATCGAATGCAGCTGTATTCCCCAGCGTTTATGCCCCGACCTTCTGAGCGTCTTCGATCCTGCGACCTCACTCTATCGGATGCTCTCCGAGCGTTACGGTATTCGGATGACAGTGGCTGATGAAGTCGTGGAAGCGGAACTGGCCGGCGCACAGGAGGCACGCGTGCTGCAGATAGCAAAAGGGAGTCCAGTCTTTATCTTTACTCGAGTTTCGCGGGTGCAGAGCGGGGAGCCCGTTGAGTACGTAAAGTCCACGTATCGGGCGGATCGCTACAAGATCAGGCATCGGTTGACGCGCCTCAACCGGGACCTGTTGGCGAAGTGATGCTGCACAGCGCTTTGGGACGGCGATTGGCGCGTCGCAAAAGCTGGGAGGAAGAGGATATCGCTTCCAGCGCCATGAAGAGAACGTTTGCGGAGGGTGTTATGTCTTTCGACAGATCTCAACTCGGAAGTTGCGCATCCTGGTACGGCAATGCTGATTCTGCTCGTACTCGACCGATATTTCGCAGTATCGCTACGCTAAGAATCGGAAAGCCAATTCCAGTTCTGTTCTTGGCCCTGTGCTTCGCCCTGCCGGCTTTCGCCCAAGCCGGACGTGGAGGAATCAATGGTATCGTGACCGATACATCCCGTGCGGTCGTCCAGGGGGCGAGAGTAGAAGCGAAGGATGTTTCGACTGGAGCCGCATTCCAGACGGTTACCACCGGCGCAGGATTCTACTCGTTTGTGTCACTTCCGCCGGCGACTTACGACGTGACGGTCAGCTCCGGAGGCTTTGCGACCTCGCTACACAAGAATGTACTAGTAACGGTCGATCAGGCGACGGTAGTGAACGTCACTTTGAAGGCGGGAACGACCGCAGAGGTGGTGACCGTGAGTGGAACCGAATCGCTGGTGGAAGCGACGAATTCCACCGTCGGGCAACTCATCACGGCTGAGACGATGGATCGTGTGCCGCTGCTGACCCGCGATGAATATGAGCTAATACAACTAAGCGCCGGCGTGGGCGCGACCAATGGGACACCCAATGCGGCGGATACCGCGGGCATCTTCAACGACCGGCCCGGTGCTGACGTTTCGGCTTATACCATTAATGGCGCGAACCAGGGAACCACATACTATGCTCTGGATGGCAGCCCGATTGACATTGCAGAGAATAACCTTGGCGCGCTCATTCCTGCGTGGCAGGTGCCACTGGACGCCATCCAGGAATATCGTGTCGAAACGCAAAACGCTCCGGCCACATATCAAAGCGGTGCGTCGGGAGTTATTAGCCTGGTAACCAAGTCGGGAGGTAACAACCTTCACGGTGATGTCTTTGGGTATTTCCGCCCGAACTGGCTCGCTTCGAACGACTACTTCGTTAAGCAGAGCCAGATATCGAACGGCCAGTCCAATACTCCTCCCAACTTCCACCGCTATCAGGAAGGCGGATCGATCGGCGGTCCCATCGTGCATGACAAGCTGTTCTTCTTTGGCGATTACGAAGCGACGCAGCAGGGACTTTTGCAGACCGCGTACTACACGGTGCCCACAATGGCCGAACGCACGGGCGATTTCTCCGCCGATACTGGCCTCACCATTTACAATCCTCTGGTTCCTGACCAGTCGAATGGCACGCGCCAGCCGTTCTCAGGCAATGTCATTCCGCCGGGCGACCTGAACTCGATCGCTCTCAACTACACCCAGCAGTTTCCGATTCCCAATGTTCCCAATGTAACGGGCCCCTACCACCTCAACAATTACTTTGCATCCGGTCTCCAGCCGAATAACGCGCAAAAGTTCGACATCCGGATGGACTACAATTTCAGCGCGAAGCAGCATATCTTCGGCCGCTTTTCCTTTGATCGCAATAAGTTTGGGAACGTCGACCTGTACGGCGCCAGCAACATTTACGACCCCAACTATTATCAGAACATCACCAATGGCCGGAATATTCTGCTGGCCGACGACTTCACGCTAAGCCCCAAGACCTTGTTGCAGTTGCGCTACTCCTTTACCCGGCATTACGAGGATCAGACGGGCGATCCGCGGCAGATCGGCTTCGATATCACGTCTCTAGGGTTTCCGGCTTCATTGGTGCCCCAGCAGGTATACAAAGACATTCCGCTCATTGACTTCGAGGACTTCACCACGAATCTTGGTTCCAACTGGTATACAACGTTCCTTTTCGCCAGCATGGTGCACGATGCCATCGCCTCGCTCACTACGACAAAAGGCCAACACAGCCTGAGTATGGGATTTGAATTCCAGAAGCAGTTTATGAACGAGGGCCAACCCATCGCGCCCAGCGGCGTGTATGAGTTTGACAATACGGCTACGAGTTCGAGCACGTTCGCGGGAGACGGCAGCGATTTCGCTTCTTTTCTGCTTGGTATGGGTTCGTGTCCGGGTTGTGAATACGATAATTTCACCAAAGACGTCTTTGGCGCCGAGGCAAGCCCCTACTATGCCGCCTACATCCAGGACAACTGGCGCATTTTGCGGAACCTGACCCTCAACTTGGGCCTGCGCTGGGACATCTTCGGTGGACGCACCGACCGGGAAAACCGTCTGGAATACTTCGATCCCACCATCCCCTACACGGAGGCTGGCGTGCCTCTGGTCGGTGGCGAGCAGTTCCCGGGAGTCAACGGGCATAGCCGCAGCCCGTTTACCACGAACATGCGCGATTTTGGGCCGCGTGTTGGCTTTGCTTACCAGCCGATCAAACCACTGGTGGTGCGTGGAGGCTTTGGCATGGCTTATGGACCGAGCACACAAATGGTGGCAAACTCGGCGCTGAACAGCGATGGCTACTTTGCGGCCACGAGCTGGAACGCTACCGCCTACAACACCGACCCGGTTGCGATCACAAACTTTGGTGTTGGCAACACGGTGTTGGTCAACTCGTTGAGCAATCCCTTCCCGGCCGGCGTGGTCCAGCCCACCGGAAGTTCCCTTGGGCCAGCCACGAATATCAGCGACGGCCTGGACACTGAGCTGCATTCGCAGCCCACACCAGTCGTCTACAATTACAACTTCGGCTTCGAGTATCAGCTTCCGGGAGATTATATCTTTGCGGCGGCCTATGTAGGCAGTCACGGGCTTTATCTGCCGCTGGCGTTTGGCGCTGACCTGAACGTATTCCCTATCAGCACCATCCAGCAGTATCAGGGCAGCACGAACCTGATCAATACACAGATTCCAAACCGGTGGGCAAATATCTGGCCTACGACTTCTCCGTGGTACGGAGCGGCCACCGTCCCGTATTTCCTATCGTTGGAACCGTACCCGCAGTTCAATAATGGAGGGTTCGCCGAGGGTGTTGGCGTCTATGCTGATCCCGCTGGCCACTCCAACTACAACTCCCTGCAACTGAAACTTCAAAAACGGCTCACCCATCACTTCACAACCCTGGCGGCCTTTACCTGGAGCAAGCTCCTGAGCAACGATTTCGCGCCTCCGTTGGGGTTCATCGGCTCGCACGGCGCAGAAGCTCCTCAGGACTGGCAGAATTTGAATCTTGACTATTCGATCAGCCCGCAGGATTTGAGTTACGCGTTCTCCTGGCAGCTTTCCTACGATCTGCCCATGGGCCGGGATCGAGCTCTGAATCTCAAGGGCTGGGGGAACAAGGTGTTGGGTGGATGGACGCTGAACAGTATCCTGTTTTTGAACAGCGGTGTTCCGGTGAACTCCCCGTCCGGTACCGGCGATCCTTACTTCAGCCAGCGCGTAGATCTTACGTGCAATCCTGCAAATGGCGCCGCGCACACCGTGGCCCAGTGGTTCAACTATACGTGCTTTGCCCAGCCCCGAACGGAAAATGGCGGCACGTACAACCCATTTGTCCCAGGCACCGCGCCGGCATTTCTATCGAGTGTGCGCACTGATGGCGGCCGCGACTGGGACCTTTCGCTGGCCAAAAACATCCCCATCGCCGAGAACAAGAACCTGCAGCTTCAGGTGTTCGCCTACAACCTGACCAACTATGTTCAGTTTGGGTATCCCAACATTTTCTGGAACGGGCCCAGCACTAACGCCTCGAATATGGCGGGCTTTGGACAGATTTTAGGCGATCTGAATACGCCGCGACAGTTTCAGTTTGCCGCACGCTTTACCTTCTAGCATCGGAGAGGCCGACAGGGTATGCTGGCGCATAGTCCTCGGCCATCTTCTTGCTAGCGGAGCGGTCTGGAAGTCCGTGTGCATTGTACATTGAGGTTATTAATGGACCGTTCCCGAACTCTAACCGCAGTCTTGCTCGCGTTATTGGCAGTGCAAACTGGGTTTTCCCGTCCCGCTCAAAATGCAAACTCAACGAAATCGGATGAATCGTTCTTCCCGGTAGCTGTTTGGTACGGCGGTGGAAAAGTCCGCGCTCCTATGTTGGAGACGATCGACTCCACGAGCCCACAGCGCTGGGGCAAAGACTTAGAGCAGATCAAGGCAGTTGGCTTCAATACGGTGAAGACGTGGGTGGACTGGGCGACTGCCGAACCTCATCCCGGGCAGTACAACTTTGCCAATCTGGATTTGCTCCTCCGTTTGGCTCAGGAACACGGTCTTCGCGTGATCGTCCAGATTTATCTCGATTCCGCTCCGGATTGGGTGGGGCAGCATTATCCTGACGCGCGATTCGTCGATCGGAGTGGAGCTGTGATCGATTCGCAAGCTGCTCCCGGGTATTGCATTGATCACAACGGCGTCCGGTCGGAGGTCGTGAAATTCCTCGCAGCTCTTTCTGCGGAAGCGAACAAGAGTTCCGCGCTATATGGCTGGGACGTGTGGAGCGAGCCGCACGTCATCAACTGGGCCGAGTTTCCGTACCTGGAGAATCCAGAATTCTGCTTTTGCGCGTATACGCAGGCGCGTTTTCGTGGATGGCTGAAAGCGAAATATCACAGCCTGGACGCGCTCAATGCGGCCTGGTATCGCAGCTTCGAAAACTGGGACCAGGTGCAGCCGCCGCGTTTTCCTACGATTCTTTCTTATACGGATTATCTGGATTGGCGCGCTTTCATCGACGACAAACTTGCGGAAGACCTCAAGACTCGCGTGGATGCGATTCGCAGCATGGATACTACGCACCCCATCACGAGCCATGCCGACGCACCCGGGCTGTTCACTTCTCCCACGGATGGGTACGGTGATCCGGACGATTGGAAGATGTCCGCCAGCGCGGATTTCTTCGGCACCTCGCTTTATCCTAAGCACTCCGAATCTAGTAAGCCGTGGAGCGATCTCATGCTGGCGGCGGGTCTCGATTTCACCCGCTCAGCCGGGCACAGCTTCCAGAAAGGTTTTTGGATTGGCGAATTGCAAGCGGGGCAAGGCGCCACGGGTATGCGCATCGCCGAACCCGTCAACGCGCACGACGAACAATATTGGATGTGGCAGGTCGTGGCGCACGGGGCGCGAGAGATTGCGGTTTACGCCTGGTATCCCATGAGCTCAGGATTTGAGTCTAATGGCTACGGCCTGATCAATCTGGACGGCACACTCACCGAGCGAGCGCGAGTCGCCGGCCGGACGGCGAATGTCATTGCTCGACACGGCGCCGAGATTCTGAACTCGGCACCGGCGCGGGCGCAGGTCGCGATCCTCTACAACCGGCTTTCCTATATGGTCGGCGGTTCGCAGCCCTCGCTGTCGAAACTTGGAAACGCAGAACGCGATTCGTTGATGGGTCTCTACAACGCTTTTTATGAGCAGAATATCCCCGTCGATTTTGTCCATCCGCAAGATGTGGTCGACAACCATTTGGGGCAATACAAAATTCTGTTCCTTCCCTTTCCGGTGATGTTATCGCACAATGTCGCGGCGGGTGTGAAGCGCTACGTAGAAGCCGGTGGAAGTGCCGTGGCCGAGGCTCGTCTGGCGTGGAACGATGCTCGCGGCTTTGCCAGCGATGTAATTCCCGGAGCTGGTTTGTTTGAGGTCTTTGGAGCGCGCGAGTCGGTGATTAAGCCGGCGGATAAAGTCCAGTTCCTGACGGAAACCTCTGCCGCGCTTCCGGGTATACCGGCTCATACAGCGATAACTGGCGATGCATTCGAAGAAGAACTTGAACCTCTGGGGGGAAGCACTATACTGGCTCGTTTTGCCGACGGAAGTCCGGCAATCGTAAAAAACAGTGAAGGTAAAGGCAGCGCGGTTCTCATTGGATCGTTTTCGGCGCTGGCGTACTACCGTGAGCACGACCCGAATATCAAACGCTTCTTTCTTTCTTTGGCGCAGGCGGCCGGAGTATCGCCGGAAGTCGCGGTCTCCGGCACTGACGTCTCAGGGATAGAAGTGCGTCGGCTGGTCCGAGCTGAACAACAAGTGATTCTTGTCTTCAATCACGCGAGAAATGGTGCCGACCTCACTCTGGCAGTTCGAGTACCGTGGACCATTCGCGAGGCACGCGAACTGGAAAACGATCAACCAGTCAGTTATCAGAACAATGCCGGCCAGACAACATTTCACAAACGTTTGGCCGCCGGTGGAATCTGGGTTTTCCGCATACGTGGTGCATGATTTTCGAAGTAATGTCAGCGTCCGGAGAATAGATCATTCAATCCGGCGTATATCGCTACAGCTTTCTTAATTTCATATTGCTTGGAGGAGATACTTTGAGCGTTGTCCAGTTTCGCGAACGCATTACTGAAGCTCTCACTCGAATTTGGGAGACACAAACCGCAAACATTGAAAAGGCATCGGCGGTAATGGCTGACTGCATTGCGCGGGGTGGTCTGGTGCATTTGTTCGGCAGCGGACATTCCGTGCTTCCGGTGCAGGATATGTTCCCTCGCTATGGCGCGTTTCCTGGATTTCGTCCGCTGATGGATATGCGCCTGATGTGGACAAATGTGATCGGCTCGGGAGGAGCAAAGGGCCTGTTGTGGCTGGAACGCCGGGAGGGTTATGCGGCGGCTGTACTTTTCGAAAACGAACCGATTCGCAGCGGTGACGTTATGCTGGTTTTTTCTCACGGCGGGCTCAACGCCGCCGGAATTGAAGTGCTGGTGGAAGCCAAGAAACGCGGACTGACCACGGTGGCAGTAACGTCCCTCGACAATTACCGTAGACGCGAAGCGACGCATTCCTCGGGAAAGAAGCTGCCAGATGTCGCGGATTATGTGATCGACAACTGCGTTCCGGCGGAAGATGCGCTCGTGAGCGTGAAGGGATGGAAAGCCCCGGTGGCGGCGGGATCGACGGTTTCAACCGTGACGATCGCGATGGCGATCATCGCGCAGGTCGCTTCCAATCTTGCCGCCAAGGGACACAATCCTCCGGTTTTTGTTTCGCCGAACGTTGCGGGAATCCCGGCCGATAACAATAATCGCGTTTACGAAGAGTACGAACGCTCGCTCAAACGCTAGGTAGGAGTCGACTCTGCGTCCACGATCACTTTTCGTTAGCGCCTGTGCCGGAATCCTTGTCTTCGGCATTGTTCTGGCAATCCTGGGAACGGTGTTCGGTTTGCCGGAGATGCGGGCGCGGTTGCAAATCGATCTCTCTCAGCAGGGAAACCTGTTTCTGCTTCTCTATCTGGGCATCTTCATTGCTTCGTTGGTCGTTGGGCCGCTCATCGATCATGACAGCAATAAGACAAACCTGTTTGTCTCGTGCGCGCTCGTTTCGGCGGCGATGGTATGGTTCGCGTTTGCGCACTCTTTCGCTTCGGCTGCCATGGCTGCGGTTTTACTCGGACTTGGCGGAGGCGGGTTGAACACATGCACGAACGTGCTCGTTTCCGATCTGTATGGCGATGAGCGTGGACCGATGCTGAACCTGCTGGGAATTTTCTTTGGCATCGGCGCGCTTGGCGTTCCCTTGCTCGCCGCCAGCGTTGAAGGACATTTCACGATTCCGCAGTTGTTTCTTTTTTGTGCTGTTCTCGCAGCTACTTGTGCTTTCGGCTATGCAATGCTCGCGTTTCCACCGGCGAAGGCGAGCCAGGCATTCTCGCTGCGCGAAGTTGTTAGTGTCGCGAAATACGAGGGCGTGCTGTTGCTCGGGTTTATCTTGTTTCTGGAATCGGGCAATGAGGCGTGCATCGGAGGATGGACTTCGACGTTTGTGAACACGATCGGCTATTCTGCGCGGACCGCGACTCTGGTCCTGGCTTCGTATTGGGCGGCTCTGATGGTGAGCAGAATGGTGGCTGCACGTTTGCTGCAAGGGATTGGAAAGTCGCAACTGGTGCTGATCATCGCGCTGATATCGCTGTTGGGGTGTGCGGTCCTGCTCGCGACCCGATCGTTGATTCTGCTATTCGCCGGGACTGCGTTGATCGGACTGTCGTATGGGCCGATCTTTCCGACGACGCTAGCCATCGCGGGCGACCGCTATTCTGAGCGCGCCGGGACAGTGTTTGGACTTCTATTTTCGATTGCTCTGATCGGAGGCATGCTGTTTCCCTGGACGGTGGGGCAGGTCTCGCAACGGCTCAGCGTTCGCGCGGGTATGATCGTGCCGTCACTCGGAGCGGTCGGCATTATTCTGCTGTCGGCCATTGTGTTTGTGCGCGAGCGCAGTGCCGAGGCGATTTCTAAAACCGGCGAAGCGCGGTCTTAGACGAGCATTAAGTTTGTATTTGTCAACGGATGAGGACTTACGGTGCCCTACGTCTTAGCGGTTGATCTTGGCGGGACGAAATGCTCGGCTGCGGTCGTGGATCGGAAGGGACGTATTGTCTCGCGCTGCACGGCACCGGTGGACAGTCAGTTCTCAATCGGCGCCGGTTCGCCAGATCCTTCAATTGGCGCGGGATCTCGAGGAGGGTACGAAGCCGAAGCAATCCTTTGCTGCAGTTGCAGTCGCGGTGCCGGGACTGGTTCGCCGCAAGGGGACGGTCTGGGCGCCGAACCTGCCGAGATGGGCACGGATGCCGCTCGCCGACCGTTTGAAGCGCTCGCTTGCAATTCCCGTGGTGGTCGAAAGCGATCGCAATGCCGCGCTGCTGGGGGAATGTTGGTGCGGGGCAGCGCGAGGCAAGTCGGACGTGATCGTATTAATGATCGGCACAGGGATTGGCGCGGGCGTTATGAGTGCCGGGCGCGTGATCCGTGGCGCGCATGAACTCTCCGGGTGCGCAGGGTGGCTCAGTGTTTCACTCGACGGCAACTCGAATTCGTCAGCAACTGGAGAGCTGGAATCTTTCGCCGCCGGGCCAGGCATTGCGAATGCTACGCGGAAGCGGTTGCAAGGAGGAGAAGCAAGCAGCCTCTCGCAATTCGATTCTTCCAGTATTACAGCTCACGAAGTGGCCGCCGCGGCGCGAGAAGGAGATCGGATGGCGTTGGATATCTTTCATCAAGCGGGCAGATCGCTCGGATTCGGCGTTGCCAATATGGTCAGCTTATTCGATCCGGAAGTTGTGATTATCGGAGGAGGCATGGCCGGCGCAGCCGATCTATATTTTGATTCACTGCGTGATGCGATGCTCGGGTGCGCCCAACCGCTCGCGGCCCGGCAAGTGAAACTCGCTGTGAGCAAGCTTGGAGACCGGGCAAATCTACTCGGTTGTGCTCGTCTGGCCTGGCAATCGTTGGAAACGCGCAAATCGAAGAAGGAGAGACGATGAATCGGCGTTCCTTTGCTCAGTCGGTCGGAAGTGCGGTAATTCTGTCGGCGATTCCGGGTTCGTCGGCGTTGATGCAAGACTCGGCCGATTCAAAGGCCGGCAAAGTGATGGCGATCGCGGCTCATCCTGGCGATGGCATGTTCACCATGGGCGCGGAGCTTGCCAAGCAGATCGAACGCGGAGGCGCAGGCGTCCTGTTGAGTTTGTCGTTAGGCGAGAGGGGCGCTCCGAAGAACATTCCCGTTCAACAATACGGCCCTATGCAACGGACAGCCACGGAGAACGCGACGCGCCTGATTGGAGCCTAAGTTATCTTTCTCGATTATCCAGATGGCGAGATACCTTTCAATGAGGAAAGTTCGCTGCGAGTTTGTGATGTGATCCGCCACCGGCGGCCGGAAGTCGTGGTCACCCACTGGAGCGGAAGCTGGCATAAGGACCATCAGAATTGTCATCTGATCGTGCGCGATGCCATCTTTTACGCCGGGTTGGAAACGTTCACCCGAGAGCGCCCAGCTCACAATGTTTCGAAAATTTTCTATGCGGAAAACTGGGAAGATGCTGCGAACTTCGTGTCCGACACTTACATCGACATAGACTCAGTTTATGAGAAGTGGATGCAGGCATGCGATTTCTATCCCATGTGGCGAGGACAAACCGGATTCTTCCGCTACAACGATTATTATGGCAGCCTTTCCATCATGCGCGGCTGTCTCTCGGGTTCTCGCCACGCAATAGCTCTCATGTCGGATACAAATCAGCGAACCCAGCGCTTGCAGTCATTATGAATTTTTCGCGCGCTAAAGTCTCTTGCGTACACTGCAATAACCCCTTCGTTGAAGATGAACGGATGCGCGGGAACCGCCGCTTGCTTGGACCAATTGAGAGAACTTGGCCCCATGAATTCGCCCAACCTAGATGCGGTCGATAATTGAGAACGACTTGTAGTGGTTCGCGATCAGCGGAGTGAACACGCTTGTTACGATGTCTCCAAATCCTGGGCGCGCGGCCGCTCGACTAGCTCCAAGGACATCGGAAATAGTGTCAAGAGCCTCGAGCCCCATGCGATACCCATCACGTTTGGGTCGCGGAGATCTTCCGTGTTCACACATCGAGCTTGGCGCATCACTTTGCGGTTTCGCTGATCGCGGTGCTCCGTTCGAGATCATCCGGCGTGTCTAGGTCCAATTCGCCCTCGAGGAAATCGACTGTACCAACACGCACGGCGTTTCGTTCGAGGATTGCACGCGCTCCCCGGTCTCCACTCACGTCAAGCAGATCAGGAAAAAAGATGGAGGAAAAAACTGCCGGAACCCCGAGCCGACCGCTGTAACGCGCGGCTGTAATCGGATACTTGGCCAAACCATGCAGACGAAGCAGTTGTCGGAGAACATCGGCGGTCACGCGAACCTGGTCGCAGACCATAAGGAGGATGTCTTCAGGAGGAGGGCTAATCTCCAGAGCGGTTTCCACGCCGCAGCGCATCGACGATCCCATGCCGCTGCGCCAGTTTTCATTAACAGCGACGATCACTCTGAAACCATCGAGGGCGCTACGCATCCGATGGGCTTCAAAACCAAGTACGACAACGATCGGTTGACAACCGACCTGGGCGGCAAGGCGCACGGTTCGCCCTAGCAGCGGCTCGCCGTCGATCTCAACCAGTTGCTTCGCTTGACCCAGCCGCCGGGAGGCGCCCGCTGCAAGGATGACGGCTGCGCAAGAAGGTTCAGACATGACTCAGGAAGGAGCATTTGGGAATCTTCAGGCTATGTTTTTCGATCACATCGTGAATCTCGGCGACTATCGCGAGTGCAATGCTCGCCGGAGTTTTGGCTCCGATGGTAAGTCCGACAGGAGAATGTAGTCGCGAGAAGCAGTCCTCCACCGTTCGGTCAATCTGCGGCGCGATCTCTGTAAGCAGGCGCTCGGTTCGACGCCGTGGTCCCAGAATGCCCATGTAAGCAAGATCGCGGGGAAGCAGCGCTTGCAACACCGCTCGGTCCTGCTCGTAGCTGTGCGTCAGGAGCACCGCAGCACTGCGTTCGGTTAACGGGAGATCGTTCAATGATCGCGACGAGACTACCTGGTCTGCCAGAGGGAAACGCTCCTTCGTTGCCAGATGGGAGCGGCCATCGGCAACGGTAACGTGCCAACCTAGCAGGTAGGCGAATTCGACCAATGGCTGGGCATCGTCGCCCGCTCCGAAGGCTAGAAGCGGAGTAGGCGGGGCGACGTAATCAACGAAGAACGACCTTAGGCCCTGGGTCCACAGCGATCGACGCTCGTTCAGCGCGTGCCGTGCCAACACCAGCGAGCCTTCTGAAGCGGCGGACTCAAACAAAACACCCCCGTTCTCGCTCAGAATGAGCCGGCACCCGACTGATTGCGAGGGGTTCGTATCAATAACAGACACGATTGCCATCGCCGCCTGCAGGTCTGCGCATTGCTCGAGCGCTGCGAGCGTGCGGTGTGCGGGTTCCCCCCGTTCGAGCAGCACCGATACGGTTCCGCCGCAGCCCAGCCCATACGGAATTTCGGAATCCTCATCGGCGAAGGTGCTGTACTTCTGAACGGTCGCACCGGTTCGGGTCAGCCACCAGGCCTTCGTCTGGACTTCTTTCTCAAGGCAGCCTCCGCTGATAGTGCCAGCCCGCCCGCCACCCATGGCCAGCAGCATGCGCGCTCCGGGTTTGCGATACGAAGATCCTTCGACCGCAACAATTGTCGCAAGACAGATCTCTTCTCGATGATCACGCGCGCTGCGCCACAGTTCCAGAATTTGCCGTAATTCAGACATGTTCTATGCTTCGCGACATCCCAATCATCTTCCCGTTGAGGATCGATATCTCGTGCTGACGCAGCCTGCTGCCACGGCATGTTGACCTTAGTCATGGCCCAGGCAACGCGCATCGAGTCCGGTTCATTGCCCAAAATAGCGATCACTACGGATGGGTGCGACGGTTTTGTCGCCGGACGGGGCAAAGGCGGTGCGAACCGAGTTGAAAAGGGCTCGCCAGATTGGTGATCTAACAATCGAAGGGCAGCTGCGGCTTAACGAACCATGTTGACGAGAGGTTCCTCCCATACCGGCTCGCGCCGCCGAATTCTCGCTTGACGACAAACCTTTTACGTTATTCGGCTTTCCGGCGCTAGAGTGATGCTGTAAGGGAGTGCCATGTCAATCTCTCTGAAACTGAACAAACGCCTGGTCAAGCTGGATGTCCCTCCTGACGTGCCACTTCTCTGGGCAATTCGTGAAACCGCAGGGTTAACTGGTACGAAGCACGGATGCGGCATCGCGCAGTGCGGTGCCTGCACGGTGCTGCTCGACGGAGAACCCATCCGCTCGTGCGTCACGCCGGTCGATTCTGTTGCCGGAAAGTCGGTTACCACCATCGAGGGTGCATCAGGCGTGACAGCCCGCGCGGTGCAAAGTGCATGGGAAAAATTGGACGTCGTTCAATGCGGCTATTGCCAGTCGGGGCAGATCATGTCTGCCATTGCGCTGCTTGAACAAAAGCCGAGTCCCACCGATCTCGATATTGACGAAGCCATGATCGGCAATATCTGCCGCTGCGGAACTTACGTCCGAATCCGGGCAGCGATCCACGAAGCCGCGCGAATTAAGGAAGGGCTGACTCGTGCGGAGCGATAGCACAATTGCCTCCATCAGCAGACGCCGTTTCCTTGCAACCGGGGCTTCAGCGACCACGGGCCTGGTGGTTGGTTTCTATGCGCCAAAGAGCAACGGATTCTTCGCCAGCATGCTTGCAGAGAGCCGGGACAATGTCTTCGCCCCGAATGCTTTCTTGCGGGTTGCTCCGGATAACACTGTAACGATTATTTCCAAGCACTGCGAAGGTGGGCAAGGCATCCATACAGGCCTCGCGACAATCCTGGCGGAGGAGCTCGACGCCGACTGGGCACAGATACGCGTCGAACCCGCTCCTGCGGATCGAGCCTTGTATAAGAACCTGCAATTCGGGGATCAGGAGACCGGAGGCAGTAATTCCCTTCCCAATTCCTGGGAGCAGTATCGCCGAGCGGGGGCGACCGCGCGGGCTATGTTGATGAGTGCCGCTGCGAAGAGGTGGAACGTCCCGGAAGGTGAACTCCTTGCGGATCGCGGGATCATCAAGCATGAGTTGTCGTCACGACAAGCGACCTTCGGCGGATTGGCGGAAGCGGCAGCACTACTGCCTGTACCGGCTGAGGTAACGCTTAAGAATTCAAAGAACTTCAAACTGATTGGAGCGATACATCTGCCCCGTATCGACTGCAAACCGAAGACTCGGGGTACTGCCGTCTTTGCGGGTGACTTTTCGCTGCCGGGTATGCTCACGGCGGTCGTAGCTCGCCCACCCCGGTTTGGTGCTGTAGTGCGCGGTTTCGACCCCACTGCTGCCAAGGCCGTAGCCGGTGTGATTTATGTGGTGCAGATATCTACTGGCGTAGCGGTGGTCGCCAAGTCGTTTAGTGCAGCCCGGCGCGGACGCGATCTGCTGCGCATTGACTGGGACGAAAGCAAGGCTGTAACACACAGCACCCCTGACCTGATCGCGGAATATCGAGCACTCTTAGCTCAACCTGGCGCCATTGCTCGACGCGATGGGGATTGCGCGCTGGCCCTTGCACGGGCGGCCCGTACACTTACTGCTGACTTCGAATACCCGTATTTAGCTCATGCCCCCATGGAACCGCCCAGCGCTGTTGTTCGACTGGGCGCGAACCAGTGTGACATCTGGACTGGAGACTGGGGCATCTCGGATATTCAGGACGACACTGCACGCACAACGGGCCTAAAACCGGAGCAGGTGATGATCCACTCCGTCTACGGTGGTGGCGATTTCTCGGACGTGTAGGCAATGTGTCGGAGGCTGTGGAGATAGCGAAGACCATTGGCGGACGGGCGCCGGTGAAGTTGCTATGGACGCGCGAGCAGGATATTCAGACCGGGGCGTTTCGACCCATGTATCTTCACCGGCTTAGGGCGGGACTCGACGAACAAGCGAACCTCATCGCCTGGCAGCATCGGATTGTCGGACAATCAGTCCTCGGCGGCGACCCCAGCTGGCTTGTTGATGGAGTCGACATTACCTCAGTCGCGGGTGCGAGCAACATTCCCTACGATATCCCAAACATTTTGGTCGATCTTCATACGCCTACTTCTGGCATTCCTGTTACTACATGGCGCTCCGTGGGCGACAGTCACACGGCGTTCTCCGTAGAAACATTTCTGGATGATGTCGCCCATGTTGCGGGAAAAGACCCTTACCAGCTCCGCCTGGAACTTCTCTCGAAGGATCCTCGCAGCAAAGCGATCCTGCAGCTAACTGCGCCCGCTCCGATGCGCCCGTCGCTGTTTGCAAAGTTTCCGCGCGACCGACAGGTGATGCAACTGGCCGCAGAGAAGGCTGGATGGGGAACGCCCCTTCCACCCGGCAGGGGACGTGGTTTGGCGGTTCATTATTCCTTTCACGCCTCACTTTCCTATGTGGCCGAGGTGACGGTCGCTTTGGATGGCACCGTCAAGGTGGATCGCGTAGTCTGCGCGGTCGATTGCGGCGTTGCCGTCAATCCCGACGTGATCCGCGCACAAGTCGAGGGCGGTGTGGCGTTTGGTCTGGGAGCGATTCTTAACAGCACAATCACGCTGAAACAGGGTAGGGTCGAGCAATCGAACTTCAACGACTATCGTGTGTTGCGCATGAACGAGATGCCGAAGACGGAGGTGTACATTGTGAACTCTGAGGAGCCGCCCTCGGGAATCGGCGAGCCCACCGTGCCCCCCATCGGCCCGGCGGTCTCCAACGCAATTTTTGCCGCCACGGGAAAACGCGTGCGATGGCTGCCTCTTAGCCCAAGCATGTCGGGCGGGTAGTGCATCTAGCCCTGTTCGGACTTGTATTATAGTAAGCTCAACAAGCTACGAGGCATATGCTCACCGCTGCTCGCCTAAAATTTGTGCTTCTTGGCTGGGCTGGTGCAACTCTATTCTTCACCGCCGTCCTGATGGTAAGCGATGTTGGCGGCGACAAGACTTTTGGCTTCGCTCTTTACGCCACCGCTGTGCATTACGCTCTGTGGACGCTGGCATTGCCGCTCCTTTCAAAATGTACCCACAGGTTCCCGCTCGGCCGCGGAAAAAAAGTATGGAACGCAGCCGTGCTGCTCGGGGCCGTCGCGGCTTTTGCACCTGTAGTCATGCTGAGCCAGTGGGCGATCCTCTATTCAACCTTTCTTCCGTATCGCTCGCCGTCGTTCTGGTCATTTCTGGGGCCCAACCTCTCCAGGTTCTTGCCCCACGACATTCTGATAGGAATAGTGCTCGTCCTTGCACTCGAAGGCTGGCGAGTGTGGCTGGACTTTCAAGCAGAACGCACACGTGCGACCGATCTGGAGCGGCAGCTTGCCGTCTCGCGTCTCGACGCGCTACGCATGCAACTTCACCCTCATTTTTTGTTTAATACGTTGCACGCCATAGCCGGCCTTATCGTCGAACAACCCGCGACCGCACGTCACATGGTGATCGCACTTGGCGATCTTCTCCGCCTCACCTTGAAGGATACCGGTAGCTCCGTACGAAGCTTGGCCGAAGAGTTGGAATTTGCCGATCTTTACCTCGGCATCGAAAGGCTCCGACTCGGGGACCGCTTGGTACTTAACTACGATATTGAGCCCGAGGCGACGTCCGCGGAGGTGCCTCAACTCTTATTACAGCCTCTCTTTGAAAACGCCGTCCGCCATGGTGCGGCGCGCATGCTGAACTCCTGCGAGATTCGCTTCCGTGCCTGTCGCCAGGGTGATCGGTTGCACCTTGCTCTCCACAACGATGGACCTGTGCGCGCCGAGTCATCGGGCCCGCCACCGTTCGGAGTAGGCCTTACGAACACGAAGGACCGGCTTCGTCTTTACTACAAAGATGAATTCAGTTTCGAATACACGGACCGGCCACAGGGCGGGGTGCAAATTGACATCTCCATCCCGTACAAGAAAGCCGAAAATGAGAGACTAGATCGAGATGAGGACCTGTATGCCACCGCCGACGCCCATACGCACGCTGATCATCGATGACGAGCCGCATGCGCGTCTCTATCTGCGCGAGCTCCTTGGCGGGGAAAAGGATGTCGTTATCGCCGGCGAGGCCGAGAGTGGCGTGGAAGGCGTCGACCTGATCCAGAAGCTCTCACCCGATATCGCATTTCTGGACATTCAGATGCCTGATCTCAGCGGCTTCGAGATGATCGAGCAGGTTGAGATCGAGAAGAGGCCCGTCTTTATCTTTGTCACCGGTTACAGCGAATATGCGGTAAAAGCATTCGAAGTGGAGGCCGTCGATTATCTCTGCAAGCCCTTCGACAAAGATCGGCTGTCGATTTCGCTGGAACGCGCCATGCGGCGTTTAGGCACGCGAGACAATCTTTCCGGAGGCACGGCAGAAGCGGAGCCCTGGCTCTCCCGGCTGGCCATCAAAGACGAGAATGGGATTGTTTTTGTACCGGTCGAACAGATTCTTTGGATCGAGGCGGCCAACAAGTACGTCGTCATTCACACCCCAAGCTGTAATCACATCGCCCGGCAGACCATCAAGAGTTTAGAAGATACGCTCGATCCTAAAGAGTTCCTTCGAATCCATCGATCGATTCTGGTTCGCAAGGCGGCTGTACGCGGACTGCACCCCCTATTTCACGGAGATTACATCGTGAAACTCACCAACGGGGCTGAGCTCACACTAAGCCGGAATTTCCGTGGATCGTTCTTCAATCAGATGAGCCGCTGAAGCCCGACTACCTGGCAGCCTCATCTCATCCCCCTCCATCCTGCGCCGGAAGACCGGCAGTTCGCGACGAACACGTAGGAGACACCTGCTCAATGGTTTTATCGTGCAATTGGTCACGGCAAGCTTCCAGGCAAGGTGCTGAGGGGTTTGAGAGACAACTTCAGTTTGGGTTCCACTGCAAGGAGCCCCAAGGAGGATTTTATGAAACGCATCGTTATCGGGGCTTTGTCGCTGGTGGTGCTGTCCCTGTTTCTCAACGCCACCGGCGCCGACGCTCAGTCTGTCGTGAAGGTCAATGTGCCGTTTACCTTCAAGGTAGGAAAGGCACAACTGCCGGCCGGCTGCTACGCAATCACCTCTTTCTTGTACCAGCGCGACATGATCATGATCCGTAACTGCAAGAGCGGAGCGGCCGTGGTCTCGCTTGCCCAACCAGAATATCCTCGCGACGCAAGCTCCAGAGCGGTGTTCCAACGTCTCAGTGACCAGTACTTTCTGGCTGAGATATGGGGAGGCACAGGCAGCCTAGCGATGACCGTCCCCCCCTCCAAACTGGAGAGGGAGCTTCAGGTCGCCAGCAGCTCATCGACCGCCGGCAAACCGGTTGTGATCGCGCTCCACTGACGAGAACGTTCGCTCCCAAACGAAGAGCCGGAACCGCGTTCCGGCTTTTCTCGTCCTTGGGTTTCTTCGCTGTTGGCCGTTCCTCGATAACCGCCGGCCCCGAGGCGGCGTGGATCGTTCGATCGCTCTCCAAAAATTGTCTCACTCAGGCTTGCTCCCTTCATCTCATCCTGCGCCGGAAATTCACCGGTTGGCGACGAAACCTTAGAAGGTACGTGCTTACTTCGGTTAGCCTTCAAATTTGTTCCTGGCGGAACTCGCCGAACGGTCGAGTATAAGGAGGGATCGTTGAGAGTGAAAGATAACTTACACACGCATTTGTTCGTTCGGGCGGCTTTTATGGGATTTGCCATTCTTGCGCTGTCGTGGGCGCCTCGCCACAAGGCGATGGCCGCCACTGCTGCTGGCTATCATCCCCTGGCAAGGGTGACGCTGGGTGGGGAAGGGTTTTGGGACTATCTGGCGATGGATGCTGACGCAAGACGGCTCTATATCTCTCGCTGGACGCACGTAATGGTGGTTGATGCTGACAGCTACCAGGTCGTCGGGGACATTCCAAGCATAGAAGGAGTGCACGGCATTGCCATCGCCCGTGAGTTCGGTCGTGGATTCATTAGTGAGGACGAGGCCAATCGGGTTACGATCTTCGATCTGAAAACTTTGAAAAAAATTGGGAGCGCCAAAACGGGCCAAAATCCGGACGCCATCATCTATGATCCTGCCTCAAAGCGCGTATTCGCCTTCAGTGGACACGACGGAACAGCTACTGCCATCGACGCTGCTACGGGAAGTGTCGTCGGCACTGTCGTTCTTGGCGGCAGCCCTGAGTTCGCTGCGGCAGACTGGCAAGGACACATCTACAACAATCTTGAGGACAAGAACGAAGTGGTCGAGCTCGATTCGAAGACGCTCAAGATCCTGATTCGCTGGCCCCTTGCTCCGGGGGAGAGCCCATCTGCGATGGCAATTGACCTCAGGCGCAGGCGGCTCTTCATTGGATGCCATAACAAGATGATCGTGGTCATGGACGCGGACACGGGTACTGGCGCGGCGGGCGCAACCCAGTACGCGGCCACGGTGACGTTGACGGTGCAGTGACGCCCGAGCCGATCTCGCAAATGCTGTGAGCCTTCAACGAGGAGCATCAGATGTTTGAGATAGGCGATAGAGTACGAGTTGTCGCTAGTGGAGAAATGCGAACGATTGTAGGCATTGGCCCCGGTGAATTCTTCACGACTCAGATCGGGAATGACGCCAGTACAGTCAAGCCGATTAAAGGGAACGATCTGGAATTGATGGCAAAGGCATCGAAGCCCGATACTGGTCCGGGCTTTGTACCGAGCCGCTCGATCATGGAATAATTAATCACCCCTCAACTAGAGGCTGCTTACACGGGTTAGACGTAAAGAAAACATGGCAGAATTCAAATCGTGCCGGAGCTATCGTCAGTTTGCCCACTCGATTACGACCCAATGGCGGTTCGCGAGAAACGCCGAGCGAGCTGACTTCCTGCACGCAGTGCTTGCGACCAGCGTTAGCCGACAAGAGGTCATCCCTGCGGAGTCGACCCTGTGGCGCGCCCAGCTTCGTCAGGATTGGATTCCCGAGGATCAAGGGGGAGGCATCATTGACGAATTTCCCAGTCCGTTCGGACCTGAACGTATGAAGCCGCTCGTCAATCGCGCTCGGGAGGGCCGTGCGAATCCAAAGGGCATTCCTTACCTCTACCTCGCAACGCATCAGGAAACCGCAGTGGCAGAGATTCGACCGTGGATTGGATCGTCCGTGTCCATCGCAGTATTCCGGTTGAGTCGCGAGGTCCGCGTCGTCAATGCCGTCTCTGATGATCACAGACTAATTGTTTACGCTAGTGAGCCGAAGCCCGAAGTTCGCGAGCGAGAGATATGGCGGGACATTGATCGCGCCTTTTCGCAGCCTGTGACATCAGCCGATAACACTGCGGATTACGCGCCCACGCAGGTACTCGCGGAGTTTTTCCGCGAAAGCGGTCTCGATGGCGTCGCATATGGCAGTTCACTAGGTCCGGGCCACAATCTGGCGCTTTTTGACATTGACGCGGCGACGCTGGTGAAATGCGACCTCGTCGAGATATGCGGTGTGAAGTTTGATTTCTCGCTCGCAGCCAACCCATACTTCATGTCCGCCGCATCTAAAGGCTAAGATTCAACGGATTCGCAGCTGCCAAGAAAGCTGGCCATTCCGACGTTTGCAAATCTCCGTCTCGAGTTCATGTCTTCTCGTACTCGTCGAGCGAGCTCTTAAGTTCGCGCCGTTCATAGAGCTTCGTGGTGCATGGTGAGGAATGGTTCGCCAGCCACCCGTGGCCGCCCTGCCCTTGGGCATGATGTCTTGCATTCGAGCAGCTCATGCGCCAAGAGGCGAGGCGGCAGCGGTAATTGCGCAGCAGCGCGGGATCGGGCCAATCAACGCCGCGGCAACTGCATCTTCCGTTTTGGGTCGGCTTCATCCCGCAAACCGAGCAACACATAGTCACCATTCGTGTCCGGTACTACGTCGGTCGGTATCGCCTTTTCAACTTTCACTTTGTGAACCTTACACTTCATAGTTTCGCTGAGTTCCTTGCCAACTTCCAAGGACTCAACAATCTTGTTCTGCTCCTCTTGGGTCGCTGTTCGCTGAATCCAGATTAGCTCCATTGCCACCTCCAAAACTCGCGACGCGAGTGTGACGCGCCAGCACTTCACCGGACAAGTTACGGCAGTAATGGGAAGTCGCGCCTCCCTTGAGGAATTGCGAAAGCATCTTGATGCGCCTCTGTTCAGCACATCCAAAAGTATCATTCCAAATCGGAGAGGGCTTAAACTTCAGGCTGCACCAGTATGCTGAACTTGCTGGGTCGTGAGCGGCAGGTATAATCGTGGCATGGCTGACCATGTGATCCACATCTCGGAAGCGGAAGCCGCCAATGACTTCGCTGGGCTGCTCGCGCGGGTGCGTGCGGGCGCCGAAATCGTGATCGAGAGCGGGAAGCTGCCGGTAGCGGTGATCCATGCACCAGTCCCGCCGCGCCGGTCCATCTCGGAGTGCATCGCGTTGCTACCCGAGGACTCGACGGCAACCATCGACCCTGACTTCGCTAGGGATGTGGAAGCGGCTGTCGAAAGTCATCGTGAGCCGCTCGAACCGCCCGCATGGGACTAATCCTCGATTCCAGTGTGCTAATCACAGCCGAGCGCCAGGGGCAAAACGCGCGGCAGATGCTTGCTGCAATCTCGGGTAAAGCAGGGAATACCGATGTCGCCGTCTCTGTGGTTACTCTGATCGAGTTGGCCCACGGGGCGTCCCGTGCCAATACATCGCAGCGAAAGGAGAAGCGGCAGCAGTTCATTCAGGAGCTTCTCACGGCCCT
>JBARJF010000134.1:0-71614 GCA_049800135.1 Candidatus Sulfotelmatobacter sp.
TCCATAGCCGGGGTTATCGGTTGGCTGAGGAACCGCACCAGTCGCTTGAGATTCTGCGCCGCTGCTGCCAGGAAGAACTGCTCCCGCACAAACTTCAATCTCCGCAGGCGCAAGCGACGCAGTCCGATCTGATTCTTCAGTTCGGCGAACAACGCCTCCACCTTCTTTCGTTGTCGCTGTGCCTGGGCAAACTCCGGCGTGTTCGCTAACTCTCGTGCGCGTTGTCGCGCCGGCTCCTGCTGGTGGATATTCAGAGAGCGAAAGGCAGCGCTGGTACATTGGCCCTTTAGCGCACACCCACCACACTTTTTACGGGTTCCGATGTAGTTGAAGGCGCGATTCCGATACACCCGGCCCCCATAGTTCAGCACCTGACCGGCAGGGCAGATATAGCGATTGTGTTCGGGCTCATAGGTGAAACGCTCGGGGCCAAAGAATGGACTCCGCTTCCGGTGGACGCTGTCGCGGGTTCGCATATACGGAGTGATGTTGCGTTCCACCAGCCACTGCAAGAACTCTCCGTTCCCATAGGTCGTGTCGGCGGCCACCGATTCGGGAGCTCGCGCCTGCCACGTAGTGAAACGGGTGAGCATGGCCTGCGCGGCCACCGTCTCCTGACTCATGCGGGCTGCCGTCGCCTGCACCCCCACGATCACGCAACTGGCGTTGTCCACCAGATAGTTGTCGTAGTATCCCAGCCGGGCCGGAGTTCCGCCCTTGGTCGCGTAGGTGGAGTCGGGGGCGGTGGTCGATACCTGAACCTGCTCATGCACTGGTTCTTCCACCGGATTCTGCTCTTCCACCTCGCGCAGATACTGGCGCACGTTGTGGTTCACACGGGCTGCCTGCGCCAACTGCTCTCGCGGAATCCGGCTCTCCTTGGCGGCATTGGCTTCCACGAAGCTGCCATCGACTGACAGGTGCTGCCCCTGCACCAGCCCGACCTCTACACACTGCCGCACGATCTGCTCAAACAACTGCTCGAACAGCTTCGACTCCTGAAACCGTCCATGCCGGTTTTTGGAGAACGTCGAGTGGTGCGGAATCTCCTGATCGAACCCCAGCCCGGTGAACCAGCGCCACGCCAAGTGCATGCGCAACTCTTCCACCAGCCTTCGCTCACTGGTGATGCCGTAAAGATAGCCGATCAGCAGAATGCGCAGCAGCAACTCGGGATCAATCGATGGTCGCCCGGTCTCGCTATAGCTGTCTTTCAGCTGCTGCCGCACGAACTCGAAGCTGATGTGTTTGTCGATCAGCCGCAGCAGATGAGTCTCAGGAACCTGATCTTCCAGACGGAAGTAGTAGAACAACGCTTCGGAACGGTCGTGTTGCCCCATCATGATCAGCAGGCCTCCGAGGATCGAAATCCAGTGGATCATGTCGAGGTTTTAACATGCTTTCGCTAAATCTCATCCACTCATCTCGGTGACTTTTTCAACACCCACGGGATGTTGCGCCAACTGTATTTTCGGAAGCTCTGCTCCCGAAGCCTCGAAACTCTCTACGCCTACCCCTCTTCAACGTTGAGGCTCAGGGTGACCCAGGCGGACCATCTTCCAGAGCAGAAATAGCGATGCCGCGAGACTAACCACCACTGCAATGATCGAGGCCTCGGGCCCGAACGAGCCGCCAGTGACTAAATTGCGACCCTGCAAGGTCCCGATAACCAGGGAACCTCTCGTGCTGCCTCCCGAAACGGACATCCCGAAAATAGAGCCCTCGGTGAAGTTCCAGCCAAGGTGCAATCCGATGGGGAGCCACAAACGCTGCGTCAAGGCATAGGCAGCACCCAGCAGGATTCCAGCCTCCAGCGCAATCGCGCAGGAGCTGCCGACGGTTGCTCCATGGTTGAAGGCATGCGCGGCACCGAACAGTAGGGAGGTAAGCGCCAGCGCACCCCATACGCCGAACACCTTCTGACTCAACCGAAACAGCAAACCCCTGAAGACAATCTCCTCATTGATGGCCGTTAGCAGTGCAAACCAGAACCCGCCAAAAAGTGGCGCAAAGCCAGCCCACTTCGACGGATAGTAAACGTCGAATAACCATAGAATTACCATTAGTATGGTGAACAAGCTCATCCCGAGCGCAAGGCCCGTCGCAAATTCCGCGAAGCTTCGCTGAGTCGCAAACTCGCTTGCATGCCGGCGCTCGATCCAGCGCACTCCAACGAAATACGATAGAACTACCGCGACGGATAGAGCGTCCAGCCTCACGGTGTCCGACACATGTCCGCGGATGATCGAACGCAAACCAAACACCACCACCAGCAACACCGCCATGTTCAACAGACCCCGTCCCACATAGGCAAGTTTGGCTTTCATGCCCTACCGTCCTCTCGCTGGCTAACACTACGGGATCAAGCCGGTGCAAGTTCCATGGTTCTCGCCGGCATTAATAAGTCCTTGGACTCTAGTCTTCCACGCGCAGATGACCTGCGCCTTAAGGAATTGACGGTCCCCGTCTGACGGATAAAAGCCAAGGGGTCGGACGACTTTGCCGCGAGACAGCTGGCGAAACGAGGCGCAAGCGCTCAAAACCGCGGACGCCAAAAACGACAAAGCCGGGCTGGTTGGCCCGGCTCTCTTTGCGTGGACCTGGTTCGGTCAACTTTGTTTCGGCCGCCGATCCAGAATGTCAAAATCTCTAAGCTTCTCGCCGCCTGCGCTGCGGGGTCACCGGCCCACTCGCACGGCTCTTACATCACCATCGCCAGATTCTCCAGTTCATGCTGCAGTACCGGCAGAGCGCACCCCGCCATCTCTACCCGGCCCGCCGCATCCAGAGCCGCTTTGGGCGAAACTCCGTAGCCGCGTCCCATCAGGAAAACCTGCAGCAGTTCGGCGGCCTCATACGAATCGATCATTCCGCCTTGCAACAGGTCGCTACGCAACGCTGCCAGCTCCGTTGCGGTGAATCTGTCTTTATCGTTATTGAGTTTCTCGTTCATCACCGTTTCAAACATGGCCGTCATCACCTCCGACTCCGACCTGGACCGCTTGTGTCTATTAGACTCATCGGCAGTCACGCAAGTTGCATGCAATTCGACTGCCGTGACCACCTTGTCAGTTTCGTATCCGGAAAGCGGCTGCTCTATACTCTCTAACACCTGCAAATATCGGAAGTTGCAGGCAAACCTATCAAAGATCTCTGCTCTCTCCAAGTGTCCTAGGTAACCCCCACTGGCCCAAAAAGCGACACAGAGTGTCGTTTCAGAACACACTGCGATCACGCCGTCCCAGTCTCTGTGTGACCGTGAGTCTCCAAGAAGAATATCTGCGGGAAGCTATCAGGAGTCCGAACCGCGGGCCGAAACTGAAGCGAGTGAGCAGACCGGCACAATCTCCCGGGCGCTTCGGGAACATGCACTGTGAATGATTGCTGATTCGAGGCGGCTAATCCTCGATGGTTGCTTCGTCCACCAACATGATGGGGATATCGTCCTTCACGGCATATACCCGGCGGCACTGCTTGCACTTCAAGCTCTCCGGACTCTCGCGGTATTCGAGGGGCTGTTTGCACGCCGGACACACTAGGAGTTCCAGCAGGTCTTTGGCAATCATGAGAGGCATTGTACCGAAAATCCGCCCGCCATATCAGTTCACCGCCAGGCGGAGAGGCGCCGGGAAATCGGAGTTCCCCCGTTCTGTTCCATGCCTCTGCGTCTCCGGGGTGAATTTGCTCTCATCGTATGCGATAGAATCTCAACCAAGGCAATTATGTCCGCCAGAATTCTCGACGGCACAAAGATCGCACAAGAAATCCGCAGCGAAGTAGCCGCGGAAGTGAAGACCATGGCCGCCGCAGGAGTGCGCCCCGGCCTCGCTGTGGTTCTCGCGGGGCACAACCCGGCGTCGGAGATTTACGTGCGCGGCAAAGTGAAAGCCTGCCACGAGGTCGGCGTCTACAGCGAGCAGCACACGCCGCCGGAAACCGTGAGCACCGCCGAACTTTTGGCCCTCCTCGAAGATTTGAACTGCCGCGACGAGATCGACGGTATCCTGGTGCAGTTGCCGCTGCCTCCTCAAGTGGACGCGAAAAAAGTGCTGATGGCGGTCGACCCCGCCAAAGACGTCGACGGCTTTCATCCCGTGAACGTCGGCTTTCTCTCGACCCAGCGTCCCGGCCTGGTTCCGTGCACGCCGGCCGGAGTGATCGAGATTCTCAAGCGCAGCCAAATTGCGATTGCCGGGCAGGAGGCTGTCGTGGTGGGACGCAGCGACATCGTGGGCAAGCCGGTCGCCATGCTGCTGATCAATGCCAACGCCACGGTCACCGTCTGCCACTCGAGAACCCGCGATCTGTGGGCGGTTTGCCGCCGCGCCGACATTCTGGTCGCGGCCATCGGCCGCGCCGGCATGATCACGCGCGATTTCGTGAAGCCCGGCGCAACCGTGATTGACGTTGGCATGAACAAGATCACCGATCCGGCGGAATTTCAGCGGCTGTTCGGCGGCGGTTTGGCGAGCCATGCCAGGCGCGAAGAGACTTTCCGCAGCAAGGGATCCACGCTGGCCGGCGATGTGCACCCGGAAGTGGCCGAGGTCGCAGGCGCACTCACTCCCGTCCCCGGCGGCGTCGGCCCGCTCACCATCGCCATGTTGATGTACAACACGGTGAAGGCCGCCAAGCTGCGGCGCGGCAGCCGGGTGCCGGAACTGACGCGCACTTGAAAATCAATTCCACCGCCGAGAACGCAGAGAACGCCGAGAAAAGCCTTCTCAGCTCTGATTGCTCTGCGCTCTCTGCGATCTCAGCGATTAATTCGTCTGCAGCTTTCTCCGAGGCTTAATGCTAAAGGTTGGCCTCACCGGCGGCATCGCGTCGGGCAAATCGGTGGTGGGCGAGATGCTGGTTGCGCTGGGCGCGCGTCTTGTGCAGGCGGACCGCATTGCCCATCAACTCATGCTGCCCGGCCAGCCTGTCTACAACGAAGTGGTGCGGCACTTCGGCCGCGCCATTCTCAATCCCGATCTCAGCCTGAACCGCGCCAAGCTAGCCGAGGCTGCCTTCGGCCCGGTCGCGTCCGCTGGACAAGGCAAGCCGGCGGACACAGCCTCATCCCGCATTCAGGAGCTGAACCGCATCGTGCATCCGGCGGTGCTGCGCAGCCAGGAAGAGTGGATGGAAGAAATGGGACGGCAATATCCCGGCGGCGTTGCCATCGTGGAAGCCGCGCTCATCCTGGAAGCGGGCGCAGCGAAACGTTTCGACCGCCTGATCGTAGTCACCTGCAGCGACGAGCAGCGCGTGGCCCGCTTCGCCGCACGCCAGAAGCTGGCGCTCGACGCTGCCCGCAAAGAAGTCGAACGCCGCATGGCCGCGCAACTGCCGGACACAGAAAAAATCAAAGCCGCCGACTACGTGATCGACAACTCCGGCTCCCTTGAGAAAACGCGGGAGCAAACGCGTCAGGTGTGGGAAAAACTGCGCTCGCATCTTCAAACCTGAGGCCTATGCCAGTGGTTGCGTATCAGGCCAAAAGTTGCGTGAAGTACGGCTTACCCCTTCAAAAACTTCCCCTCCTGCAGTTCCTCGAACGCCAGCCGCAGCTGCTCCTGCGTGTTCATGACAATGGGGCCGTACCACGCCACCGGTTCTTCCAGAGGTTTTCCCGAGACCAGGAGGAATCGAATCCCATCTTCTCCGGCTTGTACCGTGACCTCGTCGCCGCGATCGAAGAGGATGAGGGAGCGGTTATCGGCCTCGACCGGTGGCGCAGTATCCAGCCATTTCACCGCCTCGGTAGGCACGGCGAGCGGACCGGAGGCGTTGCAGAACTTTCCACTTCCTCCGAACACATAGGCGAAAGCGTGGCGGGTGGTCTCCACGGGCAACGATTTTCTTTTACCGGGCGCGACTGACACATCGAGATAAATTGGATCGGCCGCGATCCCATCGACTGGGCCTTTCTTCCCCCAAAAACTTCCACAGACGACGCGCACGTGGGTGCCGTCATCGTCTTTGATCTCGGGGATATCGAGCGTCTTCACTTCCTGATAGCGGGGAGCGGTCATCTTGAGGGCGGAGGGAAGATTCGCCCACAACTGAAAACCGTGCATTCGGCCCGACTGATCGCCCTTGGGCATTTCCTGATGAATGATGCCGCTGCCAGCCGTCATCCACTGCACATCGCCGGCGGCAATGGCACCGCGGTTTCCCATGCTATCGCCGTGCTCGACGGTTCCAGCTAGCACGTAGGTGATGGTCTCGATGCCGCGGTGCGGATGCCAGGGAAAGCCTGCGAGATAGTCCTCGGGAACGTCGTTGCGGAAATCGTCGAGCAGAAGGAAGGGATCGGTCTCCTTGGTGTTCCCAAAGCCAAACGCGCGCCGCAAATGCACCCCCGCACCTTCAAGAGTCGGTTTTGATTTGATCACACGCTTCACCGGTCGTATCGACATAAAAGGCCTCGTTTCGAAGTCTTTTGATGTCAAGCCGAGGGCCGGGGATTCTGGCGCTGTGACTCGCCCGCTGCCTGTGGATTCCCACGCGAAAATAAAGTTCACGACTATTTCCTTGACCGGGGCGAGCGGGTTCGATTCACGTGTCTTGCAGCAGAAAGTCGTGGGTTCCCCCCCTTTTTGCATAATCTCTGGAATCATCACCTTAGCGGGAAATTCCTGGCAAAATCGGGAGTCTAAAGAACTTAGATACTAAGTTCCTTTAAGCCAATGACTTAGAAGCACGACGATTCGAGCTTAGCCACCGTGACGGCCTCGACCATGATCGCCGATTTAAATGGTGAGGGCAAGGTTAGATGTCACATGGGCGCTGTGCAAAAATGAAGTATCGAACGGCCAGTCGGATGGTAGCTTGGTCTTTCCAAGACAAACTCCGCTCAGGGTGACAGCCTTCCTCCATTGCAGGCTTGCAAACACGTGCCTCGGGGCGGGACATTGTTTAGAATCGAATGTTTGGAGCCGGATGGTCGGAGCATCGAAGCTATAGAATCTAACCTGTTTTCAGACCGGATACGTTTTCAGACCAGATCCTGGGCCCGAAGGTGCTGCACTTATGAGACTCATACGACCCGCATTATTAGCGCTAATAATTGCCGGCGCATTCTTTTACTTCACCACCTGGCGTTCGAACGGAAGAGTAGCCGGCGCAAACCCGGCGGGCTGGTTCGGACGTCCCGCGCAGGTCGAGATTACAGAGGCCTCCGGCCCCGAGACGCTGGACAGGGAAGAGCAGAACAATATCGACGTTTACCGCAAGAATATTCCGTCGGTGGTTAACGTCACGTCGCGCACCATGACGTTCGACTTTTTCTATGGGCTGGAGCCGACGGAAGGCCAGGGATCGGGATTTATCATCGACAAAGAGGGCCACATCCTCACCAACTTTCACGTCATCGCCGACGCGCGCCAGGTGGAAGTGACGGTGCACAACCGCAAGAAGCCATACAAGGCGACGGTGGTGGGCACCGATCCGGTGGACGATCTGGCGGTGATTCAAGTCAACGCGCCCGACCTGGTGCCGGCGGTGCTTGGCGACTCGCGCAATTTGCAGGTGGGGCAGAAGGTCTACGCCATCGGCAACCCGTTCGGATTATCGGGGACGATGACGCGCGGCATCGTGAGTTCGATCCGCCCGGTGCGCGAGCCCGACGGGGCGACCATTGAGGATGCGATTCAGACCGATGCCGCCATCAATCCGGGCAACTCCGGGGGGCCACTGATGAATTGGCACGGGGAAGTGATTGGCATCAACACGATGATTCTTTCGAGCGTGGGGCAGAACTCGGGCGTGGGCTTTGCGATTCCCATTAACACGGCGAAGGCCGTGCTGAACGACTTGATGACGATCGGGCGGGTGCGGCGGCCGACCCTGGGGGTGTTGACCATTCCGATTGGCCCCGAGCTGGCGGATGAGATAGGCTTGCCGGCGGACTACGGTTTGCTGATTCTCAAGGTGACCCCGGGAGGCTCTGCGGACCAGGCTGGATTACGCGGGGGTACGGAGCGCGCCTATTTGGGCAACTATCTCGTTATGCTGGGCGGCGACCTGATCGTGGCCATCGACGGTGAAAAAGTTGAGGACGAGCAGGATCTTTCGGAGGTGATGAACAGCCACCGCGCCGGGGATACGGTGAAGGTGACGATTTACCGCAACAAGAAAAAGATGGACGTGAATGTGGTGCTGGGCGAAGCCAGGGAACAGGTGTAAGGACCCAGCCGGCGCGAACCTCCTGATTTGACTCTGCTTGCCGCCGTCGGCTAGCCTCAAGGGTCTGCTCATTCCTGGGCTACCTCGACTTTCGATGCGATCCCGGCACAAATCATTAATTGGGCTGCTGATGGCAGCTGCGACGTTGTGTGGAACGCCCTGGGCTGCGGGCTCAACCCAACCGGTGCGCGCGCAGCATGGGATGGTAGCGAGCTCGAAAGAGCTGGCGGCGCGGGCCGGGGTCGAGATCATGCGGGCAGGCGGCAATGCGGTGGACGCGGCGGTGGCGACCGGGTTTGCGCTGGCGGTGGTGCATCCGGCGGCGGGAAATATTGGGGGCGGCGGATTCATGCTGATCCGCATGGCCGACGGCAAGGCGCACTTTATCGATTACCGGGAGGAGGCTCCGGCGGCGGCAACCCCAAACATGTATTTGGACGCGCGGGGTAACGTGATCGAAAATGCCAGCCTGATTGGATACAAGGCGATCGGCGTGCCGGGATCGGTTGCGGGCATGGTTTACGCCGAGCAGAAGTACGGCAAGCTGACACTGAAGCAGGTAATGGCTCCGGCGATCCGGCTGGCGCGTGAGGGGTACGCGCTGAGTTGGGGCGAAGCCAGCGACTTCCGGCAGGATAAATACCTGGGCGAGTTTCCCGAATCGCGGCGCATCTTTCAGCGCGACGGAAATTACTACCAAGCGGGTGAGATATTCCGCCAGCCAGACCTGGCGCGGACGCTGGAGCGGATTGCCGCGAAGCCCGATGACTTCTATCACGGAGAGTTGGCGCGGGAACTGGCGGCCGCGGTGCAGAAGGGCGGAGGGCTGATTACCGTCGACGATCTGGCGCATTATGAAGTGAAAGAACGCGAGCCGGTTCGCGGGACGTATCGGGGATATGAAATCATCAGCGCGCCGCCGCCGTCTTCGGGTGGAACGGTTCTGATTGAAGCGCTGAATATTCTGGAAGGCTACGATCTGGCCAAGATGCAGAGCCGGTCAGCGGAGTCGATTCATTACACAACGGAGGCGTTCCGGCGGGCGTTTTTCGATCGCGCAGAATTTCTGGGCGATCCGGATTTCGCGAAGATTCCGGTGGCGCAGCTCATCGACAAGAGGTACGCGGCGGCTTGGCGGGGTTCGATTGAAATGGATCGTGCCAGCCCGAGCAAGGATTTAGAGCGTCCCGCGATCTTCGGCGAGCTCGATCGATATGCCGCGGCGCATCCCCTGTCGCTGGCTAATCATGAGTCGCCGCACACCACGCACTATTCTGTGGTGGATGCGGAAGGAAACGCGGTGGCGGTCACGACGACGATCAATGACTGGTTCGGATCGCAGGTTACGGCTGAAGGTCTTGGGTTTCTGTTGAACGACGAGATGGATGATTTCTCGGCCAAGCCGGGGGTGCCGAATTCCGATGGATTGATTCAGGGAGCGGCGAATGCGATTGGGCCGGGGAAGCGTCCGCTCTCGTCGATGACGCCGACCATCGTGGTAAGTGACGGCAAGGTGTTTCTGGTGCTGGGTTCGCCGGGCAGCTCGAAGATCATTACCACGGTGGCAAATGTGCTGATGGGCGTGATCGACTATGGCATGAACATTCAGGAGGCGGTGGATGCTCCGCGCTTCCATCACCAGTGGTTGCCGGATGTGTTGAACGTCGAACCGTGGATTTCGCCGGATACGGTGCAGGCGCTGCGGAAGATGGGATACAACGTGGAGATCGGTTTGCACGAGGGTACGCACGTATCTCCGTATTGGAGCGATGCGGAGTGCATTGCCGTCGACCCGAAAACCGGCGAGCGACTGGGCGCGACCGATTTCAGGAGCAACGGGAAAGCAGTCGGCTACTGAGGGAATTCCCACTGAGGACGGGGCATGTTGAAAGCGGTATCAACGTACTTGTACGTGAAGGAGCGCCTGCATCCGGGGATTCTGGATGGACTGGCACGCAGCGGAGTGCAGGCAATTGAAATCTTCGCAGCGCGGCAGCATCTCGACTATGCCAACCGCAAGGCCCACGTGAAAGAGATTGCCGAATGGTTTCGCGGGAGCGGGATTCCGCTGAATTCGGTGCACTCGCCGCTCTACGCCGATTATGAATGGGGCCGGGCCGGGGCGCCACCGATCAACCTGGCGTCGACCGACCGGGCGGGACTGGTGGAGGCGATGGATGAGGTGAAGCGGGCGCTGGAGATCGCGGAGCAGATTCCGTTCGGTTTTCTGGTGCAGCATCTGGGATTGCCCAACGAGAGTTTCAGCGAGAAGAAGTTCGAATCGGCGATGACCTCCATCGAGCACCTGCGGGCTTTTGCCAAGCCGCTGGGGGTGCGCATTCTGCTGGAAAATATTCCCAACGAGCTTTCCACGCCGGAGAGATTGGTGGAGATGATTCACACGGCGCACTTCGACGATGTAGGGATTTGCTTTGACTTCGGGCATGCCCACATGATGAGTTCGGTGGGCGAGGCCTTCGAGATGGTGCGGAAGCACGTAGGCTCGACGCATGTTCACGACAATGCCAAACTCCACGATTCACACCTGTGGCCGGGGGAGGGAACGATTGATTGGAAAGAGGCGATGGAACTGCTGCGCTCGGCGCCGCAAACTCCGCCCCTGATGCTGGAACTGGCGGAGAACGACAAGGTGAATCCGCTGGAGAAGTTCGAGGCAACGTTCGAGAAGCTGGAAACGGCCTAAGGGCGCTCGGCGGTAAATCAGTTTCCGAAAGCTATGTCTTCACCCGTAAGCACTATCGCGGAAATCGGCAAGCATGAAGGGCAGTCGGTTGTCCTCCGGGGCTGGCTGTATAACCTGCGCGAGAGCGGGAAGCTGTTGTTCCCGCAGTTTCGCGATGGGTCGGGCGTGATTCAGGGCGTGGTGCCGAAGAATGCGGTTACGCCGGAGGTATTTGAGGCAATCAAGACGCTGACCCAGGAGTCGAGCGTGATCGTCGAAGGCAAAGTGCGAGCCGACAAGCGTGCGCCCGGCGGCTACGAACTCGACGTGGTGAACGTGCAGGTGGTGCAGCGCGTGCCGGAGTCCGATCCCTATCCCATCACGCCCAAGGAACATGGGGTGGACTTCCTGATGGAGCACAGGCATCTCTGGGTGCGTTCGCAGAGGCAGGCATCGATTCTGCGCGTGCGCGCGGAAATTATTAAAGCTGTGCGCGATTTCTTCGACGATCGCGGATTCACGCTCACCGATCCGCCCATCCTGACTCCGGCGGCTTGCGAAGGTACGAGCACGCTTTTCCCCGTCGATTATTTCGACGAGCAGGCATACCTCACGCAGTCGGGCCAGCTTTACATTGAGGCCACGGCAATGGCGCTGGGCAAGGTGTATTCGTTTGGCCCGACGTTTCGTGCAGAGAAGTCGAAGACGCGCCGTCATCTCACTGAGTTCTGGATGGTCGAACCCGAAGTTGCCTATGCCGAACTCGATGACCTGATGGATCTGGCTGAAGGCTTGATCAGTTTTGTGGTGAAGCGATGCCTGGAGAGGCGGCGCGCGGACCTGCAGGCGATTGGCCGCGACATTTCCAAGCTCGAAAAGATCGAGGCGCCTTTTCCGCGAATCAGTTATGACGAAGCGGTGAAGAATCTGCAGGAGGGCCACGCCAAGGGCGCGCTGGAAGCGAAGTTTGAGTGGGGCGGAGATTTGGGATCGCCGGACGAAACTTATCTTTCAGCGCAGTTCGACAAGCCGGTGATGATTCATCGTTATCCGGCGAAGGTCAAGGCTTTCTACATGGAGCCCGACCCGCAGCGGCCCGAGTTGGCCCTGTGCGTGGATGTGCTGGCGCCGGAAGGCTACGGAGAAATTATTGGGGGCTCGCAGCGCATGGCGTCGCACGAGTTGCTGGTGCAGCGCATTCACGAGCACGGACTGCCGCAGGAAGCGTTCAAGTGGTATCTGGATTTGCGCAAGTACGGCAGCGTGCCGCACGGCGGCTTTGGCATGGGCATTGAGCGAGCCGTGGCCTGGATCTGCGGGCTCGAGCATGTGCGGGAGACTATTCCGTTTCCGCGGATGCTGCATCGGCTATACCCGTGAATTGAGTCATCAGGCGATTTTGTGATTGAGTGATCTAGTTTTTAAATCGCCCAATCACCGATCGCTCCATCGCGAACTCCTATGACGACAGTCAGCGCCACTAACGTTGTTCCCAAGAAGATTCGCGTGATTGGCGTGCCGCTGGATTTGGGGCAGTCCCGGCGCGGGGTTGACATGGGGCCTTCGGCGGTGCGGGTGGCGGGGCTTGAGGCGCGGCTGGAAGCATTGGGGCACGAAGTTGAAGACGGTGGCAACGTTGCGGTGGCCATCCCCGAGCAGAAAAAAGAAGGCAACACCCACGCCAAGTATTTGAAAGAAATCACGGCAACCTGCACCAAGCACGCGGAGTTGGTGATCAAGACGCTCGAAGCGGGGAAAATTCCATTGGCGCTGGGTGGGGATCATTCGATGGCCGCCGGCACGGTCTCGGGTGTGGCCGAATTCTATCGCCGGCAGAACCAGCGGATCGGGCTCATCTGGATCGACGCGCATACCGACATCAACACGCCGGAGACTTCGCCGAGCGGCAATGTGCACGGCATGCCTCTGGCTGCGCTGATGGGGCTGGGTCCGGCGGAGCTGTCGAACCTCTTCGATTTTTCTCCCAAGGTAAAGCCGGAGAACTGTGTGCTGGTGGGAGTTCGCGACATTGATGCGGTGGAAAAAGAAAATGTGCGGCGTGCGGGGATTGGCGTTTTTACCATGCGCGACATTGACGAGCGCGGCATGCGCACGGTGATGGAAGAAGCCCTGCGCATGGCTGGACGCGGGACTGCCGGCTATCATATTTCGCTCGATATGGACTGGATCGATCCGGAGGACGCGCCGGGCGTGGGTACTCCGGTGCGGGGCGGCGCTACGTATCGCGAGGCTCATCTGGCGATGGAAATCATTGCCGACCACGGACGCATGCTGAGTTTCGAGATCGTGGAAGTGAATCCAGTGATCGACGAGCACAACCGGACGGCGGACCTGGCCGTGGAGTTGGCGCTGTCGGCATTTGGGAAGAAGATCCTGTAGAAGGAGGTCCGGCATATGTCCGATCTCAGTGCTGCGCAGTTTCGCCGCTTCATGCGAGGCGATTTTACCGATTCAATTCGCAGAGCGTACAAGTCACACCAGATTCTTTGCGAGGCTGATCTTCAGTCATTTGCGTGGTACAGAATTAAACAATTTCTAAAGAGAGCCGGAGGAAGCCGCGGGGAGTTTCGGGTACTGAACAAGCCCTTCCTTCGGAAATCCAACACATATCCCGACCTCGTGGTGTTCAAGGCCAAGGTTCCTTGGGCGGTGATCGAACTGAAAGAGAGCAAGAGGCTGCCCGAGCGGACAGCCCTTAGCGAGCGGGAGAAGCTTAGGCTCGCAAAGGGATCTTACATAGAGCTAAAGAGGGGATATCTCGTTTACGTGGCGCGTTACGGAGATCGGCGGGCATTGCGTGGTCCGAAGGGAGACAGCGCTTACTATTTCTCCGAGGTTCCTGTCGTGATGTGGCGGAGCAAGGCAGAGGCGGATAAAGAATGGATCAAGGAGTTTCGCAGTTGGTCGAAGTATGCTCCGTAGTCTGAGGCATGATCCACCGTCAACAATGGAAAGGCTATGAAAAAGGTTCGGGTGGGAATTCTTTTTGGCGGGCGTAGTGGCGAGCATGAAGTTTCGCTGCTCTCGGCTGCATCGGTTCTGCAAGCCATCGACAAAGATAAATATGAAGTGGTGCCCATCGGGATTACCAAAGACGGCCGGTGGCTGACTGCCGATGACGCCGAGGATCTGCTGCAGGGCAAGCTTATCCTGGAGGCGCGGCAGTTGCGGGCGGGCGATCCTGAAATTACGCCAGCGGCGGCGGTGTTGGCCCGGGGAGAGTCGGTGGTGGTTCCACCCGAGCCGGTGCACCGGCGAAGTGGCCTGGTTCCTTTTCAAACGGACACGCCGCTCACGCGGCGCGCCAGCGATCGCGCCATCGACGTCGACGTAATCTTCCCGGTGCTGCACGGCACTTTCGGCGAAGATGGAACGATCCAGGGACTGCTCGAACTGGCCGACATCGCTTATGTGGGTGCGGGCGTGCTGGGCTCGGCCGCGGGTATGGACAAAGACATCATGAAGTCTTTGTTCATGGCTGCGGGACTTCCCATTGTGAAGCACGTCACCATTCTGCGCAGTGCGTGGGAAAACGAGCCGAAGAAGATGCAGAACATCGTGGAGCGCAAGCTGAAGTACCCGGTGTTTGTGAAGCCGGCGAACCTGGGATCGTCGGTCGGCATCAGCAAGGCGCACGACCGCAAAGAGCTGGGACCGGCGATTGAAGAGGCGGCGAAATTCGATCGCAAGATTGTGATTGAGCAGGGTGTGGGCGGGAAGAAGAATAAGGCGCGCGAGATCGAGTGCTCGGTGCTGGGCAATGACGAGCCGGTGGCCTCGGTCCCCGGTGAAATCGTGCCGATCAAAGAGTTCTACGACTACAACGCCAAATATCTCGACGAAGGCTCAGAGTTGATCATTCCGGCAAAGCTCACGAAAGTGGAGACGAAGAAAGTTCAGGAACTGGCGGTGCGCTCATTCAAGGCGGTAGACTGCTCTGGCCTGGCGCGCGTGGATTTTCTGATGGAGCCGGGGTCTCGGGGAAAGACACGGAAGATTTACCTGAACGAGATCAACACCATGCCGGGATTCACTGCGATCAGCATGTATCCCAAGCTGTGGGCAGCGTCGGGGCTCGAGTATGCGGACCTGATCGACCGGTTGATTCAGCTCGGCCTGGAGCGGCATGCGGACAAGAAGAGGAATCAGTACTCCCGCTGAACATTTTTGCCGATAAGAGACTATGTCCGGTAATCGCCTAAAATATCTGAGCCCCAATGATTGGACCTTGATCAAAGCCAAGTCAGTGGGGCGTAATTTCAAACTTGGCGAAGAGATCATCAAGCAGGGCGCCACGCTGGAGAGCATTTTCATAATCCGCAGCGGGGAAGCCTCCGTGGAACTGGGGGGGTGAACACGCGGGCAATCATAGCGACGCTAGGGACGGATGACATCTGCGGCGACATCGCCTTTCTGGAAAAAGGCAGGACCACAGCCGCAGTGGTTGCTAAAAGCGAGGTAGAGGTGGATGAAATTAATGCACAAGAACTTCGCGAAATGTTCGAGGCATTTCCCCGGCTGGCCTCACGCTTCTATCTCTCGCTGGCAGTGATCCTCGCCCAGCGCCTGAAGGATACATCTCGGGAATTAGCGCGGCAAATGGCGCTTCCCCGCCCCCGGAAGTAGTTAAATATTCTGAGGCTACCGACGATCAAAAACCAGGGTGGGCGGTGACCGCCAGCAAAACGAGTATTGACGTTTGCCGGCTGGCTGTGTAGGATTGTGCTGACAAGTTTGCCCCTCGGGGCAGACCTGAATTTCATGCAGAGTGGCTGAGGGACGAGCCCTGTGATGCCACGGCAACCGGATCGGGATCATATATCCCGACCGCCAGGTGCCAACTCCCGCCCGGAAACGGGGAACATGAGATTCGGATGCGAAGCTTATTTTCTATTTGCATTCCGACCTCTTTTCCTTATTTCCTGGAAAAAGAGGCCGTTTCATTTTAGGGCGCTTTTTCCCGGCTCGTCCCCAGCTATTCGCTGCTTCAAGAACAAAGAAAGCGAGTAGCCCGATGTCGAACAACGACGCTCACTACGAATTGCGCTGCCGTGAATGCGGCCGAAGCTGGGGAAACCAGCCCCGCTCGATTTGCGACGAGTGTTTCTCTCCGCTGGAAATTACTTACGACTACGATGCGATCCGGGCGGCGATTGCCCAAGGGACGTTTAGCCGCGAGCGCATCGCAGAGCGCCCACCCGACATGTGGCGCTATGCCGAGCTGCTGCCGCTGCCTGCGGGCTTTGAGCCCCGCCTGCCGGTTGGATTCACGCCGTTCTTCCGGGCGCCGCGTCTGGCCGAGCGGTTGACTGGCAGCGCGAATGACGCAAAAGCGGCGGCGCAGAATCTTTACCTCAAAAATGATGCCGTCTGCCTGCCTACGCTGAGCTTCAAGGATCGCGTGGTGGCCGTGGCGCTGGCCCAGGCGCGTGAGTTTGGCTTCGATACGGTTGCTTGTTCCTCGACCGGGAACCTGGCCAATGCGGTGGCCGCGCATGCGGCGTGGCTGGGTCTGAAAGCCTGGATCTTCATCCCATCCGATCTCGAGCCTGCGAAGATTTTGGGCACACAAGTGTTCGGCGCGAACGTGGTGCGCATCGCGGGAAACTACGATCAGGTGAACCGGCTGTGCTCGCAGATTGCGGAAGAGCGCCGCTGGGGCTTCGTTAACGTCAACCTTCGGCCCTATTACGCCGAGGGATCGAAGACCGTGGGCTTTGAAATCGCCGAGCAACTGGGCTGGCGTTTGCCCGATAACGTGGTTGTTCCCATGGCGGGCGGTTCGTTGATTACGAAGATCAAGAAAGCGTTCGACGAACTGATCAAACTCGAGTTGGTTGAGGAAAGGTCGGTGAAGTTCTTCGGCGCGCAGGCCACGGGGTGCTCGCCGATTTCGACTGCGGTGAAGACCGGCAGCGCGGAGATCGATCCGCAGAAGCCGGCGACCATTGCGCGTTCGCTGGCCATCGGCAATCCCGCCGACGGGCACTATGCCATCAAGACCATCAAGCAGAGCGGCGGATGGAGCGAGGATGTGAGCGATCCGGAAGTGATCGATTCGATTCGTCTGCTGGCGGAAACTGAAGGCATCTTCACTGAAACCGCGGGCGGTGTGACCGTGGGCACCGCGGGCAAGCTCTATCGCCAAGACCGCATTCTGCCTGAAGAAACGACCGTGCTGTGCATCACCGGAAACGGCTTGAAAACAACCGATGTGCTCGCCGGCGTTTATGAGATCGAGCGGCCGATCGCGCCCAAGCTGGCTGAGTTCGAAAAGTATCTGCACGAAACCCTCGACACCGTCGAGGTGGCCCGGGAAGCAGCGGCCACGGTGGGCGTGTAAGGCGTGGAGGCGCCAGATGGCGATCACTGTGCAAATTCCAAGCGCGCTGCGGCGGCACACCGCCGGCGTAGGCTCGATCGCGTGCGCGGCTACCAACCTGGCAGAACTATTCTCCGTGCTTGATGAGAAGTTTCCAGACCTGAAACCCCACCTGCGCGACGAGGCCGGGCAGTTACGCCGCTTTCTCAACATTTACGTAAATGAGGAAGACATTCGCTTTCTCGGCGGGTCAGGATATGCCTTCCAGGACGGGGACGAAGTGCTGCTGGTACCGTCGATCGCGGGCGGAGCGCAGTAGGCGCCCTCGCCAAGGCTCCCTGGTGGCTGGCGCGTTACGACGGTGATGATTTGCTGTGACCCGCTGGGCCCTGCGCGACGCGTAGTTTGAGCCTGGCTGACTTCAGGGCGCGCGTTTGCATTCGACGGCGTCGTGAAGGGCACGCCATCATTCACCTGCGCGCAATCCATGCGCAGCGTGCCGTTATCGTTAAACACCAATCCATAGAAACGCAACGTGCTGCCGGCGGCGAGGGGCTGCGTATTAAGCGCTTGGGTGTCGCTGTCCACATAGACCTCGACTTGGCTCGGGTTATTCAGGAGTGTGGTCTGTCCCTGCTGCACGGCTAACGTCGGAAACAGGTCATAGGATGCGAGCGAGACTGTGTAATCCGTAAAGCTGCCGCTCTGTTGCGAAGCGACCACCGTTCCATTGATGGTCTGCGGGACCAGGGTGATCGTGTTCGTGGGAGTGCCGATCCCTCCACTTAGAATAAAACCTGCCGAAGTGATGTCAACGTTTTGGCCTGCCACCACATTCGAAGCTTTGAAGCTGGGATCGAACGGCAAATTCTGCAGATTCGTAAGCTGGCCTGAGACGTTGAACACGGCATTGCTGAAGTCGAAATTGGGTGTGTCCCAATAGAGTCCGCTTTGGCCGTTGATGCTTAGCAGAGAACCCAGTTCGGTACGGCCGTAGAGCTGAAGAGCTGGAACCACATTGTCAACAAACATCACAGGACCGCTGGAGTCATTGATCGCTGAGGAATCTTCCACTGCAATTCGAGTCGCCAGCAGCGATCCATCGGACTGAATCGCACCGTCAACATTCAAAAACATTCCGGGGGAGAGCCCGGGAGCGCCACTCACTCCCTGGAACACCGTTGCGCTGTTGGAACTCGCGGAAAGAGTTCTGGTGCCCAATGGTCCTCCCGCAATCGTGAGCGTCAAATTTGACGGTGTCGTTCCCACCGACGCAACTGTCGCCACAAGTCCGCTGACCTTGCCGTTTCCAGAGTTCGTCGGGGAAGTGGACAAGACAAGCGGAGCGAGATTGAAGGTCGGCGTCATGGAGAACCCCTCAAATGGAGGGGTCGTCCAGCAAGTGGGAAAAACTGCCGAACTGGAAACCTGCATGTCCAGCAGTAATGCCATGCTGCTGCCTGTGACCGTGATCGGTGACGCTAAATTTACCGTCGGGCCTTGATTGATAACGGAATAATTCACGATCCCGAGGCCGGCGCCTGGAACTTGCGCAACGCAGACATATACCGCCCCGCCGAACGTGGCCGTGGCGGAAGTGTAGATGTCCTGAGGAACATTGACGGTGGCCAACGGCTCGATCCCTCCGTTCAAGTGCATAAACTCGGAGGGCTGCTGCGACGATAACAAAGTAACGGTCTTCCCCGACTGGCTGGTCAACGTCAATGTCTGAAGCTCCACAGCAAACTGCGTAACTTGGTCGTTCCCCGAGCTGGCGAGCAATACTGTCACTGGGGTATTTCCGCTGAACTTCGGTGGAGTGGTTCCGCTGGAGCCGCAGCCCGTGGTCAAGAGAGCCGCCGCGATGGTCAATGTGAAGGAGATAGCGAATAGCTGCTGGCGGGGAAACGAAGAGGCGGAGCCCATAAAACCCTCCGGCTGGCACTTTGAGGGCAGAGATCTCTTTCCAGCCGCCCCTGCTGCGCGGGCTAGATTTTTGCGCAACATCAGCGTCCATACCATAGCACAAAATTATTAGCGGATTCATAGGTTTGTAGCCTTCTGGCAAAAGTTCGTCACAAAAGTGGATTTGCAGCGCACGGTTCGTGTATAATCTAACTAACTGGTTAATTAGCCAATGGCCCAACTCTTCCGTCATCGCCATCACGTTCCCCGCATGGGTTCCCGCGGGCAGCCGGAGGAGAGCCGCGCCGCCATTCTGCAGGCGGCGGCGCGGGAGTTTGCCGAGTTGGGCATTGCCGGAGCTCGTACTGACGCCATCGCGCGCGAGGCCCAGGTCAACAAGGCCCTGCTCTACTACTACTTCAAGGACAAGGAAAAACTCTACGGCGCAGTGCTCGATCATGCCTTCTCCGGTATGCGGTCGAGGGTTTTCCGGGTGCTCGACAGCGACCTGCCGCCGCGGGAAAAGATCATGGCCTACGTGGGTGCGTATTTCGATTTCATCGCTTCGAACCAGATTTATCCCAAACTGATGCAACGCGAGATGATGCGGGCGCGCGAAGGCCGTTCCGAGCACATCGACCGGCTGGTTAAGACTTACTTCCAGCCCATCTACCAGCGGCTGGGCGAGTTGTTGCATAAGGGAATCACTGAAGGCGAGTTCCGCAGCGTCGACCCCGTACACTTCATTCCTTCCATGCTGGCCATGATCGTTTTTTATTTCAGCAGCGCCCCGGTAATGCAGCGGATCGTGCATTTCAATCCGCTGACACCTCGGCGCATTGCCGAGCGGCGGGCCGCCGTTCTCGATTTTATTTCCGCCGCGCTGTTTCAGCCCCGCGCCAGCGCGGGTTCATCTGTTCGCAATTCAGGAGTACGTAAATGAGTGCTCGCAACCGATTCCTTGCTCTTCTGGGAGTGATCTTCGCGATCGCGGCGATCTACTATTATTTCTCCACTAACCATTCCAAAGATCTGGTCCTGATCGGCACGGTTGACGCGAATCAGGTGATTGTCAGCGCACAGGTGGAAGGCCGCATCCAGAGGTTACTGGTGGATGAAGGTACGCCGGTGAAGGCGGGCGACCTGATCGCGGTGCTTGATCCCTCCGAATTGCAGGCGGAGGAGGCCGCGGCTGCGGCGAATATCGCCAGCGTGCAGCACAAGGTTTTTGAGATGCGTCACACGGAAAAGTCGACCTCGGGATCGACTTCGAGCGACGTGGCCAATGCCCGGGCCATGCTTTCGGCGGCGCGGGCGCAGCTTGTTCAGGCGAAGGCTGCGCTGGTTCGCACCCAGAGCGACAGCCGGCGCACGATCGCGCTGGCCAAAGCCGGAGTGGAGTCCGATCAAGACCGCGTACAGGCCGAGACTAACTTGCAGGCGGCCCAGGCGACGGTGCAGGCGCAGCGGGATCAGGTGAGGGCGGCGGAGGCGAATTTGAATTCCGCCATAGCACGCACGCAACAAGCCAACGCCGCGAAGAGCACTGTGCGATCGACGCAAGCTGATCTTAACAATGCCATCGCACAGAAAAATGAGGCGGCGGTGCGGCTGGGCTATACCAACGTCTATGCGCCCGTGAGCGGCACGGTTTCAGTGCGCGCGGCGCGGCAGGGGGAAGTGGTCAATATTGGTGCGCCCATTGTGACCATCGTCGATCTGACTGACACCTGGGTGCGTGCGGCGATTCCGGAAACCTACGCAGACCACATCGGCTACGGCGATGTGATGCGCATTGGTCTTCCCGGGGGGACGGTCACCAGTGGCAAAGTATTTTTTAAAGGCGTGGAGGGCGAGTTCGCCACGCAGCGCGATGTGAGCCGGCGAAAGCGGGATATCGAAACGATTGTGCTGAAAGTCCGGCTGGACAACCCCAAAGGGGCGTACGTTCCAGGGATGACGGCCGAGGTACTGGTTTCGCCCGCGCAACTCAAGGGCGAAAACGAGTCGCAGAGCGCCGCGGTAGGGAAGCAGCAATGATGGCAACTTTAACCTCTAAAGCGAACGGCGGCCGTTTTGCCTCCTCTGGCGCCGAAACTCCCTGCGCCATCGAAGTGGAGCACATCGTAAAAAAGTACGGCGATTTCACCGCCGTCGACGATATTTCCTTCGACGTGAAAGAGGGAGAGATTTTCGGCCTGCTCGGCCCGAATGGGGCGGGGAAGTCGACGCTGATCCGCATGATGACCACGCTGATTCCGATCACTGCGGGCATTGCGCGTATTGCGGGCTACGATGTTGCCAGAAATCCGGAGGCTGCGCGCCGTTTGATCGGAGTGATTCCGCAAGCACTCACCAGCGATCTCGATCTCACCGTGGAAGAAAACCTAAGCATCTACGCCAAACTCTATGACGTACCTACGAAAGAAAGAAAGCGCTCGATCGACGAACTGCTGGGTCTGGTGGATCTGAGCAAGTGGCGCGGCGCGCAGACCAAGACTCTCTCCGGCGGCATGCGGAGACGGCTGGAGATCGCGCGTGGCCTGGTGCATCATCCAAAAATCTTTTTCCTCGACGAGCCCACGACCGGATTGGATCCGGTATCACGCGTGGCGGTCTGGGAGATGCTGGGCAACATCAAGAGCCAGCGCCAGCTCACCATCCTGATCACCACCCATTACATGGATGAGGCCGATCGTCTCTGCGAGCGGATTGCAATCGTGGATCACGGCAAGCTGGTCGCGCTCGACGCGCCAATGGCTCTGAAAGCGAGCGTACCCGGATCCAATGTGATCGAAGCGCAGTTCGAAGATCCGCCGGACGATTGGGAGCAGCGGCTGCATGCGCTCGACGGCGTTACCTCGGTGCAACATCAAGGGGCGGGAATGTTTCGAGTGCTCACCGGCAACGGTTCTCGCACCACCACTCAACTGGTTGAGATGGCGGTTGCAGCGGAGGTTCCGGTGAAGTCGCTTTCGGTGCAGAACACGACTTTGGATGACGTATTCGTGCATTACACGGGCCGGCAGTTGCGCGACGAACTGCAGAAAGCGTATGCCTTCGTGATGCCACAGACGGGATTGCGGCCATGAACCGCCAGGGGTTGAAGTTATGAACCGAATGATGGCGATTGTTGAGCGCGAAATGCGCAAGTTCTTTCGTTCCCCTGCGCTGATGATGGCATCGATGATCATGCCCTTGGTGCAGTTGATCATTTTGGGCAATGCTTTTGGGGGCAAGATTCACGACGCGAGACTAGGCGTTGTCGATCAGGATGGCGGTCCCCAGGCGCTGAGAATCCGCGAGGCCTTCGACTCCGTGCGGGCGAACATCCGCACCTTCGTACCGATTTACTATGACGACCAGAAAAAGGCGGTGGACGATGTGCGCAACGGCAAGCTTGATGGCGCCATCATCATTCCGCCCCAATTTTCGCGGAAGGTTTACGAGGATAACCATCCGCAAATCGGGCTAGTCGTCGACAACAGCGACAACTTCATGAGTTCCGCGCTGGAATCAGAGATGACCGACCTGGTCAACTCGCTGAACCAGCCAACGATTCAGCCGCGCATCCTGCAGCAGACCGCGCTGGAAATTGTTGAACTTTACCCCTACATCGAATACATGAAATATCTGCTGCCCGGTTCGCTTACGCTGGCAATGTTTGTCTCGGTAATGATCGGCGGGGGAATGCTCTACATCGACGATAAAGCCCGAGGCGTGCACGAAGGCTACCTGGTCACTCCCATCACCAAGCTCGAACTGGTGCTGGGACTGAATCTGGCGGGCGCCATCAAGGCGGTGATGACAGGAGTGATCATCTGCGTAATCGGGGCGCTGATTGCCGGCGTGAATACCATTTTCAATCCGTTTACGATGTTGGGGCTGCTGGTGATGATTGTGCTTACGTCGCTGGCGTTTAACACCATGATGTTTCTGCTGATGGTGCGCATCGAAGATCCGCTGGTGCCGCGGGCTATGTTCGGCATTCTGAATACGCTGCTGTTCTTTCCCAGCGGCGCAATCTACCCCATTCAGGCCTTCCCGCCCTGGCTGCGGGCGATCGCCAGGGTTGATCCGTTCACCTTCGCGGTCGACGGCTTCAAATGCTTACTGCTGAAGGAGACGAGCCTGGCGGCGGTCTGGGGCGACATGCTCTATCTTTCGATTTTTGCCGCCATCACGCTCGGCGTCGCTATCCCCCTGTTCAAGCGTACGCTGTAGAAGAATCGGGTCGTCTGGCGGTCTGGGTACTCTGAAACTTTTGACTTACCGGCGGTGTCCGTTATCCTAGACAGTGATGACCCTACTGGACGCCAAAGAATACGATCCGGAACGAGAGCGAAAGAGAAAGATCCGAATCATCTCCGCCATTGTTCTTGTGCTTGTCCTCGCTGTAATTGGCTGGTCGAATCGCTTCTGGCGTGAGGAACACATCGCCGACAAGTTTTTTTCTGCATTACAGAAGCAAGACTTCGCAACTGCCTATGGCATCTACTTTGCCGACCCTGCGTGGAAGCAGCATACGCAAAATCACGCGCAATATCCGTATAACGAGTTCTGGCAAGATTGGGGACCCGGCGGCCAGTGGGGCCTGATCAAGAGCTTTAAGATTTATGGCGCCAGCAACTGCCCCGGTGGCGGCAGCGGCGTGGTCATCGACGTGATCGTGAATGACCGCGCACAGCACGCGCAGTTGTACGTGGACAAAACCGATAGGACAATCAGTTCGCCGCCCTGCGATCTGGAGTTCCGCTGAAACGCCCGGTATTCAACCGCGGGAAAACTTGCGCTGAACCTAACTTCCGAACCGCTCCAGCGCCCTGGTCAATGACGCCTCGTCGCCGACATTCAGGCAGGTCTTCGACCGGTCAATTTGCCGCATCAACCCGCACAGAACTTTCCCCGGCCCGATTTCGAGGAAGTTCTCCACTCCTTGCTGGATCAACAGGCGCATGCTGGGGTCCCATTGCACCGCGCCCGTTACCTGTGCTACCAAGGTTGTACGCGCTTGAAGTTCGTCGCTGACCAAAGTGGCTTCCACATTGCAGACGACTGGATAGACCGGCTTCTGCATCTTCAGAGCGTTCAAATCCACTTCTAGGCGGTCCTGCGCGGGCTTCATCAGTGAACAGTGGAAAGGTGCGCTAACCGGCAGCAGCTTTGCCCGTTTCGCTCCCCGTTCGTCTGCGAGTTTCGCTCCACGCTCAACCGCCGCGGTATTACCGGAGATGACAATCTGCTCCGGCGAATTAATGTTTGCGGGAGAGCACACCTCGCCTTGCGCCGCGTCCTGGCAGACCGCGGCAACCCTCTCCAAATCCATGCCCAGAATTGCCGCCATGGCGCCCACGCCCACCGGGACGGCCTCCTGCATATATTTTCCGCGCTCGCGCACAGTGCGCACGGCATCGGCAAAGCTCATGGTCCCGGAAGCTACGTGCGCCGAATACTCACCCAGGCTGTGGCCGGCAACAAAGCCCGGCTTGGGGACCGCGGTTTGAAGAACTCTCAATGCAGCGATTGAGGTGGTAAGAATAGCGGGCTGCGTGATCTCGGTCAGACGCAGCTGTTCCTCCGGGCCCTCAAAACACAGCTGTGACAGTTTGTAGCCTAGAGCCTCGTCGGCTTCTTCGAACGTCTGCCGCGCGATGGGGTATTTGTCGGCGAGATCTTTGCCCATGCCGACGACCTGCGAGCCCTGGCCGGGGAAAATGAATGCGATGCTCGATCCGGCAATCGTTGGCGCAAAGTCGTTGGGCATGGGGGTTGGCTCGGTCATCTTCTTGATTATGAAAGTTACTGGTGAACCGGCGCGGCTTCCACTTCCACGGGCGCGGGGCGAAGTGCGGCCAGTCCGCGCTCGATAGACCTATTGATATTCCGCTCGGCGAACTCCGCGGCTACCCGTACAGCATTCTTAATTGCGTTCGCATTTGAGGAACCGTGCGTGATAATGCACACGCCCTTCAACCCCAATAGAGGAGCGCCGCCGTATTCGGTGTGGTCGATGCGTTTCTTGAAATCAGAAAAAGCGCTGCGCGAAAGCATGTAGCCGACCTGGCTGGTGATCGTAGCCCTCAGCGACTCCTTAAGGACTGTGCGCACCAGATTCGCCACGCCCTCGGAAATCTTGAGTGCCACGTTGCCCACGAACCCGTCCGCGACAATTACGTCGACATGGCCGTTGAATAAGTCGCGTCCTTCCACATTGCCCACAAAGTTCAGGGGAAGACGCTTCAATAGTTGGAACGACTCGCGGGTCAGCACATTCCCTTTGGTTTCCTCTTCGCCAATCGAGAGCAGCCCCACCCGGGGCCGTCTCCCGGCGCCGAAGCCTGAACGTCCAAACGTTGCCTCACCGAACATGGAGCGAAAATAGATCTCGCCCATCACCGCGAACTGTTCAAGATTGTGGGGCTTGCAATCCACGTTCGCGCCAACGTCTAGCAGAATCGCCGCTGTTCCCGGAGCGGTGGGAAAAACGGCCGCCAGTGCCGGGCGGTCCACGCCGTGCAACGCGCCCAGCACCATCTTGGCGGTAGCCATGGCAGCGCCGGTGTTGCCGGCCGTGACGAACCCGGCCGCTCGCCCTTCGCGCACCAGCCGCAGTCCAACGCGCATGGAGGAGTCGCGCTTGGCGCGCACCGCCTGCGCCGCCTTATCTTCCATGGTAATAACTTCGCCGGCGTGCACGATCTCGAGGGGCAGACGAGAGGCAGCCGGATGGCGTTCCATCTCCGCCTTGAGCGTAGCCTCCGGACCGACCAGCAGCACGCGCACTCCATAATTGCGCGCGGCATGGATGGCGCCTTCGATCTCAGGCTTGGGAGCCCGGTCCGAACCCATCGCATCCAGCGCAATCACGCTAGGCATGGTGGCAGGAGGCTAGCTGGCTTCTTCAACGTCCAAAACTTCGCGCCCTTTGTAGTATCCGCACTTGGCGCAGGCGCGATGTGGCATTTTCTTCTCGTGGCAGTTCGGACACTCAGAGAGCGAATGGGTTTTCAGGGCATCGTGCGCCCGCCGGGTCGAGGTGCGCTTCTGAGAATGTCTTCGTTTAGGATTCGGCATAGTCTAAGAATTCCTCTCGCGGAGGCCCTTGGGCCTGGCATCAAACCAATCACTCAATATCCCAGTCCCAGCATCGCCAGCGTTAATGCGCCAGTTTGCCGCGGATTTCCTTTAACGCGGCCCACCGCGGTTCTTCCAGCGCAACCGCGCACGAGCACTGTTCCTGATTCAGATTCGCGCCGCAGTTTGGGCACAAGCCCCTGCACTCTTCGCGGCACGTGACCTTCAGCGGGGCGGCTAACAACACCTGCTCGCGGACCACATCGTCAAGCAAGATGCCTTCGCCCTCATAATAGCTGATCTCGGCTTCGGCGTCGGTCACCGACATCTCGTCGCGACCCGCGTCCGCGCCCTGAGGACGATATAGCAAGTCGAACTCGTGCTTTAGGTCCTGAGCGAGAGGTTCGAGACACCGGGCGCAATTCAACTCCAAGCTGGTGGCAAGCCGTCCCCTGATACGTATGTCCTGTATTACCTTGTGCTTGCCGTGATGTTCCTCGACCAGGTCCGCCCGGCCGCTGGCCTCAATCGGCGTGCGCTGGCGATATTCCGTTCCCAGATCAATCACGCCCGGTTCGAACTCCTCCGCAAACTCCACGGGATGAAGTTCCAAGTCTTTGACCTCGAAGAACATCGGAAACCTCCGCGCCCCGTTCAGTTGCCGCCCCAGGCCCGCGGAAGCGCGCCAAGAAGGCGCAAGTACCGCAAGGAGCAATTAAAGAATAAAGGCTTGGAGAAAGCAGTGTCAAGGCAGGCCGCGCCGGGGTAGTGCGGTCCGTCTGCGCGACTGCCAGTAAAATGGCTGGGAGGGTTTGCGGCCGGGCGAGAATGAAAGCAACTTCACCGAAGAACGAAGGCCAGTGGTCTGAAACCCACGCCTACATCGCCGCATTCTTCATCACCCTGCTCGCATTTCTGGCACGACTTTGGGTCGCCTCAGGAACTTTTCTTAATCCTGATGAAGCGCTGCATTTCCGCCTGGCCAATCAGCCCACGCTGGTTCTCGCTTACGAGGCGAGTCTCACCGCTTCCCATCCTCCGCTTCTCACCTTCGTGCTCTATTTCTGGCGCACGCTTGGTACCTCGGAACTTTGGCTGAGACTGCCTTCGGTGCTCGCGGGCACGGCTTTTTGTTGGCTGTTCTACAAATGGCTGGCCGGAGCCGCGGGCAAGCTTGCCGGTCTTATCGGGCTTCTTTTCGTCGCGTTCCTTCGGCCTATCGTTCTACTTTCGGCGGAGATCCGGCAGTACGCACTGCTGCTGGTGTTTCTCGCCGGCGCTCTATACTTTCTGGATGAGGCATTCGCCGAAAAATCTCCCGGCAAGATGGCCGCTTTTTCCCTGTCCCTCTACCTTGCCATGCTGTCTCATTATTCGGCATTCCTGTTCGCCGCCGCGCTCGCCATTTATGCGGTGGTCAGAGTCTTTCAGGAACGTTTCAGTGCCAGCTTGGTAGGAGCGTGGACAATCGGACAACTCGGGGCACTGGCTCTCGCCATCTTCTTATATAAAACCCACCTTTCAAAGCTGGGCGCAGGCGAATCAAGAAGCGTACTGCAAGGCTGGATGAGCGAGTTTTTTCTCCGCCGTTCGTACTTCGACCGCGCTCACGACAACCCGCTGATATTTCTGGCGGGACACAGCTTTGGGGTCTTTCAATATTTCTTTGGGCAGCTTGCCGTGGGCGATGTCATGGGCCTCCTGTTCGTGGTGGGAGCGGTGCTGCTGCTGCTGTGCAGGGACGGTTTTCCGGAGCGTCGAACTTTTTCGCGAAGCTTAGGAATATTCCTGCTCCTGCCGTTTGCGATTGCCGGCGGCGCCAGCCTAGCCCATGTTTATCCATACGGCGGCACGCGGCACATGGCATTTCTGATTATTCCGGGTGTGGCCGGTGTCAGTGTGGCTATCGCGCGCTTGGCGGCGGGCAGGTGGAAGCGTGGACTTGCGATCGCAACCCTTGTCCTGGTGGCCTGCATCGTGTTTGGCAAACCGCGCCGGCCCACGATGGATCGCGCCGACCAGAGCCGGACGCACATGGCGGCGGCAATGGAATTCCTAAGGCAGAACCCCGCAACGCAAACCGACGCCTCAGGTCTGATTTTCACGGACTACCAGAGCGACCTCATTCTCGGTCACTACTTGTGCCGGCAGCAGCCCATATCGTTCGAGGCTCCCATCGCGGATTTCGAGGCGTTTTCCTGCGGTGGTCATTGCGTAATTTCCGCCAACTACAAGGCCGCCACGCTGCTCACCGCAGACAATTTCGTGAATCTATGGAGTCACCTGGTCGAGACCTATCGCCTGCAGCCAGGGGATACCGTTTGGATTTTTCAGGCGGGATGGGATGCGAATCTTCCCCAGGACCTGCGGAGGCGATTCATGGCGTTTCACAATTTGGGCTTCGAGTCGTATGGCAACAACATCAAGATCTTCAGAATGACGGTAGGCCAGCCGCTGCCCGCGCCAACTCAGTGAGGGCGCGAGCAAGTTGTGCTCAGAGCCTGTCTGTCGTCGATAACCCAAGCCGGGCCTAACTCAAGATCGGCAGATCCCGGATCCTCTTTTTAGTCGCCGCATAGATCGCATTGCACAGCGCCGGCGCCAGTGGCGGCACGGACGGCTCCCCGATCCCAGTAGGCGATTCCGTGCTCGAGACGGCATACACTTCCACCACCGGGGACTCGTCCATTCGAACCGGCGCGTAGTCGTCAAAATTTCCCTGCACCACGCGGCCTTGCTCAATCGTGATCTTCGCGCGCAACGCATTCGACAGTGCGTAAACGATCCCGCCCTGAATCTGCTGCTCCAGAATGCTGGGGTTCACCAGTTGTCCGCAATCCACCGCCGCCACTACCCGATGCACTCGCGGCACGTCATTCTCCATGCTGATCTCCACCACTTCGGCCATGTAAGAAGAAAAGCATCCAAAGCACGCGATCCCGCGATAACGTCCGGCAGGCAAGGGCTTGCCCCACTCTGCCTTATCGGCCGCCAGTTGCAGCACGCCGCGCATTCGCGCCGTGCGCCATGTGGTTGTGAAGTACTGGATGTCATGGTCTTCGTTTTTTTTATCGTCTTTATCTGCGGCCAGCATGTGCAGCCGGTACTCCAGAGGATCCTTACCCGCCGCGGCGGCCAGCTCATCGATGAAGCTCTCGCTCGCGAAGGCCGCCTGCAGCGCATAAACTGACCGCATCCAGCCCAGCGGCACCGCGGTTTCGGCCAGCACGTACTGCAGCGAAACATTAGGCAAAGCATAAATAAACGCCGCTTCATCCGGCAGATCGGGATCGATTCCGTCGGGTCCGGGCTGCCCTTTCTGTCCGCTGATCGAGGGCGCGATAATGCGGTGCGTGAATGCCACCGGCCAGCCCGCTCCATCCAGCACTGCGCTCAACTGATGCAGGCTCGCCGGACGGTATGTCGAGAAACGCATATCGTCTTCACGAGTCCAAATCACCTTCACCGGACCCTGCACCGCTTTTGACACCAGTGCTACTTCCACTGCGTAGTCGTGCTCCAGGCGCCGCCCAAACCCCCCGCCCATCAGCGTGACGTTTACCTTCACCTGATCCGGATCCAATCCAACGGCCTGCGCTACCGAGTCGCGGCAATCCTGCGGCACCTGCGTCGGAGCCCACAACTCGCACGCCGTTCCCGAGTAGTTGGCGGTACAGTTTCCCGGCTCCATGGGAGCGTGCGCCATGAACGGCAACTGATATTCCGCTGAAATCCGCCGCCCCGCGACTTTCGCAACATCGCCTACGGAATACAAACTCGCGCCCTTTTTCGCCGCCGCCTGCTTCAGCGCCTCCCTCACCGCCGCGGTATTCAAGTCTTTATTCGGTCCGTCATCCCAATTCACGTTCAAGACACGGCGCCCCTCCATTGCGCCCCAAACGCTATCGGCCACCACCGCCACCGCCGCGTCGCTGATCTTGCCCACATAGGTCACTCCGGGAACTTGCTTCGAGTCCCTGTCGTCGAAGCTCAACAGCTTTCCGCCGATCGTCGGACACCGTGCCAGCAAAGCGTATTTCATCTCCGGCATGCGGAAGTCGATGCCGAAGACGGCATCGCCTTTCACCTTCGCAGGCGTGTCAACCCGCGGCAACCGGTGTCCAACAATCTTGTAATCCTTGCCCTGTTTCGGCGGCACGTCAGTCGGAATGGGCAGCGTGGCAGCCCTCTCCACGAGTTCCCCGTAGCTGAGCCGCCGCTTGGATGCCCCATGCACAATAATGCCATCGACCGCCGTGCACGCCGACCGCGGCACGCTCCAGGTCAATGCCGCCGCCGAAATCAGCATCTCCCGGGCCGCGGCTCCCGCCTTGCGCATCGGATCCCAGGTCGTCCGCACGCTCGCGCTGCCGCCGGTCGTCTGATCTCCGTAGAGCGTGCTCGCTCCCGCCTGCTCGATTTCAATCTGTTTCCAGTCGGCTTCTAATTCTTCCGCCAGAATCATGGGCAACGCCGTGCGCACGCCCTGTCCCATCTCAGACCGAGCCACCACAATTGTGATTTTGTTGTCCGGGGTAATTCTCAGATAGGCATTCGGCGAGAAAACCTCCTGGCCTGAGCTCTTCCCATGCGGCAAGTAGAAGCCCACTACCAGCCCGGCACCCGCAGCCACTCCAGCAGCAACGAATTCGCGCCGGCTTAGCGGGCTCATCGCGCACCTCCCGCTGCTACAGCCCGATGGATCGCCTTGCGAATTCGTTCATAGGTGCCACAGCGGCAAAGATTGCCGTTCATCGCGTGCGTGATCTGCTCATCGCTCGGATTCGGCGTCTTTGCCAGCAATGCTGCCGCTGTCATGATCTGCCCCGTCTGGCAATAGCCGCATTGCGGAACTTCTTCGGTGATCCACGCCTGCTGCAACACATGAAGACCATTGGCTCCCAGTCCTTCGATCGTCGTGATGTGCTTTCCCGCAACCTGCGAGACCGGCATGGAGCATGACCGGATCGCCGCTCCCTCCATGTGCACCGTGCAGGCGCCACAGAGCCCGGCGCCACAGCCGAACTTCGTCCCCGTAAGCTGCAGAGTGTCTCGCAACACCCAGAGCAACGGAGTCTCGGGTTGAACGCTGACTGTTCTCTCGCTGCCGTTGACGAGTAAGGTGAGGTCGGCCATAGGGTTTCCAAACTTGAATTGAAACCTGAACCATCATCCTACTCAAGCGGCGAGAAAAGTGGAATGGGTTCGCATAAAGCACGCCTAAGGCTAAAGTTTGGCCGCCTCGGCGCCGACTGGGAATAGAGGCCATATCGACTTTCCGTACGGCCGCAGGTCAAAGGCCATCTCATTCTGCAAGTGCGTGTAACAGGTCGAGTGGGTCGACATTGAAAGCTCAGAACCAACCCGGAGCCGGCCGATTTCGAGGCATTGTCGATGCGCGTCGCCATCCCCCGCTTCAAACTTGAAGTCGATATCAGCATCCATTCCCGGACGTCTGGCCTCCTCAAGGGTCATACCGTGGACATCAGCGAATCCGGGATTTCAGCTATGCTGAGAATTGAAGCTCCCCTGGGCGAACTCGTGGAGCTGGAATTCACGGTCCCGTTCGGCCCGGTCAGAATTTACGCCATGGTTCGCCGGCGGAACGCATTCCGCTACGGCTTCCAGTTCGTTCAGTCGAACCTCGTGCAAGAAGTGATTAGGCTGGAGTGCCTTCAACTTGCGACTGAACAATTCTGGGGTTAGCGGCTTCTGAACGGCGGGGGAGAAGGTGTGGTTCCCGCCCGCGCGTTTTCAGCTGCGCCGTCTGCCTACTTCAGTTCCGCCAGTTTCTGGTTGGCAATCTGCCCTGCTTCCGAGCTGGGGTTCTCTTTCTTGATCTGCTCGTAGAGACGCTTGGCGTCGAGGGGCTGGTTGCTGGCTTGGTAGAGTTCCGCCAGTTGCAATTCCGCCGTCACTTTGCTCACCGACGTGGTGGGATGGTTGATCAGGTCCTGGTACAGGGCCGCGGCATCCTTGGTGCGGTTGGTGTTGCCGTATAGAGCGGCCAGCGCCAGCTTTGCCACCGATGCCAGCTCTTTGCTGCCAGTCGAGACCACAGTCTTGAAGTCATTTTCGGCAGCAGCGTTATCGCCCTCAGTCGCGGACGTTACGCCCAAAAAGTAGCGAGCCATGTCAGCCGTGCGGGTGTGCGGATAGCTCTCCACAATCGACTGGAACTGGTTCTTCGCAGTGTCGGAGCGCTCCTTTACGGATGTGAAGCTGGGGAAGTCCGGCTGCGCGGGCGTCCCGGCGGGACGAAGTGGCGTGTCAAGAGTCCGGATGGCCTGCGAAAAATCGAAGCTGGCCTTCTCTTCCTGCACGCTCAGGTGATACCACCCTCCCCCCACCACGGCGGCGATCACGACTACGGCGATCCCCGCGATCGTCAGCGTGTTTCTGTGCTCCACACTCCAGTGAGCGGTCTTCTCCGCAGCTCCGATGGTGACCCGGCTGAACGCATCCTGTTTAAGTTGATGGCGGGTTTGTGCGCGCACAACTACCTTCCAGTCTCAGTCTCTTGAGTGTCTGTCTTGGTGGGACAAACCATCAGTCTATCAGGCGGAAAATGACAGCGTCAAAAGCGCGCGAGCCTACCGCGGAGCTTCTTCCAGCAATCCCTGCTCGAGCTTCTCCTGGCAATCGATGCAGTGGCGAGTCCAGGGCACAGCCTCAAGACGCTTCGCGTTGATCTCCTTGCCGCAATGGATGCACTCGCCGAAGCTGCCCTCACGGATGCGGGCCAGCGCTCTCTCTACCATCTGCAAGAGCTGCCGCTCGTTGTTGCTCTGGCTGAACAGAAACTCCTTGGTGTAGGAACTGGCGGCGCGGTCGGCGATGTCCTGGGCTGTGTCCTCATCAGCGGAGCGGCCATCGGCCTGGGTGCGGGAGACAGTCCGACGCAAATCCTGACGCCGCGTCTCCAACCGCTTCTTGAATGCTTCTAATTTCTTCTTATCCATAGGGTCACTTCTAAAGTCCAGCGACCATTTCCCGCAGCCGCCATTGATGTAAGGGCCAAACAAAAATGATAAGCGCCGGAAACAAGATGCGTCAACCACACCCTCACTCGGAGGATATTCGAAGGGCTGCGGGCGCGCAATCTTGCGCAGGATCGCGCCGCTATCCGGTGACGGTCAGGGTGACCGCGGCATTGAAGGTAGAGTCTGGAGTGGTGGTGAACGTCAGCGTGTTGGTGGCTCCGCCGCTACGCTGACAGAACTTGCCGAAGGCGTCAGAGTGAATGCAGGAGCGGGGGCAATCGTGACGGCGAGCGGTAGCCGCTGCTTCGTTGCGCCACTGGTCGCTGTCACGCTGACCGAATAAACACCTGCCTTGGCGCTGCTGGCTGCTGTGAGCTTGAGGACGCTGCTGCCTGATCCGGGACGGGGCAGAGTGTCGGGGGTGAAAGCAGCGGTGACTCCGCCGGGCAATCCTGTCACGGAGAAAACTGCGGCGGAGTCGAAGCCTCCACTCGCTGCGGTGTTCATGGTGATGTCGCTTTTCGATCCAGCGGTAAGCAAAACAGAATTCGCCGAAGCGGTCGCCCGAAACGTGGGAGTCACGCTGTCATCACTCCAGTGGCTGATCAGGACCAAGCCGTCGACGGAGCCGAGTCCGGTAACCTGATCGTATCCGACCGTGGCGTGGAAGCCAGTTTGCCCAGGCACACTGTTGTCGCCCCTGGTAACGTCGTGAAAAACGGACGCTCCGCCCTCCCTCTGTTTGCCCGCCAAAGAATAGAGCGCGATGTTGGCGTTGCCCTGCCGAGCCGCTGTGTGCTGCACCACGAGCGCCATAACTCCGGCAAACGACGGAGCGGCGGCCGAGGTCCCGCCGACCGCATAGAGTGAGCCTTCCTGATAGATGAGATACCCGTCGTGGCCGGCCGAAGACAGGGCAACGTCGGGAACGTCGCGTTTGCCGTCGGCGGGAACTCCCGCGCCCGCCTGCCAGTAGGGCTTGGCATAGATGGTGCTCGCCCCGCCGCCGCTGGACCAAAGTCCGTAGCCTGGGCTGCTTTCGTTCCAGACTACTTCTGGCATGTAGCTCAGAGCTGATGCTTGCGTACCTGGAGCGTTCGACGGCGACCAATAAAGCGAGGGGTTCGAAACCTCGTTGAGCTCCGTGCCGCCCACGCAAACGCTGTAAGGCGTGGAGCACAGGCCGTTGACTCCGCGTCCATGCTTGGCCGCCGTGGCCGAGGCTGAATCGCAATCGGCAGCGCCCGCGTCTCCCGAGGAAACGAAGACTGTGATGCCCTGCGCCGCCGCCTGCCGCCACAGGCTGTTGAGGAAGCTGTTCCCTGAAGAACCAAGCCAGGCCTCGCACAAGCCGAAGCTCACGCTCATGATCGGCGCAAGGTTGTGATTGACGATGTACTGCGCCGAAAGGTCCACGCCGTCGCTCGAATTCGTGGATTTCGATACCACAAACTTGATGGCGGCGTGCCTGGCCACTGCGCCGGACCACTCCACATCGAGGTCGGCTTCGGTCTCTTCGCCGGAACTGAAAATACCAGGGTCCGTTCCGTTCACGATAATCTGCGGATCGTTGGCGGGCAAGCCAAAGAATGTTCGGAACTGGCGCACGTCGGCGATCTTGAGGTTGGAGCGGGCGACGATCGCCACCGACCGGCCGCTGCCGTTGATGGATTGCTGATAAAGCGGAACGAGGTCATAGACGGTGGCGAAATCCGCGGGCGCAAGATAGTAGGAGCCGCCGCTGGAAAACTCGGGCGATGCCTTTCGGACAGCGCCGTGCATTGGTTCGCTGTAAAAGTCGTGCAGCGAAACCACGCCTCCTACCACTTGCGCCAAAGCGGCGGGGATCTCAGGATCTGTAGCGTTGGCATGGTGGAGTTCGTTGCCGATCTTATAGGCATGAATCTGCGTATGAAAAGCTGCCTCGACCTGAGCGGCGGTGCCGCTGAAAACGATGGAGCGGCGGCCGGCCGTGACTTCTTCGACTTCCAATCCGTGTCCCTGCAGCCAGGCCATAATCTGGGCCGTGTCAGCATCGGAGACGCCGAAGCGCTCTCCAAACTCCTCCGGTGTAAGCCACTGGTGGTAGTAAGCAGACTCCGAGTTGTGCTGTGCCTCCAATAACTGGTCGAGCGAGCCTTGCTGGGCCGCGTCCGGCAGCAGGGTGAGGATCATGCGCTTCATGGAGAAGCCGGGTGTGACTGCTCCGGCATCGTACCGAGGCAGAGCTAGGGGATGGCGGTTGCCGCGCAGCGTCACCCGTTGCTCATCGTCAATGAAACTGGTGATGCGGTCTTGCGGCTGCGCGAACTGAGGTTTCGGCGGATCTGAGGGCTGAGCGCTGGCGGGCAGGTCGAAGCCGAGAAGCGGAAGGAGAACTGTCAAGGTTAGAAATGGAATAGCGCGACGCTGCAGGAGCACGGTCAACGAATGGGACATTCGGCCTCCGAGGCGGGATTTGGCTCTCAGGCTTCATCGGCCGGGTGAACGAACACTTGAGGGATCGGCGCGGCGCTTTTGAGGATGGCTTAATGTTCCGACAGGAAAACCGCGCGCTGCAGGCGCGTGTGAAGGCCGCTTAAGTGGGCCGCGAACTCGGGAAGGTGCATATCCCCGGTCACATGGATCCGAGAAAGCGTAAAGGGTTTAGAACGCTCAGTGCCTCCTTGTTCCACGTTGAGGAATGCACAGCAGAACCCGGCCTCGCAAGCCAGACGCACTTCTCGCTCCCCCATGGTGGAAGGATTTCCGAAGGGATAGGCGAATGCCCATACCGGCCGTCCCAGCGCCCCCTCTATTTCGCTCTTGCTCTGCTGAATTTCGCGGCGCGCCTCTGCGTCATTGCTTAGTGACAAAACGGGATGCGAACAGGTGTGCGCTCCGATGCTCATTCCGGCTTCGGCCAATTGCCTCAGCTCCGAAACGTTCAGCAGCCGCCAGCGCCGTTCGAAGCGCGGAAGCTGCGCTCCGCAGTGCCTGCGCACCTGGCCCATCCAATCTGCTCGGGCTGCTGCATCCAATCGAGAGGCTCTTCTCACGGTATTCCACCACTGGGCTTGGAAGGTTCCAGTGGACCCGGCCGTCCCTTCTTCCGGAGGCAGCTCCAAATCTGATCCGGTCAAGGGCGCGCTGCGCATCAGATGATAGAGCTCCTCGTACCAGAGCATGCCTGGGTTGTCCCGGCACGATGCCGCGGTCACAAAAAAAAGGCAAGAGGCGCGCTCGCTTTGTAGCACGGGAAGCAGGTCCGTCAAGTGATTGAGCAGACCGTCGTCGCAGGTCAGCAGAGCGGCCCGTGGAGGAAGTGGCTTGCCCTGCTCAATCCACGCGCGGAACTCGTCCGGGGGAATGATGCAATAGTGCGCTTTCAGGAATTGGAGTTGCTGGCGTAACATCTCGGGTCGCGCCAGGTTGCCATCGAGAAAAGCTTCTTTCCTGCAATAGTCGGCCGGAACGACACCATGGTAGTTTACGACCGTGCAGTCGCTGAGTGGCGGGATGCGGTTGAGCCACCCGATGCGATGCAGAGCCGGATAGACTGCGTGCTTCAATAGTGGACTAACGAGCCGCATCCCTTGGAGACCGATCGTATTGTAGCAACCGGATGACGGGCCGCGGGGCAAGACCGCGCCTTGTATCAGGAAGCGGCGGAAAATCGCTGGATCAAAAGTGTGGCCCCATTGCTGGGGCCACGTTTCAAAGAGGCAAGTTGGTAGGTGATTGTCAGGAAAGGCGATGCAAGTCGCCGTTCCGCCAGCCGGAACGGCACTTCGGGAAATGGTGACGAGAGACGTGAGTGAAGGTCATTGCTTTGGGTTGCGGCCTCTTTAGTACATTAGGAAGAAGCACTTGCTGAGCCAAAAGCCGGAGGGGCCAGGTCCACTCCGCGCGACACCATAAATGATTGATCCAGTTAGGCTTAGGTCCGACCCAAACGGAGATCGACTCTCTCAAGGCCAGGCACAAGGGCTCGGCAAGTGCATAAGCCTGCACATTGATTGCACGGGCATGCTCTGGTCTCAGCAATTTGGGCCGTCGCCTGCATTTGGCAAATCGACGGCCCGAACAGGATTCAACGTACCACTAGCTGTTTCCGGCCACGGTACGGAGCTTCCCGGGCAGGAAATGGTAAGGGGGCCAAGGCCCGCTGATAGCCACCTCGCAGTTCTTCAACTGCTTGGCGGCAGTGCTGTAGCGGTTCTGGTATTTCTCGACCGACTTGGAATCGATGAGGTGGGCGATGTCAATGAGCATGCCTTGGGGCGCGACCTTCTTGCAGCTCACTTCTTCTTCCAGCGGGTTGAATAGCTTATGCACCTGCACCGACAGGGCACGGGCCTTGGTCTGGCGCTCGCGTTCCCGGGAAGCCTTGACGCGCAGCTTGGAAAGATAGTCGCCGCCCACAGTGTCGGGCAGCACCACATCGATCATAGCCTCGCGCAGGGAGCCGTCGGTGACGGTCAGCTTGATGTGCATTTCGGACTTGCCGCGCAGCCGGGCGACGCTCAGGCCGAACGTCCGCCGGTTGACCCGGACGGCTTGGCGCAGCGCGTCATCGCTTTCAAAGATCGTCCCGAAACGGAACGGCAATACCGTGGAATTACGGAAGCAGCCGCTTACCACCCGGGCGTGGTCGATAGCCGCTTTCTGATCAAGTTCTCCAGCGTTTTGGTCGTATTCGCTCACAATCACAGCAAACTCGCCGCTGGGATAGCTGAGGACGGGGGCTCCGTTCACGCCTTGAACATTCTCAATTACGAAAGGGCGTCGGGAACGGGTGCCGTTGGGCAGGGTCTGGTGCTCGGTAAGGCAGTATGCGTACCACGCCATATTGAACTCTCCGAACCGGGACGGAGGCTGACAGGCGGCCTCGTTAAAGTTTTTGCGCAACTGAAACTGCGAGTTTGGAAGTTAAGAACGAGCGGTACAGGGTCTAAAAACTGGGACTACTTTACTGTCAAGCTCCGTAATGCACGTTACTACCGTAACCGATACTACTTCGGAGTGCATGGGAAATGCAACTTTTTCGTGGCAAAAAGCATCGTTGTGGATTTTTTGGATGGCCGTAGGTGACTCACGGTCAGATTCCGGCCGGGGGCCGCCATCTCTTTCAGCGCTGGTCTCTACTCATACCGCAGGCTCTCAACCGGATCGAGCTGCGCGGCACGCGCGGCGGGAACAGTGCCGAAAATCACCCCAACCACCGACGACACAACAATGGCGATGATGGCGGATAAGCCTGAGATCGGTACGTGATACTCGGTAAGGAATTGTACCGAATAAGGGATGGCGAGGCCGATCACGATACCTACCAAGCCTCCGATGACTGAGATAAGAATGGCCTCGGCCAGAAACTGAAAGCGGATCTCGCGGTTGGTCGCGCCCACCGCCTTGCGGATGCCGATCTCGCGGATGCGCGAGGTGACGGTCGCCAGCATGATGTTCATGATGCCGATGCCGCTCACCACCAGCGTCACCATCGAAATCAGCAACAGCACCCAGGTCAGCCCGGTGGCGATTCGGTCGGCCATGGATAAAAAGGCCGTGAGATTGGAGACGTCATAGACCGACTCGGCGCGGTGCCGCGACTGCAACACTCGCTTAATCTGCGCTGTTGCCGGTATCACCATCGACGGGTCTTCCATCGAGAAATACAGCAGCTTTACGTGCGGCACCTCCATGAAATATCGGCTGACGGAGTACGGAATCAGCATGGTGTCGTCGACGATCTCCGATTGGCCGAAGGTTTCCACCCGCTCCTTGAAGGTTCCGATGATGGTGAAGGGCAGTCCCGTGAGTTTGATGACCTTGCCCACGGCGGCTTGCGCCGAACCGTAGACCTCAATCGCCATCTTCTCGGTGATCAGGCCAACCTTGTTGTGGGCCTGGGAATCCTCCTCATCGAAGAATCTTCCCGAAGGGACAACCAGATTGCGCACTTTCAGGTATTCGGGGTTGACACCGAGAATCGTGACGTCTTTTTCTTTGCCGTTGCCCACCGGAACTCGATCGGAGAGTTGACTCACGGGAGACGAAGCGACGATGCCGGGGACGGCCTCCTGAACGGCGTGCAGGTCGTCGACAGTCAGCGGATCCGGGTTGGAGTTGCTGATGTGCGGCGCGCCGCCCAGATACTCCGCCCAGATCTCGTTGGTCCCAATGGATTGGATCTGCTTGACCACGAATTGGCGCCCAGTCATTCCAATCGTGACCACGAGGATCAGAGACGCCGTCCCGATCACCATGCCCAAAGCGGTCAAAATGAAGCGCACCTTATTGCTGCAAAAGGTGTCATAAGAAAATGCGATGATCTCCCCGAAGGCCATCCGGGGCCGAAGGCGCTCGGGCATCAGGGCGGCAGCCATATCAATTTAGATGCTACGTAGCGGGATCGAATGGCGCAAGCACCGGAACTCAACTCAACATCGCAACCAAAGACAAGCCGGGAGCGTTGCGTTGTGGCAAAGTAGTAGAATCAGCCCCGCATATTCACACGGATTGGAGCGAATGGCTTCTTCTGAAATAGTCACAGAACCGGATATGGGAGAAACGAAAGCCGCTGCAAACTCCCGGCGCTCCCTGTTTTGGATGGTGGTGGTAGCCTTGGTGCTGCGGCTCATCGTCATGTCGTTTTTGTACCCGGAGCGCACCGACCCCTATCGCGATCACTGGCGACTGGGAGGCGAAGCGGGCAGAATCGCCCGCTCCATCGCGCAGGGCGAAGGCTTCAGCAATCCGCTGTTTGGCAAAACCGGTCCCACCGCCTGGCTGGCTCCGGTATTTCCCTATTTGCTGGCCGGAATCTTCAAGATATTCGGTGTCTACAGCAAAGCCTCGGCGATTGCGGCGCTCGCCCTCGATTGTTTGTTCTCGGCCTTGACCTGCATTCCGGTTTATTTCATCGCAAAAAAACACTTTGGCAAACCGGTGGCCGCGTGGGCGGGATGGGCGTGGGCATTTTTCCCTTACGGAATTTATTTCTCGGCCGATTTCATCTGGGCCACCACTCTCACCACCCTTTTGATGAGCCTGGTCTTTCTATCGGCCCTGTACTTGGAGACCTCATCTTCGATTTGGCCCTGGGTGGGATTTGGCGCTCTCAGCGGGCTCGGTGGTTTAACCGATCCCGTCGTGATGTCGGTGGCGCCGTTTCTGGGCGCCTGGGCCTGGTGTCGGCTCTACAAGAGCGGCCGCCGCTGGCTGGCTCCCGGAGTGGGCGCCGTGCTGGCCGTGACGCTGGTCGTGTCGCCCTGGTTTATTCGAAACTATGAAACTTTTCACAAGCTGATTCCATTCCGCAGTTGCCTGGGCTTGGAAGTCTATTTCGGCAACAATCGGGACTCCTGGCATTGGGGCCCTCCCGGCTATCACCCCTCGGATAACGAGAACGAGTGGCGGGAATATCAGCAACTCGGCGAGATCGCTTACGTAAACAAGAAATTTCACCAGGGGCTGGCGTTTATTGATTCGCATCGGCTGCTTTATGTGCAGCAGACGCTGCGTCGGGTGGTTTATTTGTGGACGGGCTTCTGGAGCTTCAGCCCCCGCTATTTGCACGAGGAGCCGGCCGACCCGTTCAATATGGTTTTCTGCACTGGACTTACCGTGCTGACTTTGATAGGACTTCGGCGGGCGTGGCGGCTCGATACGGCGATAGCCATGCCTTACGTGATTGTCTTTCTCTTCTTTCCTGTAATTTATTATTTGACCCATCCCGAAGACTATTACCGGCGGCCTATCGATCCTCAGTATGTCGTACTGGCAGCCTATGCGGTCGTTTCCTGGCTTTCGGAACGGAGGCGAAGGCAAGCCAATTCGCCCCCGAACATTGCGGTCGCGGCCGTCGAGTGAACGAGATTCTTTTAAACAAATATAAGACGCTGGGCATTTTGCTGCTGCTGACGTTGGGCGCGCTGCTGGTGCATGGATACCATCCTTACGCCGAAGACGCGGAGATCTATCTTCCCGGCGTGGAAAAGATTCTGCATCCACAGCTGTTTCCCGTGGGGCGGGAATTTTTTCTGTCGCACGCCAACCTGACGCTTTTCCCCAATCTGGTTGCGCTCTCTCTGCGGATAACTCACCTGCCAATGGAAGTCGGGTTGTTCCTGTGGCATCTGGCGTCCATTTTCCTGTTGCTGCTCGCCTGCTGGGAGCTGAGCGGCCTGCTTTTTCCACCCGCCCATGGGAACGCCCGCTGGGGTGGCGTCTGTCTGGTAGCCGCTCTGTTGACGATTCCGGTGGCGGGCACCGCGCTTTACATCGTGGATCAGTACTTGAACCCGCGGAACCTGGCGGCGTTCGCCGCTATTTTTGCCGTCGCACGGACGCTCGACAGAAAATACATTCGAGCCGCTTTGTGGCTGGCGTTTGCAGCCAGCGTCCATCCCCTGATGGCCGCGTTCTCGTTTTCGTTCTGCGCTCTTCTGGCGGTCGTGGACAGATTCGAAGACAAAGCAGGCATCTCGGCCGCATTTCCCGCGGTCACTGGTTTGTGCTGCTGGCTGCCGTTTGGAATCTCGCTGGACCCTCCCACATCGCCCGCCTATCACGCTGCCGCCCTGCGGCATCAGTTTCACTACATCCAGCTCTGGCGCTGGTATGAACAGTTGGGCATTCTTGCGCCCGTCGCATTGTTGTGGTGGTTCGCCCGCGTCGCGCGGGCCCGGCAATGGCATCGGCTGAATCTGGTCTGCCGCTCGCTCATCGTGTACGACTTGATTTACTTCTTTGCCGCGCTGGTCGTCGATTTGCCAGCTCGCTTTGAAAGTCTGGCTCGTCTGCAGCCGCTGCGCAGCCTGCACTTGCTCTACATGCTGATGTTTCTGATCATGGGCGGATTCTTGGGTGAGTTTGTGCTGAAGAATCGAGTCTGGCGTTGGCTGGCGCTTTTTCTGCCGTTGTGTACTGGGATGTTTATCGCCCAGCGAGCGCTTTTCCCCGCCGACGCCCATATCGAATGGCCCGGTGTGGCATCCAGGAATCCGTGGGCGCAATCGTTCGTCTGGATTCGTGACCACACTCCAATCGACGCCGTATTTGCCATCAATCCCGAGTTTATGCAGTTGCCGGGAGAAGACAGCACCGGCTTCCGTTGTCTCGCGCAGCGCAGCCGCTTAGCGGACTCATCCAAGGACAGCGGTGCTGTAACCATGTTCCCCGAACTGGCCGACGACTGGTGGAGCCAGGTGCAGGCGCAGACTCCCTGGAAGAGTTTCCGCGTGGAAGACTTTCTGCGGCTGAAAAGCAAATACCACGTAAGTTGGGTGGTGGTGCAACAACCTGGAATAGCCGGGCTCGATTGCGCTTACCAGAACAGCGCGGTGCGTGTTTGCCGGATCCCCTGAAGCCATTTTCGGGGAAAAGCCACATCTCGGGCTTGCCGATCGGATACAATTCCTACAAAGAGCAAGATCAAGATAAGGAGATTCCAGCTCATGTCTACCGCGCCGGCTGTTCAAGCCCCCGCTCCGCTATTTCCCTATGAAAGGTGGGGATCGCGGCTGCCCGCGCTAGCCAGGCAGTACCGGGAGAACCACCCTTGTCCGCATATTCTGTTGAAGGACTTTCTGGCGCGGGAAACCGCCTTGGCCATGTCGAAAGAGTTTCCCACTCCTACCAGCGATGCCTGGACGCAGTACAAGCACGCCAATGAAAACAAACTGGGCATGGCCAAGCGCGAGCTTTTTCCAGCCATCATCAAGGCCGTCACCGACGAACTGAACACGCCCGAGTTCGTGGCCTGGGTTTCGGAATTAACCGGAATTCCCAACTTGATGGCAGATCCCATGCTGGAGGGCGGCGGGTTGCACCAGTCCGGGCCAGGTGGCTATCTCAATGTGCACACGGACTTCTCCATGCACCACTTCCACACGCACTGGCATCGGCGCGTGAATCTCATCCTGTATCTGAATCCAGGATGGCGCGAGGAGTGGGGCGGGTCGATCGAATTGTGGGAGCGGAGGGAGCAGAAGATGGCGGGTTGCGCGGCCAAGTATCCGCCGCTGCTCAACCATGCGCTCATTTTCACCACCGACGAGCGGTCGCTGCACGGATTTCCCGATCCCCTCACCTGCCCCGAGGGACAGTCGCGCAAGAGTCTGGCTTTGTACTACTACACAATCGAACATGGGAAAGTAAGCGGACATTCCACCGATTACTTTGCCCGGCCGCAGGATGGTTTGGGGAAGTCGGCGCTGATCTGGCTGGATAAGAAGGCGGTTGACCTTTACTCCCGCGCCAAGGCGCGATTCGGTTTTTCCGATGCGTGGGCCAGCAAGGTGCTCGGGTTTCTCTCAAACTCAAAGAAGAAGTAAAGCGGCCTCTCAATCGGTTCCGAACGGTGGCGCCAAAGACTGCTTACGCGTGATGAGCGCTTTCGCTGGGGCGCGTGTAGTAGCTGGGAGATCCCGGCTCGAGTTTGCGGCCCTGGTCGCTGAAACGGGGCAGGTGGATCAGGCCCGTTCTCTGTAGGGCAAATTGGAAGGTTGTCGCGAGCACGCCGAAACCATACTTCACGCTGCGGCGGAAGTTGATGGAGGAGGCTTCTTCAAAGTACTTCGTGGGGCAAGAGAGTTCTCCGATGCGGAAGCCGAAGTGTACGCATTGGGCGAGCATCTGATTATCAAATACGAAGTCGTCGGAATTTTCGAGCAGAGGCAATTGGGTGAGCACCTTGCGGCTGAAGGCGCGGTAGCCGGTGTGGTACTCCGAAAGCTTTACCCGCAGAAAAAGATTTTCAATCGCCGTGAGCAGGCGGTTGGAGATGTATTTGTAGGCCGGCATGCCGCCGCGCAGCGCGGTTCCGCCGACGATGCGCGAGCCCAGCACAACGTCATAAACGCCGTACGCCACCATGCTGGCCATGGCTGTGACCAGCAGCGGAGTGTACTGGTAATCGGGATGAAGCATAATGACTACGTCGGCGCCCGCTGCCAGGGCCTCGCGATAACAGGTCTGCTGATTGCGGCCATAGCCATAGTTGCGGTCGTGTAGAAAAACGTGCAGGCCGAGACGACGCGCGAGATCCACGGTGTTGTCGGAGCTGTGGTCATCGACCAGAATGCGGAGGTCCACCAGGTCAGGCAGCTCCCCGACTGTGGCCTCGAGGGTCTTCTCCGCGTTGTAGGCGGGCATTACGACCGCGATGCGCTTGCCATTGATCATCTGAACATCTCTAACCCAGGGGAAACACAGGGTAAAAGCTTCCAATTTTTGCATGATACCTGAAGGACAGCGAAATAAATTTTGGAGGGCGCTGGCCGGAGTAGGGGCCGGGGCGGAGCGGCGAGAGAATTTAACCAGGCAGGCCCCCTCCCCCCATTTCGCATAATCTTTAGAATCATCGAGTTGGCACGAAATTACGGGCAAGATCCTGATGGCAAAGGGTTTTAGTACCATCCTCCAGAAAACAAAGAGCTTACACCATGTCGGTTGGGCCTCTCGCCGACCGTCACCGCCTCGACCATGATCTCGCGATTGGCGGCCTGTGCGCAAGGTCAGATGTCACAGCGGGGGTGTGGAAATTTCGATCACAACCCGGTCGGCTCCGATCTTGCTACGACATGCTGGGTGTGAAAGACTGATAATTGGGCGCTTTTTATGAATACAAAGCGGACATTATTCGAGAAGATTTGGGAAGCTCATCTGGTGGCCACGCCGGCTAGGCGGTCGCCCATTATTTATATCGATCTGCATCTGGTGCATGAGGTGACTTCGCCGCAGGCTTTTGATGGGCTACGAGTTGCGGGAAGAAAAGTGCGGCAGCCTTCGCGCACCGTCGCCACCGTGGATCACAACGTTCCGACCGAGCCGCGGGGAACTCCGATCACCGATTTGATTGCCGCCAAGCAGATTGCGGCGCTACAGGCCAACTGCAAGGAATTCGGCATCCTGCTGTTCGATATGGATTCGGCGGAGCAGGGGATTGTACACGTGATTGGTCCGGAGCTGGGGCTGACGCGGCCGGGGATGACGATTGTTTGCGGCGACAGCCACACCAGCACGCACGGAGCGTTTGGGGCGCTGGCGTTTGGGATCGGAACTTCGGAAGTGGAGCACGTTCTGGCGACCCAATGCCTGGCCCAGCAGAGGCCGAAGACGATGAGGATCGAGGTACTGGGGCAACTGGCGGAAGGGGTGACGGCAAAGGATCTGGCGCTCGGAATCATCGGGCAGATGGGCACCGACGGCGCGACCGGGCACGTAATCGAATACGCCGGAGAAGCGGTGCGCGCGCTCTCGATGGAAGGGCGCATGACGCTGTGCAACATGAGCATTGAAGCGGGAGCGCGAGCCGGGATGGTGGCGCCGGACGAAACCACGTTTGCATATGTGAAGGGAAGGCGATTTGCTCCGCGGGACGGCGAGTGGGAGAAGGCGGTCGAATGCTGGCGGGGTTTGCCTACGGATGAAGGCGCCGAGTTCGACAAAGTGGTGAAGATGGACGGGGCGCAACTTAGTCCGTTTGTGACCTGGGGAACGAATCCAGGGATGGTGGCTCCGGTGACCGGGCGGGTGCCGGAAGTTGCGAACTTAAAAGACGCCGACCGGCGCGCGGCCGAACTGGCGTTGCGGTATATGGGGCTGGAGCCGGGAAAGCGGATCGAGGATATTGGGATCGACCGGGTGTTCATCGGCTCGTGCACCAACTCGCGCATTGAGGATTTGCGGGCGGCGGCGCGGGTGGTGAGAGGTCACCGCGTGAGCGCAAAGGTGCGCGCCATGGTGGTGCCGGGATCGCAGAGTGTGAAGCGGGCGGCGGAGCAGGAAGGCTTACACCGGGACTTTCTGGATGCGGGGTTCGAGTGGCGGGAGTCGGGATGCTCGATGTGCCTGGGAATGAATCCCGACATTTTGCAGCCGGGCGAGCGCTGCGCTTCGACCAGCAACCGCAATTTCGAAGGACGGCAGGGACGCGGTGGGCGGACACATCTGGTGAGTCCCATGATGGCGGCGGCGGCGGCGATTGCGGGGCACTTTACGGATATCCGGGAGTGGAAGTTTCGGTGATGTGTGTTTCCTGCGTGGGGAGTGCCTGAAGAACGGCTTCGCTCAGGATGACAAGGATGGGAGAAGGATATGAATCCGTTTCGTCTACACAAAGGCCGGGTGGCGCCGCTGGATCGGGTGAACGTCGACACCGACCAGATTATTCCCAAGCAGTTTTTGAAGCGGATTGAGCGCACCGGCTTCGGCGAGTTTTTGTTTTACGACTGGCGGTTCGCGGCTGACGGAAAGAAGAACACTGGTTTTGTTCTGGACGAACCGCGTTATGCGGGCGCGAGCATTCTGGTGGCGGGGAAGAATTTTGGCTGCGGTTCCTCGCGCGAGCATGCAGTGTGGGCGCTGGCGGATTTCGGGCTCCGCGCGGTGATTTCGTCTTCGTTCGCCGATATCTTCGACAATAACAGCGCGAAGAATGGGTTCCTGACGGTGCGGTTGAGCGAGAGTGAAGTGGCGGAGTTGATGCGGCGCTGTGGCGAAGTCAACGATTACCAGCTCACCATTGACCTGGAGCAATGCGAAGTGCGCGACGACCAAGGCTTTCGCGCGAAGTTCCCGATCGACGAATTTGTCCGCCGTTGTCTGCTGGAGGGGCTAGACGATATTGGCCTTACCCTGCAACACGAGGCGGGAATCGCCGCCTTCGAAGCGCTGCACCCGGCACCCACGGCTCTGCCAACGCTGCGGCAGTAAAGTAACGTTAAAAGCGCGTAAAGAATTGTAAAACCTTCGCACTGGCCTTGACCTGCTGCCGCGCTGCAGTTGATGCTGGTTTTGCAGGGTTCTAGTGATGCGTCCGCGTTCCGGTGCCCACCCTAAGGCTCGCCAGCGGGAGGATTTTGGAAAAAGAAGATTTTTTGTTTTCCCGAGACAGGGTTGCCGCAACCGAGTCGGAAATGAATACGTCTAATAGATTGCGTGTTCGACGGCGAGTTCGTGGGAGATTGCAGACCTTCTAAACGGTGAATATGATCCATCGGAATTTTGCTCAAAACAAACCGCTGTACCGCTTCCGCGGCCGGCTCGGGCTGGTACTGGCGGCGGCACTGGTTGGGTGCGCTTCCTGGTCAGGTTGCAGCGGGGTCGACTCCAGGGAGAGAGCGCAAGCCGCAGCCCCGCACGCGGTTTCGGTGGCGGTGGCCAAAGTACAACGGCAGGACGTGCCGGTATACCTGGTTGGCCTGGGTTCGGTGACGGCGTACTACACGGCAAATATAAAAAGCCGCGTAGACGGGCAGATCATGCGCGTCAACTTCCGGGAAGGGCAGACCGTGCAAAAAGGCGACCTGCTGATTGTGATCGATCCGCGCCCCTACCAGGTGCAACTGGAACAGATGCAGGCGCAACTGTTCAAAGATCAAGCTTCGCTGCGCGATGCGAAACTGAACCTGGACCGCTATACGACTTTGATTCCCTCGGGCAGCATTGCGCAGCAGCAGGTGGATACGCAGAAGTCGCTGGTGGACCAGCTCGATGGCCAGGTGCGCACCGACCAGGCGCAGATCGATAATGCCAAGCTGCAGCTGATCTACTGCAACATCACGGCGCCGTTTACCGGGCGGGTGGGCTTGCGGCAGGTGGATCCGGGCAATATCGTACACGCCACCGACACCAATCCGATGTTGATCCTCACGCAATTGCAGCCGATTGCGGTGATCTTCACGCTGCCCGAGGATGAGTTGCCGGCGGTGGCGCAGCACATGAAGAACGCAACCTTGCAGGTGGAAGCTTACAGCCGCGACGATCAGAGCAAGCTGGCGACCGGCAAACTGGAGACAATCGATAACGAGATCGATCCGACGACGGGAACAGCCAAGCTGAAAGCCGTGTTCGATAACAAAGACAACCAGCTTTGGCCCAACCAGTTTGTGAACGCAGACCTGCTTCTGGAGACGCGGAAGAACAGCACGGTATTGCCCACGGCGGCAATCCTGCGTGGTCCGCAGGGAACATTTGTCTATCTGGTGAAGCCAGGCGACACGGTCGAAGCGCGCACCGTGAAGGTAGCGCTTACCCAGGGAAACACCACGGCAATTGCCAGCGGCGTTAGTCCCGGGGACACCGTGGTCACGGACGGGCAGGACAAGCTGCAAACCGGGAGCACGATAGAACCGCGGAATATTGGCCCCACCAACAATGCGAGCGGCGGCGCGCACGCAGCAGGAATTCCTGGTTCATGAGTCCGTCACGGTTATTCATCCTTCGCCCGGTGGCGACCACGCTGTTGATGGTGGGCGTGCTGCTGGTGGGTTGGGTTGCGTTTCTGCAACTGCCGGTTTCGGCGCTGCCCGAAGTCGATTACCCGACCATTCAGGTGGTGACGTTCTATCCGGGGGCCGATCCCGACGTGATGGCGTCGTCGGTCACTTCGCCACTTGAGCGGCAGTTCGGTCAAGTACCGGGATTGAGCCAGATGACCTCGACGAGTTCATTTGGCAGTTCAGTCATCACGCTGCAATTCGCGCTTGATCAGAATATCGATGTGGAAGAGCAGCAGGTGCAGGCCGCGGTGAACGCGGCAGCCACGTATCTGCCCACGGATTTACCCAACCCTCCCATCTACAACAAGGTAAATCCGGCGGATGCGCCGATTCTGACGCTGGCCATGACGTCGGACGCGCTGCCCTTGTCCAAGGTTGAGGACCTCGCGGACACGGCTCTGGCGCAGAAGATTTCGCAGTTGCCGGGCGTGGGACTGGTCTCAATCAGCGGCGGACAGAAGCCCGCGGTGCGGGTGCAGGTAAACCCTACGGCACTCGCTTCCTATGGATTGAGCCTGGAGGACGTTCGCACGGCACTCGCCGAAGCCAATGTGGATCAGGCGAAGGGCGTGATCGATGGAGCGCGCCAGTCGTACACCATCGGCGCCAACGACCAGCTTTTCTCCGCCGCGCAGTATAAGCCGATTGTTGTGGCTTATCGCAACGGTGCGCCGGTGCGGCTCAGTGATGTGGCGAACGTGATCGACGGCACGGAAAATGACCTGCTCGCTGCCTGGATGAATTTGACTCCGGCGGTGATCGTGAACATCCAGCGCCAGCCCGGCGCGAACATCATCAGCGTGGTCGACCGGATCAAGAAGTTGCTGCCGCAGTTGCAGGGGTCGTTGCCGTCCACGGTGAAGATGCAGATTCTGACCGACCGGACCACTACGATCCGCGCATCGGTACGGGATGTGGAGTTTGAATTGGGGTTGACCATCGTGCTGGTGGTCATCGTTATTTTCTTCTTCCTGCGAAATCTGCGGGCCACATTCATCCCCAGTGTCGCGGTCCCGCTGTCGATCGTAGGAACGTTTGGCGTGATGTACTTGTTGGGATATAGCCTGAACAATCTGACGCTCATGGCGCTGACTATCTCCACCGGTTTTGTGGTGGATGACGCCATCGTCATGATCGAAAACATCGACCGTTTTCTGGAAGCTGGAGATTCACCGCTGGAGGCGGCGCTCAAAGGGTCGGGACAGATTGGGTTCACCATCGTTTCGCTCACCGTTTCGCTGATCGCCGTGCTGATTCCGCTGCTGTTCATGGGCGATATTGTCGGACGCCTGTTCCGTGAATTCGCCGTTACGCTGGCGGTAACCATCCTGGTGTCGGCGGGGGTATCCCTGAGCCTGACCCCGATGATGTGCGCCAAGCTGCTCAAGCATCGCAAAGAGGGTGAGAAGGACCGCTTCTACGATGTCACGGAGAACTTTTACAACCGGGTCATTGCATTTTACGGGCGCACGGTGAAATGGGTGCTCAAGCACCAGACCGCAACTCTGTTCGTGACCTTCGGAACCCTGGTGCTCACGCTGGTTCTCTACGTGATTGTTCCCAAGGGATTCTTTCCGGTTCAAGACACGGGCGTGATTCTGGGAATTTCGCAAGCGCCGGACAATGTTTCCTTCGATGCCATGTCCCGCCGCCAGCAGGAACTGGCCAAGGTAATTCTGCAGGATAAAGATGTGGAGAGCCTGTCTTCATTCATTGGGGTGGACGGCACGAACACAACTCCCAACAGCGGCCGCATCCAGATTAATTTGAAACCGCGCGATGAACGCAAAGATGACGCATCGGCGATCATCCGGCGGCTGCAGCCCGAACTGGCCAGGGTAGACGGAATCACGCTCTACATGCAGCCGGTGCAGGACCTAACGGTTGAGGATCGGGTGAGCCGCACCGAGTTTCAATACTCGATTGAAGATGCCGACGCGCGGGAACTGGCGCAGTGGACTCCGAAGCTGGTGGAGAAGCTGCGCGCAGCGCCGGCGCTGCGCGACGTGGCCACCGACGAACTCAACGGCGGGCTGGAGACCAATATCACCATCGACCGCGATACCGCATCGCGGCTCGGAATTCTTCCGCAGGCCATCGACAATACGCTCTACGACGCTTTCGGGCAGAGGCTGGTCTCAACCATCTTTACGCAGTTGAATCAGTATCACGTAGTGCTGGAAGTGCTGCCAAACTTTGCGAAGACGCCGGCCGCGATGGACGACGTATACGTTCGCCCCGGCAGCACAACTCCCAGTGCCGGCGCACCAACTGCGAATGCGGCCACGGCAAGCACCAGCGGCCCTCCGGTTCCGATTACCGCGTTCACCCGGATGCGAACCACAAGCACCCCGCTGGCGGTCAACCACCAGGGACAATTCCCCGTGGTGACGCTGTCGTTCAATCTAGCGCCGGGAGCGTCTCTGGGCGATGCCACGCGGGCCATCGAGCAAGTGGAGAAAGAAATCCAGTTGCCGCCGAGCATCCATGCCGCATTCCAGGGAACGGCGGCGGCATTCCAGAACTCTCTTTCGAGTGAACCGTGGCTGATTCTCGCGGCCGTGGTCACCGTCTATATTGTGCTCGGGGTGTTGTATGAAAGCTACATCCACCCGATTACGATTCTCTCGACGCTGCCCTCGGCAGGGGTAGGGGCGATTCTGGCGCTGATGCTGACGGGGAACGATCTGACCGTGGTGGCGCTGATTGGCATCATTCTGCTAATCGGCATCGTAAAGAAAAATGCCATCATGATGATCGACTTCGCGCTCGAAGCCGAGCGCGAGGAGCACAAACCGCCGGAGGAAGCGATATTTCAAGCCTGCCTGTTGCGCTTTCGCCCCATCATGATGACGACGATGGCGGCGCTGCTGGGCGGATTGCCGCTGGCTCTGGGATCGGGCACCGGCGCGGAGCTGCGGAGGCCGCTGGGCATCACAATCGTGGGCGGGTTGATCCTCAGCCAGTTGCTCACGCTGTACACGACACCGGTGGTTTATCTGTGGTTTGACCGGCTGGCGAAAAGATTCGAGAAGTACAAGATTGGCAATCCGATTCCGCAGGAATTTCCGGCGGATTAGGCGATGAATATTTCGGCTCCATTTATCCGGCGCCCGATTGGCACGTCGCTGCTGGCGGCGGCGTTGTTGCTCTCGGGCATTCTCGCCTTCAATTTCCTGCCGGTCGCTTCGCTGCCTCGCGTCGATTTCCCGGTCATCCAGGTGTCGGCGCAACTTCCGGGCGCGGATCCGCAAACCATGGCTTCCGCCGTGGCTACGCCGCTGGAGCGCCAGTTCGGACGCATTGCGGCCATCAATGAGATGACCTCGACCAGCCAGTTGGGTTCGACCAGCATTGTGCTGCAATTCGATTTGAACCGGAACATCGACGCGGCGGCACGCGATGTGCAGGCGGCGATCAATGCCGCGCGCAGCCAACTCCCGGCTAACCTTCCGAGTAATCCGGAGTATTGGAAGGCCAATCCGTCAGAGGCGCCGATTTTGATTTTGGCCCTTACCTCGGATACACAAACCGTGCCGCAGATGTATGACGCCGCCGATTCCATTTTGTCGCAGAAGCTCTCGCAAGTGAGCGGAGTGGGCCAGGTGTATGTGGGTGGGGCCGCGCAGCCCGCGGTTCGCGCGGAAGTCAACCCGATGCTGCTGAATAAACTCGGCATCGGACTGGATACGGTGCGCAATGCGCTGAATCTCGCCAATGCGAACCAGGCCAAGGGAGAAGTATCGAACGGCGCAGAGTCCTGGAGCATCAGCGACAACGATCAGCTGTTTACCGCCGCTCAGTACCGGCCGTTGATTGTGGCTTACCGTAACGGCGCACCGGTGCGGCTGGGCGACGTGGCTGAGGTTGAGGATTCAGTTGCCGACGTTCGCCACATTGGCCTGGCCGACGCTAAACCCAGCGTTCTGATCATTGTTTACCGGCAGCCGGGAGCTAACGTCATCCAGACCGTGGATCGCGTGGTTTCCTTACTGCCGTATCTGCGTGCCTCGATTTCGCCGGCGATTCATCTTTCCATTGCCATGGATCGCACGGTGACAGTGCGAGCATCGGTCAAGGATATTGAATTCACGTTGATCGTCTCAATCATTCTGGTCATCCTGGTGGTATTTGCTTTCCTGCGAACCGTACGGTCGACCATCATTCCCAGCATTGCGGTTCCGCTGTCGCTAGTGGGCACGTTCGGGGTGATGTACCTGCTGGGTTACAGCCTGGATAATCTGTCGCTGATGGCGCTGGCGATTTCCACTGGATTCGTCGTGGACGATGCCATCGTGGTGCTGGAAAACATCACGCGCTATGTCGAGCGCGGCATGGGCGCGGTGGAGGCGGCGTTCAAAGGAGCGGCGGAGATTGGTTTCACCGTGGTTTCCATGAGCACCTCGCTGGTGGCGGTGTTTATTCCATTGCTGCTGATGGGAGGAATTGTAGGAAGACTATTCCGCGAGTTCGCAATTACGTTGAGCGTCGCCATCGCAATTTCGCTGGTGGTTTCCCTAACGACAACTCCGACGATGTGTGCCAAGTTTCTGCGCCCGGCGCGGGACGATTCTCACAATTTTCTCTATCGCGGCAGCGAGGCGGTTTTTGACTGGATGTTGCGCACCTACCGGCGGGCATTGCGCGTGGCTTTGAAACATAGCTTTATCATGCTATGCGTCACCATTCTGGTGGCCTGTTTCAGCGTGTATCTCTACGTCAAGGTTCCCAAGGGGTTTTTCCCGCAGCAGGATACCGGACGCATCGGGGGTTCGGTGCAGGCGGCGCAAGATATTTCCTTCCAGGCGATGCGCCGCAAAATGGAACAATACGTGTCGATCGTGATGACCGACCCGGCGGTCAGTTCGGTGGTAGGGTTTGCTGGCGGGAACACGGTTTCAAATCAGGGACGGTTTTTCATCATGCTGAAGCCGCTGGCGGAGCGCGCCACGTGTTCGACCCGTCATTTCTGGCAGTCGTGCCCGACGGTTACCGCCGAGGATGTGCTCAACCGTTTGCGTGACAAGCTGGCGATCGTGGCGGGAGCCACGTTATATCTGCAGTCGTATCAGGACCTGACCATAGGGGGACGTCATAGCAATGCACAGTATCAGTACACCCTGCAAGGGCAGGATCTGAACGAGCTGAATAGCTGGGGACCGCGATTGTTGGCGCAAATGCGCAAGCTGCCGCAACTGCGCGATGTGAATACCGACCAACAGGATCAGGGGCTGGAGGCGCAGCTGGTGATTGACCGCGACACGGCGAGCCGACTGGGCGTGGCCGCCCAAGACATTGACAATGCGCTCTATGATGCGTTCGGGCAGCGCGAGGTTTCGACCATCTACCGGCCGCTCAACCAATACCACGTGGTTATGGAAGTCGCGCCGCAATTCCAGCAGACGCCCGAGGCGCTTCAGGACATCTATCTACGCTCATCCAGCGGTGCACCGATCCCGCTCGCGGCTTTTACTCACTATGCAGCGTCGAACATTCCGCTGGCGGTGAACCATCAGAGCCAGCTCCCGTCGGTGACGATTTCATTCAACCTCGCGCCCGGAGTTTCTTTGGGACAGGCGACGCTGGCCATCGATGAAGCGCAACGGTCGATCGATTTCCCATCGACTATATCGGCAAGCTTTCAGGGCACAGCCGCCGCGTTCATGAATTCGCTTTCGAGCGAGCCGATTCTAATTATCACGGCTTTGATCGCAGTCTATATCGTGCTGGGCATGCTTTACGAGAGCTACATTCACCCCATCACGATTCTCTCGACCATTCCTTCGGCGGGGCTGGGCGCGCTGCTGGCGCTGCTGCTGACGCACAACGAGCTCAACGTGATTGGGACCATCGGCATAATCCTGCTGATCGGGCTGGTGAAGAAGAACGCGATTATGATGATCGATGTGGCGCTCGAGGTGGAGCGCACGCAGGGTAAGAAGCCCGCCGAGGCTATTTACGACGCCTGTCTGTTGCGCTTCCGCCCCATTACGATGACAACCATGGCGGCTCTTCTGGGAGGTCTGCCGCTGGCGCTGGGCCGGGGTACGGGTTCAGAACTGCACCGTCCTCTGGGCATCACGATTGTCGGCGGACTGATCGTCAGCCAGGCGCTCACGTTATTCACGACGCCCGTCGTCTACATTTATCTTGACCGCTTGCGGACGGCTTTGCGGGGCGGGGAAGACCCGTCGCCGGCAGACGGTTCTTCCGCTACTCCCACGCCGAGCCTGGCCCACTGATAATGTTGACTGGCAGCGACGTTGATTTGGGCCGCCACAGAGGGGCGGCATGCAACCTGAGTTCAAGAGCATGGCATCGCAGGAGTGAGCACAATCGCCGGGAGCCGGCATTCTTCAAAGGGGTCTCAGAAGCCTCTGGCCAGGTTGGTGAGGAATGATGCGCAGGGTGTCGGCCCCCCTTTTTTCTCGTGTTGACCGTATGATAGAAAATGTTCGGTTTGCATGCCGGATTGTTGCGGCAGCCCGGTATTATTGTTCTTCGCTTACAAATTCTCTCAGGAGTCACGGATGCTTCAGAAAGCATTGGTTCTGGTTTTCGTTCTTGCAGGCATTGCCGGTTGCATGGGCTGCGGTACCACGAGCCATTTCGTCTATGCGACCGTTCCAGACGCCAATCAAGTGGTGGCCTACCGCGAGGATCCTTACTCCGGCACGCTCACGGAGCTTTCGGGGAGCCCGTACACGGTGGGCGACGGAGCCAACTTCCTGGTGATCCATCCCTCCGGGAAATTCATGTACGTAGCGAATCCTGGTCAGAACGAAAACACTATCTCCCTGCTCAACATCGCTAGCAACGGCACTTTAAGTGTGGGTGCGTCGACATCGGTGGCACCAGCCTCGCTGCCGAAAGTGCTGGCCATGGACCAGGCCGGTAAGTACCTGTACGTGGCGAATGCCGGATCGAACGACATCTCGGTTTTCTCCATCGATGCCGGCAGCGGCCAGCTCACGCCAGTGGCGGGTTCTCCGTTCTTCATCAATTTCCCACCGCTGAATATTCAGCTGACGCCATCGGGCAAGTATCTCTATGTCAGCGGCGTGAGCGACGAGAATGGCGAAATTGAAGGCTACAGCCTAAACGCGGGAGTGATCCAAACGCAACCACCGGTTGCCCGGACCAGCAGCAATGGGCTTAGTCCCAACGGGCTGGCGGTCGACCCCGGCGGCACCTATCTATACGTGGCCAACACGGGATCGAATTCCATCTCCATCTTTAAAATTGCTTCGACCGGCGCACTCACGGAAGTCCAGGGATCTCCGCTCGGCGACAGCTATAATGACCCGGTTTCGCTGACGGTGGATCCCACGGGGAAATATCTCTACGTGGCGAATCAGGGTTCCAACAACGTTTCAGTGTATTCGACTTCCAGTTCCGGATTGCCTGTGGCGCTTACCACTTCCACCAGCACGTATGCGTTCTCCACCGAAACTACTCCCACTGTTCTGTCTGTGGACCCGAACGGAGGCTATTTGTTTGTGGGAAACCAGGGCTCTTCTGCGGGAATTCAGGCTTTCGGCATCTTCAGCGGCAATTTGAATCCACTGCTCACATATGGCGTTGCGAGCACACCCAGTTCGATCGCGGTGTTACAGTAATGAACAAAAGCAGGTATGAAGCTTGCGCAGACTGAGTGGGCGGGGTTCGCTTTGCGGCAGAACTTTCTTCCTTGAAGCCAACGACAAACAAAAATCGCCAACTCTGCGACAATAGTTAAGCCGGCGCCAGTCCCCGTGTATAACTATCACGGAAGCCGCACATCGAATCGGGAGATTGTCCTTCCGGATGCGGTCGGCTTTGGGATTTGATTCTGTGCCGAGACTGACTTCAGGAGCGAGAATCCATGAGGATAGCCAGCGCTGCCAGCGCCTTCCCGAAGCATTACTACTCCCAGAAGTTTCTTCTGGAGCGTCTCCAGGACTATTGGGGAGACCAGCTCAAAAACCCTCTATTGCTGGCGCGCCTGCACCGCAACGTGACCGTGGATGGTCGTTACCTCGCCATCCCGGCCGAGCAGTACGTGGACATCAAGACCTGGGGCCAGGCTAACGACATCTGGATAAAGGTCGCACAGGAGTTAGGAGAACAGGCTCTGTGCCTGGCGCTGCACAACGCCGGACTGAAACCACAAGATTTGGGAGCCTTGCTGTTTACCACGGTGACCGGAGTGGCAAGCCCGTCGATCGACGCACTGCTCATCAACCGCATGGGACTCCCCGCCAACATTCGCCGCACGCCGATTTTTGGTCTGGGATGCGTGGCTGGTGCCGCCGGAATCGCGCGCGCCGCGGATTACGTTCGCGCGTATCCGACGCAGGCGGCGGCGTTGGTCTCGGTCGAGCTCTGTTCGCTCACCCTGCAACGCGAAGATTTATCGGTCGCGAACCTGATCTCCTCGGGACTTTTCGCCGATGGCGCCGCTGCCGTTATTGTGACGGGACCGGAATTCGAATCGTCGGGGCCGGAGATTTCCGGACCCAAGATTCTCGCCACCCGGTCGGTGTTCTATCCCAGCACCGAAGAAATGATGGGCTGGAACATTTCCGAGAAAGGGTTCCGCATCCTGCTGTCGACCGAGGTTCCGAACCTGATTCGGCAAAACCTGGGGCGGGACGTCGACGCCTTTCTGGCCGACAACGGACACAAGCGGAGCGACCTTCAGAGCTGGGTTCTACACACCGGAGGACCGAAGGTGCTCGACGCTTCGGCGGAAGCATTGGGATTGCACAACGGACAGCTCGATGCCTCCTGGGCCTGCCTGCGCAAAGTCGGAAATCTGTCCTCCGCTTCCGTGCTGGTTGTGCTCGAAGACGTGATGAAGCACCGGCGCCCTAAGCCCGGCGCGCTGGGCCTGCTTGCCGCGATGGGACCCGGGTTTTGCTCAGAACTTCTACTTTTACAATGGTGAGGTCAGGTCGTTGCTGAATGCGACAGATGTTTTCGTGATCGGCGGCGGCCCAGCCGGGCTGGCGGCGGCGATTGCCGCCCGTCAGCAAGGCTTGCGCGTGCTGGTTGCCGACGGCGCCAGGCCACCGATTGATAAGGCTTGTGGCGAAGCGCTGATGCCGGATGCCATCGCCGCGCTGGAACGGCTGGGAATTGCCGTACCGGCGGCCGATGCCCGTCCGCTTCGCGGGGTACGCTTTCTCGGTTCCGGGTTGTCGGCGGAAACGGACTTCCCTTCCGGAGGTTGCGGCCTATCCATCCGCCGGACCGCACTGCACCGCATCCTCGTCGAACGAGCAGCCGGGATGGGCGTTGACCTGCTTTGGCAAAGCGTAGTCACGGGGATTTCCAGCAGCGAAGTTCGGCTGGGGGAACGCGCGATCCGCACCCGGTGGATTGTAGGAGCCGACGGCGCGAACTCACGCGTGCGCCGCTGGGCGAATCTGGAGACCCGCTCACGGTCTCACCCGCGATACGCCTTTCGCCGGCATTACCGCGTACCACCCTGGACCGACTGCATGGAGATCTATTGGGGAGAGCACAGTCAGGCTTATGCCACAGCCGTGAGCCACGACCAGGTCTGTGTAGCTGTGGCCTCGCGCGATCCCGGGCTTCGCCTGCAAGAATCACTGCTTGCGTTTCCCGAATTAAGCGCGCGGCTGCACGGGGTTGAGGCCGTCTCCGCCGAAAGGGGCTCAATTTCCGCCAATCGCAAACTGAATCGCGTCTGGCGAGGAAATGTTGCCTTGATCGGCGATGCTTCCGGCACCGTCGACGCGATTACGGGCGAAGGTCTGGGCCTTTCTTTCACCCAGGCTGTGGTGTTGGCACACTGCCTAAAGTCTGGCAATCTCGGGCCCTACCAGTCGGCCCACCGCGGCCTGTTGCTGCGCCCCTTGTGGATGGCGCGATTGATGCTGACCCTCGACGGCCGTCCCGCATTTCAGCGGCGTACTCTGCAGGCTTTTCTCAAGCGTCCGGAAATTTTTCGCAGGTTGCTGGCCCTCCACGTGGGAACTCTTTCGCCTGTTCATCTGGCTCTCGACGGGCTCACTCTGGGGTGGGGACTGTTGACTGCATAACGATGAAACCAGACACCCAGAGATTTCACCGGAGCCGAGCACCTGGTCTTTTTCCGGCTGTGATTGCCTTCCTTGCGATCGCCGGTATGACGGCCGCCGCGCAGGATGTGTCGTTCCATCTGGATCCGGAGCACACCACGATCGATTTCACGTTAGCCAATGTGCTCCATACGGTTCACGGAACCTTCCGCTTGCAGCAAGGTGCTCTGCAATTTGATCCCGCCTCGGGCAAGATTACGGGCGAAATCGTTGTGGATGCTGGAAGTGGCGAAAGCGGCATCGGCATGCGCGACCGGAAAATGCATCGCGAAGTGCTGGAGAGCGAACGCTACCCGGAAATCCTATTCCGCCCCGATCGCATCGATGGGACCGTATCGCTATCGCTGCCGGGAAAATCCTCTGTGCGGGTGCACGGAATCTTCACCATTCACGGATCGGACCACGAACTCACGGTGCCCGCCGATCTCAGCGTGTCCGCCGATCACTGGACCGCGACCCTTCACTTCGCGGTACCCTATGTGAATTGGGGAATGAAGAATCCGAGCACGTTGTTCTTGCGAGTCAGCGAATCGGTCGACATCGACCTGACCGCTTCTGGAACCGTGACCGCGCCCTGAAATGGCGTACGCGGGCCAGTCGCCGGTCAATATCCATCCTGAGGAGAAATCCCTTTGCCTTCGACGCATTCGTAACATCGCCCCGCCGCCAGGTTCTTGTACTCTTCAGTTCTTCCACTTGGCCACACAACGGAAACTTGTTCAACGCGATCGCGTTTCTCCAAGCCAAACGTAATGGAAAACTCGGATTGCGAAAGATAACTTGAACCGCTCTTCACCAGGCGCGACTGGCTCATGCCGCTGGAGACGATACGCACACTCGCGCCGATTCCGTCACGGTTTGATTTGGTGCCGACCAGTCGAAAACGAATGCTGTGATTTCCTGCGAGCTGGTCATTCCGGTAGAGGTAGGCGGGACCATTGTTGGTGGTCAGTAGCAGATCGAGGTCGCCATCGCGATCAAAGTCGGCATAGGCGAGTCCGCGGCCAACCTTGGGCAGATCGAATCCGCCGCCGAGTTCCGCCGCGACATCGCGGAACCTTCCTGTGCCGTCGTTAAGAAACAACTGCGGCGGCTGCGCGTAACCCACGTTGCCGCGAATGTTGCGCACCGTTTCGTCGATGTGGCCGTTGGCCACAGCAAGATCGAGCCAGCCGTCCAGATTGGCGTCCAGAAAAACACACCCGAACCCCAGGCTGTTCTTGGAAGCCAAGCCCACTCCGGCCTGCGGGGCTACGTCTTCGTAGGTTTTTCCCGCGGACTCGTACAGGCCCGTCATTTCGTTATCGAAGTTGGTAATGGCCACGCCGGAATGGCCGGAGTTGGTGAAATCGGCGATGTCCACGCCCATGCCGGCTCGCGCCCTGCCCTCGCTGCTGAAGGCCAGTCCGGCCTCGACCGCTTCATCTTTGAAGGTGCCGTTGCGCTGGTTGCGGTACAGCTTGTTAGGCTGAGTGTCGTTGGCCACCAGCAGATCGGGCCAGCCGTCGTGGTCATCATCGAGCATGGCGACGCCGAGAGATTTTGAACTGCTATCGAAAATACCGCTGGAAGCGGTCACGTCTTCGAAGGTGCCGTTGCCGCGATTACGAAAGAGCCAGCAAGTCTCGCCGCGGTAAGCCTCCGGCGTGCAATAGGATTTATGCTTGCCGTCAAGACTGCAGAACACGTCGTGCTCCGGCGACCACTTCACGTAGTTGCAGACAAAAAGGTCCAGCAGCCCATCGCGATCGTAATCGAACCAGAGAGCGGAAGTGCTGAACGCCAGGCGCTTCCCCAGGCCGCTGAAGCGGGTTACGTCGCGAAAGGTGCCATGGCCGGTGTTCTGGAACAGGCGATTCTGCCCCACGCAGGTGACCAGGAAGTCCGGGAACCCGTCGTTGTTGTAATCTCCGACGGCCACGCCCATGCCGTACATTTCAACATCCAGTCCGGCGCGGGAAGTGATGTCGGTGAAAGTGCCGTCGCGGTTGTTGTGAAAAAGCTGCAGCGTTGAGCGCCGCCGCTTATGGCCGGGCCAATCCATGCCATTGATCAGAAGAATGTCCTGCCAACCGTCGCGATCGTAATCGAGAAAGGCGCAGCCGCTGCCCAGAGTCTCAGGCAGAAGCTTCCCGCCGAAGGCGCCGCTGTTGTGCAGGAACCGAATGCCGGCACTGGAGGTTACATCGGCGAACCGGAAGCCAGGCGAAGTGGTCGCGCCGTTTGCCGCGCCCAGAGCCCGTAGCAGCGGCAACTGAGACACCGACGCGAGTCCCGCCATGCCCCGCAGAAAAGATCTACGATTCACGGAACGTTCACCAGCCCGGAGCGAATGGCGTAAACCACCAGCTCGGCCGTCTTGTGAATGCCGAGTGCGTTCATGATGTTGGCGCGATGAACCGCGACCGTGTTGGCGCTGAGATCGAGCACTGCGGCAATTTCCTTGTTCGACTTGCCATCCACGATCATCTGTAACACTTCGAGTTCGCGCGGGGTCAGCCCGCTGCTGCGCTCGCCTTTGAGCGCCGACTGCTGCTCCACCTGCGGATCGAAAATTGTTTCTCCCTGGGCCACGCGCCTGACCGCCGGCCCCAGTTCCAGATTCATTGCATTCTTCAGGATGTATCCCTTGGCACCGGCATCAACGGCCTGCCGCACCCAGGTATTCTCCGCGTGCATGCTCAACATCAGCACCGCGGTCTCGGGCAGGTCTTCAAGAATCTGCCGGGTTGCGTCCAGGCCGTTCATGTTCGGCAAAGCGCAGTCCATCACCACGACGTTCGGCTTCAGCTGAAGCGCCAGCCTGATCGCCTCTTCGCCGTCGCCGGCTTCGCCGACCACGGCCATGTCCGGTTCGTCCTCCAGCATGCGCCGGAAACCCCGCCGCACCAGGCTATGATCGTCCACCAGCAGCACCGTGATCTTCTTTGTCATCTCTCTATTTCTAACCTCTATCTACCTTTGATCCTTGTCCCGCTGCTCGACTCTCTCGCGCGGCACCTTCAAATGCAATAACGTGCCCCCCGCGACGGGAGTGGAGAACACAATTCGGCCGCCCATCAGCTCCGCGCGCTCGCGCATTGCAACCAATCCAATGCCCTGCTTCGCGGGTCGCTCACCCAAGCCGATGCCGTGATCTTCCACCTCCAACTCCAGCGCCTCCGGCAAGAAGCGCAATCGCACCCCCGCCTGTTTTGCGCCGGAGTGCCGCGCCACGTTGTTCAGTGCTTCCTGCAGCACACGGTAGATTTGCACTGCCGCGCTGCCGTCCACGGCAAACGGCACGCCCTGCTTTTCATAGGATAGGGCAATTCCGGTCTGCCTTTCCACGGTTGGGATGTACCAATCGAGTGTGGCCTCCAACCCAACCTCGTCGAGCATCACGGGATGCAACGCCTGCGACAGACTTCTCACCCGGTCCAACGTGTCCTGGGCGATCTGGCGGACTTCCTGCAAGTCGGTGCGCAGAGGCGAGCCTTCCGGAGCATGCGCTCCGGCGCGGCCAAGCATCGACCCCATCGCCGTCAGAATCTGGCCAAATTCATCGTGCAACTCACGCGAAATGTAGCGCAGGGTCGACTCCTGGGTTGCAATCAATTTCTGCGCCAGCTCACTGCGCCGCTCCGAAAGCTCGGCCATGCGCGCAAACAGGCGCCGGTTCCACCGGATCATGGAAAATCCCGTCAGCAGGATCGCGGCCAGCGTCGCCGCCAGGAACACATATACCTGCCGCTGCACCCGATCGTAAATCTGCACAATGCGCTGCGCTGCCCGCTCCTGATTCTCGCTGTTCTCCACTAACAGCCGGGCTACGGTTGTGCTCAAAGCCGCCTGCCGGGCCTGCACCGAGAGCTGGATTTGCTCCCTCGCATCTTTTTCCTTGCGCTCGCCGGCCAGCGCGAACACACGGTCCACGGCGTCCCAGAACTGCGCCAGCGAACTGCTCAGCGCCGCGCTTTGCTCCGTGGTCCGGCCGGTCGGGGCCAGGCCTGCTTCCAGGCGCATGGCGTCATCCAGATCGGTGTGGATGCGCTGGAACTGCGCCGACCATGCCGTCAGCGGATAGGGCTCGTCGTTGTCGATCATGTCCCGCATCGCCACCGCCAGCAGGTTCAAATCATTCTGGATGCGCAGCAACTGCAGCGAATCCCTGCGATTACGGTCGATCAGTTCGGACTGCAACCTGCGCAACCCCGCCACCTGCCAGGTGATGTAAGCGGAGTAAGCCACCACCGCAGCCAGCGTGATAATCAGGCCGAGCAAAAGACCCAGGGTTGGAGAGCGTTTCGGCGACGGCGGACGCGGCACGCCCCGAGCATACAACGCCTGCCCCAGGCGTGCCACAAAGCTGTAATAATGAAGCCAATTCAGTTCGGAAGGAGTCCAATTACAGATTGAGTTCCGACCCAGCACAGCCGCCGAAGCCCCCGAAAGCCCAGAGACTGAAGGCAGTCCTGCCGGACGTCTGGAAACTGATGCGGCCGCGCCGCGGTCTGTTGGCGCTGGGCTTGGTGCTGATGGCGATCAACCGGGTCTCAGGCTTTGTCCTGCCGGCCTCCACCAAGTTTCTGGTCGATGACATTATCAACAAACATCACCTGGCTGCGCTGCCGCGATACGTGGAGATTGTGCTGCTGGCCACGGTAGTGCAGGGAATCACTTCATTCGGGTTGACCCAGTTGATGTCCAAGGCCGCTCAGCGCCTGATTGCCGAGCTTCGGCGCAAGGTGCAGACGCACATCTCGCGCCTGCCCGTTTCTTTTTACGACGCCAACAAGACCGGGACTTTGGTATCCCGCATCATGACGGACGTGGAAGGTGTCCGCAACCTGCTGGGCACCGGGCTGGTGGAATTGGCCGGAGGCCTGCTGACCGCGGCCATCGCTTTATGGTGGCTGATGCGCATCAGTCCCCGCATGACGCTGATCGCGGTGGGATCGCTTTTGATTTTCGGCCTGGCGCTGCACAAGGCGTTCGCGACCATCCGGCCAATCTTCCGCGAGCGCGGCAAAATCAACGCGGAAGTGACGGGGCGGCTCACGGAGTCCCTGGGCGGCGTGCGTGTGATCAAGGGGTATCACGCGGAAAAACGCGAAGAGGCAGTGTTCGCTTTTGGGGTGCGGCGGCTCTTGGAGAATGTGATGCGCACCCTGACGGCAACGTCGGTCATGAGTCTTTCGGCCAGCGTGCTGCTCGGTGTTGTAGGGGCCGCGACCATGTACGTAGGGGCCCGCCAGAGCCTGGCCGGAACCCTTACGGCGGGGCAATTTTTCTCTTTCACCATCACTCTGCCTTTTCTGATCGCTCCCATCATGCAGATCGTCTCCATCGGAACCCAGATCACCGAGGCTCTGGCGGGACTGGAGCGGACGCAGGAGATTCTGGCGGAGCGGCCCGAGGATCAGGATCCAAAGCGCACCGTGCCGCTGCACGATGTCCGCGGGCGCATCCAGTTTGAGAATGTGAGTTTCAGTTACGACGGCAACCGCGACGTGCTGCGCAACGTTGCTTTCATCGCGGAGCCCGGCACGGTGACGGCGTTGGTCGGCTCGTCCGGTTCGGGAAAGTCCACCACCATTGGCCTGATCTCCGCTTTCTATGTGCCCGGCAAAGGCACAGTCCTGGTGGATGGCATTGACCTGAGCACGGTCACGCTGGATTCGTTCCGCACCCGTCTTGGGGTTGTCTTGCAGGAATCGTTTCTGTTCGACGGAACGATTCGCGAGAATGTGGTATTTTCGCGGCCCGGCGCCAGTGAAGATGAATTCCTGCGAGCCTGCCGGATCGCGCGCGTGGATGAGTTTGCCGAATCGTTCTCGGACAGGTACGACACGATTGTCGGCGAACGTGGCGTGAAACTTTCCGGGGGCCAGCGCCAGCGGCTTTCCATCGCCCGCGCCATTCTGGCCGAACCCCGCATCCTCATCCTCGACGAGGCAACTTCCAGCCTCGACTCCGAATCGGAGCAGTTGATCCAGCACGGCCTTTCCTATCTTATGCAGGGGCGCACCACGTTCGTGATTGCGCATCGGCTTTCCACCATCCGCCGCGCCGACCAGATTCTGGTGATGGAGCAAGGGCAAATCGTCGAACGCGGCACCCACCAACAGCTCTACGCCGCGCAAGGCCGCTACTACGATCTCTATACCCGACAGCATGGGATCGAAGAGAACCTGTTTCTCGCGCCGGGCGAGGGAGATACACTGGAAGTGGACGCAGACGGAGATGGCGACTCCGCTCCGGCGCGTAACGGCGACATAAGGGCCGCCGACGCTTTGCGCGTGCTCAGAGGAGAGGTCCGCTAGCATCATGGGCAGCAGGGAAACACTCCCACAGCATGGGGCGCCGGCGATTCACGCGGAACATCTTTGCCGGCATTACCGCATGGGCGAAACTCTCATCCGCGCCGTCGATGGCGTTACGCTTGAAGTGCGCGCCGGCGAATTCGTTGCCCTGCTGGGCAGTTCGGGCTCGGGAAAGTCTTCGGTATTAAATCTCATCGCCGGCCTGGACCGTCCCACCTCCGGCAGCGTGGTCGTTCAGGAGCGTAATCTCTCGGATCTCTCACGGGAGGAACTTGCAAGATATCGTCTGCATACCGTGGGTATGGTGTTCCAGTCGTTTAACCTGATTGCCAGCATGACGCTCGCGGAAAATGTGGAACTACCCATGCGCTTTGCCGAGGTCGATCGCGGAAAACGCGACGGCCTGGCGCGGGAAGCCCTTGCGCAAGTTGGCCTCGAAGCGCGCATGAACCACCGCCCCAGCGAACTTTCCGGCGGGGAACAACAACGTGCCGCACTGGCTCGAGCGCTCATCAACCGCCCGCAGCTCTTGCTCGCCGACGAGCCCACCGGCAATCTCGACAGCCACACTGGAACCGAAATCATGAATATGGTTCGGGAACTCAACCGGCAATTGGGCATGACGGTCGTGATGGTGACGCACGAGCGCGCGCTGGCCGAACGCTACGCCCATCGCCTCATCTTCCTGGCCGATGGCAGGCTGGTTGGCGACGAAACGAACTCGCCCATGAGCGTCGTGGCTGTAACCGACCGTGCGCAAGCCGGCGGAGAGCGGCCATGAAGCTTCCCGATCTCACCGAACTCGCCTTGCGCAACTTGCGCGAATCTCTGCTGCGAAATTCGCTGACCACCATCGGCATCTCGGTGGGCGTGGCCTCTCTGGTCGCGATGCTTTCTCTGGGCATCGGTCTGCAACAGCTCGCGTCGCGCCGCTTGGTTAAGTCCGGTTTGTTCGATACCGTGGTGGTAACCTCGCGCCGCGATTTTCGCGGCTTCGGCCGCGAAGAGCAGCGCAGTGGGCCGGCCCCGGAAAGCCCGGTGCTCGATGAGCCCATGCGGCAGCGGATCGCGCGTCTGCCAAACGTGGTGGAAGCCTATCCCGATATTCGCTTCGTCACCGAATTGCGCTTCGAGGACAAGCCTCATTTAACCACCGTCTCGGCGCTGCCGGCTTCCGCCAAGTCGACCGACGCCTTCGACACGGTCCAGGGCCGCTTCTTTTCGTCTGACATGGCGCCCGAGGCAATTCTTCAGAAGACATTCGCGGAAGAACTGGTGGGGAAGACTCCGAATCCCGGTTTCGACCAGACTAACGTTGCCGAACTCGCCGCTCCGCTTCTGGGCAAGGAACTGACTATGCGCTATGCCCAGCGCGAGCCCGAGCCCAGCGCGCCTTCGGCGGCTGCGCACAAAAATGCGCCAGCGCCCGGCAATGCCGATGAAAATCAAAACGGCAATCTTGCCGGCGCCGCCTATTCCGTGGTTTCACGCGAGCAGAAGCTGAAAATTGTCGGTGTCGTCGATCTTGATCCCGAGAGCATGCGCGGCCCCACCCGGGCTCGAGTTTTTCTCCCCCTCAAGCTGGCCGAGAGTCTGCACGTAATGCAACCCACCGACCTGCGCGACATTTCCAGTGCTCCGGGCGATGCACCGGTTTATTCCTCGATCGGCGTCCGCGTGAAAGATCCCGCGCAGATACGAGCCATAGAGGATGCCATCCGGAAGATGGGCTTCAATACTTTCTCCATTCTCGACGCCACCCGCAGTGTGCAGCAATTCTTCGCCGTGCTGGATTTGTTTCTGGGGATTTTCGGCAGCCTCGCCCTGGCCGTCGCTTGCATCGGAATCGTGAATACGCTGGTCATGGCGATTCTCGAGCGCCGCCGTGAAATCGGAATCATGAAAGCCATCGGCGCCAGCGATGGCGACGTCAAAAAGCTCTTCTTCGCGGAAGCCGGTGCCATGGGCATTCTCGGCGGCTTCGTGGGAGTCGCTCTGGGCTGGGCCATCGGCCAGGTCATCAACCTCGGGACCAACGTCTATCTCAAGCGCCAGTCTTTGCCGCCGGAACATTTCTGGTCCGTGCCCTGGTGGCTGGTGGGCGGGGCAATTTTATTTGCTTTCGTCGTGAGCCTTGCCGCAGGCCTCTACCCCGCGGGGCGTGCTGCCCGGCTGGATCCCGTGCAGGCGCTGCGCTACGAGTAAACTGAAACGATGCGTGGCTGCTTCCGAATTATCATCTGGTTCACGGCCTTCACCGTTTCGTTTTCCCTCCACGCTCAGAGCCGCATCGACTGCAACGCGCTGAACAGCCGCATCCTGAAGCATCCGGTGCACTATTGCGTTTATCTTCCCGCCGGCTACGATGCCGGCGCCACCCGGCATCCCGCGCAACGCTACCCCGTGCTCTACTTCCTGCACGGCCTCGGCGACAACGAGCAAACCCTGTTCAATAGCGGCGGATGGATGCTGCTAGACGATCTCCGACGCCAGCGCAAGATCGGCGAATTTCTGATCGCCGCCCCGGAAGGCGGCCGCACGTTCTTTATCAACTCCGCCGACGGCTCGGTGCGCTACAACGATTTCTTTCTGCAGGAATTCATCCCGCTTATCGAAAACAAATACCGCGTCAAGCCGGGCCGAAGCAATCGCGCGATCAGCGGCATCTCCATGGGCGGCTATGGTGCACTGCGTTTCGCTTTCGCTCATCCTGAAATGTTCTCGGCCGTCAGCGCTCAAAGCGCCGCTCTGATCACCGAATCTCCGCGGGAACTCGACGCCGCGATCCGCTCCGGCGCGCCCATGGGAGAGTTGCTGGCGTCGGTTTTCGGCAGCCCCATTGCCGTCCGCCACTGGAAAAACAACAGCCCGTTCGTTCTAGCCCAAAGAAATGCCGCCGCCCTGCGGCATCTCGCTATCTATTTCAACTGCGGTCAGGACGATAACTACGGCTTTGAAAAGGGTGCGGCCGCCCTGGATGAGCAACTGCGCAACGAAGGGATTAAGCATCAGTACCATCCATATCCCGGCGACCACAGTTTCTCCTACTTCATGGTTCACTTCCCCGAGGTCATGGAGTTCCACTCCCAGGCATTCGGTCTCCGATAAACAGGCCGATTCTCCTTGGATTGGTCTTGCATGTTGATCAATGGAGTTACGTTCGAGCGGCCCGAGCCCGTGAAACTGTAGTAAAACTGTAGTTGCCGGAGAGGTGGCCGAGTGGTTGATGGCTCCGGTCTTGAAAACCGGCATACCCGAAAGGGTATCGGGGGTTCGAATCCCTCCCTCTCCGCCATTACCTTTGTAATCTTCTAGTTGCAAGCTGGTGATACCTAGATTGATTCCGAGTTGAATCGGAGGTCTCACCCGTGGCCAACACTCAGTCCAAAGAAGATGGAATTTCCGCTTGCGCTAATAATCGGTGAATAGTGAGCAACGTGAAAAGACCGTTTCCTGCGACTGGAGCTATTGCAGCTTCAGATACTCGGCTTTGGCTTCTTTCAGGATGGGAATGTCGGGGTCGGCGTCTTTCCAGAGCGTGAAAAAATCCTGGTAGGAGGCTTTGGCTTTCGCTCTGTCGCCAGATATGGCGTAGGCACGCGCAATTTGAAGATGGGCGAGGGAACCGAGTAGCCCGTTCTCGACCAGCCCAGGGTGATCGAGCAACTTCTGGAATTCGGCAGCCGCAGCCGGACCGTTCTTCTGCGCCAGATAAGCCTGGCCGCGAATGTAGGCGGGAAAGATCCAGCCGATATTGCCCCCAAGTTCATAGGGAAGCGCCGGCTCGAGCGCAAGGATCGCGCGGTCGGGCGCCGATTGATCCATGTCAATCGAAGCTTCTATGATGGGAAACCAATACACCTTAAGAAATGTGTTGGTAGACTCGGACTTCTGCGCTGCTTCCAGCATCGGTTTCGACTGCGCCGCGTCTCCGCTGCGCGCCAGCACCAAAGCCGCCAGCACCTTCACGTAGCGGCCGGGCGCTAACGCCAGACCGCGAGTAACGGCCTGCCGAGCTAGAGCGGCGTTACCGACTTCAGCCTCGCGCAAACCCTGAAGCGAGAGCCACCCGGCCCCCGCCTCTTTGGAATCCGCGCGAACCGCCGAGTCGACTGCACGGCGGGAAAGGTCGCGCGCTTTTTCCATGCGCCCATAGTAGGCCTGGGTATCGGCGTGGTTGTTGAGCATCTGATCTTCTTCACCGGGTCGGCCCGCGGCCCATGCCACTTGGCGCTCCATCTCGGCGTTATCGTGGGCGAGGAACGCCAGATCGTAAAGATCGGTGCGCAGGAAGAGTCCGTCAAAACCCTTCTGCTGGGCTTCCGCTATAGTGTCACGGGCATCCTTGAGGCGGCCAACGGCCGTGTACCAGCCCGCCAGATTGCCATAGGTGACAATGTTGGGCGCAATTCGTTGCGCCGCCTCAGTCGCTGCGATCGCCTTGTCGAACTGCCCCAAGGCGGAGTAATCCGTAGCCAGATTGCCCAGCGGCACGGCATCCCGTGGATAGCTCTTCGCCCACAGTTCATAAGCTTCCGCGCCCTGATCCAGATCCCCCAGGACGTCATTAAAGTAGTAAGCCGTGATGCGGTAGCGTTCGCGCTCGCTGACCCGATCGCGCAACTCGTAGGCTTTCTTCCCGTTCTCCGCGGCTAGAGTCGCCTGTCCCATATTTCCGTATTCAATGGCCAAACCCTCATAGGCAATGGCGAAGTTAGGATCGAGTTCGATGGCCCGCTTCATGAAAGGAATCGCTTCGGCATCACCCTTGGTGCGGCTGGTCGTAATGGCCATGCTATACGCCTTCAGAGCATCGAGAGACGGAGTGGTGGCTTCCACCGGCACGTCGAATTTCTGTACCGACGCGAGCGACTCGCCGAGGCGTGAACGCAAGGCAGTCGCCGCCGTGCCCAGTGCCTTGAGCACTCCTTCCTTACTCGGAGCCTCAGCCTGCTCGTTCGCCAAGTTATCGCCGGTGCCGCAGGCAACGGCGTCGAGGCCGACGATGTACTGGCTGCCGAGGTTCGAGATGGAGCCGCCTATGACGGCCTTGCTGCCGGTGCGCAGGCAGAGTTCCTTGGCTACGTCGGCCGTGACGTGATCCGTGGGTTTGCGGCCCATCAGCTTCAAGGTCTCTCCCACTTTGCGATCGGAAAGAATGTTGAGGAAGGGAGATTGTTCCAGATCGACGGCCAGAGCCTGTTTGAGCGTGTCGTCGAAGACCGGGTCGGAAGTGGAGTTGGAGAAGTCGGCCAGAACTACTGTGTCCTTCTCGGTGAGCGCCGTAGCGGTGGCAACTGGCGCGGCTGAACGTGAACGCAGGTAGAGTCCTGCGGACGCCAGCGCAGCGATCGCCACCAGCGCCGCTGGGAGCAGGATCTTGAGGCGCGAACTGGACTGAGGCGCAACCGGCGGAGGTCTGACGGACGAGGTCGAAGGATGAACCGGAGCCACGGTACCCGTGGGAGAGACCGAGGCGGAGGGAGACGAAGAGGCTGAATAGGCCGCTGCGGAAGAAGGTGTGGCGTCAGCCACGGGCGATGGGATTGGCCCGCTTTCGGTGAATGGCACGCCAGCGGCAGATATCCGGCCTGAGTCGGTATCGCGTTTGAGGCGCTGCAACTCGGCACGCATGTCGGAAGCGTGTTGGTAGCGCAGTTCGCGGTCTTTCTCGAGCGCGCGATTGATGATGCGTTCCAGTTCCAGAGGAATATCCGGATTCAGCCGCACCGCGGGCACGGGAGCGCGGTTCAGGATGGCGTCAAAGATGGTCGCGGAACTCTCACCCCGGAAGGGCAGCTGGCCGGTAGCCATTTCATAGAGGACCGCTCCAAAGGAGAAGAGATCGGTGCGGGCATCCAATTCCTTGGCGCGAGCCTGCTCAGGTGACATGTAGGCGACAGTGCCGAGCGTGGAACCGGGGCTGGTCAGGTGCTGCTCGTCGATGGTGCCGGTGACGGTGTTGGCCGATGCGATTTTGCTCGACGAGCCTTGCGCCGGCTCCATCTTCGCCAGTCCGAAATCGAGAATCTTGGCGTGTCCACGCTTGGTGACGAAAATGTTCGCGGGCTTGATGTCACGGTGAATGATGCCCTCCGCGTGAGCGGCATCGAGCGCGTCGGCGATCTCGATGGCCAGGGCCAGAAGGGTATCGGTGTCGAGTGGCCGGCCCGCGCTGCGGTGCCTCAGCGTCATGCCGTCCAGAAATTCCATGGCGATGAACGCCTGCCCGTGCTGATCGTCAATTTCGTAGATCGTGCAGATGTTGGGATGATTGAGGGCGGAAGCAGCCTTGGCTTCGCGCTGGAAGCGACTGAGGGCCTGCGGGTCTTTGGCTACGTCGTCGGGCAAAAACTTGAGGGCCACGAAGCGGCCGAGCTTCACATCCTCGGCCTTGTACACCACACCCATTCCGCCGCCACCAAGCTTTTCGACGACGCGGTAATGGGAAATGGTTTGGCCGATCATTCGGAGGGCGTCTGGGTTTCGCGCCGCTTCATCTTACGCACGCGTTATCCGTTAGTCAAAGAATGACGGGCTCGGGCACGGCATGCCGAATCCAGAACACTGCTGTATGACGTGATCAGTACTCCCGGTTGGTCGGCCATCCGGAAGTTACGATTTCCAAGCGTGGGTACAGGCCCCCAGTGCGGCCAGCGGCTGACCGACATCCATGTAAGTCTTTCGTCAAGGAGAAACGTAGTGCTCCTAAGGCGCGCTCCCGAGAGCGCGCACTATTTGCTTTAGAATCCCGTAGCTCGCACGTATGCCTCTCGGCCGTGGTTCCTGCGT
>JBARJF010000135.1:0-18813 GCA_049800135.1 Candidatus Sulfotelmatobacter sp.
ATCAGTTCCCATTGCTCGTCCGTCAACAGCTTCTGCCGTGGTTTCATGGCAGAAGCTCAACCCATAACCGCCTCATTTGTAAGTAGCTAACCTGAGGCCGAACCTATTTTTGAAACACGCTCTAGCACTTTGCCGACTGAGGAGTGTGCCGCGCCGCCAACATGCACGGGTGCGACTGCTGTGCAGGTAAATGAAGTGCTTGAGCCGATGGCAGAAAGCTGACGTTCGAAGGCCGAATTCTTATGTTCGTTAACTTCTTTATTCGTCGTCCAGTGTTCGCCTCAGTCTGCGCCCTCCTGATTGTCTTGGGGGGCGCGGCGGTAATCCCCACTCTCCCCATCTCGCTGTTTCCAAACCTCGCGCCGCCGCAGGTTGGAGTGTCCAGTTTCTACACTGGAGCCAGCGCGCAGACGGTGGAAAGCGCGGTCACGATCCCACTCGAGCAACAGATCAACGGCGCCGAAGGCATGAAATATATGACCTCGACCAGCGGCAACGACGGCTCGAGCACCATCACCGCCACGTTCGATCTTACCCGCGATCCGGATCTGGCCACGGTCGATATTCAGAATCGTGTGAACACGGCGCAGGGCCGGCTGCCCGCCGCTGTCAAGGCGGTGGGAATCACGACGGCGAAGACTTCTCAAAACTTCGTATTCGGGGCCGCTATCGTTTCCGACAATGACAAATACTCCACGCTGTTCATGAGCAACTACCTTGATATTTACGTCAAGGACTCGCTCAAACGAATTCCAGGAGTGGCGGATGTCATCATCTTCGGCGAACGCAAATACTCCATGCGGCTGTGGCTGGATCCGGTACGCATGGCCGGCCGCGGGCTCACCGCGCCAGATGTGGTCAATGCCCTGGCAGAGCAAAACGTGGAAGTAGCCGCCGGGCAGGTAGGTCAGCAGCCCGCACCCGAAGGACAGCAGTATCAGATCAGCGTACGCGCCGTGGGGCGGCTGAGCGAGCCCGAGCAGTTCGACAATATCATTCTCAAGACCAACGCCGACGGCACCCTGGTTCGCCTGAAGGATGTCGGCCGGGCCGAGCTGGGCGCGGAAGATTACAGCACCGACCTGCAATTCAATGGACACGATGCGGTCGGCCTCGGTGTCACGCAGCTCTCCACGGCGAACGCGCTCGATGTCGACCGGCTCGCAATCGCAGAACTGGCCCGGCTTTCCAAGCGATTCCCTCCGGGAATGCACTACAAAGTGGCGTTCGATACAACCGACGCGGTGGGTGAATCCATCCGCGACGTAGTCTTTACGGTAGGTTCCGCGATTCTGCTGGTCATCCTCGTGATCTTTATCTTTCTCGGCGACTGGAGAACGACGATGATTCACTTTATCGCCACTCCGGTTTCGCTCATCGGCACCTTCATCTTTGTGAAGTTGCTCGGGTTTTCCATCAACACGCTGACATTATTCGGCATCACGCTCGCCACCGGTCTGGTCGTCGACGACGCGATCGTGGTGATTGAGAACATTGAGCGCCATATCACCGAGGGTGAACATGACTCGCATAAAGCGGCGGCAGCCGCCACCGCGGAGATTACCGGCGCCGTCATCGCCACCTCGCTGGTGCTTTGTGCCGTGTTCGTGCCCGTTGCATTCTTTCCCGGCACGACCGGAATTCTGTTTCGCCAGTTTGCGCTCACCATCGCATTTTCCATTGCCATTTCCGCCTTCAACGCGCTCAGCCTGGCCCCGGTTCTGGCGGCAATTTTCCTGAGCGGCCCCCATCGCCAAAAGTGGTGGTGGCTGCAAAAGTTCGACGACGCCATCGTTGTCGTCACACGTGGGTATCGTGGCCTGCTGGGTCACTTGCTGAAATACAAAGTAGCCATGGCAGTGCTATTTTTCGCCGGACTGGGGCTCACTTATTTTGTCTTCACACGCGTGCCCCGGGGCTTCGTGCCGGACGAAGATCAGGGCTATTTCATCATTGTCATTCAGGCTCCATCCGGAGCTTCGCTCGACTATACCGAGGCGATCGGGAAGAAGGTTTCTGACCTGCTGAGTGATGTGACGGAGGCGGAGGGTACGTTTTCGATCGCGGGCTTCAGCTTTTCTGGCAGCGCTCCGAACCAGGGACTTATTTTCGTGCCCTTAAAGCCTTATTCTCAGCGCAAAGGTGAGGAACATACGGCGTCTGCCATTCTGAACCGGGTCCGGCCGCGGCTATTTTCGATTTCTGGCGCAATCGTATTTGCCACGTTGCCTCCGGCTGTGAACGGCCTCGGACAGTTTGGCGGGTTCCAGTTCGTCGTGCAGGATCAAGCCTCGCACACATTGCAAGAGCTCGCGGACACAACCCACGATCTCATCCGGCAGGCTCGAGCACGCAAAGAACTCGTCGGCCTCTATACTCCGTTTACGGCGAATGATCCGCAGTATCTGGTGACGATTGACCGCGAGAAGGCAAAGAGCCTCCACGTTCCGCTATCCCAGATTACCGACACGCTGGGTATATACATGGGATCGTCCTACGTGAACGACTTCGATTTCAATAACCGCTCGTATCGAGTATACGTGCAGGCGGACAAGCAATTCCGGTCGGAAGCGCAGGATATGAAGCAATTCTATGTGCGTTCCGACAGTGGTGCGATGATCCCCCTGGAGAGCCTGATCAGCATCACGCAGACCACAACTCCACAAGTGATCAGCCATTACAACCTATTCCGCTCGGCGGAAATTGATGGCTCCGCCGCACCCGGCTATAGCTCCGGTCAGGCGATCGCCACGATGGAAGAGCTGGCCAAGAAGATGCCTCAAGGTTTTGCCTACAGTTGGACGGGACTCTCGCTGGAAGAATTGCAGGCTGGTGGAACATCGCTGATTCTGTTTGGACTGGGTACTCTGGTCGTGTACCTGACGCTTTCCGCGCAATATGAAAGTTTTGTGCTGCCTTTTATCGTGCTGCTCGCCGTGCCCATGGCTCTGCTCGGAGCGCTGGGAGCGCAGTGGGTGCGGGGCCTGGAGAACGACGTATTCTGTCAGGTTGGACTGGTGATGCTGGTCGGACTCTCCAGCAAGAACGCGATTCTGATTGTGGAGTTCGCCGAGCAATTGCGGGAGCGCGGCATACCACTGGTACAGGCGGCTGTGCAATCGGCGGCGATTCGTTTCCGTCCAATTCTGATGACTTCGCTGGCCTTCATCCTCGGAGTCGTGCCGCTGGTTTTCGCAACCGGAGCGGGCGAAAACGGACGTCACTCCGTGGGCACGACCGTGTTCGGCGGCATGATCATGTCGACCCTGCTGAATCTCTTCTTCATCCCAGTGCTGTATCTCATAATCGAGGGCTGGCGGGAGCATGGCGAGAAACCCGCGCAAGAGTAATACTTTCCTTGGGCTGGGGGCGCGAGATATTTCCGGCGAGAGATGCCCCGACGAAATATGCACCGCGAAATCCTGATTCTCCGGGAGCGGGAGATCCTCGATTTGCTCGATCCTGCCGCCTGCATTGTGGCGATGGAGCACGCGTTAGCGGCTTATTCCAGCGGCCGGGCCGAACTTCCTTCCGTAATTCATCTCGATATTCCCGAGCATCGCGGAGAGATCCATATTAAGACGGGACACATTCGTGGCGACCCTTACTACGCCGGGAAGATGGTCTCGGGATTTCCGGGTAATGCCCAGCTTGGCTTGCCGGCCAACGACGGCATGGTGGTCGCTTTCGACGCCGGAACGGGCGCACCGGTGGCGTTTCTGCTGGACAACGGTTTGATCACAGACATCCGTACCGCCGCGGCGGGCGCCGTTGCGGCCAGGCACCTGGCGCGGCGCGAGATCTACCGGGTCGCGGTTCTTGGCACTGGCGGACAGGCGCGATATCAGGTGGAGATGCTGGCGCGCGTCAGGGCTTTCCGGGAACTGCGAGTTTGGGGAAGGAATCGTGACAAAGCGCGCGCCCGCATTGAAGACCTGGAACAACGCGAAAACCTTCCGGCCGATTGCCGGGCCTCGATTGCCGAAACCGTTGAGGATGCTCTCGAGGAGAGCGATCTCATCATCACCGTAACTGCCAGCCGCGAGCCCTTGGTCCGCGCCGCATGGCTGAAGCCGGGAGTCACTGTGATCGCGATTGGATCGGATGCGCAAGACAAACAGGAACTCGATGCGGATGTGCTGGCGCGCGCCGACCGCATTGTGGCTGACAGCCTTCCCCAATGTCTGCGCCTCGGGGAGATTCATCACGCCGTCGAGACGGGCGCAATCGTGAAAGAAAAAGTATCAGCCGAACTGGGAGAGATTGTCACTGGGCAAAAGCCGGGGCGGGTTAACGAGGAAGAGATCATTGTTTGCGACCTCACGGGCGTGGGCGTGCAGGATGTGGCGGCTGCTTCTGTTGTGATCGAGCGCGCCAAGGCTGCGGGGCGCGGCCAGAAGATCATGCTGCAAGATTAGGAACTGAACACTGCTTCCCCATCAAATTACAGGAGCCGCGTCAGGCCGCTCCACGGCGGACCGAACCCGTGGCGGCCGGCTTCGTCGTTTTCGCATTACGCTTCGATCTCGTTTTTCTCAATTCGTTCAAGGTTAAATCGACGCGGGCCAGTCCCCGCAAAGTGTAATCGACATCGTAGCCATATCCGACCCGGATATAGCGGCCCATTCCGAAGTGAGCGCCCGGTGTAATCAGAACCGACCGTTCCTTGATGAGCCGGTCGAACAGCGCTGACGAGGTGATGGGTAGCTTGTAGCGAAAAAAAGTAATTGCGCCCGCGACCGGCGGAATGTAACTGAACAGGTCGCCGTGAGCGCGAATCCACTGTTCGAGCCGTGGCAGGTTGCGCCGGATAATGCCGCGCGTGCGTTTCAGAATTTCTTCGCGGCGGGCGGGCTCCATCGCGATTCGAGCCAGACGATCCGAAACGATGGTAGGAGTCAGCGTGGTGTAGTCGTGATAGCGGCAGAGTCTGGAGATCAGCTTGGCCGGAGCAACGATCCAACCCAGGCGGAGACCCGGCAAGCCGAATGCCTTCGAGACACCGGAGGTGATGATGAGCTTGTCGTAGCGGCCCCAGAAAGTTGGCGTCAAAGGGCCCTGGACTTCGGCTCCCCGATAAATCTCATCGACCAGCAGCCATGCGTTCGCGCGCTCCGCGACACCGATTACCTCCTGCATCTCTTGTTCGGTAAGGACCGCGCCGGTGGGATTGTTGGGGTTCGTCACCACGATCAACCGGGTCTTCGTTGTGACCGCGCGGTGCAGGCCCTCGATGTCGAGCGCCCAGCGGGGATCAGCCCCTCGGCTGCGGCGCTCGACCAGACGAAATGGCGTGGTCTTCGCGGCAAAGGCCCGCGATAATCCCCAGGTCTGCAGGTAGTTGGGAAGCATTACGGCGGCATGGTCGCCTTTTTCCAGGATTCCCCACAGCGTGGTGAAGTTAGCCTCGGAGCCTCCGTTCGTTACTAGAACGTTCTCCGCTTTCGCCCCATACCAAAGTGAGATGTGTTCGCGCAATTCCGGCGATCCGTCGGAGTGCGGATACTTGAGGCCGAGAGCGAGAAACTTGGCGGTATTCTCCGTTCCCTCCAGCAGTTCCTCCACGCGCAAAGGAAGCACTCCGCTTTCCGACAGGTTGTAGTCCACCAGGTTTTCGTACAGGCACTGCGTGCGTTCCATGCGAAAAAGGTCGATGCGCAAGGCTCCTCCCGGCCGGGCTTGCAGCCCGGTGCGGCAAACTTTAACAGAGGTCGCGGGACGAGTAAATCGGCGATTTGTGACCTGGGATATTCAGTACTGAATTTAGGAGAAGAACATCAGTAGGTGGCGATGTTTGGAATCGCCTCTCTCGTCTGCGTGTTGCGCTTTTGCCGTCGTGCCCTGCCGCGTGAGGCGTTCTTTGCCTGGCCGCTGGAGGCTTTCTCGTGACCTCTCGCGTTTTTTCGCCGCGCTGTTTGCCGGCGCATCCTCGCCATCCACTCCCTGGAATACATGGTGCCGCGGCACTTGCGCGAGCCACAATGGCAGGGCGCGGGAGCCACATCGTCGTACAGATTGTAGTCCCAGAGCAGTTCTTCGCCGGCAGCGATATCGCGCAGGGCGAAGATCCACGCGCGCTGCTTGATTTCATCGATCTCGCAGTTGGGATCGCAGGAGTGGTTCAGATAAGCGCCCAGACCTTCGCCATCGATGATGGTCTTGCCGTCTTCCAGGCCGAAGAGATACGTGCGGGGCGCGCCGTCGTACAAGCGGTTAGCTTCCTCGGGCGTGATGCGCGGACCGGCATATTCCACGATCCGGGCGCCTTTGCGAACCGGCGTGGTGGTGAACACGCCCGCCGAATGGATGCGTGAGGGACGAACCACAAGGGCCATGCAATTAATTTCGCATGCCGGGAGGCTGGAAGGAAGACGAAAAAGATGAGAATTTGTGAATAATGATAATGATTCGGTGCGGTGAGTCTTGCGTCTACGGATCGTATACTGAGCTACCATAGCCTTGTTTGCGGGCGGAGTCTTGCATTTCCTCCAAGTGCTTCTTTTGATCTTCCACTTGAGCTTGCATGCGTTCTACCTGCTGTTGCTTCTCCCGCTGCCGTTCGTTCCACTGCACGCAATTGGCGACACAGTTGGCGGGCGCGAAACGGATGGATTCATTCAGTTCGTCGATTTGTTCTTGCAGAGAGGCGATCTGGTTCTCTTGCGCCTGGATCCGGGACTTCACTTGCCCGGCCGGCTGCTTTGCTCCACTGGAGGAGTCAGGCGTCGCGGTTCCGCTCTCCTCAGCCCTCGACGCCGGCGCTACTGCCGATTGCCTGTGTTCGGGAATCTCTTCGTTGGTGATGACTCTGGGAGCCTTGGCGTCCTTGGCCTGCGCGGCTTTTAACTGCGCCCTTTGCTGGCGCTGCTGGCGCGCGAGATCCCCAAGGGACGGCGAATCTTGGGCATAGACGATTCCGGCAAGCAGTGAAACCGCCGCCGCAAAACCAACTAAAAGCCCGCGCCTCGCGACCATGGGAAAAGCCCTCCCAGCAACCCGCGAGGGAGAGACGGAGTGCTACTGCCAATATTATTCGCAATGGGCGTGCTACCGGCATTACGAACGGGCTATGTCCAGGCGGTACAAGACCCTTCACATCGGCGACTAAGACCGTGGCCGCTCACTTCTGATCCGATGGCGGCGCACCAGCCGCAGCTTCCTGGCTCGCTTGCCAACGCATGAGGGGAAGGTTTTCTGCTTTCCAGCGCATGGCGGCGTAGATCCGGTTGCGGCCGCTGGGATGATCGAAAAATATCCACTCCTCGACCGGGCCTGGATTCATTTTGCGATATTCTCCAAGATGGATGGCCGCCTGAGCGAAACCGTCGGGCTGGCGACTGGCGTTTAACCCATACATGTCAGCCTCTCCCTCGGTGGTGCGGGATTGGGTGTTAAAGATGGGCGTGGCGACAAACGCGAAAACGGACGCAAGCAGAATTACCAGAGGCAGCACGGCGGTATCGCCAACGCCGCGGATTTTCCATCGTTCTCCCCAGCGCTGCAACGACCAGCCCAACGACCAGCGCAGCAGCGCGAAGAAGATTACGATGACAACGCCGAAGAAAAGAATGTCCTTGTAAATGTGGTGGAGAACATAGTGGCCCATCTCATGCCCCATCACCGCCTGAATCTCCTCCGGCGAACCGCGGCGCAGCAGGTTGTCGTTGAGTGTGATGCGCATCGTGCTTCCGAAGCCGCTCACGTTGGCGCTCATGCGCGTGGTCTGCCGGGAGGCGTCGATCTCAAAAACATCTTTGGCGGGAATTCCGTTGGCGCGCGCCATGCTCAAAATCGGCTGGGTAATTTTGGGATCGTTCAGGCGGGTTACTTTGTTGAAGATTGGAACAATATAGACCGGTGCGATGAGAAGAATGAAGATCATGAAACACAATGTGACAACCGCGCCCCAAATCCACCACGCCCGCTGCAGCCGCCGGACTATGCCGAAAAGCAAGACCATCAGGATGCCGCCGAGTACCAGACCTACGCCGAGACTCTTTAGCTGGTCCCCCATCCAGGGGCCGAAAGTCTGAGTCGCCAGGCCGTATTTGTGTTCGCGAAAATAGTCTTCATAAACTGTAAGCGGGAAAATCAGGACCGTGGTGAGCACCAGATATTGCACCCAGTAGAGAATGGTCTGGAGAGGCTTGCGGCGCGTGACCCGCTCGGCGAGGTCGCGCATGGCCGCCGACCAGCCCAGATTCAGCAGCAGAAGAAGAACAGCGGCTCCGTAAAGAAAATCCCAGAGGATCATCCAATAACCGCCTTCGAAGTAGGCGTCAGATCGTGCCCGGGCGGCAGCGGGAATCTGCGCCAGGTAAGCGTTGGTGGCAGCTTCCGCATTGAAGTTAGAGGAAGGCTGCGCCTCGGGAGGAACGTGGATGACCGACGGCATTGCAGTGAGAGGTTGAAGACCGGCCACAGGCGCCTGCTGGCTCCAAGCAGCGGTCGTGATCAGGCACAAGCAAAATACCATCAACCCGCAGTTCCATTTCGTGCATGGATTCATAGCTGGCCTCGCTATCGACTGGTGAACGAGAGTATATACGCGTTTTGCCCTTTCAGGGTTCCGGGGAGATATCCGAAGATATGCCGGCAGGGCCTAGGCGACAGCGGCGCCAGCAGATAGACGGCTTCCGGTGATCGTCGGCACAATCTGGATTTGCACCAGGCCACGCGCCGAAACCTGCGCCTTCTTTGCCAGCAGATTGGCCGAAGGAATGCCCGTCCGGGCAAAAGATTTCTCGCAGTCGGCCGTGGAAGGCCCGCGCATGTTTCCTTCCAGGAACGCCAGGCCGGGACAACGAGTGCAGGTCGAGCCATGCGAGCACTGCGAGCAACTGGGCATATCCCGCAGGCGAATCGAACGCACCTCTTTCAATTGCTGCGAATCTCGCCAGATATCGATGAACCGTTGCTGCCGGACGTTGCCGCAGGACAAGGGAAATTGCACACAAGGATAAAACTCGCCGTAGGGCGAGACGTAGCAGGCGGTGTGGCCCGCGCTGCACGGCAACGCTTCCATGCTGTTTTCATCGGGCTCGGGCTTGCCCTGAGCGCGCGAAAGGGGTGGCGGAGCGCAGAAGTCATCGGCGTTGCCGACGAATGTTTCGTCCCGAAACAGGCGGCGGAGAGCGGGTTCGCCCGCGTTCAAGTCCAGGATGGAGCGATCGCCATCCATTTTCGGCGTAACCGTCGGATCCAGCGTGCACTCCGTGCCAAGTTCGTCGGCGAGCGCCCGGACGCCGTGATAATCCTGCATGTTCTCGGTCATCAGCACATTGGCGATGATGACTTTCAAGCCCTGCGATTTGAGAAAACGGATGGCGTTGATCGACCGCCGCAGCGAGCCCGGAATCTTGGTGATCGCGTCATGCACTTCCGCGCGATGCGAATAGATGCTGACCTGAATCGATTCCACGCCCAGATCGCGGAGGCGCGCCGCCTGCACTTCGCGAATCAACACGGCATTGGTTTTGAGCTTGATGCAGAAGGTAAGCGCGCGCGCGCACTCCAGAATTTCGAAGAAGTCCTTGCGCAGAAAAATCTCGCCGCCGCTCAGGGTAAGGATGAAGACGCCAGCTTCGGCCATCTCCTTGAGCAGTCGCTTGATTTCGACTGTGGTCATCTCCCCGTGGTCATCGTGGTCGAGGTAGCAGTGAATGCATTGCTCGTTGCAGCGATAGGTGAGATCAAGTTGCACGCTGAGGGGAACACCCAAGCGCAGAGCTCGGTCGCTCATCTCCTGCATCAGAGCGCTCATGGCTGTGGTTGCTCCCGTAGCGGCAAATCCGTCTCTGCGATCGGTTCCTCCGAGAGCAGCAGAATGCCATGCTTGGCCAAATCCTCCGCTAGCGCCTCGGCATCGCGCATCGCTTCTTCCGGCTTCACTTCGAATTCGGAGCAGATACGTCGCTCGACGATTTCATCCAGTGGCGTGGCTCCATCGGCGGCCTGCCAGAGAATGGTCGCGGTCGGGTTCAGAGTGAACAGAGTCGAACCCTGCGCCGACATCACCAGCATTTCTTCGCCGAGCTTGCGCGCCGCGATTCGCGGGCTGCGCGCGACATAAAGTCTTTTGCTCATTCTGCTTATTCAACCCCTTATGCAACCCCAACCGTTCAAAGCGGAACCCTAGCCGATCATTTCCCAAACGCGGGCATCCGGCGTAAAGGTAAGCCGGTGCACCGGAACGCGATCCACGAAGTCGCACGCTGCCTGAAATGCTGACTGAACCAATTCCTGATCTTCGGCAAAGAAAAGCAGGTTGGCCAACAGCTCGCGTCCGGCATCGGCCGCAGGTACCGGCTCGATGCGATTCTGGGGACCCTGCGCCAGCAGATAAAGTGTGGCCACCGGCGCCGAAGTGTTCTCACCCAGCTTCGCCAGCTCCCCGGTGAAGGGCGTACCGAAGGCAATATAGCCGCCACCCTGCTGCCGGCGCACGTAGGAGATCTCGTCGGTGAGAAGCGTGGTGTCAGCGGGAGCGAGCTGCGAGATCGTGGTCTTTCCAGCCCCCGAGACGCCGGCAAACAGAAACGCTTTTCCGTTGCGAATGGCGCTGGCCGAGTGCAAAAGAAATCCTCCCTGCCGGGCAAGCACCAGCGTGTGCACGATGCGCAGCACGGCGTCGATTGAGTAGGGGTTCGCAGCCTGGAGAATCCGTCCACGACGTTTGGCAGGCTCCCACTCGGCCCGGAAATCGCCACGCTCCATAAGCCAGCGGCCGGAACGGCGGGTGACGCTCACGTCCGCGTCGGAATCTGCGATTGCGGGCGACACCAGATCCACATCGAAATCGAATTCCGCATGCGCTCCCGCACTCAGGAAGCCGGCATAACGGTCCTGCAACATTTCCAGAAAATCCAGGTCGGTGGTGTTCACCCGGACGGGGACACCGCCGATCGCAATCACCACGCTGTAAGCCTCGAGTTGTGCAGCTAACCCTGCCACGGAAGGACCGATTTCTCTGGAGACGATTTCTCCGGAACAGAGACCACGCGGTGCAGATAAACCAGGGCGCGGGCCGCGGAAAACGAGCGGCGGAGAATTTTCGCGATCAGCCGTTCGGCCATACTCAAGTGTGCGGGCACAGCGATGCACTTTCCCTCACGGATGAGGTAAGCGACCCGGCCCAGCAGCTCACGTTCCGCCACGGGTCGGTCGGGCGCGGCCATCGCGTCACCCCGAGCGATCCAACGCGGGCTCCCGGAATCCTCCGCTGTTGAGACCAGGCGATGGGCGCACAGCCTGCCTTCCCGCCCAATCAGCACCACGTCGCCTGCGCCAAGATGATCCGGGCTGACACGCTCGACCACCAGCGTATCCCCGGGCCAAATCGCGGGCAGCATGCTCCAACCTGTCGCCGCAAAACGCAGGCTGCCGAATGAGCGCAGAACCTCACCTGCAAGATCGCACTTGAGCGCCGTCGCAGAGTCCACGCTAGTGTTCCCGCACTGCCTCATGACACCTTCGTGTTGAGCTGGCAGCCGCTTTGGGAGCTGGTGATCTTGCCGCAGGAAAGCGCAGACGTTACGAACACCTGTTCATAGCGAAAGCCCGGCTTCTCGTAAGGTTTCTTTCCGATGGCCGCAGGGCGCGGCTCTTCGCTGGATGAATGATTCATGGCCATAATGATCGTACCTCGTTCACTGCTACTCGTTCACCGCCCCTCGCTACTTTAACGCCGATTGCGACGCCTGCACCGCGCACCCGCCCGAGCCCCCCGAAGTAGCACAGGTCTGATCACTCAGAGTGGAAAAGTATACCTGAGAAGCCCCTGCCAGGGTTCCCGAGCCCACGATGTTGTCGATGATAATTCCGCTCGTGCCTCCGGCCGCGGGCAAGGCAGCGGTCCCGATCGCGCCCACGTTGGTCCACGTGACTGTGCCGTCGGTTGTGGTCCCGCCCGCCGTCGAGTTAAATGTCGGAATCGTAAGCCCGGAAGGACCGGCTGTCGTGACCAACTCAATGTTCTCGTTAGGGTCGAGGATCTCGGTGCCCTTGGTGTAGCTGTGGGTACTCGCCCACGCAGCCGGCGTAGTGGCAGAAACGGGACCCTGATCGCGCCAATGAACGCTGCCGTCTGTCGTGGTTCCTCCCGTGGTTATGCTCCAGAAGGGCGCCCCGGCGCTTGACGTGCCAGCGCTGACGGCGACCTCAATGTGCAGGTTGCTGTCTAGGACCTCTTGTCCGACCCCATATACGGTGGACGGCTGCCAAGGTGTGTCATTGAAATTGAAGATGCACCCCCCAGACGAGCATCCCGAGGAGACTCCTCCGGCCTCTGCACTGGCGAAAACCCACTCGGTTGGCCCCAGAGAGACATAGGGATTCAAGACATCGGTTACAGGAGAGCAAGGCGTCGTACTGGTCGAAACAGTCGGCCCTGTACTCACCGTGCCCAAAACGCCCCCTTGAATGGCAATTTGGTAGATGGTCGGCTGGCCCCCCGGTGTTCCCGCAAACGTACAGATGCCCTGAAGCGCTTACGGAGCCCTCGTAGGTGCTGTCGAAAGCACCAAGATACAGAGGACTTGGAGCCGTCGGTTCAGTGGTGCTGCTTCCGACCACCGCCTCCGACCCAGTACTGCCGGCAGTGAAGCCTGTTGTCAGCTGGAAAACACCGGTGCAGTCACTCCCGCCGGCGCAGCCCCCGCTACCATCGCTGGGCGCGAACACGTACACCAATCCAGAGGTCGAATCGACGATCGGGCCCTCCACGATGCCAGGGCCGCCATCATTCACGATTGAGTAATCCAACTCGCCGGACTGGGTTACTCCGCCCGCGGAGTCGACCGAATACAGGTACCCGCCGTTATCCGCCACAAATATATTTCCCGACGCATAATCGTGTACTGGGCTGGTAAGCGCGGTGGAGCTCACGTGCACGGGCCACCCTCCAGTTCCAACGCCTGCGGGGGTCCGATTGAAAAACGGCGTGAACTTATGAAGCCAGCCGGAGTTATCCCCCACATAGGCGGTGTCGTCCTCATAATCATAGAAAACAGAGGAGCCGCTGTCGTTGTTGTAGGTGCCAAGCGGACCTTGGAGCGCGAAGATGGTCATGCATGGCGCGGTGCAGGTGTAGTACGAACCGTGAGGCACGGCGGTCAGCGGAATCGGGCTGCCAAGGGTTCCGGAGGAAGCGGCCCATTTCAGCAGGACCAAGGTTGCCGGGTAGCCATCACCGGCTTGCACGAACGCGACTTGCTTGCCATCGCTCGAGAACACCGGAGAAGTCACGGCTGTGCCTCCGGTGTCGTAAGCCCAGTAGACCGTAGGCACCGTACTTCCGCAGCCGGAATAGAGATTGCTGAACGCCACAATGCTGGGTTGCCCGGTCGACCCCAAAAGGCCCGTGCCGTACACCACGAAATCATTGGTACAGCTGACTTCCGTACTCTGAAATGAGAACTTGGCGGGGTAGTTGCCGGCACCGACAGTGGCGCTACCGCCCAAATCTTCCGACCAGTCTCGTTTGAGACCCTTGCTCGCGGTCTTACTCTTTTTCGGAAGCGGGCGATGCCGCTGGGGCAACTTCGCCAATTGGCGATACTGCTGTTGCCAATAGCGCGGGTCTCGCTCGACACGCTTCGCTCGTTCCGCAGTGGCCGGTCTGGAGAAGATGAGGTGGTGGTGGCTCCAGTCAGTGGGCAAGGGAACGTCTGCGCCCGGCGCACGCGAGGCCTGACCCACCAGAGCTGAAGGTAACGTAAGCACGCCGAGAATTGAGATACCCAACCACACGAAAGGCTGCTGGTTTCTTCTCATTTTTCTCCCTGGTGCTTGAGGGCGCGGACAACAGCCAGGATCGCGGCGGTTGACACCGAACCCTCCGCCAATGTGCATTTTATTCTGGCTGGCTTATTGGAAAATGATCATACACCCACGTGTTTTGTTGAAAGCCCGAAAATTTGGCGGTGTGCGGTCAGATTTCCACAGACATTTCCACTCGCCGCGCTAACGATGACGATAGGCGACTCACGACGACCACCAACTCCCCGATGCCGCGCATCCCCGTTTGGAACTGCACGAGCCGGGTTTCCGGTCGTGGCGCTGTCTCCTCCGCAAAGTCCTTACATCGGTCAAGGTCTTGTTCCGATTTCGTAACAAAACAAAATGCCTCGAAGAGAGCTCCGGGCCAGGAGGTACTCTGCTTCTCATGCGCTGCTCGCTAGTAGAATGCAGCGTGCCCGTGCAAGCAGACGAGGCCCCTAAGAAGCCGTATTCTGCGCCGCAATGGCACCGGCTCAGCTTTGAGCAAGCCTCATTGTTGTTAGTCGGACGTGCTTGGAATGGCGACCCCGGCGCAAGATACTTGCTTAAATTAATGTTCCCGCTGCCGGGTGAGCGGCCGCTGGCGTAGAAACAATTTTCCCGCTACGGCTCACCAGACGCCTTCCGAATTCCGGCACTGTCAGTCCGGGAGTGGAGATGTAGGAATCTGCTGCGCGCGGCTGCGAAGCTCTTCAAAAAGGATAGTGCTCAAATAGCGCTCTCCGAACGAGGGCAGAATCACCACGATCAGCTTGCCCGCATTCTCCTCGCGCCGCGCGACCTGCAGAGCGGCGACTACTGCAGCCCCCGAGGAAATTCCTACGAAGAGACCTTCCTCCAGAGGGAGCCGTCGCGCCATGCGAATCGCGTCATCGTTGGTGACCGTAATCACCTCGTCGATGTAGTCGCGGCGCAGAATCTTGGGAACAAACCCCGCCCCGATTCCCTGAATTTTATGCGGCCCAGGCTTTCCACCGGAGAGCACCGGACTCTCCGCCGGCTCAACCGCAATGGCCTTGAAAGCCGGCTTCCGGGGCTTGATGTACTCGCAAACGCCAGTGATGGTGCCGCCGGTGCCCACGCCAGAAATAAGGATGTCGGCACGCCCCTCGGTGTCGTTCCAAATCTCGGGGCCCGTAGTCTCGAAATGAATCCTGGGGTTGGCGGCATTATCGAACTGCTGAAGCATATAACTATTGGGAGTGTTCCCCAGCAGTTCCTCTGCCTTAGTGATAGCGCCTTTCATTCCCCTTAGCCCCGGCGTTAGAACGATTTCCGCGCCGAAGGCCAGCAGCACGATGCGCCGCTCCAGGCTCATGGTTTCCGGCATTGTCAGGATGAGCTTGTAGCCTTTGACGGCCGCCACAAAAGCCAGGGCGATGCCGGTATTGCCGCTCGTGGGCTCGATCAACACCGTTTTCCCCGGATGGATCTTGCCCGCACGCTCGGCTGCGTTAATCATGCTCGCGCCGATGCGGTCCTTGACGCTGCCGACCGGATTCTGGCTTTCAAGTTTAGCCACCACGTCGGCCACGTAACCTTCCGTGACCTTATTGAGCCGCACCAGCGGAGTGTGGCCGATCAGTTCCGTGACATCATCTGCAATTTTCATGGTCAGGCGTCTTTCTCGATCCCATGTCACGATTAACCGCGTGTCATCCGGCGCCACAATGAAACGTGCGCCTTCGAAAGACCGAGCCTCGAAAACTGTATGAGCTGCTTCAGCGCACGAGCGCAAACTCTCCTTGAAGCCGAATCTTTTCGGAGGAACTGCCGATCAGGATTTTGAACTTACCGGGGTCGGCTGCCCAGTCTTTCTTGTCGACGTCGTAGTACGAAAATGCGCGGCGGTCGAGCGTGAGCGTGACGCGGCGGGTTTCGCCGGGCTTGAGATCGGTGCGGGCAAAACCTTTCAACTCTTTCACCGGGCGCGGAACCTTGCCGTGAGAATCACCAACATAAAGCTCGGAGACTTCCGCTCCTTGACGTTTCCCGGTATTAGTGACGTCAAAAGAAACCTTTACCGGCTGGGCAAGATTTCCTTCTGCCGGCGACACCGTCAGATTCTTGTAAGCGAACGTGGTGTAAGAGAGCCCGTAACCGAAGGGGAACATCGGCTTCACTCCCGACTTGTCGTAGCCCCGGTAGCCGAGAAAAATCCCTTCCGAATATTTCACCGCCAATTGTCCGGCAGCGGGGTAATAGCTCTTGTAGGTCGGGTTGTCCTCCCAGCGGCGCTCGAACGAGGCGGGAAGTTTGCCGGATGGGCTGTATTGGCCGAAAAGGATTTGTGCCAGCGCGGTGCCGCCTTCCTGTCCCGGATACCAGGCGTGGAGCAGTGCGGGGACGCGGTCGATCCACTTCGTCATATCGACGTTGCCGCCGGCGGTGAGGACAACGATCACGTTCTTGTTCACGCTGCTGATTTGGCGGATGAGTTCGTCTTGACCGTCGGGAAGAGCGAAGGTGCGATCCGAGCCTTCGCCTTCGGTGTTAGGGTCAAATCCCACGCAGACGATTGCGGCGTCGGCTTTTGCGGCAATGGCTTTGGTCTCGCGTCCGATGGACTCACTCGCGCTGGCCACTCCGAAACCGGCCCGGGCCGTGCCAATCGCCTCGAAATACTCAAAGCGGATTTTGTACGCGTGGCCGGCTTCGAGCGGCGCGGAGTAGGAATTGACGGTCTCGGGGTGGCGCTGCCAGTCGTCGATTACCGGCCGGTCGTCAATGTACAAGCGAACGCCATCATCGGCGGAGCTGAAAAACCTATAGTCGTCGCTCTTGGCGGGGATGAAATAGCCGGTCCAACGAACGGAGAAATGATCGACGGGATGGCCCGCGGCGTAACTGCCGTCGCCCCACTGGAAGTTGACGTGCCGCGAAACCACAACCATCGCGGGCGTTCCTTTCAACTCTTCGTTGTCGAAGTATTCGCCCTTGAGGCCGCGCTCACCGCCGGGAGTGACCACGAATTCGGAATGGTCGAAGATGGCATCGAGCGGCGGTTCGTCGACCGTGTAGAGCACCTTGACCGCACCACCCAAATAGTTACTCACCCCCTCCAGAAAGCTGACGGAATTGAAAGGCTTGGTCTCGGAACTGCCGCCGCCGCCGGGAACCGAGGGATACGCGTCGGGACCGATTACGGCGAGAGTCTTCAACTTAGTTCTGTCAAGAGGCAGCAGGTTGTGATCGTTCTTCAGTAGAACCATGCCCTCGCGTGCTTCCTGCAGCGCGACCTGCCTGCCCTCCTGGCTGTAGAGAGGAATGCTGGTGTCGGTCTGCGGCCGGTCGAAAAATCCATATTCAATAGCTTTGCGGAGAATGCGGCGGACTTTGTCGTCAATGGTCGCCTCCGAGACCTTGCCTTCCTTGATCGCCGGGATCAACGTTGCCCGGTTCATGAATTTGCCGCTGGGCATCTCGAGGTCGAGTCCATTATTGGCGGCCGCGACGCCGTCGTAGGTCGCGTCCCAGTCCGACATGAGAATGCCGTCGAATCCCCAGTCGTGCTTGAGGATGTCGACGTTGATGTGATGGTTTTGCGTGGAGTGCACGCCGTTCACGGGATTGTAGGAGTCCATGACCGCGCCGGCTTTGGCTTCGCGCACGGCGGCTTCGAAGGCAGGGAGATAAATCTCACGGAGAGTACGTTCGTCGACGTCGGAACTGAGATTGTGGCGGTCGAATTCCTGGTTATTGGCGACAAAGTGTTTGATGGTGGCGAGCACCTGCTGACTCTGAATGCCCTCGACTATTCCTACCGCCATACGAGAGGCGAGAAAGGGATCCTCGCCCAGATACTCGAAGTTGCGGCCACCCATGGGAGCGCGGTAGATGTTCAGTCCGGGAGCGAGGATGATGTTCACGCCCCGGGCGCGGGCGTCTCTTCCCATCGAAATGCCAACGCGGCGAGCGAGATCTGCGTCCCAGGATGCGGCGAGGTCGATCCCAGCGGGATACGCGGTGGTTGGACCGTAGTCGTGCACGCCCAGAGGGCCATCGGACATGCGCAACGCGGGAATATTTAGCCGGAGGATTGCCCGGATATAAAAATCGTTGACCCCGCCGATGTAGTCGACCTTCTCTTCGATCGTCATCCGCGAGAGAAGGGAATTGACCCGCCGTTCGACGCTGGCCGCAGATTGAGTCGACGATTGAGCCGAGAGGGACGCACACAAGCAAATGAACACGGCAAGCGCGCAGCGATGGTGTCTCATGATTTCACTTCGATCCGGGATCTCCTTTTTGCCTTCGCAAACCGCGGCCATTCTAACCCATCTTCGGCCGATGGTGGGGATGACGCACAGATGGGTTGTGGGCTAACCCAGCAACCCAGTAATTGGCCCGCTACCCAAAAATGGCGGAAGCGAGTGGGGGTCGAACTTTCCCGCATATTGAAAACAAAGGAAATCCTTTGGAATCAAGTCCGCTTTCCTCTCAAAATCTTAAGATCCGCGGGGGGCTAGCACAGTTTTAGCACAGTTTTCGTCTTGCATTCGCCAAGGAACCCAAGACCGAACTCACTGTCTGTGCTAGCGGCGTGCTAAACGACCTTCCGCGTCAGCCAATCAAAGTGACACTCCGATTACTATAGGTTGTGTTCAAAAGCGATTCATGACGCTATGACTGCCGAAGAACTTGCGGATTTGCTCAGTGTCTCGCGATTGACGATTCTTTCGTCGCGCAAAATGCGGCACCAGCCCATCTTTCCGTGTCGGTACGTACGTCAGGTTCGACCCGGCGAACATCAGCAATATGGTTGGTGGAAATGGGGGTGAAAAGGATGTCTCGGCCTGAGCGTAGCCAGGGAGGACCCTAGAACCGTTCTTGAAAAACATCGCCCCGCACACTCCAGGCATCCTGCTCGTGCAGCAGAGTGGGGGTCTGCAGCATTTCTGGCGGATCGACATCCATGTAAGTCTTTCGTCAAGGAGAAACGTAGTGCTCCTAAGGCGCGCTCCCGAGAGCGCGCACTATTTGCTTTAGAATCCCGTAGCTCGCACGTATGCCTCTCGGCCGTGGTTCCTGCGT
>JBARJF010000136.1:0-17849 GCA_049800135.1 Candidatus Sulfotelmatobacter sp.
GGCAGAGAACACAGACTCAATCTTCTGTGACGGCCCCCAGGGGCCCGAGACAGCGAATGGATGTCCGGTTCTGCGAAGGCAGGAACCACCGCCGAGAGGCACAGTTGCGGGCTGCGGATGCTGGCGAATGCGGATGTGCGCGCTCCTCCGAAGCGCGCGTCAGGAGGACTGCGTTTCCCCTTGACAAAGACTTACATGGATGTCGGTAGGCCATGACGTAGCTGAGCATGGGAAGCGTGTAGCTCCACCCTGCACTCGAAAGGAAGCTCCAATTTCCACTTCCGTTGGAAGCGCTTCCGTAGGGGTTGGGTTGGGTTCGCTGCATGACGCCAAAATTGCTTGAGCTGTAAACGATCGAGAACGGTACGCTCAGGCCCCGACCTGCAGGCAGGGGAATGTTAATATCCACGCTCACGTTTCCGTCAGCCGGATTCACGGTCTCATTGACCATGTGGATGTAATCGTGCCCAACGCCAGGAATGGGTAGCTGCGGATTGTAAGTGATGTTGGTCGAGAAATTTAGTGTCTGGCCCAAAGCGGACGGCAGAAACAGCGCCGGGATCAGAACAGCCAAGGACAACTTTGCCGAGAAATGAGCCATTCAATCTTCCTCCTGACGAAATGAACAGAAGACTGCGAAAGCGCATGGGCCAGTTTATCCATGCGACTACTTTTGTCCGCACTCATACGCCGCCAACACTTTGCACGGCGCGATCCGTTCACACTTCAGGGGAAGCAGCGAGTAGGATACTGATGACGATTATTGAAAAAGCCGTCAATCCCACCTAGGAATCCTGCCCGCCGATTGCGAATGAACTTATACGCGCGGCAGGTGGATGTCAAACGAAAAGTTAAAAGTGAGATCGTATCATCTCAGGCACTCAGTTTGGCCGCCTCAAGAAGAATCTTGCCGTGCTCAGTCTCTTCATTTGTGGAACAACGGACCGCACACTTTTAGGTCGAAAGCTGTTTTGAGCGCATCGCACATCTTTTGAAAGTAGGGCTGGCAGAATGACACGGATAAAAATAGAATCGAGGACGACTCGGAAGAGCTTGATGAGGGCCTCCATCTACCATCGCAAGCAGAGCGCGACTGCCAAACGGGGCTTCACGCTGCTTGAGTTAATCATCGCCACCGCCATCCTATTGATCCTCTCGACGATGGCGGTGCCGCTGGCGCGCCTGACCATCACTCGGGAGAAGGAGCACCAGTTGCGAATCGACCTATGGGAGATGCGCGACGCCATCGACCGCTACAAAGACCTGGCCGACCGGGGTGGATTCCAGATCCAAGTGGACAGCCAAGGCTATCCCCCCGATCTCGAAACGCTGGCGAAAGGCGTAGATGTCCGGGGTAAGAAAGTCCGCTTCCTGCGCAGGATCCACATCGATCCCATGACCGGCACCACGGACTGGGGGCTGCGTTCGTTGCAGGATGATCCAGATTCCGACTCCTGGGGCGGGCAGAACGTCTTCGATGTCTACACCAAGTCGCAAGGCACGGCTCTGGACGGCACGAAGTATAAGGACTGGTAAATAGCGCGAGAGACAGAACAAAATTGCGCTGCAACGAAAACATCAATCGAGATTCAGCATAAGTTAAGAAGGTAGGGACAACCTCGGAAGTTTAACCGGAAGGATCTTTGGGCGCGCGCGGGTGTTAACGTCGTAGGCGGAAACGCGATTTTCGGACTGCTGGCTACAGGTCAAACGCTGTTTGGGAATTCGGCAAGTGGGACCGAATTGGCGCAAGTAGGAGCAGGAATTCTCCTCGATCCAAGCATGGGACTCGGCCCCGCGTTGGAAGCTGGCGGTATAAACGTACCGTCTGAGATCGGGGCGCTGACGGATACAGCGGCCGAAGGTGCGACGGGATCAGGATTGCTTTCAGTCTTCATTCTCCTTCTTCCTTTTCTTCGGCTTCGTAAGCAATAAGGTTTACTGCCGAAATTGGCCAATCAATTGAAGATTTAAGGACAGACTTAAAAGTTGTTCAACTTGAGTTATCATACACTAGCATATGCCGACTGTAGTAATACCCCCATATCCGAACTTAATTGAGGGCTCAATCTCCCGAAATGACAAAATTGCAGGTTTTGATGATCTTTGCACAAAGCGGACGTTTTCTTAGGCCCGATGAGGTTCTAAACAAGCTTAGGCCACCGGTCCCAGATCGCCGTTCCTTCTACAGCTATCTCAAACGACTCCGAGGTCAGGGTTTGCTTGACCGCTATTCGTCTAAAAGAGGGCAATTGGCATACCGGCTAACCGAAAGAGGCAGAGCGCGGATGGAATACTTTCGCCGAAACTCCGTGAACCGCCGTCTGACTGGCAATGAGTGACGGGAGCCCGAGGCTCTAACGTTACGTATGTACGTAACGAGCCGCCCTACCGGTTGGGATTTCTCAAGGGTTTCGCACGCTTTTTCAGCGTCCTGTTGCATTTAGGGTTGAATCAGTCGTCTTCTTTCACGCGTAAATCCCAGGACAACTCGCCGGTGCCACAGTTTCGGCAAGCTCCGTTGCGCGCTGGTCCCTGGTAGCCGCAAGAGCACTCGATGTAATACTCGCGCCGAACAATGACGTGCCGCACTTTGCTTCTGTCTTCAGCACAGATTTCTCGGGAGCGGCGGGGCGTCACTAGGCCTTGCCCTCCCAGAGAGTCAGCCAGGAAATGAATCTGTGAGACGGACCTGGCACGGGGGAATTTCGGATCACGCAGGATCTTCAGGATCAGCTCCGAGAGAGGAACAACACTCGCAGTGATGCCCGAGGCGTCTTCCCGGACGGCGGTGACAATCTCTTCGGGAGATTGCGCGGCCAATAGTCGCGGACCCAGTTTCGGCCAGAACTGGAGCAACACGACGCGGTAGTGGTCGGCTTGCCCAAGCACAAAGGAACGATCTATGTTCGGGGGCCTCCCTCTTTGTCTCTTTTCCTTGGGTTGCTCAGAAGATTTTTTTTGCGCCATGTAGATTCTTCCTTCCTGGGCATTTATGGGGATCTTCTCGCCTGTTCCCAGCCTCACATTATACGAATATAGTAGCAAACAATCCACTATATTTATGGAGCAACTCATTGGGGAATAGTATGTAAGTAACAATACTACTATAACTTAACTGATATACCGGTTGCCAGATAGAATGCTGTGTGCCACTATTAATAAGGACATATATGAACATCATTCCCAAAAACACCCAGTGGTTTCCCTGCCCCGTCTGCCTGATGCCGCTCGATGTCCGGACCAGCAAGCGAAACAAGCCATACGTCATCTGTTCGCCTTGCGGTGTGCAGTTGTTTGTCCGCGAGCGGGCCGGAATCGAGGCTTTTCGAAGGTTGGTAGAGCAAGGACTGAAAGCCGACGTGTTGACCCGAATCGGCCAACTGGAGCAACGCTACCGGCTGAACTGCCCCGAGTGCAAAAAGTCGTTTTGGGCCAGTCCCGAATTGCTGGGAAAGAATTGGTTCAACAGCAAACTATCAGGCTACCGTTGCCCTGAGAAGGATTGCCAGGGCGTGGTTGCGATAGGAGAGCTGGCTAGCTGAATGTCCATCGCAGACCAAATCGAGAAGATCGGTCGCGCCTTAACCGCCGAGGAGCTAGCGAAGCTGCTGTCGGTTTCCAAGGTCACGATCTTCAAACAAGCCGCCGCCGGACGCATTCCCTCGTTCCGGGTGGGAACTTGTGTTCGATTTGATCCCACCGCCGTGGCCCACTGGCTACGCTCGCAGTGACCCTAGGCGAAGATCTTGTTCACCTTCTGGCGTACTTGCTGGCTCCGCGAAGGCTTCAAGTAGCGCATCGTGGATTCCATATCGGAGTGACCCAGCCACTGCTGAACGGTACGCAGATCGACGCCCGCCCACAGACACCGAGTGGCAAACGTTGCACGGAACTTGTGCAGCCAGAAGTTTTCCTTACTCAGCTTGGCACGGTCGGCCACGGCCTTCAGGCAATCAAGAAAGTCGAGCTTGGGGTTGCATCCGGCGGTGGGAAAGACCAGACTGCACCCTTTATCCGCTTTGGCCTTCCACCCCTTCAGCTTCTTTACCAGCTTCGCGGGAATTGGAATCTCGCGCTCTTTGTATGCCTTCGGAGTCCATCTCCGGTCTGGTTTGTGGCTGACCCGCACGGTCGCATGGGCCAAGTTGATATCCGGCCAGTACGTGTACATGACTTCCTGCTCTCTCATGCCCGTCATTAGGAAGAACTCATACCACAGCCGCTCTTCCGCCTCACACGCAGCAAACAGCGCTGCGAGGTCCTCCTGTTCGTAGATTTCAGGCTCTTCGTCGGTGTAGCGCGGCCGGTCGTTTTTGCCCACCAGACCACGAATCCCATTTGCTTTCAGAAACGTCATCACGTTTTCAAATTTGTTGTAGACGCTCCGCGGTGCCTGTTCCCTCTGATCCCGCAGGAAGGCGCAGAACTTTAGCAAGTCTCCGCGCTCGATGTCTGCCAGGTAGAGCTTGGGACAGGATTCGGTGAAATAGTTCAGCGCAGTCGTGTAGGCGGCTAGCGTCTTCGGTTTCTTGGTGAGTTTCGTCTCGTCCAGGAACTCCGCGACCGCTGTCCCCACTGAGCGCGGCCCGCTCTTGCCGTTCTCAGGCACGACAGCGACGCCGTTGTTGACGGCGTTCAGTTCAGCTTCTTTCCGCAGTCGTCGCGCGCTGGCGTCGGCGGCATCCTTGCCCACCGACAGGCGCACCCGTTTTGCGCCTTCCCGCCATTCCAGGTAATAAGCGCCCTCGCTGTGCCGTTCTTCCTCGTCGTTCACCACCACGACATCGGGCCTCACCCGCCCGTTGGCGGACAACAGAACGCGGCAATACCGCCACCCGCGCGGTGTTTGGACCCTTTTGGTAAGATTGACTTCGCGATTGGCCATTCGGCGATCCTTCCTGATTCTGGTATCAGTGTAGGTATCGCCGACTCGCAAGTGCCAGATAACAAAGGTAATGGCGGAGAGAGTGGGATTCGAACCCACGTTACCCTTTCGAGTAAACACGCTTTCCAAGCGTGCGCCTTCAGCCACTCGGCCATCTCTCCGGCGTAATCCTGGGAAGGACGACAGTTTTCCGGAAGCCATCGCAGGTGCCGAGTCGGATCGGAATTCATGCCAACTGGGCTGCATGTTTCATTCTATGGTCAGTAGGTCGCGAGCGCAAATTGCCGGCGCTGGCAAACAAGGCGCGCGAGGGACGCGGCTAGTCGAACTGGCGGGATCGAAAGCAGACAAAACTTGAAGAACCTTAGAAGGCTTTTTGCGGCGGGGTTGCGTGGGGTGAGTCTGAGTTTGAGCGACCAGCCGACGCGCTGGAACTGGCGGCGCCCGCCGCGGCGGCGGCGGCATTGACTGCATCGCTGCTCTCAGGAGCGGCGGGGGGGACCGGTGGCGGCTTGACCCCATCGACGACGTGATGGCTCAGGCAGTAAAGAGCCAGTTCAAGGCGATCCGCGACGCCCAGCTTGTCATACACTTTGCGCAGATAATTCTTTACCACCTGCTCGGTCGTGCCAACCCGCACCGCGATTTCTTTGTTCTTCATGCCCTGGGTGACGCAGGAGACGATCAGCGTTTCCTTGGGTGTGAGTTGGACTTTCGGGCGCGCTCCGGAAGGGCGGAGGTTGTGGCCGCGGTAGGCTTGCATAACCCAGTGAATGGCCTGGCTCTCGAGCCAGGGCTCGCCGGCCGCGACTTTGCGGAGGCAATCGACCAGCACCTCCGGTTCCACTTCGCGCGAGAGGATGCCGTGGGCTCCACGCCGGAACAGATCAAGCGTGAGTTGTTCGTCCGATACGGGCGTGACCACAACAATCTTCAATTCCGGCGCCTGGCGCAGGAGTTCGGTTACCACTTCGACCGGATTGGGCGCCAGCGCCGACTCAATGATCAGGATATCGGCGGAGAACTTGGTGACTGCCGATTGCGTCTGGGGCAGCGTCTCAGCCTGGCCGACTACGCGGATATCGTCTTCGAGCGCGAAAATCTTGCGCAGGCCGGCGCGGAAGATGGCCTGAGTATCGGCCAGGATCACGCGAATCAGCCGGCCGCCGTTCTCGTGAAGTCCGTGATTTTCTCCCACGCTGATCGAAGTGCTCGCCATCAGTTTCCTTGCACTCTATGCTCGTTCGAAATGGTACTCATCGATCACCACGCCAACACCGCGACGGCCCTGGTCTTCAAAGCTGCGAACCACGCGCCCATGGCAGTCAATCTGCACATCACAACGGGAACCCACGACAGATCCGGGCAGCAGAATCGTAAAGTCGACTACCGAGCCAACGGGAACATCGCGATCCATCGCGAAGAGCACGCCGTTGGCGGAGATGTTTTGCGTCTCCGCGGAACAGGCTCCGCTCTGCGACTTCAACTCCACAGGCAAATGCAAGGGAAATCGCGGAGCACTCTGCATCTGGGCATAGTGCTTGATCGCAGTTTGCGCTTGCGACTCCACGGCTATTTGCTCTGCTGTTGCTTCGCCAGTCACCGTTTTCGACGAACCTTCCTTCCCAGTGCGCGTGCCACGCTGGGCGCATCCGATTTCTGCGGAACTTATGGGCAGCCTACACCCAGGAACCAGGCATGCAAAGTTACCGAAGTCATGGAACGGAAGGGTGCTAACTGCTTGCAGATGAGCTAATTAGAGAGAATTCACGACAGGCGACACGAGGCACCCGGGAAGGGAATCTGGGGCAACTGGAAGCACGGCATTTGGTTCCGCGCCAGCCTCAAAAGCATGCTGCATGCCCAGCACTTTCTAGAACTTGGTCACGTCCGTAAAGTTAAAATCGCGGACCTTCATTGCCGGCACGACCATGTCGAACGACTCTTCGCCGCAGGAGCGCAGGGGTACGCTCATAGCCTCGACGTTCGAGAGCATGTGGATGAGGCTTTCGTTGAAGCGGAAGTTACGAACTCCTTGGCGAACTCGACCGTTTTCCACCAAGAAGGTGCCATCGCGGGTCATGCCGGTGACGATTTTTTCGTAAGGATCGACTTCGCGGATGTACCAGAGCCGGGTGACCAGCACGCCACGCTCGGTCGAGGCGATCATTTCGGCAAGAGTCTGCGGATTTTGCGGGGTTGCAAAGACGATGTTGAGCGGCATCTCGCCCATTTCGTTTGGCAAAGGAAACCCGTGACCGGTGGCGGAGATGGGTCCGACCTGGTCTCTCAGTTCTGAATTTTTCATTCTTTCGGCGGTGGCCCGCGCATAGACCACGCGCCTCACGACTCCGTTTTCGACCAAAGGTACGGGGAGGCGCCTCATGCCTTCGCCATCGAAGGGTGGCCCGGTTTGCAAAGGATGCGTGACGTCGTCCCAGATGGTGACATTCCCGCCGAATAGTTTGCTGCCGATGCGGCCGTTGAGGAATGAACGCTGATCGAGAATCGCCATGCCGGAGAAATCCCAGAACATGAAGCCGACGATGTCGAGCACGGCGGCCGGCTCGAGAATCACGGTGTACTTCGCAGCCGGAATCGCCGCTGGACGCGCGGAGTCGAGCACCTTCTTCGCGGCAGTCCAGGCCAGGCTTAGCGGATCGAGATCAGTCACGTTGGGCGAGTTGGCCTTTTGCCATCCGGAAGAGTCGGCGCCCAGCATGGTGATGGAAACTTCCGCCAAGGTTTGCATGTGCCAGTGGCTGAGGCCGCGCGAATTGAAAATACCTTCGACGGATTCGGAACTGGAAAAAATTCCAGCAGTGGTTAGCTTGTGTTTCGTCGCGACTTCGACGATCTTCTTCACGCCGTCAGCGCGGAGTTCCGGCGTGATGGCCGCGGTGTCGCTGAAGTGGCGGGGCGGAACTGTGGCGCGGATGCCCTCGTCCGCGCTGCCGGCGGCTTCACGCGTATCCGGCATAGGCAATAAATCCGGGTCGGGATGCTGCACTTTAGCCAAAGCCTCCGAAGATTCAACCACACGTCGCAAGCTTTCGTCGTCAAACTTGTTGGTGGTAGCGCGAGCCGTCCGTCCGCCAAAGACGGTGCGCACGGAGACGATGTGGTTTTCTTCTTCAACATTCTGATGAATCGTGTTATTGGCGAATCGCGTAAGCGCAAACCGACCGCCCGAGAAAAGAACTTCGACCTCGTCGGCCGCCGAGAGCTTCTTGATGCTATCGAAGATGTCGCCTGCTTGTTCCCTGGTCAGCATTCGGCACTCAGCAATTGGCAATCAGCACTTGGCGGCGAAGTGATCGGCGCCCATTTTTTGAAGCAACGCGGTCAACATTCTTCTTCCTTCGCGAGTGACGGAATGTCACATGCTGCGATACGCGCTTCCCACCTTGATCCCGCGAAACCTCGACGGCGCCGCGCCGTGGCCCGTGCCCATCACCTGTTGGGGCTGGCCTTTGCCGCAATTCGGCGTGCCCCAGAGCGTCCACTCCTCGCGGGAGCAGATTGCATCCAGCGAATTCCAGAAATCAGTCGTGATGCCCGAGTAAGACGGGTTCTTCACCATGCGCAGGCGCTTGCCGTGCTTGATCTCCCAGCCAATCTCGCAGCCGAATTGAAAGTTATATCGGCGATCGTCAATCGACCAGGAGCGATTAGTCTGCATCAGAATGCCGTGATCGGTGGAAGCAACCAATTGCTCCAGGCTCAGCGGCTTCTCGCCCGGCAGCAGGCTGATGTTGGTCATGCGAATCATGGGCAAACGGTTCCAGCCTTCGGCGCGCGACGTTCCGCCGGAGCGGTTCTCGCCGATGGTGTGCGCGGTCTCGCGCGAGCTGAGGTACCCGGTGAATAATCCGTCGGTGATGATTGGGGTGCACTGCGCGGCTACGCCCTCGTCGTCGAAACCAAAAGTTCCGAGGCCGGGCCCGTGCTCCTGGCGGGCGTCTGCGACCACATTCACCATCTCGCTGCCGTAACGCAGTGAGCGCAGCTTGTCGAGCGTGAGAAATGACGTACCAGCGAAGTTCGCCTCCATCCCCAGCACGCGATCGAGTTCGATGGGATGCCCGATGGATTCGTGGATCTGCAACCCAAGCTGAGAACTGTCGAGAATAATGTCGAAGGTGCCTTCCGGGCATTGTTCCGCATGATGCAGAGCGACCGCTTCTTCCGCGATGCGGCGCGCGTTCTGCACCAGCTTCAACTCTTCGATCAGTTCATAGCCTTTGTTTTGCCACTGCCCGCCAAAAGAATTAGGATAGGATCGTTTCTGGATCTCGTTTCCCGCGAACGCGTACGCAGTGTACCCCGCACCCGCGGAATATTTGGTCTGATGAATGTCGGATCCCTCCGACGAGACAAACCATTGTTCCTCGCGATTAAAGTTCAGATTGCTTTCGGCCAGGGTAATGCCTGCAACCGCCCGCAGTTCGGAATCGACGTTGAGCAGCAAGGCAATGTTTTGTTCGACCGAGATCGAGAATGGATCGATTACGTGGGGCGTGGTCCACTCGGCGGTTACGGGTTTTTCCGGAGCAAGGCGGACATCGTGCTTTTTTACTCGTGCCGACGCACGTGCGATTTCGACTGCGCGGGCTGCGGTGGCTTCAACTCCGGAGCGGGACAAGTCCTCAGAAGCAGCGAATCCCCACGCCCCTTCGGCAATCACGCGCACGCTGATCCCAACAGACTCGGCGTCCGACGCGCTGCCGACCTTGCCGTTCTTCGTGGTGAGCGCACGGCTTCTCTGGCTGACGATGCGGGCATCGGCATAGCTTGCGCCGCGCATCACCGCGACGCCCAAAGCCCAGCTGGCAATTTGCTTCATGCTAAGATTCAAATTTACCACGAAGCACAAAACGTATGGCTCGGGCACTCCTGCCCGCGAAAGGCCTGCAGCAAATCGAATCTTGTGATCGACGAAAGGTCCGGCACCCAATATTACAGTCGTGCTCGTGGTAAGCTTTTGCGGGCTGCATTGCCCACACCACAAATTCGACATGGACCTTTACGACGTGGCCCGGGCCACATCCAGCGCTTTTCTCACCGCCAGCAATTCCTTCAACACTTCGCGAAGCTTGGTGGATTCCAGCGCGTTGGCTCCGTCCGACTTTGCCTCCTTTGGATTGTCATGCACTTCCAGGAAAATGCCGTCGACCCCGGCAGCGACCGCAGCCCGCGCCAGTACCGGGATGAACTCTGGTTGACCGCCGCTGACCGCGGCGCCGCCATCTTCGGCTTGTGCCGAAGGCAGTTGGACGGAATGGGTCGCGTCGAAAACCACGGGCGCAAACTTGCGCATGATGGAGAGCGAGCGCATATCGACGACCAGGTTGTTATAGCCGAAACTCGTGCCACGCTCCGTGAGGAAGACTTGTGTGTTGCCCGCCTCGCGGCACTTTTCCACCGCGTGCCGCATGTCCCAGGGCGAAACAAATTGTCCTTTCTTTATATTGATGGCGCGACCGCTAAGAGCGGCCGCGACCACGAGGTCAGTTTGGCGGCATAGAAATGCGGGAATTTGTAGCACATCGACAACTTCCGCGGCCTTGGCCACGTCCGCAACTTCGTGCACATCGGTAAGCACCGGAACTTGAATCTCATCTTTGATTTTCTTCAGAATGCGCAGACCTTCCTTGAGTCCAGGCCCGCGAAAGCTGCGAATCGAAGTGCGGTTGGCTTTGTCGTAGCTGGCTTTGAAGATCAACGGAAAACCGAGCGCCCGCGTCACGCCTTTGATGATCTCAGCCATGCGAATGGCATGCTCTTCGTTCTCGATCACGCACGGGCCGGCAATGAGGAAGAGATTCCCCGAGCCGATGTGGATGTCGCCGACTTGGAAATTCGGTTTCAAGTTTCAAGTTTCCAGTCCTGGATCAGCAGCGAGTAAGACTCGAAACCAGAAACTGGAGGCCGCCTCTATCTGCGCGACACTTTCTCGGGACGGTGAAACATCTCAACCGCCGCCGTCTTTTCCTGTGCCCGTCGCTTCGAGCCATGTTCGTACGCCGCCGCGATAAACTTGCTGAACAACGGATGCGGTTCCAGCGGCTTCGATTTGAACTCAGGATGAAACTGGCAGGCGATGAAATGCGGATGGTCCGGCAATTCAATCATCTCGACGTAAGTGCCGTCGGGTGTCGAACCTGAGATACGCAGCCCTGCCGCTACCATCGGCTCTTCGTATTCGCGGTTGAATTCGTAGCGATGGCGGTGGCGCTCGCTGATCTCCAGTTTGCCGTAGATCTTGTGGGCCAGCGTATTGGGCTCAATCTTGCAGGTCCACGCTCCCAGACGCATGGTGCCGCCAAGTTCCTCCACGCCGCGCAGTTCGCGCAACTTGTAGATCACGCGATGCGGCGTTGCGGGATCGAACTCACTCGAATTCGCCTCCGCCAGTCCAACCACATTGCGGGCAAACTCGACACAGGCGGTTTGCATCCCCAGGCAAATTCCGAAGTAGGGAACCTTGTTTTCGCGGGCATAGCGAATTGCGATCAGCATGCCTTCGATGCCACGCTTGCCGAAACCGCCCGGAACCAGTATCCCATCGTAACCTTCGAGTTGCGCGTCATTGCTGCCGCTGTCGCTCTGGTCGCCGCTTTCCAGCCCCTCGGCCTCAATCCAGTTCAACTGAAGTTTCAGATTGTTCGCCAGCGCACCGTGCACCAGCGCTTCCTTCAACGATTTGTAGGAATCTTCGTATTCAACGTATTTGCCGACGATTCCGATCGTGACCGTGGCTTTCGGGTTGTACACGCGATGCACAATATCTTCCCACTTCGAGAGATCAGGGGCTTGGGCTTGCATGCGCAAATACTTGAGGATCAGCGTGTCTACACCTTCGTTGGCGAATACGAGAGGCACCTCATACACTGACGCGACGTCCTTGGCCGTGATCACGGCCTCTTCCTGTACATTGCAGAAGAGTGCGATCTTCGACTTCAGCTCTTTCGCCAGGAAGCGGTCGGTACGGCACAGCAGAATGTCGGGTTGAATTCCGATGCTGAGCAGTTCCTTCACCGAGTGCTGCGTGGGCTTGGTCTTCAGCTCTTGCGCAGCGGCAATGAAGGGAACCAGGGTGACGTGGACGAACAGCGTGTCCTCGCGGCCAAGTTCCTGGCGCATCTGGCGGATGGCCTCCATGAACGGCAGCGACTCGATGTCGCCGACGGTACCACCAATTTCCACGATCGCCACATCCACGTCCTGGGCCACTTTCTTCATGGCCGCCTTGATTTCATTGGTCACGTGGGGAATGACCTGCACAGTCTTTCCGAGATAATCGCCGCGCCGCTCCTTGGCAATGATCTGTTCGTATAGGCGGCCAGTGGTCCAGTTGTTATCGCGAGAAAGTTTGGCGTGGGTGAAGCGTTCGTAGTGGCCGAGGTCGAGATCGGTTTCGGCGCCGTCGTCTGTTACGAAGACTTCGCCATGCTGAAACGGCGACATTGTGCCCGGGTCGACGTTGAGATAAGGATCAAACTTCATCAGGTTGACCTTGAGCCCGCGGCTTTCCAGCAGGCAGCCGATGGATGCCGCAGCCAAACCCTTGCCCAGGGAAGACACAACTCCGCCCGTTACAAAGATGTACTTCGCTGGCATTTCTTCCTCGCTCCAAATTGTGTTTGAAAGATTGTGCAGGTGGGGTGCACGATCAATTATGGCAGAACATGCCTGTGGAAAGAAACAGAAGAATCAGCTCGTTGACTATCCCGGTAATGTGGGCGAGAATGATTGCAGTATTTCTCTCGATCCCGACTTGTCGGGGTTGTCGATTTTGGGCCTGTGGCGCAGCTGGGAGCGCGCTTCCATGGCATGGAAGAGGTCGTCGGTTCGATCCCGACCAGGTCCACCAAATCCTCAATGGTTTAGCTCCCGTCGCCATTTTGATCCCGAAGTTCTTACCTGTGATATGGAGTAGACCATGGCGCGCAGTGGCCAGCAAAAATCTTTGCTGCCAAGTATCGCGCGGTGGAAGGGTCATGGCGAGTGGTGGGCATGGGATTAGATGTTGCCGGTGGGTTCGAGATCTTCCGGTCGGCGGGATACGAGCGCTTAATGCGCGACGCGCGCCTGGGCCGAATCCATCCTGCGAATTCTTTCCTGACCCACGAGGTGGTAGCCAAGACGGCATCAGCCTTGATGAGCAGCCCGGCTGGGGATAGCCTCGCACCTGACGATGATCTCTGAACCGGAGGATTTGTACCAGAAGGGAAGTCTTTGTTCAATGCGGGTGTGCCGTCGCTGTTATTCATTTCTATTCTGCACAACGTTTAAGCTGTCGTCTTAATATCCACTCTCTGGGGAGGCAGCGGTATCAAAGTTCTCGGAATTGATATCGGAACTGGTGGTACTCGTGCAGTTGTGGTTGATGACTCGGGCAAGGTTATGGCGTCGGCCGCGAGTGCGCACCAACCATTCGCAAGTCCTCAACCGGGATGGGCCGAGCAGAATCCACACGACTGGTGGGCCGCGTGTGGCGTGGCAGTGCGCAGGGCTGTAAAGCAAGCCGGTGTCAGAGCAGAGGAGATCGCATGCGTCGGTCTCTCGGGACAGATGCACGGGGCGGTTCTGCTGGATGCAGATGATCAGGTTATTCGCCCCGCCATCATTTGGTGCGATCAGCGAACCGGCCGGCAGGTGCATGAGTTGGCCGATTCGATCGGCATAGACCAGCTGATCCGGGCGACCTGCAATCCCCCGCTTACCAATTTCACACTGACCAAGCTGCTTTGGGTTCGTGAGCAAGAAGGACAACATTGGAAACGATTCCGGCACCTGTTGCTGCCCAAGGACTACGTCCGATTCCGGCTCACGGGCGAGCGCGCCACGGATGTGGCCGATGCTTCGGGCACACTTCTGCTGGATGTTGCTCAACGCCGCTGGTCGTCTGAAATTCTGAGCCGTGCCGGCATCCCGGGAGCAAATCTGCCCGCTCTATACGAATCCCCAGACGTCTGCGGGCAGATTTCTGCGGAAGGGGCCCAGGCTACTGAGTTGAAGGCGGGCACTCCCGTCGTGGCGGGGGCGGGCGATCAATCTGCGGGTGCAGTGGGCATGGGCATTGTTCAGCCGGGCGCGGTCAGCGCAACGATCGGAACCTCCGGGGTGGTTTTTGCGGCCACGGAGCATCCCGCGGTTGATTTACAGGGAAGGATTCACACTTTTTGTCATGCCGTTCCCGGCAGATGGCATGTCATGGGAGTGACGCAGGCGGCGGGACTTTCTCTGCAGTGGTTTGCCAACCAGTTCGCCAAGGACTTGCAAGGCGATTCCAGCCGCTACACTCATCTGACGAACGAAGCAAACGCAGTGCCGCCTGGCGCCGAAGGCCTGTATTGGCTGCCTTACCTGATGGGAGAGCGCACGCCACACCTCGATCTCCATGCGCGTGGCGCGCTGTTGGGGCTGACGGCATCGCATACCCGCGCCCATGTCACACGGGCCATTCTCGAAGGAGTGGCGTTCAGTTTAAAGGATTCACTTTCTATATTCGACGAATTGGGCCTTCCCGTTGAACGAATTCGGCTGGGCGGAGGAGGGGCCCGCTCGCCGCTGTGGCGCCAGATTCAGGCCGATGTCTATCAGCAAGAGGTCGAGATCGTAGAAGCCGAGGAAGGAGCCGCCTACGGCGCGGCCATCCTGGCCGGCGTGGGCGCCAAAATCTGGTCTTCGGTCGACGCCGCTTGTGAAGCTGTGGTGCGCGTGGCGCAACGGATGGCGCCCGATCCTGCCGCATCCCTGGTGATGCAGCAAAACTATCTTGTATATCGCAAGATTTATCCCGTCTTGCGGGATCTCTTTGGAAAACCGGCTTCAATCAGCTCTGTCCCGCTCTTTGGAGAGGACTGAAGGTCCCCTCCCGCGTGGATCGAACATAAATGCGCTTTCATCAAGAATCAGACATTCTCTGCTCTTCGCGAGCGTTCTCGCACAGTCGCAATCCGCCAGCAATAGACAATTCCAATGATCAATGGCATGCGTGACCTAATGCGGTGCGGGTCCGCGTACGACCTGAACAAAGTCGCCGGTACGTATGTGCCGGGAAAATGCGGCCTTTACTTCGTCGGCGTTGAGTTCGAAATATTTCTTTGCCGCGCGTATCGGTTCGTCCAGAGGAAGCCCAATCTCAGCCCGTGCGAGAAGTCCTCCGGCGACGGCATCCTCACTCGACTCACTCAGCGGGATCTGGCGCAGAAGCAAGGCTTTAGCCTGGTGCAATTCTTCCGCGGAAACGTCTTGAGTGCGCATCTGCTCAAGGTCGCGCTGAATCAAGACTCTCGCTTTCAGAACATTTTCAGGATCGCAGCCATAGGCGACAGAATAGCTGGCCCTGGTCTTCGATGCATCCAGACTGACGTTTACGGTGTAGACGTAACCGGCAACCTGCCGCAGATCGTGATAAAGCCGCGTGGCGTAGAAACCTCCTCCTAAAACGTGATCGCCCAGTTGCAGAGGATAGTAGTCGGGATCGAAACGGTTGAGGTTCAATTGCTCGGCTAGAACCACGGAATCTTGCACTCGTTCTGGATCGGGGACATTTACAGTCGAGGGTTTGTTTAACGGTACGGGAGGCAGGATGGTATTGGGCTTGGGGCCGACCGCTCTCCAATCACCAAACCATTTTTCAATCACCTTCCTGGCTTCTTCCGGCGAGACATCGCCGATCACCACGATGGTGGTCAGGTCTGGGCGTATGGTGGCGGCGTGATATTGTTTCACTCCCTCCAAGGTGACCTTGTCGAGCGTAGCCGGTGTAACCTGCCGCAATGCCGGGTCGCCGGCGGGCAACAGGGCCAGATCCAGCGCACGCGATGTCCGGTAGCCTGGACTCTGGAGATTGCCGGCAACAAACTGTGCGGTTTGTTTCTGGACCACAGCGAAGGCGTGCGCCGGCAGCGCGGGATGAAGTTCATTATCCGCCAGCAATTCAACGCCGCGGGAGAAGTGATCCTTCAGGATATTTACGGAGAAGGTGTAGCCCGCACTTTCATTGGCAGCGATATCGTCGAGCGCCTTTTGGAATGCCAGCCGATCCAGCGTCTGGGTTCCGTACGAGAAGAGACCGTCCAGAAGATCAGAAACGCCTTCCTGTTCGGGTGGCGTCTGAAGATCGGAGTTGTGTTTCACCGAGCCCATCACTGAGACGGTTGGACTTGTCGGATCAGTCTTGACGATTAAGCGAAGGCCGTTGGGCAGAATCGTATCCGAGACTTTGATGTAGTCAGCAGGAACCTTGAGCTCGGCCAGAGCGCCGGCCGCCCAAGAGGGAAGCTGCACCGGTTTGGTGGGAGCGCTCGTCACCTGCTCCCCACCGCCAAATCCCTTTTCGGACACAGGTTGTCCTGTGGGCACCGGTTTCAAAGTTGCCGTAATCGAGTTCTGATCGACCAGATATTGTTTGGCGACTCGGTTCACGTCCGCTAGAGTGACGCGTTTGATGGCTTCGATGTCTTCATCGGGGGAAGTGCGGCCTTCGGCTGCCAGAGCCTCGGACCAGACGTTGGCCAGACCCGGGATGGAATTGCGCTGAAACTCCGCAGAGGCTACTTCACTGCGTTTGGCCGCCGCCACCAGATCTTCCGGGACACCTTTTTCGGCGTAGTTCGCCAGAATCTGCCGCATTTCGTGAATCGCGCTCGAGGCGTCTATACCGGAGGGCAAAGCCACAAGTCCGTAGCCGACGCTGGCCTTAGGGTAGGTCTCCGCCAAACCGAATTCCGCAGCCAGTGCCTTGCCTGCAGGCACCATTGCGTAGAGATCGGCGCGCTGGCTGGCCAGCACGTCCGCCAGAATTTCTGCTGCCGCGTAGTCCGGAGAGCTTGTTCCGGGAAGGCGATAGGCGATGAAACCCAAGACATAGGGAAGATTGCTGTCGAGTGTGAAGGTTTCCGATTTCACAGGTTTAAGATCTACGGTTGGCCGCGCAGGCAGCGGGTGACTGTGAAGATCGCCGAACCATTGTTTGACTTTCGTCACCGTTGAGGCTGGGTCCACGTTGCCCACGATCACCAGAATCGCATTGCTCGGGCTGTACCACTTTCTATAGAAATCCTTGAGCATTTCCCCCGTCGTGGCATCGAAGGAACTCTTCGTGCCCAGCGGATCGTGGGCATAGGGAGTGCCTGCGAACATGTCTTCGTTCAGGCGATTAATGAATTTGTAGGTGGGATTGGAAAGGTCGCGAGCCACCTCCTGTTCGATCGCGCCTCGCTCCTGGGACCACTCCTGCTGCGAGTCGTCAATGCCGTGCAGGCAAGCGGCCTGCGCCTGCAGCGCGACATCAAGATCAGCCGCCGGGACCGTGGCAAAATACTGAGTAATATTCTGCTCCGTATCGGCGTTGTCCTGGCCTCCCAGCTGCGCGTAAATGGCAGCCGTCTGATCGGCGCTCATCCCGGTGCATCCGCGAAAAGCCATGTGCTCCTGCGCGTGCGCCATGCCCGGAAACCCCGGCGGAGTCTCATCGCCTCCGACCAGGAAATTCATTTCGACTGTAACCACAGGGGCTAAGGAGTTGTGGATAATAACGACGCCCATGCCGTTGGGCAGCGTGGCTCGCACTACATTCATCTGCTCCGGGGTCGAAGCGGCGTGCAGACATGCCCCGAAGGCAGGGAGCAGAAGCAGCAGAGGCAGAAGACGTTTCAAGTTCACCTCTATATTCTCGAGATATCGCCGGCGCAGGTAAACATTCGCGAAACCACCGCCGGCCACAAGCGGCTTCTTTGAGTTTTGCACAACCCGCGCTTGTTGACCAGCGCGAACAGTTCGAGACGTCCTCGATCAGCCAGAGCTACGACTACACCTCAACCCCTAGCAGGATGCTGAAAAACGACTCCCAATCCACAGGAAGACGTGTTAGTAGTGGCAGCATGCGTGGAGACGATCAGCGGCAAGACGGGATGTTCAGCTATATTTCACCCGACAAACGAGTACC
>JBARJF010000137.1:0-21962 GCA_049800135.1 Candidatus Sulfotelmatobacter sp.
GGCGCACCAAAACCGACTTGCCACCACAGGAGGCGGCAGGGTAGAACATTCTCAGTCCCGGACGGCCAATCCGGTTGGCCGGTTTTGAAGTGATAACTGTTGGCCGCTTTTGAAGTGATCACTGAGGACAACGATCGCCATCTCCGAAAGCGTGAACGCAACCATCGCGTGGATAGACACCACGATACCACGGTAAATGAGAACGGTGATCACAACGGTAAGAACTGTGAAAGAGATCCACCACGGAATCTCTATGTGAACACCAGACCGGAGTGCCCGTTCGAGAAACAGGCTCATCAAGGCTAAATTGGCTGCCGCTGCAGGGGGTCGTATAGAAAATACAACCACCCTGTGAGAAACCCCGCTCTGGGGTGAATGGAACGGCTGACGTATGTATAGTAACCGCCCGCCGAAGGGAATACCCGAGCGAGTTGTGTTAGAGACACGCCAAGAGTCAGCACAATCACAAAGGCGATGGCGTAAGCGAGGGGAGACGTTATTCCCGCATTCAACGCGATGAATGGCAGGCAAAACACAATGCCAACTGCGGGGACCGATATGCGTGACAGCTTGCATCAGCACTGACGAAAAATTCAGCGCGCCTGCCCTAAGCTGTGGGTCGGCAGTATTCCGATTTAGATCCGGGCCGATTTGTGACGCTTTCGGAATGTCCATTATAATCTACTGTTATCGGATCACGTGCTCACGGGGATGGATTGGCGCTGAATATCCTACCTAGTGTTAATCGCTCGTCGGCAGCGAAAGCCGCGCCACGACTTTATTTGTATCTCCGACAATTAGGATCTCCTTCTTCGTGTGGCGAACGTCACGAGTTTGTTTTTATCCCAGCAGGCGCCTGAATTTCAGCCGCGGCCTCCAGCAATGGCGCCCAGATCTTCCTCGCAATGTCCATGTGCAAACGTGTGATCCATATCGCGCCGTCACGGTCTGCCGCGATCGCTTCCAATTTCGCATTGAGAGATATGCTGCTGAACTTTCCGTTTGCCCAGTGTGCGAGTCTCCGCGCCGATCCAGAGGCTTCCATCCTTGGCCGCATAGAGCGAATTAATGCTGGCGATGCCCGATGGATCCTATTGACCGGGTGGCGGGTTCCGCGCAAGAAAGCTTACCCCGTCGGATCGATACAATCCGCTCTGGGCTCCAATCCAGATGTAGCCATCGGGGGTAAGAAAAGCGTCGCGCGGACCTCCTTTTGCAAACCTGGATCAAGGTGCTGAATAACGAACTCGAAGAGGTCTTTCGGCGCTGGTATCCGCCGTTCCCAGTCAAAGCAAAAGCCCGCTTGACCCTCCTGCTCTCCAACATCACGAGACGGTCTCAACCTCTCATCGGCGCGGCCGCTGACCTAATTAAAAATCCTCCGCGTTATCTGGAGTCGGAGCGTCCTGAGGGAGCAGATTTTCTTCACGAAGTTCTGTCCAAAAATCTCTTGGAATCCGGTGCCCTAACAGCCTAAAGTTTTCCTCCACCTCATTAACGGAGCGGACACCTGGGATTACGGCTGATACCGCTGGGTGCGCGAGTGGAAATTGCAATGCCGCTGCTTTGAGAGGCACTGCGTGCCTTTCACATACGTCTTCAATCTTTTGGACTTTTTCCATGACTTCCGACGGTGCCTCAACATAGTTGAAAGTTGCACCGCGTCTGGATCCCGTGGCAAGAATTCCGCTGTTAAATGGCCCACCGAGAATAATGCTGATCCGCTTCTTAAGGCATAGGGGCAGAAGTTCAGGCAACGCTGTGTGATCGATTAGAGTGTACCGGCCGGCGAGGAGAAAACAATCAAAGTCTCCCTCCTGTGCCAGCCGCACAAGCATCTCGGCTTGGTTCATGCCTGCCCCAATGGCTCGAATTACACCCTCGCTTCGCAATCGGTGAAGCGCTGGATAGGCGCCCTTCATCGCTTGTTCATAATGGTCATCGGGGTCATGAATATGCACGATGTCGATGCTCTGAAGGTTGAGCCGCCTCTGGCTTTGCTCAAGAGACCGCATTGCCGCGTCGTATCCGAAATCAAAAACTGGCCCCAGAGGAGGTGGATTGTCAAACGGAAAGTCTATCGCTGGATCGTGAAGGCCCTGGGGTACGAGCGCATACCCGACCTTGGTGGCGACCACAAACGAGTTGCGCTTGACTTCGGATAACATCCGGCCGAGTCGGAGCTCGCTCTTGCCACTGCCGTAAATAGGAGCCGTATCAAAGAAATTGATTCCTACTTTGAGGGCGCGTTGAACCGTGGCATTCGCCGAATCCTCGGTCATATCCCGGTAAAGTCCTCCCAAGGGGACTCCGCCCATCCCTAAGCGCGTCACTTCCAGGTCGGTTGTCCCAATTTTGACCTTCGCCCTTGGATCCATATTTCATACACCTCACATTGCTAAGTGAAAATTTATCCTATGGACAGGCCGCAGAGCGGAAAAGCCTTACTCCTTCAGCCACGCTGCAATATTTTCAGCCGCCATTAACTGGATCTGTGATTCATGGAAACCGGCATCCAAACACGCGGTCGCAAATGCCCGAAATCCTTCGCAAGGAGGCGGATTGCCCACTTTCCCATATCAGTGGCCAGGACAGTGCTCTCAAAACCCACTTCCTTGATGTCGCGTATCAAACGGTCTGGCGTAATTGCAGAACCCAATGCTGGCGTCGTAAAAACCCAGGTACGCTCGAACATGGTAATGAAAATTTTCTTGACTCCGTGCTGGCGAGCAAGTCGCGCCAGTGTCGAGGTTTCTTCAACGCTCAGGTGACCAGTGCCGAGAATGACGTCGTGTTTAGCAATGAGGTTCAAGATATCACTTAGTCGATCAGGAAATTCCTTAGATTGCGGAGCCAAGCCTTCGCCGCCTCCGGCTACGTTTCTGCGATGGTTTTCGGCGTCAATAGTAGGCCTCCAAATTTCTGCGGCGCGGTATTGAAGGGCGACCTCTACTGAGACGGAATTAAAGCCTCCCACGCGATAGTTGAGAACCAACCCTCCCCAAATCCGAATGCCTTGAACAACTTGCTGCGCGATAACGGCTCGGTCGGCCGTCAAAGTCGTATGGCTTTTGATCAGCAAACCGGCCATGCCTGCATCCCGCGCTCGGCGAGCTAGGGCGGTGTCATTGAGCAATCTCGGAATATGCTCAGGCGCAGCATGAACGTGAGGATCAATAAAACCAGTTAGCCCTATCATATGAGAGCGCTCAACGAGATGAAACTCGCATCTCCTTACCAGACTCTGAGGTCGAAAGCTGAATCTCCGGGTTGCCAAAATCCTCATCCAGAGGAAAGACCGGCCTTGGTACCATTTTAAAAGATAGTGAGCGCATATCGGCCGGAGTGGGCCCAGGCACGTCGAGTACAAAGAAACCTTTCATGATATTTCGATAAGCAAACCTAAAGTTACCTATGTTCTTTACACCCACAAATTTCGCCTCTTCAGGTTGCATACCTGCGCAACGATACTGCTCATCGGCCCAGTCATAAGTGGGGTAAGTAGAGATGAGGACCTGGATACTTCCGACTTCAAGAACGACCGAGGGTCCCATCGTAGCCCATGTGCCTCCCAGTATGCCGCCTGTGTATTGAAATCTCCCGTTCGATATTCTCTTTACCTTTCCCATCACGTGGATAGGTTGACCCCATGTAGGATCCAGCTTGTGACCCAAAAAAACCGAAACTTCGGATCTTACACCTGCCTCTATACAAATCTGAGCGGCCTCCGGGTCAACTACCATGGCTAAGCAGGGCTCAGTCACGCCAAGTTCCAGTAAGCCCTTTATTAGACCGACTCCGTCCCCTGAAGCGCCGCCGCCGGTAGTATCGGCTGTGTCCAGCAGAAGCACGGGACCTCCATCAATTTGCCGTCCGCGCTTTACCGCTTCAGCGACGCCGATGGTTTCGACCTGAAACTCTTGGCGTCGCGTCCAAAATCGTTCCGCCAGTTTTCTCGCGTGCTTGAGAGCCAGTTCAGTATCGTCATCAGTAATGACCAGGGCGCTACAACCCATCTCGCGGACGTCAATATACGAACCGACCAAGAAGACCGAAGTCGATAAGATCCCTGGGTCCCTTTCCAATGACTTCGCCTCTTGCATCAGTAAGGCGTAAGGCGTATCGCACGACGTGGACGCATTGAATCCAGTGAGCAGCATGGGCAGTTGGGCAAAACCCATGACCGGCCTTGCTGTCCCACGGACGGCCTTCAAGAGCAAGACCGCCCCCCGAACGCCGGTAGTGTACACGTCATCATGGGGATAATGTTCGTAACCAAGGATTGAGTCGACAGCCTTCACCATTCGTCGCGTAACGTTGGCATGAAGGTCCAACGTCATCACGATTGGAACACTTGGCCCCACGATTTCGCGGACAGCCATGCCGACGTCTCCTTCTGGATCATCCTCGCTGACCGACACCATCGAGCCGTGATGGGAGAGAATAACGCCATCAACGTGCCCAGCTGCTTTGAGATGGTTCAGCAAAGTTCCCTTCAGATAACCATAGCAACTCTCTGAGAGCAGCCCAGAAGAATTGGCCCGCGCAGCAAGCAACGGAAGAACTTCCACGTCATCCGCTTCGTCGAAAGTCGCCAGCATGCCAGAAACTTCCGTCGTGGCCCCCCGAAGTTTGAAGAGTTCGTCGCCCTCTAGAAGGTAACCGGTATTCCTGAAGAAATCCAACTCACAAGGCGAGCTTACAAAATGATTGGATTCCGATGATATCTGTCCCACTGCAATGCGGAACCTTTTAGAATTCATACTTTGGTCTCCTTGTCTGGATGGCTGACTTCGTATGGGGGTGGAGTACTCCAATGGTTTGCGCCGAAGATGAGGTCGGAATAGTTCCCTTCAGGTACCAATAGGTGCGAGTCCATTGTCAGCCTCTTGACAGTTTCGCGATTCAGTTTAATGCCTAGCCCCGGCTCATCCGACAAGTGCAATAGGCCATCTTTGATGTTGAGAGGCTCCTGCAAGAGATCTTCGATGAATGGATTACCGGTCTGGTCGACTTCAACCGTGATGCTGTTCGGAAGTGCTGCAGCCACGTGCGCATTGGCGGTCAGTGCCACCGCATCGCTCCATGTGTGAGGAGCGACACGAACACCGGCCTTGCCTGCCATGCGTCCAATCCGCATGCACTCAGTGACACCCCCGGCCCGACACGCGTCGGGCTGGACGATGTCCACGGCATTAGAGCGTAACAATTCTCGGAATCCTTGCGCACCAAAGTCATTCTCCCCTGCCGCTAGGGGGATGCCGACGCGAGCGCGAAGTGCAGCGTAGGTGTCGATATCCTCCGGAGGAAAGGGTTCTTCGAACCAAAACACCTTCTGAGAGGCCAGGAAGCGTCCCACTCTTTCTGCTGTGTCAAGAGTATATCGATGCGATCCGTCAATGATAACTTCGCCATCCCTGCCCACCCCCCGACGCACCGCTTCAACCGCAGCCAAGTCGTAAGCCTCGCCACGGCCCAAACGCATTTTGACCCGTCGGAATCCCCGGCTCCGGTAGCGGGCGGCTTCCTTCTCTAGAAGGCTGAGGTCGTCCTGCCACAATAGACCACTTGCGTACGCCGGTACCGTGTTTTGCTCTCCCCCCAGGAGTTTATAGAGAGGTAGCCCAGAGACTTTACCTCGGAGATCCCAGAGAGCTATGTCGACGCCACCCAGAGCGGATATTGCAACCCCCTTTCGGCCATACCAACGCGTAAGCTGGTACATTTTGTCCCAATGGCCTTCGATTTCGAGAGGGTCGCTCCCAAGCAGATGAGGTTGAAGGTGCTTCTCGATAATGATCCGAACCAAGTCTGGGTGGGAATAGGCTGCGCCTAGGCCTTCCAATCCTTTATCTGTCGAAATACGGATCACAGAAGTAACGCGGCCTGTTACCGTTCCGCCGGCGTAACAGAACCCCCGTCCATTGGGGTATGAAAAGTGAAGGTTGATGACTTCAATGCCCGTAATGCGCATGTTTAGCACCGTCCTTTTCCCACCAACTTCGATGGCGTACACCCATAGGTCTATGGCGACAGAAGCCAAAACTCAGGGGTCCGGGAACGTGTGAGGACCGCCTCCGCTGCGCGTCGTCGCAATTCCGTAAGTGCCTCTTCCGAGTAAAACGCCACGTCAGGTGTGAGAACAACGTTTTTCAGACTTCTGCAAGGAATGGCCACTCGGCGGCGGAGCCCGCGCGTAGACGTCCAACAGCGCTCCGCCCATTCGCCCCGACCCTAAGGCCTCTGCCCGTGCTAGTTCATCTACCAGCCCGCCTCTGGCTGTGTTGATCAGAACCGCGATCGGCTTCATGAATTGATACCTCTTCGAGGCCATAGAACCGGGAAGCATTGGACCCGAACACGCCAACCTCAGCAGCCCCGGCGGAGACAGGTTTCAAAATTCCACGAAGCGCCTCAATGACCTGAGCGTAGCTTCCAGCCAGAAGGCAAACCGGCCAGTCGCTGCCAAACATCACCCGCTCAAGCCCAAAGCAGCCGACCACATGCTCGACGTAAGGCCGCAAGTCGTCGGGTATCCAATTCTTATGGTCCGCCTCGGTGATCATTCCTGACAATTTGCAGTACACGTTGCTGTGCTGCGCCACCTCGCGAATGAGGGACTTCCAAGGCTCCATCTTTTTCAGCCTGATCTCCGGTTTCGAGATGTGATCTACCACAGCGCGAAGGTTCGGCACTTTTTCAAGAGCTTTGAGCACATACGGCAGATGCCGAACGTATGTAAGGAAATCAAACGAAAGACCGTGTTCCGCGACCGCCTTGAGGGACGCCAGTACGGGAGGTTTTAAGATGTAGGCATCATCGGGAAGGTCCTCGAGCAAGAGGCGGATGCCGACAAATTTCGGTATCTGGCAATACTTCGCGAGTTGATCAGGAAAGTCGGCCGCTTCCATATCCAGCCAGGCGACGACGCCTGCCACAAAATCGGTGCGCTCGGCCAGTTCGAGCAGAAAATCGGTTTCCGCTACCGTCGGCGCTGCTTGGACCAGAATTGTCTTATCGATGTGGTTCTCAATGAGGGAGGGCTTCAGGTCCTCGGGAAAGTAATCCCGGTACAATACGGGGACCTGCGGCGACATCCAGTAGTAATCGCCGCGGCTCACCTTCCAGAAGTGCTGATGGCTATCGAGTCTCATGCTTTCACCCTGTAGTGCTCCAGCTTGTCCAGATCCCCAGAGAACGCCTAAACCTGGTTCTTGGCTGGGCCGAAAGTGACCGTCCTCCAAATGCAAGGGTTTTTGAAACACGGTGTTCAAGACGGAATGTATTCGACGAAAAGACCTTTAGGAATCGCCGCCACCAACGGCAGGTGCAGCTCCATGACAAAGTATTGCTAACTTCGTTCCTCTCCCGTGCATAAACAAGCAAGCTAGAACAACAGTGGACAAAAAGCCCTCTGATTTCTTGGGCCGCTGGGGCTAACCTAACGTTCAAGTTTGACTGCAGTGAGATATTTGAGGGGCTTGGGATCTACCGACAGTCGTTCCGGATGCGGAGCCTGCCTCGATACCGAATGCCCAATATAGAGCCAAGCCTGCGTCGCGTGCTTCATTAGGTTGATCACTGAGTGGACCGTCTGCGAGTTCGGCGGAGCAAGGAATGCCGTATTCGGCGGCATCTCGCGTACTTCGCTTCCCAACATCAGATAAGAGTCATGAGGCGGCAGCTTAACCCAAACCTCTGCGAAATGGGGTGTGTGGGCATGAGGCTCAGCGATCGTCATGGGAGGCATATAAACGACGGCAAACTGCTCGTTAGGATGCAGCCCGTCTTCAGGTCCAAAAAGAGACACTCCGAAATAGTTCCAGTGCTCCCCCTCTGCTAGAGAAAGCGAGTTGACATCACGTACCAAAATGTCGGCGCGAGCAGTTACTCCCTCCGGCGTCCAGGTCAGCATCAGCATTTGGATAGGATCGTCAGCCGTATTGATGATACGGTAGCGGGCGTTAGGTGCAACCAACACGCCGACACCTTCGTGCAAATCCCAATAGAATTCACTGCTTTCCAGACGTCCTCTACCGCTTTCCACATACCAGAACTGTCCCTCAGACAGTTGGACTAGCGGAGTGCGGCGGTAACCTGTGATCGTACCAAGTGACAGATCGTCGTGGTACTCGAGCACAGCTCCGGTATCCCCTGGATGGTACGGATTGCCTCGGGAGAGAATTGAGCGGGTGAAAATCACGTCCTGAGTAATACGTACCGGCGACGAAAGGGGATTGCCTACAAAACGGTTGATGTTGATGCCGACAACTTGGTTAGAAGGCGGCGGATTGGGTACTTCGAGTTCAGCCGCATTCTCAGATGATACCTTAGACTCCATGAGACGCTCCCTTCTCTGCTAGTTGGTGCACGTGTATTGGATCTTGGTCGGGAACTCAGGCCAAGGCCCTTTGCTCCTCGCGGACTTCGAACCGGGATTCTCCGCGCGATTATTTCCGTCTGCCCAGGGCGCATTACATTTCGGTTACTGGCAGGTTCACTTCTGGGCAGCCTGCTACCCCAATGGCCCTTATCACCTCACCAAGCGATTTGTTCTTCCGGCAAGAAGCGCTTTACCTGCCGCCATTGGGCCCCTTCCTTCCGATATTTCCCTCGGTTCTGATAAAAAGGCCCGTTCTGACCTACGGGGTCAATCGACACGACGGTGTTTCCTTTGATGATCAGCGTGTAACTCTCTGGGCCGATTCTTTCATTCACCGTCCGCTCCGCGATCGGAAACGTTACCGACGCTACGTCTCCTGGCTTTGCCGCTCCCAAATTAACGTAACGACCTTCCCAATGTACTGACCGCGGCGACCCGTTCAGCTTAGCGATTAGCTGTGGATGGTCGTATGCGACCCATTCCGGGGCTCGTACCTTCAGGCTCAGGCAGCTTTCCTTCACCTTCAAGTCCACCCGTCCATCGTAGGGAATGTAGCTGTAAACGTCCGCGAACCGCGACCCCCGATTTAAGAGGAGGTTCAACCACAGTGCATTGTCCTTCCGCTCAATCATATGTTCCCAAACGTAGTAGAGCCCACGTGGCGAGTTCCCTGTACAACAGTGCTGAATGCCAAGCACGTCGCCGTAAGGGCCGCTTTCGTTGCCGGGTACGACTATCCAGTCATTCGGTCTGGCCCACCCCGACCATGCGCCCAGGTTTCTCTCTGGCACCCGTTCACTCGATTCGTTAAAGGCGACCGGCTGGTGCGGCAGATTGCTCGCCATCTGGTGCACCCATTCGACATCGGTAACCTGGGCTTCTGCAAAATGATTCCGCACCCAGCGGTCAACGTCATCCCAATAATCCCCTGCTCTTGCCTCGCTAAGCTTAACCGCCAAGCCCAACATGTCGCCCACCGTGCCACTCTCGCACCGGGGGAAAGTAGGCATGTACCATTCCGGGAACCAGCCCACCAGACTTGAAACCCCAAACGTTTGGTTCTGACTCTTGGCCCAGACGAAGCCTGCCTTTACCAGATCCAAGGTCATACGATCGTTTGCTGCTGTGGCGTATTCCAGCATGCTCAGTAGGCCGATCGTGTGGCCATGGCCGTGTCCTCCCAGCCTCATCGCCTTGCCACCGTATCTGGCCCTAAATTCATCCAGCCCGGTTCCGGCCAAGAATTCTCCCTGTGAGCCGTAATAGTGGCTGTGGTCTCTAAAGAATCTGTTGAACTTTCCTGCCAACTCGATTGCCAGTTCATGCCCTGTTGCCTTGTAGTACTGCGACAGGCCTTGAATCATTCGTCCGGTCGTTTCCAAGGCGAGGGTGTGCGCCGGCGCGGCCTGGGACCCAACCTTCGCATTTGGCTCCCAGGCTCCGCCGAGATAAGCGTAGTCTTGTTTATGAATGGCCAGTTCCGACACGCGCCGAATCATCCGCTCTGCCGCCTGCTTCCACATAGGATTCTTATCCCGCAGGTAGTACACCGTCATTGTGGCAATGGTTCTCGCAGGGAGCGATCCCGATGAGATTTGCCTGATAGATTCGTCACTCGCGTGGGTTGTGCTCCCGTCGGGTCTCCACACAGGATTAAGTTCCTCAGCCGACAGGCACATCCGGCTCCACGGTCGTCCTTTCATGGGCGTATAGACAAGCCCGTCTGGTCCCAGACATTTCAGCAGCACCGTCATCCAAACGGGATCGACGTGGCTGTTCAATTCCTCACCTGTCGCGTTCCGCAGGAGCGGCAAGACTTCCTGAAGTCCTTCGGCAAGTTGAACCCAATCATTGAAATCATGCACTAAAACGGGAGGGTTCCGGAGAAAATTGGCCAGCCAGTAAACCTCACAGTCCGCTTCGGGATCAGAAATCGAGGTTACGCCATTGATCGCCAGCTTAGCTCGTTCTGCGATGTCCAGCGTTTCTGGGACTCTGTCTTCGTACCGTTGACCTCGGTATGGCGGAATTTCAAACGAAGGGATCTTCTCTCGGATGTACTGAACATGCAGTCTGCCGAGAGCCTTCTGCTTCGGGGCGACCACCTGACCCGATAGTGTGAGGGCGCCACATGTTAATAGTGAGCTCTTCAGAAAATCTCGTCTGTCCATCTCGTCTCCGAGCCTGCATGAAAATCGGTGGACACTTCCGAACAAATCCGGAATACTAAAACTGTTGGCTTTCCACATTCCGATGGGGCAGTATCGATCGACCAATGCATGTCGCGCTTTGCGAACTTAACGCTTCCCGGACACCACCACCCTGATGCATTCGCGTGCTCACATCAAATTGGTTTCTGAACGGTAACTAACTCTCACATCCACGCCTCTGGCAGCCCCCACAATCAAAAGCTCAACTTCAGTCCAAACTGAATTTCCCGGCTATCCAAACCTGTATTGGTAATTGTCCCGAATTGCGGCGTCCCGAACGTGATTGCGGGCACGGCAAAAAGGTTGCTCGTCGAAAGAAAAGAGAAGTTCGGAGTATTAGACACATTGAAAGCGTCTGCATGAAACTCCGCCTTCAACCGCTCACTAATCGGAATGTTTTTCATTAAACTGACGCTCCAGTAGTTCGTTCCCGGTCCTCTTATTATGTTGCGCCCTGCGTCGCCGTACTTGTAATTCGGAACCCCGATTGTGCCTCCGTCGGGCGGGACAAAACAGTTGGTATTAAAGAACTCAGCGACCTTCTGAGCATCCGATCGCCCTCGACCAAAATTCGGATTGCAAATGAGGTCTGGATAGCCTGTACCCCCGTTGTTTAGGTTGTCATATCCATTCAACGCTGGGAACGGCGTACCACTCTGGAGCGTGGTAGTGCCCGCGACCTGCCAACCACCTATGATCTTACCCGCGGCGCCGCCAACGTTCGCAAATCTTTCTCCGGGACCAAACGGCAAAGCATAAATAAAATCGAAGGTGAGGCTTTGCGGAACGTCGTAAAACGCCACGGCGCGCTCTGCCTTGTTGTTCAACGGCTGCTGCTCACCTGATGAACATACCGCGCCGCCCTCCGGAGTACAATCGTTATCAGTCGTGTCGATGGCCTTACTCCACGCATAAGATACGGTGAAAGATAGGTGGCGGGTGAAGTGGTGCTGAGCCTTTAGCTGCAAGGAATGGTAATTCGAGGCGGCTCCGCTCGTTTGGTATGTAATCGGGCCAGCCGTAACCAAGCCTGGCTGTAGAACTCCGCCGCTTGGAACAGATATTTGGGTGAATGGCTGCCGGGGAATGAGATCGCCGGGGCCCGGATTTGGCAAGTTCACGTTGTAAGAATGAAATTCATGGGTTCCCAGGTTCCCAACATAAGCAGCCGAGAGTAGAGTTCCTCTGATGTCATGTTCGACGGTAAAATTCCACTCCTGCAAGTACGCGTCCTTTATGTTCTGCTGAGTTGCGACGAACCCAAATGGTGTGGACATCGTCGTGGATAAGCTTTCCAAGGGCAGCGAGCGGTTGAACGTAGGCAAATTGGACGTGTTTACCGTAGCAATTATATTGCGCACCCAAGGTGGACTATAGGACATATTCACAGCGGGATCGGCAGTTAAAGCTTCCCAATAAATTCCATACCCACCGCGAATGACGGTATTCGGGCGTAGTTTATACGCGAATCCGAAGCGAGGCGACCAATGGTACTCCGGAGTGTCCATCAACGCCCTAGCCCAACCTGCAGGTCTGTCAAATGGCGTGAAACCCATTGCGACCGGAGGCGCTGAAAGGACAAGATTCGATATATGGTTATCGGCTGAAATGAACCTAGGGTCAATATCAAAGCGAAGTCCGAGGTTAAGAGTCAGCTTGGACATGGCTCTCCAATCGTCTTGGAACCACAAGCCGGACTGCAAACGGCGCGACTCCGGGTTAAACAAGTCCGGGCTAACGGAAAGCTGGCGAGGGTAGCCAAGGAGAAAATCGCCGAAACCCAAGCCCGAAAAAAAGCCAGTGTAGGACCAGCTTCCAGTAAGGCCACCAACCTCGGGAAAGTCGCTACGATTGTCAACGAAACTTACGCCCATTTTCATTGCATTAGGACCTTTATTGACGAAAAGGAGACCGTCATAGTAAAAAGCACGATTGTAGATTTCTCGCGGCGCCCCGTTGAATGTGCCGCCGAACTGGGAAAGTCCAGTAACGCTGATTGAAGGGGGCGACGCCAATGCAACCGCATTATTCGAAGCGAAATTCGGATCGTTCTGAATACCCAGCAGTGGTTCCAAGTTCTGGTTTCCTACATTGGCCGCGGGCTCATCTTCATCGTAGACGTTGGCGCCGACTCTTGCCTCTAAGAAAGCATTGAGAGTAAAAGTGTGGGTATACTGAGCCACTGCATTCTGTCCGTCGCGATGCTGGCTACGAAAGAACGCGGGGATTGAGGACGGGGTGTCCGCGTCCGAGAGCGTGAAAAAGTACCGAGCGAACAGGTTATCCCGATCCCCGAATCGCTGATCAATGCGGCCCATAAAAGTGTTATAGTTAATAGGTGTTACTCCCACCATCTTGGTGTTACCTTCTCCCAACGGAAGATTTGTGTTTGGCAACGGAATAAATTTATTGAGCCATGTCGTGCTCAACGGGTTGATTCTGCCTGGGGGGATGATATTTCCTGGAAACGGTATTCCGGTCAGAGGGTCGACTACAGTCGCACCCAAACCTGACAAATCCCCGTTGCGCATTGCGGCTGTGGGGTAGGAACTGAAAAACGTGTTAGCCTTCGTTTGTCTCAATGTCTCCCAACTGGCAAACCAAAAGGTGTTATCTTTCACGATCGGCCCGCCTGCCTCAGCGCCAAACTGATTGCGCCTGAGCGGTGGGGTTGTCGTATCAAAGTAGTTGCGTGCGTCAAATGCGCTGTTGCGGATATACTCCCACATAGAACCGTGGAAATTATTGGTGCCACTCCTAGTGACGGCCGTTATCAGGGCACCGTCACCGCCTACGTACTCAGCCGTCGGATTGCTGGTTTCTGTGCGAAACTCGTCAAGCGACTCCAAGGGAGGGATGGTTGCGAGGATCTCGTCCTCGCTTTCCACCATACTGACTCCATCAATCATGAATACATTATCTTGACCCTTCACTCCATTGACATTGAAGTCTGCAGGGGCTATGGCTTCAGTGACGTTGCTATACCTCTGGCTTAAGCTGTCGTAAGCGACAGCCCCCGGCGTAAGGAGATTCAACGAAACCCAATTCCTCCCATTTAAGGGGATATTATTGATCTCCTTTTGAGTCACAAGATTTCCAACGGTGCCTGTTACAGTGTCTAGCACGCTGGGAGCAGCAGTGACCTCGACAGTCTGTGCCACCGAACCGAGCGCCATCTGCACATCAATTGCCGAAACCTTGTCGACTTCCGTACGCACGTGCAGTAGGACTGATTTTTTGAAGCCCTTCCCCTCGACCACCAGCGTATAAACACCCACCGGTACTGAGCGGAAGAAGTAGACTCCGTTAGCTCCCGTTATGGAGCTGTACAAGATCCCGGTGCCCTCATTAAGGAGCGTGACGGTCGCCCCCGGCACCGCTGCTTTAGTTTGATCGGTTATGGTCCCAGTGACGCCTGAGCTGCTTACTTGCGCTAATAGTTGAACGGAAAAGAAAAGGGCCGCCATCGCAAGCGCAACGCGCCTTAGGCAATTGTGACTGGAGTCGGGTTTTCGGGACGCTATCTTGAAAGCCACGGGCACGCCTTTGTCTTCCGAGTTCATTTGAAACCTCCGGAAAGATCCTAGGGCAAGTCTTGTATACCGTATTCAGATTGATTGTCAAGCAGAATTTTTGGCTCTAAAGCAGGAATTTGTAACGCCCTTGTAATTGGCTCTCCGGGAAAGGGAGCGTTCGCCGTTAGTGTAAAATCCTGTCCCCGCAGGCCGGGGATTTTCAAGGCATTTCGGAATCTACTGGGTCAAGAAGCAGCGAAAGTGGCATGCTGCACAGAGATGAAGGGAGGGCCCTTCGGAATCGTTCTGTAGAGAGACGCTTGAAACTACCATCAGCTGCTTCGGCGAAAGCCGCCGTGGTGAACATTCTAGTCAAAGACGTGGCAATGATCACGTCATGTGAGGATTAGAGAGACGAACGTAAGTTAACTCTTGGCAACGTATCGAATATGCTTTTAGATGACACCAAAACTGGGGGTCTTAGACCTGCTGCGGGAGCGGCATGGAAGGACCCTGTCGTCTGGACAGCGACGGCGCATTCGATCTTCGCCAAAGTGCAATGACTATGTGAACGTATTTCCGGGACGGCGCACTACCTGCTGCTGAAAGCGCAGCGGGCTCACCGCCACCAAGACCCAATTCATCGTGTTACAGGAAGGGCTGCTTAAAATGCGGACCTCGTCAGATTTCCTGGCAGAACCGATTTTGTTTGTCGCTTGACAATCCACTCCGCATACCGTATACACCGCTCTAGAGTCATGGGTGACTGGAGTCGGTGGCAAGCCCTTGAAGAGCACCGATAGATTCTTCGGGCCCATCCAAAATCGTTGGGTGAAGGAGGGGGTGCAAGCTGTACGAAACAACATCAGACAACCAGGCTTGGGCTACTCTTGGCCTTCGAACATGAGCGCACGCAGGACAAATGCCGACGCTGAGTTTCCTGTCATTCGGCGCAGGGGTGAGCCGAAATCCCGGGCCGAGTCAAATAATGCGACGTAGAGGGTTTGTGGGCGGTAGTTGCAACAATCCCGTGCCTGAGCATGTCGCTGGCTTTCTGAAAGCCCGTTCATAGTCATTACTCAGCAGGATGCGGTGGTCCGGACATTAGACGGGCCGACGCATTGGAGGCCACCTGATCGGCGCTTGACAACGCGTGGAAGATGAAGGAATGACCGACGAATTAATAACCAACGTGAGTGTATTGGAACGCAAACCAACATCTAAGTCGAATTTGCGATCAACAGAGGTCATCGAGACTCGGCTCTGCTTGTTACGCCTGGACGCACGTAATGGAAATTTGGTTGGTGCAACTTGGAAGAGACCCAGACTCGAGATCATCTAGGAGCCGCGGCTGGGCGAGAACTTTCGGCTCTTGCTCCCCAAAGCAGGTTACGAGGCCGCATACTTCAACAGCCGAGAACAACAAGAGTGAAGCGCTGAATCTCACCGGATCCATCTGCCTGTCGCCGACTGATGCAAAAAGCGACCAATGAAATCGTCGAGGAAATGCCTCCTCTGTGCCAGGGCCTTCTGAGTTGGGGGTCACGTGGCCGATCCCGCCCAAGGCATTCAATTATGGTGCGGAGAGAATTTCCGTAGGAGGCCACCACCCGTTATGAAGAGTGACACTACTGAGGTACGTAGAGCAACATATGTGTATGTCCTGGCCTCCATTGCGGCGGCGGGTGGCTTCAACGGGGGCTATGACTTGATGCTAATGTCCGGCGCTATTCTCTCCATGAGCAGGTCCTTCCATATCTACAGCATGCATGTCGTGTTGTTTTCTCACACGGTCGGAGGTGCTTGGATTGAGGGATTCACGATGACCAGCGCGTGGTATGGAATGCTGGCTGGCATGATAGTGGCCGGGTACTTGACGGATCGGATGGGAAGAAGAGGTACCCTGATCTTTGGCGCTGTGTTACTGATTATTTCAGCCCTGGGCACGACGATGCCGAGGACCTTGCTTATTTGGAATGTATTTCGCATCGTGGGAGGAGTGGGCGGAGGTCTGACTTCCATTGCATCGCCCGTCTACATCTCGGAGATTGCACCCGCCGAAAAACGAGGGGCTTTGGTGACGTTCAACATTCTGGCTGTCGTTCTCGGCGCCCTTCTGGCGAACCTCGCCACTTACCTCATCGCCCGCTTTCTGGGCACAAATCCCGAATGTTGGCGTTGGATGTTCGCATCTGCGGCGCCGCCGATGATGATCTTCCTTGTGGGCCTCTTCTTCATTCCTGAAAGTCCACGCTGGCTGGTCATGCAGGATCGGGTCCCGGAAGCTCGAACAATCCTGACTCGCGTCGGAGGGGAGGACCACATGGCAAAGGAAATTCGGGAAATTAACCAGAGCTTGGGATCGGATATCGGCAGCTACCGCGACCTTATTCGACCCGGTGCCCGCATGGCCTTGCTGATCACGGTCGGACTGGTGGTGTTCCAACAACTCGCCGGTCCGAGCACCCTGAGCTATTACGGTCCTACCATTTTCCTGGACGCCGGCATGTCTTCCGACACCAGCGCCATTGGTAGCACCGTGATCCTCAGGGTTGGAGATCTCGTGTGTACCCTCCTTACTATTTATTTGGTAGATAAACTCGGTCGACGCTCCCTCTTGTTGGTCGGCATTTTGGGGGTGGGGCTCGGCCAATTCTTGATGGGGCTTTTCTTCTTCAAACATTCCATGTCGGTGTGGGTCCTGTTGGCTTTCCTGTTGTGTGGAGTCGCTTTCGACTTGAGCTTGGGAGCGTTGCCATGGCTGATAACTACGGAGTTATTCTCCAACCGGCTTCGAGCCCGTGGAATGGCTATAGTTTCCTTCATGTCCACGGTGTTGGGACTCGTGCTAGCGCAGGTTTTCCCGCCATTCTTGCAATTTTCCCAGCGGCATTTTGGGTCAGTTGCCGAAGTCTTCTGGACTTTTGCGGCTTTTTGCGTCGGTGCTTTTGTTTTTTCCCTCTTTTTGGTTCCAGAAACCAAGGGAAGAACTTTGGAGGAGATTTCCAGCTCCTATATGGGCCAGGCTTTGAGTTCAGAGACTCTCAGCAAGCCCGATTATTGAGCTGTGCATAACTAATAGACATCAGGAACATAACAAGAAGGCAGCTTGGAAGCGCTCAGGAAAGACGCAAAGCGAGCGCCCGTCCGAAGGTTTGTCCCTCGCGAAATCGGTTTTCTGCAAGGATCGGGCGAGGAGACTCCGGGAGATTCGGTAGGTAGTGATGAAACGGCCGCCCATCCGCGGGACAACAGTGGGGATTGTGGCGAACCCGGCCTCTGGGCGTGATGTCCGGCGACTCGTGGCGCATGGTTCCGTGTTCTCGATCGCGGAAAAGTGCAACATGATCGTGCGGTTGCTGGCCGCATTGGGTTCAACCGGCGTGGAACGGACGCTGATCGCACCGGATCGCGGCGGAATCACCGAGCGCCTGCGGCGGGCCACCGACATCGGCACCCTTAGTGAACTCAGCACACAAGCAGAGGTCCTGGATATCCCAGTGGAAGATGGACCGATTGATACGGTTCGCGCGATCGAACGCATGGTCGCCTTGGGCGTCAATGCGATTGTGGTCCTCGGTGGCGACGGGACACAGCGGCTGGCGGCGCGCGCCTGTGGCGAAACACCGATTCTTGCCCTGTGTACCGGGACGAATAACGTATTCCCAGAATTAAGGGAAGCGACCGTCGCCGGATTGGCCGCCGGGTTGGTGGCAACCGGCCGCGTCACCGCGGCCGATACGACCATGCGTAACAAGACGTTGTGGGTGGAACTTAAGGGCGGACGGCAAGAGATTGCGGTAGTGGATGTATCCATCTGCAGTGATGCGTGGGTCGGCGCAAGAGCCGTGTGGCGTCCCGAATCGATCAGCCAGATTTTTGTCGCCTTTGCCGAGGCGGAGGCCATTGGGCTATCGTCGATTGCCGGACTGCTGCACCCCGTTTCGCGCACGGAAGCGTGCGGCCTGCGTGTCGATCTCGCGCCGCTCAAGACTGCGCGGGCGATTCTGCACGCTCCCATCGCGCCAGGCCTGCTGGCGCCGGTCGGGGTCAAGGCCGTATCAGAATTGCGTCCCGGAGAACGTCAGGCGGTGCGACTGGCGCAAGGAACCATCGCGCTCGATGGTGAACGCGAATTCGCCTTCACCGCGGGCGATCAGGTGACCGTGCGTCTTGACCGACATGGGCCGCTCACGATTGACGTGGATAAGGCGATGGCCAGCGCTGCCCGTGACGGGCTCTTTCTGGCCGAGAGGCGCGAAGAGGAGGGAATCGTACATGAAATTGGATAGGTCGGAGCTACTGCGAGCATATCGGACGATGAAGGTCATTCGGGAGTTCGAGGAACGGATTCACGTCGAATTTGCGACTGGCGAGATACCGGGGTTCGTCCATCTCTACGCTGGTGAGGAAGCCATCGCGACAGGTTTCTGCATGAATCTCGACCAGCGCGACAAGATTACGAGCACGCACCGGGGCCACGGGCATTGTCTCGCTAAAGGATGTGATGTGCACGGCATGATGGCCGAGATCTACGGCAAGAAGAGCGGTCTGTGCGCGGGCAAAGGAGGCTCTATGCACATTGCCGATCTTGCGAAAGGTATGCTGGGCGCCAACGGCATCGTGGGCGGCGGACCGCCACTGGCCTGCGGTGCCGCGCTCGCCGCGAAGAAACTGCGGACCGCAGGTGTGGCGGTAACGTTCGTCGGCGACGGGGGCGCGAATCAGGGAACCACCCTCGAGAGCCTCAATCTGGCGTCGATCTGGAAGCTGCCCTGTATCTTCGTCATAGAGAACAATGGCTACGCGGAAGCCACATCTTGCAAGTACTCCGGAGCTTGCCACGATTTTGCCGACCGAGCGAATGGCTTCAACATGCCGGGAGTCACCGTCGATGGGCACGATTTCTTTGCGGTCTACGAAGTCGCCTTCGAGGCGGTGCGACGTGCTCGGGAAGGAGGAGGACCGACGCTGGTCGAGTGCAAGGTGAGCCGGTACTACGGCCACTTCGAGGGTGACGCGCAAAGCTACCGGGCGCCCGACGAAGTTAAGAGAATCCGTGAAGCGCGAGACTGCCTCACGAACTTCGCCCAGAAGGTTATTTCGGCGGGGCTGCTGACTCGCCCCGAACTCGAACAGATCGATGAAGAGGTGTTGGCTGTGATCGAAGATTCAGCCGGGAAGGCCAAGGCAGCACCAAAGCCGTCCGCGGTGGACCTTCTCACGGACGTATACGTTTCGTACTGAGACTCGGGAGGCGAGACCATGGATAGGAAAATCAGCTTTCAGCAGGCTATCAACGAAGCGCTAGCGCAAGAGATGGAACGCGACTCCAGGGTCATCGTGATGGGCGAGGACGTCGCAGGCGGAAGCGGCACGGACGGCAAGATGGATGCCTGGGGAGGGGTGCTTGGCGTCACCAAGGGACTTTGGGATAAATTCGGAGACCGCGTGATGGATACACCGATCACCGAATCGGCCTTCGTGGGCGCTGCTATTGGCGCGGCAACGACCGGACTGCGTCCTGTGGTCGAGCTGATGTTCGTCGATTTCATGGGCGTTTGTTTTGACCAGATCTTCAACCAAGCCGCAAAGTTCCGGTACATGTTTGGCGGAAAGGCGATGACGCCGCTAGTAGTGCGCACGATGTACGGCGCTGGTTTCCGTGCCGCCGCGCAACACTCCCAATGTTTATACCCACTCTTCACTCACATTCCAGGGCTGAAGTGCGCGATCCCATCGACTCCCTACGATGCCAAGGGCCTGTTGATCCAGGCAATTCGCGACAGCGATCCGGTTATCTTTTTTGAGCACAAGCTGCTTTACTCGATGCAGGGTGAGGTTCCCGAGGAGCCTTACGCGATCCCGTTCGGAGAGGCGCGTTTCATTCGCGAGGGCTCTGATGTGACGATTGTGACGCTTGGCCGAATGGTCCACGTCGTTTCGGAGGCCGCAGACGCGCTCGCCGCGGAAGGCTGCTCGTGCGAGGTGATTGATCTGCGAACCACGTCGCCCTTGGACGAGGACAGTATTCTCGGAAGCACCGAGAAGACGGGACGGCTGGTTGTGGTGGACGAGGCGTCTCCGCGCTGCAACATGGCCACTGACATATCGGCGTTGGTCGCGCAGCGCACCTTCGCGTCCCTCAAGGCCCCAATCCGGATGGTTACCCCGCCGCACACGCCGGTACCCTTCAGCACCGTGCTCGAAGATCTGTATATTCCCGATGCTCGCAAAGTTGCCGATGCGGCTCGGGAAGTCGTGAGGTACAAAACATGAGAGCGATTCATCCCCTGACTATGCCGAAGTGGGGTCTCTCCATGGCGGAGGGTAAGATTGGCGATTGGATTGCCCAGGAGGGGATGAACGTCGAATCTGGCGTCGAGCTGGTGGAAGTCGAAACAGATAAGATCCTGAGTCCTCTCGAAGCGCCCGCTTCCGGTGTCCTGCGCCGCATCTTGGCCAGGAAAAATGATTTGGTGCCGGTCGCGGGCCTAATCGCGGTGATCGCGGATGCCACGGTTCCCGACGAGGAGATCGATGCGTTCATCGTAGACTTCAAAGCTCGGTTGGTGCCGGAGCAAACCGGCCACGCGGATGCCGGTTCGTTAACCATCCAGGTTCAGGTTGGGGGACAGTCTCTATGCTATTTAAAGCGGGGCGAAGGCGAAGAGGCGGCCCTTCTGATTCATGGATTCGGAGGAGATCTCAAGAGCTGGCTCTTCAATCAGGAAGCTCTGGCGGATCAACTTGCTATCTATGCCCTGGACCTTCGTGGTCACGGCAGCTCCTCGAAGCAGGTTGGCAGCGGAACGTTAGACGAGTTCGTTGAGGACGTGCGTGGGTTTCTCGATTCTCTGGGTCTGCAAAAGGTACATCTAGTAGGCCACTCCATGGGCGGAGCTATCGCCATCAAGTTCGCGCTCGCCCATCCAGCTCGCGCATCGTCGCTGGTATTGATCGCGAGCGCTGGCCTGGGTTCCGACATCGATATCGAGTACATCGAAGGGTTCACATCGGCGCAGCGACGAAAGGAGTTGTTGCCTCAGATTGAAAAGCTCTTCGCTAACCGGAAGCTCGTCACCCGCCAGCTGATTGAGGATGTGCTCAAGTTTAAGCGATTGGACGGCGTGGAGTCGTCATTGCGCACGATTGCGTCTCAATTCTGCATGGACGGACACCAAGCCCTGATCCTGCGCGATCAACTGAGCGCATTGGCAATGCCCGCCTCCGTGATCTGGGGAGCGGAAGACCGAATCTTACCGGTATCACACGCGCGAGATTTGCCGAGAAACCTCACGGTCCAGGTTCTCTCCGGCAGCGGCCACATGGTGCAGATGGAAGCTGCCACGAAGGTCAACCGGCTCATCGGCGGGTTCTGGCGGGAGTCGCAGGGCCACCCTTAGAGATTCATGTTGTGCTGTTGCTCTGCGATTTGGCCGGTTCTGTATCAGTTGCATAACTTCAGGGAGCAGAACCATGAATAATCGCCGCATTTTCCTGTTTCGGGAGATGCCCACAGCATTCGCGTCGGCCACGGCCTTGTTCTAGTCCGCTTACAGAGCGCGCAGTACAAGACTGTTGGCCTAGCTGAGCGATGCCCCAGCGAATCGCGAAGGATCAATTGACATCGCACGCTTTGCCCGGGGTCTTTTTCGGATTTGACCTTAGCTTCGAGTAGGCTTCGGTGCCCACTCCGACTGATTGCTCTAGATCATCAAGAAACTCCCCTAGCAGGATGCTGAAAAACGACTCCCAATCCACAGGAAGACGTGTTAGTAGTGGCAGCATGCGTGGAGACGATCAGCGGCAAGACGGGATGTTCAGCTATATTTCACCCGACAAACGAGTACC
>JBARJF010000138.1:0-61065 GCA_049800135.1 Candidatus Sulfotelmatobacter sp.
GTTGGATGTTCACACTGGCGGCGGCGACCTACAACTTAGTTCGCATGCGGACGCTGATGCCGAAGTGTGCCTGAAACTTTGCAAGAAGCGAGAGAACAGTCATTGCGAGATCAATCTGGCAAATCTCCAAGCTCCAGCCGCCCATAAAATCACGAACCAAGTGGACCGAATCGCATCAAAGCACGATTTTTCAGCGTCCTGCTAGTCGGAAACTCCTCGCCATCACCGTCGTCAGAGCCGAGCTCAGCCTCGAGGAATTCCTCTATCGAGGCTGAGTTAACTATTTCTGCCTCAAGCGCCCGCCTGCTCTGACCGGACTGCTCCGAGTCCAACAATAGTCTGATCCGCAGAAATTCATCCACAAGTCCATAATGCGCAGACCTTGCGCTCGGAAGTGAAAGGATATCTCTGTCTACAAGCCATGTGAGCACGTCTGGGCCGACCGCATCAATTGCTTCTGCACGAGGAATGCGGGTCGGGAAGTGCTTCCCCGAAAGGTTTAGGAGCTCTTGAAGATGGTCCAACTTGTTCTCCACGGAGAGCATATGCAGGGTGGCGTCGTACGCCTTCGCCCTGTCTTCGTAACAGACCCGTGAGAGCGAGTTCAGCAAGTCCTTTGAGTCAATAACGCCGTCGGGATCCTGATCTTCGTGCTCCACAAGATACGACCCCAGGAGCTGCAGAACGTGAGGGTGGCCGCCGGAGAGGGCTATCACGCGGGGAATCACATCAGAGGAAATTTGCAGAGGTATACCTGAAGCTTCGGCGTCTTCAATTACGGAGTCGAATTTCGTCTTAAGGAGATCTGCTGCATCTTCTGGGGCCATCGGATCTAGAGAGATTGTTCTGTAGACAAATCGCTCTATGCCTCGGTCCTCCTCAAGCATGCGCTCATAGAATGGGCTGACGCCAGCCAACAGGAATCGAACGCTCTTTACGCCGGCGTGCTGCGCGTCAGAGGTGACGGATCTCACCAATTGAGCGATGGGTATTGGGCATTTGTCGGCCTCGTCTATCGCGATGATCAGCAATTGCTGATTGTTCTTGAGCGCTGCCCTCAGCGACTCGCGACCGAGAACTCGCGCGAGCGCCGCCAAGTGCCTGCCTTCAACGAAGTTCCGCGTGACTTCTCCGGATTCGTGCTCGAACAGTGAACCGATCTTGAATGTGATCTTTCGGTGAGCTTCATCAATGTCTACAAGCCTTTCGAGGATGTGGCGCGCGGCTTCGTCGATCGTCTTCACGTCCTTGTGAACGCTTACCGTGACAGCTTGGGCGACCTGCTCTCCTCCGAATCCTTCTAGTTCAAGCACAGCGCGGGCTAGGAGGGATGACTTTCCTATGCCGATCGGCCCGTGGATCGCGACTGACCCCATCCTCAAGGCCCCTTTTACGACCCTTAGCTCGTCGGAACGACCGAAGAAATCGTCGGGGGCTGTGGCTATAAACGAGGGTGTGAAGGGGTTTCTTAACATTCATTCGCCATCACAAGTCGAAAGGCGCCTGTTGGCCGCTGACCCTAGCTAGAAATTCCTCCACGATTGCGCGTACTTGGCCGTCCTGGGGTTGAAAAAAATCAAAAAGGACCAGAAGCGGGTCCAGCGCTTCTTCGACGGTTTGTGGGAGCTGCGTCCGCAGCGACTCCAGCGTCAGGTTCGCTTTCCAGCTAACCTCGTCCTCGTGACATACCCTTCCGGGCATCCAGAGAGCCGGCCTGGCCGAGCCCAGCGTGCGGCCACGCAGGCCCCCATGTCGCAGGGTGATGGTCACTCCGGTCTCTTCGGTCGCACCTAGGGCCTTGTAAAGCCGATAGCAGAAAAGGAATGTTTCGGTCACCCGCATTACACGAGTATCAAGCCAAATCGCGTCTTTCGCCCGTTCGTCCTCGAACAGGCTGCCCAAGAAGAAAAAGTCGCCGTTGGTTCGCAACGCCCAGTAGTCGTATGAGGAGTCAGGCCCTTCGATCTCGGCCACGATTCCCTCGGACATGGGCTTCGGCCGATTTTCGTTATGCAGTACTATGCCAATCGGCCATCCGAAGGCATGAATGGCGGCACGTTCGGCACTCTGGACAAGCTCCCCCTGCGGTTTATGAGGGAGCCCAGCAGCTATTCGAAACGAGGCCTCCATGGATCCGACGCGGCCGGATTTTTTCAGGCCTGCCAAGGCTTTCTTCCGATGATTGCTTATCCAGTCGCTTTCGTTGGGTGCTTCGCCCAAGCTGACCCGTAAAGCGCTCGCCAGAGCCTCGCGCTCCCCGGCCGGAAGCGACATGGCCTTCTTCAATAAAGCAGCGAGTTCTTCCGCCATGCGCAGATTTTACTACCATTTCCGCGAATCGCCTCACCCCCGTCGATTTGCCGACCCTATCGCTCCGCTGAGGCGCTGCTCAGCCCAAAATCCTTTCTGAATTTCGTTGACTCTCGTGGCGGGGGAATGGGACAATTTAAGTGTCGTCGCGAAATGTGACGATAGCAGCCTCTGCGGGAGTGATTCCCGGCGGGGGCTTTTCGTTTTTTGGGCCGGAGTTCGTGACGGCGGCTTAACAGCAGGTTCCTCCACTCCGCTTCCCTTTCCCTTCGGGAAAGCGAAGCTCCGGTCGGAATGACAGCAAGTGGGGATGGATGACGAAAAAGAGAGGATATGGGTGGTGGTTATGGGTGTGATGATCGGGGATTTGATGGCTTCGGCGGATGAGGGGTATGGGCCAGGTTGGGACGGGGAGGGTGCTCGGAAGAAATCGCTTCGGACTGAGAAGGGGATTCCGCCTAAGCGGATGGGGGAACTTTCGGAGCTGGATTTTTTGCGGAAGGCTATGGGGATGGGGATGATTGTGTCGAAACCGTGGGGAGACAGTTATCGGTATGACTTTGTTTGCGATGCGGGTGGGCGGTTGTGGAGGGCTCAGGTGCGGTCGACGGAGGACCGGTGTGGGGCTCGGGGATATGCGGTGCATGCGTCGGTTTATGTGGTTCGGAAGATTGTGGGGCTTACGGAGAAGGACATTGACGTGCTGATTGGCTACATTGTGTCGCGGGATATCTGGTATGTGGTGCCGGTGCGGGCGTTTATGCCGCGGAAGAATTTGTGGTTCTATCCGGATGGGAGCAAGAAGGGAGCGATGTTTGAGAAGTGGCGGGAGGCGTGGGGGGTGATGATGGGGAGGAAATGGCGGGCAAGACCCTGATTTCAATGGGGAATTAATAACCGGCGGGTTGGCAAATCTGGGGTATGATCAGGGTATGCCTTATATCCTGGAACACCTTACCAGCCTCCGTCAGGAGATCACGGATTTGCGGAACATGAACGCGCGCACGGCCAACCGGAGCGCGGATAGCCAGATCGACCAGTCGGCGGTGGAAATGCGGGCCAACCGGTTGCTCGAGATCAAGAAGGAATTGTCGCAGATGCTGAACCGTCCCGAGGATCCCAGAGTTTGGTGGGAAAAGGGTGGGCGGCGGAGTCGGGTCGCTTAAGCGGCGGCTGAGCGGCAAGGATTTGGTGGTGCCTCCATCGGACTTCGGGTCTGGTGGGGGCTTTTGTTTTGCGCGCTTGAGCCCGGGGCGGAGTCGATGGCGGAGAATGCAGGGGCGGTGAGGGCGGCGGCGAGTGGAATTTCGGCTTCGATGTTATCTTAGGTCGTTGCGCTGGCGAGTCGTTGCGCCGGCGAGCATCTCCCAATTATGGACGTTCTTCAAAGGCTTTTTGAGCAGCGCTTCCGGGTTGCGCCTGAGAGGGTGCAGCCGCTGCAAGGCGAGCTCGGCGGATCGGGAAGAAAGATCATACGGCTTTCGAGCGGCCAGCTCAGCGCGATTGGGATTCTGTATAACGTGCGCGAAGAGAACGCGGCGTTCCTGGAGTTTTCCCGGCATTTTCGCAGGCACGGCCTGCCCGTGCCGGAGATTTATGCGGAAGACTTGAGTCAGGGCGCTTATCTGGAAGAAGACTTCGGCGATACCACGCTGTTTGAATTTCTCTCGCAGCATCGGGTGGGCGAGAACATTGCCGCCGAGGCGGTGGAGGCGTATCGCAAGGTGGTAGCGGTGCTGCCGCGTTTTCAAATCGAGGCGGGCCGCGATTTGGATTACACGGTCTGCTATCCGCGGGGCAGCTTCGACCGGCAATCCATCAACTGGGATCTGAATTATTTTAAGTACTACTTTTTGCGGCTGGCGGGCATTCCCTTCAACGAGCAGGCGCTGGAAGATGATTTCGACCGGCTCACGAATTTTCTGTTGAGCGCGCCTTCCGATTATTTTCTTTACCGTGATTTTCAATCGCGCAACATTATTCTTCGTGACGGGCAGCCATTCTTTTTGGACTATCAGGGAGGGCGCAAAGGCGCGCTGCAATACGACATCGCTTCTCTCTTATACGATGCCAAGGCCGATCTGCCGGCGGAGTTGCGCCAGGAGTTGCTCGATCTCTATATCGAAAAGGTTTCCGGCTTGATCGAAGTGGAACGCGAAGCTTTTCTGCATCATTACTACGCTTATGTATACGTCCGGATTTTGCAGGCGCTGGGCGCGTATGGCTTTCGCGGCTTTTATGAGCGCAAGACTCATTTTCTGCAGAGTGTGCCTTACGCGCTGAAGAACCTGCGCTGGCTGCTGCACAATGTGAAGCTGCCGGTCGCGCTGCCCACGCTGATGGAGGCGTTCCACAGCATGCTGGCCTCGGAGAAACTGCAGGGTCTGGCCTCGGAAGCAGACAATCTGAGGGTGCGGATCTTGAGCTTCTCATTTCACCGCGGCTTGCCGAAGGACGAGAGTGGACACGGCGGAGGGTTTGTATTCGATGGCCGCAGCCTGCCGAATCCGGGGCGGGAAGAGCGCTTCAAGGTGCTGACCGGGAAAGACGCGCCGGTGATCGACTATCTCAATCAGCAGGAGAGCGTGCATCAGTTTCTGGCCAGCGTGATGTCGCTGGTGGATGCCAGCGTGAACGAGTACCAGCGACGCGGCTTCAAGAGCTTGATGATATCGTTTGGCTGCACCGGCGGGCGGCATCGATCGGTGTATCTGGCGGAGCAACTGGCCAAACATTTGCGCGGGAGAAATGGAGTGGACGTGGTGGTGCGGCATGGGGAATTGGAGGTCAGCGATGCAGCGTAAGGAAGCGACGCCGATGCCGGGTCTCAAAAGCAGGTTCCTCACCGGGCGTGGCGCCCGGTTCAGAATGACAATGCGTGGGTTGAGGGCTGCGGCGGCATGAAGGCGATGATTCTGGCTGCGGGACTGGGTACGCGATTGCGGCCGCTTACCAATGATCGTCCCAAGGCGCTGGTGGAGGTTGGCGGGCGGACGCTGCTGGAGATTACGCTGACTCGCTTGCGTGGCTTTGGCGTTCGCGAGGTGATGGTCAATGTGCATTACTTTGCCGACATGGTGGTCGATTATCTGAAGGCGAATCAGAACTTTGGCATGCGGGTTGAAGTTTCGCACGAAGCAGAGTTACTGGAGACTGGCGGCGGGTTGAAGAAGGCTGCGTGGTTTTTCACGAACTCTGACGGGGATGCTAAAGAAGAAGCTCCGTTCATCGTGCACAATGTGGATGTGGTCAGCACGATCGATCTGGGACGCATGGCGCAATTTCATGGTGAAACGCAAGCCCTGGCCACGCTGGCGGTGCAAGTCCGCGATACTTCCCGATACTTGCTATTTGACGAGCGGATGCGGCTCCGCGGAAGGCGAGAAGGGCGAGATGGAAAGAGCGAAGTGGTTGGAACGTCCTCGCAGGTGAAGGCGCTGGCTTTTTCGGGCGTGCATATTATTTCGCCCCGGATTTTCTCGATGATGACAGAAGATGGCGTGTTCTCGATCATCGCTGCCTATTTGCGGCTTGCGGCTTTGGGAGAAAAAATTCTGGCGTTTCGCGCGGATGAGTATTATTGGCGGGATCTGGGAAAGGCGGAGAATGTGGCACAGGCGGAGCAGGATTTTAAGAACAAAGTTTTTTGGTGATGAAGAAGATCGAGGCGAGGGTGGGCGGTAGCAGCCGAATAGTAGGGATTTCGGTCGTTCCTACCGGACTTGCTCCGAGTTCTCTGGAGCTTTCCCAGCGCCGAAGGCGCCGGGCCATTGTCGGGATGCCCCTTCCGTCGGCTGGCGGAGAGGCAGTTCTTACTTCAGACCTTCGACGAGGTAGAGATCGGAGAGGGTGCGGATGTAGCCGTAGACGTAGGCCTTGGCGCTGGGCGTTATGGTGATGCCGCGGATGGTGTCGATACCGGCTGCGTCGGCCGGGACAAGTTCCTTCCAAAGTTTTCGTTTCCCGGTAGACAATTCGATCTCAAACACTTTGGCCGGAATCTCTCCGAAGCGAAAGACATACAGCGACCGGCCATCTTCGGACCAGCCGGTTGGAACCTCGTCTGGCTCTGTGCCAGGAACGGGCACGGGTTCGCCACCGGCGACGGGATAAAGGTAAATCTTGTGGTCCGGGCCGACGCTGGCGGCGAAATCGCCCTTGGGAGAAATCACGACGGCCGGGTCCACACCTTCCGGACTGATGGGACGCGGCTTGCCTTCTTCGGGAGATTCCACATAGAGGCGGAAACCGTGTCCGGCCTCATTGCCCGAGAACAGGATGCGTTTGCCATCGGGAAGCCACTTCGCCCAGAGATGATTGATGGAATCGTGAGTAAGGGGCTTGGCGTCGCCGACGCCGGTGGGGAGCAGAACCAGCGGCGCCGGAGTCGTGTTGGGCCGCGCCAGCGCCCATTCCCCGTCGGGCGATAAGGCAGTGCCAATGCCGTCACTCAGACGAATGGCCGGCGACCCATCGGTCTTGCGCAGGTAGACCGCATATTTCGGTCCGCCGCCCTCGCCAGTTTCCGAAAAGAGGACGGTCCGGCCATCGGCTGACAAATCGCCAGGCACGGACCAATCGAGCCAGGACAAGTCACGATCTTTGGCCTCTCCCGGAGTCAGGCCGATCATTCCGGCCCGGTCGTTGCCACGGGTCAGCAGAACGTTGCCATCGGGGTCGACATCGAGCAAAGTCAACTCCCCCGGAACCCTGGCCAGCAATCTGACGGTGCCCGAAAGGTTGACGGCATAAAGCGAGCGGTCGCCACCGGTGCGGGTAGCGGAGAACCAGATCTCATGTCCATCGGGCGACCAGGCGATGCCCTGAATGCTGTCCCAGCCGGTGGAAAGAGTGGTCTTTTCCCCAGCGAGATTCACGATGGCCACCGCGCCACCATCGTCGCCCAGTTGGGGGTGGTCAATGAAGGCGATGGTATTGCCCTTGGGCGAAATGCGCAGATGACCGATCCATCCGTCGGCCTCGTAGAGCAGCTTGCCCGGGGGATACTCGAGGCGATGCCGGCCCTGGACCTGGCGGACGATGGCCAGGGTGCTGCCATCCGGGGACCAATCGGCCCACTCGACGTTATCCATGATCTCGCGCGGAGCGCCGCCGACCAGAGGCACGCGCGCCAGCGTGCCGGAATAGAGGAACTGGGCGACGGGGTGGCTGCGCAGCGAAAGCGCCATCTCGCCGGAAGATGAGACGGCCAGGACGTCGGCTCCCGCGGGCTCCAACTCATGCGACTCAGGGCTTTCCGGGCGCGTGGTGAATAGCTGCAAAGGCTTGCCTTCCCACGCGGCGCTGTAGATTATCGTCTTGCCATCAGGAGCGAAACGTGCGGCGTGAACCATGCCGCGGCGGAAGGTAAGGGGATGGTAGATAGGCAGCGAGGCTTGCGCGACCGGGCGCTGCAGCAGGAACCTTCCCGCGGCGAGGCCGGCGATTAAGGCGAGAGCAGCCACGGCTAAGACTGTGACCAACAGAGTTTTCCGCGATGCGCCGGCCTCCGCGACCGGTGCCGATGAAGTTATCGACGCAGCGGTTGCGCTCGCGGCCCGCACCCGCGAGGTATCCAGAAAGCGTTTGATGCGCTTCAGGTCTCCGCGGAGTTCGGCCGCCGTCTGATAGCGGAACTCGCGCTCTTTCTCAATCGCCTTGAAAATCACTTCTTCAAGCTTGGGCGGCAGCGCTGGGTTCGCGCCGGAGGGAGGCGGCGGTGTGCGGTTCAGAATGGCCTCCGAAATCACACCGCTGCTGCTTCCGGGAAACGCCAGGACTCCCGTGGCCATCTCGTAGAGCACGGATCCGAAGGCGAATAAATCGGTGCGCGGGTCAAGGTCTTCGGCGCGAACCTGCTCGGGCGACATGTAGGCTACGGTTCCAATGGTGGAGCCGGGGGTGGTCATCATCGCGCCTTCGGTCGCGGTTTGCAGCGCGGATTCGGAAGTGCCGGCGTGGTTTCCTGGAGCCAGCTTGGCCAGGCCGAAGTCGAGCAACTTGGCCTGCCCGCGCTTGGTGACAAAAATGTTGGCAGGCTTGATATCGCGATGAATGATTCCTTTGGAGTGCGCGGCGTCGAGAGCATCGGCAATTTCAATGGCCAGGTTAAGCAGCGTTTCGGTATCCATGGGGCGGCCGGCGATGCGATGTTTCAAGGTCTGGCCTTCGAGAAACTCCATGACGATGAAGGCCTGGCCGTCTTCCTCGTCAACCTCGTGGATGGTGCAAATGTTGGGATGGTTCAGCGCCGAGGCGGCGCGGGCTTCGCGCTGAAAACGGTCGAGGGCCTGGCGATCCTTGGCGAGTTCTTCGGGTAGAAACTTGAGTGCGACAGAGCGGCCGAGTTTGATGTCCTCAGCGCGGTAGACGACGCCCATGCCGCCGCCGCCCAGCTTTTCGACAACGCGGTAGTGCGAGATGGTCTTGCCGATCATCTTGCGATCAATGAACGAGGGTGCTTGCGTGCGCCATAATACTAGGAGGGGAGGGGCTTTGAGGACGGTCGGCGGGAAAATGCTCGCCGCAGCGAGTGCATTCGAGGTGAGTGAGGCGCGGCACGCAGAGAGTTTAGCAGGCACGAGGGTGCCCTGGCATGGATGAGTCGCCAGACTGGGGCCGGACGTCGAGAGAGGCTGCTCACGGTGTCGCCGGAGTATGCACGAACACGACCGCCACGGCGTCGCGGTAGATCGGTTGCCAGCCGCTGGTTTCGAGCAGGATGTTGGTCAAGGCAGAATCCCTGGGCGCGACCACGCAGTGAGCCTGGTGCTGCTGAAGAAAGTCTTGCCAGCCGGGCTCGACATGCACCATCTTCAAGTAGGATTTTAGAAACTCCTCACCGTAGAAATCGTGGCGGTCGTCAATCACCATGCGGACCCGCGGATAAAGTCTGTAGATCAGATATCCGCCCCAATAATCGGTGCTCACGAGCGGGCCTGGCACCTGCTGCTGCTCCAGATATGTGACGGCCTCGACCGGGAAACGCTTCGGGCTAAAGTGTGCGTCCATCAATTGCCAGGTGCGCAGCTTGCCGCCACGCGCCGCGATCGAGCAGGTGAGCACAATGGCGGCAACCACCCAAAGATGGCCCCGCAAGCGGAACTCGATCGCCTCCATTCGCTGAAGGAAGGTTGTGGATGCCAGGCCTCGCCATCGAATTGCGATCCGCCGATGCGCAAGGCCCTGCATGGCATCGGACAACCAGGGACCGATCACCACAATCAACAGCAGCGACGATACGGGAATGTTGCGCGACGCATACAACGCGGACCAGACCGCAAATAACACCACCAAGCCCTGGGTTGCGCTGGCTGCCCGCCTTTTCGCCGCCAGGGCCACGAGCGTCAGCAGCAACAAGACAGCGAAACATTTCTGCGCGACGTAGTGAAAATTTGGGGATTGAAACTCGTCAATGTGGTTCATCAGGAAGCGATTTGAAAGATAGCGGTAGAGGTGAACGTACAAGTGAAATCCGTAAGGATTCACCAAGGTGGCTAACCCGCACAGGATGCCGGTCAGGGCGAGCGCTCGGAGACGACGGGCTGCGCCGATCTTCCGCAAAACTTCTCCGAAGGGGCCGCCTGCCATGGCCGGCGCGAACCGCAGCCACTGCCACGCCGCGCCGAACGCGTAGATCGCGAGAAGCACAAAGCCAACCAGAAATCCGCCGTGCACATTTACCCACACCAGCATCAGCGGGGGCAGCAACCACAGGAGCCAACTGCTCCCGCTTCTGATCGCGGAGGCCGCGAAGATCGGCGAAGAATCAGAGGAAGCGGAAGGCGAACTGCCCCAAGTTTTCTGCGACGACTCGAGAATCCAAAGCCACGCTACCGTGAACAGCCAGCTCACCACATGGGGCCGCGCCAGAAAATGGATCATTGCCGCCGATGCCGCCAGCAGCACCATGACTAACGCGAGCAAGACATTCGTGCCCCGCCGGAGCAGCCAGCGAAATGTTCCGGCAAACACCGTGGCGATCAGCAACGCCGTGAACAACACCACGCCGTTCAACCCCGCCACGCTATCGAGCCAGCCTACGACGACGTCGTAAAGCCACTCCCAGGCAAACCAGGGACGGCCGCTCATGGTCGAGGAAAATGGATCGACGCGGGGAACCGCATGCGTCCGCAGGATCAGTTGCCCGGTACGAATGTGCCAGCCGATTCCGGCATCGCCCAGCAAACGCACCGACAAATTTGTGAACACGAGCACACCCAGCAGCGCAACGAAAATCAAATCGCCCACCGAAGGGATGAGCCATCGTATCCAGGCCGGATGCAGGTCCGCCGTGGAAGTTCTGGTGCCCAATGCCATCGCGCTGAATCTTATAGACTAGTGCGATGAACGGCAAGAATGCACACTGAGTGGTGAACGCCGGCGCCCGCGAGGCCAACCAAGAAATGTCTGCGGCGGGCCGCAAATTAGAGTAAGAATATTGACTGTAGGCTGCTGGCGACGGATGAAAAGCCCTTCGATTTCGCGACTGCTTCTAAGCTTAGTAGCGGCCCTTGTTCTTAGCTCTGCCGCCTCCGCGGAAGTGCTCAAGCTCGTGGTCAACGACACGATTCAGCCCATCACCGAGGAATACATTGCCCGTGCCATCAGCGAGGCGGAGCGGCGAAACGACCAGGCCGTATTGATCGAGCTCAATACGCCGGGCGGCCTGGTTGACTCCACCCGCCAGATCATCGAGAAGATTACGACGTCGCGGGTTCCCGTGATTGTTTATGTGGCGCCCAGCGGCAGCCGCGCGGGTTCGGCTGGAATCTTCATACTCGAAGCGGCGGACGTTGCGGCCATGGCTCCCGGAACCAATGCGGGAGCCGCGCATCCGGTGCTGCTGTTTGGCCCCACCACGGTCAAGCCGGACGATGAAATGAAACAAAAGATCGAAAACGATGCCGCCGCGCTGATGCGCTCGGTGGTTTCGCGGCGCGGCCGCAACGTTGAAGTCGCCGAAAGCGCGGTGCGCGAATCCAAGTCCTTCACCGATCAGGAGGCGCTTTCGCTGCATCTGATCGATTACATCGCCTCCAGCGAGAACGATCTTTTCCACCAACTGGAGGGCAAAAGCTTTAAGCGATTCAATGGCCAGGAAGCCACGCTGAATCTCTCGGGCGAACCCGTCGTATCTTTCGGCATGACGCTCAAGGAACAGATTTTGGATTATCTGATGGATCCCAACATCTCTTTTATTCTGCTCGCCATTGGCGCGCTCGCGCTGTATGCGGAATTCAATCATCCGGGCGCGGTGGTTCCGGGAACCGTCGGCGTAGTCTTCATTTTGCTCGCGCTCTTTGCGCTGAATTTATTGCCCACGCGGTTTGCCGCGCTGGGCCTCATTCTTGCCGCCTTCGCGCTTTTTGCCGCCGAAGCCAAGTTCGCCACCCACGGCGTGCTCACCGTCGGCGGCATCACGCTTTTCACTCTTGGAGGCTTGCTGCTGGTCGATTCGCCCATCCCGGAAATGCGTGTTCACCTGCTCACCGCGCTCGCCGTTAGTGTTCCGCTCGGAGTGATCACGGTGTTCCTGATGGGCATCGCTCTCAAAGCCCAACGCAATAAAAAGGTTTCCGGCGCGCAGGGACTGATCGGCGAGACCGGCATCGCCCAGACGGATCTTTGCCCGCGCGGCAAGATTTTCGTTCACGGGGAACTCTGGGATGCTGTCTCTTCCTGCAACGTGTCGGTCGGCCAGTCTGTCGTGGTGCGCCGGGTAGAGGGCTTCATGCTTCAGGTCGAACCGCTGGCCGCCACGCTTCCCGCTTCGGCCGCCCTCTGATTTCGCACGTGCACCAACCCGGGCAACGCCCCGCATCCGAATTCTGAATCAGCGCCCCTGCATTGGGTTACAATCCGCCTGAGAAGCGCTTGTGTGTTTCAGGCGGGGAAGGCATCACTATATGGATGTTCCTTTTGGCCTCACTACCGTTGTCATCGTCATCGTCGCGCTCTATGTGCTCAGTTCAATTAAGATCCTGGCCGAGTACGAACGTGGCGTCATCTTCCGCCTGGGCCGCCTTTTGAGCGCTGCCAAGGGCCCCGGCGTGGCTCTGGTGTTTGCTCCCATCGACCGCATGGTGCGGGTTTCGCTGCGCCAGGAAGCTCTCGAGGTTCCGCCGCAGGACATCATCACCCGCGACAACGTCACACTCAAGGTAAATGCCGTCATTTTTCTGCGCGTGATCGATCCCAGTAAAGCCGTCGTGGAAGTTTCCAATTACGTTTATCAGACTTCGCAATTTGCCCAGACCACGCTGCGGTCCGTGCTTGGCGAGCAGGAACTCGACGAACTGCTCGCCCATCGCGAAAAGATTAACTTGCGCCTGCAAAGCATTCTCGACCAGCACACTTCCCCCTGGGGTGTGAAGGTAACCAACGTCGAGGTGAAACAGGTTGACATGCCGGAATCCATGCTGCGCGCCATGGCCAAGCAGGCTGAGGCGGAGCGCGAGAAGCGTTCCAAGATTATTCACGCCGAGGGCGAGTTCTCGGCCGCGCAGCGCCTGGTGGATGCGGCCCACTTGCTGGCTACCGAGCCGGTCAGCGTGCAGCTTCGCTACCTGCAGACTCTGACGGAGATCGGCGTCGAGAAAAATACCACCGTCATCTTCCCCGTGCCCGTGGACTTTTTCTCAGGCCTGCAGAAATTACTGGGCAAGGGCGACGACCAAGCGCCCGCCACTAAATCGGCATAGGATTCTGCGCGGCGCGGAATTCAGGGAAGAGATTTCGCAGGGCGCTCGATTCTGGTCGCCGCTGGACTCTACGTGGTGCTGGATTTTGGGTGGCGCAGCGCTTTCAGCGCTGCCATAAAAGTGCGCCATTAATGCGGGCTTTAGCCCCTGAGGTAGGTTGCTGTGGATTCAGCAGAGGACACGGAAATCACATTAGGAACCGCGAAACTGCTGGGCCTTTTCTTCGGCCTGGTGATCGTGTGCGCGGTTTTCTTCGCGCTCGGCTACACGCTCGGACGCAAGTCAGACACCGGACTCACAGCCAGCGCAGCGGCTCTGTTGCCAACCCCATCGAACGGTGCCAAGCCCGCCAGTTCGGAATCAGCCCAGACAGCTCCGTCCATGACGTTTTATAAAGCGGTCGAGCAGAAGGATGCCACGGCGCAATTGACGCCGGCTTCGACTAGCGCGGGGCCCACCACCCCGGCAGCTGCTGGTCAAGCATCTGCAACTCCGCCAGTCGCGTCCTCATCCGGCGCGTCTGCCGCCGAGGCGCCAGCGCAGCCGCCGCAGATTTCGAATCCACCTGATCCTGCCGCGCTCCCTATCAGCGCTTATTTCGTGCAGGTTGCCGCAGTCAGCAAACAAGGCGACGCCGAAGCGCTGGTTGACGCACTGAAGAGCAAACAGTACCCCGCCTTTGTGGCCGAAAATTCCGCCGCCGACAAGCTGTTTCGCGTGCAGGTCGGCCCCTTCGCACACGTCAAAGACGCCGAGGCCATGCGCTCCCGGCTCATCAACGACGGATATAACCCGATCCTAAAAAAGTGACGCGGCCCGGGGAAGTCTTGACTTTCGTCCAAGAGTCGCGTTTCTTGCGATCCGCTGGCTTGCGTGTTGCATATTGACAATCGTCAATTTAGCGGCTATTCCTACTTCATCTCATGACCACGCCCTCATCTCTCGACCACACGCTCCATGCCATCGCCGATCCCACCCGCCGCCGCATTCTTCGTGCTCTCAAGCAGGGTGGGCCCGCTCCTACGAGCGTACCGCCTGCCACGAAGCACTCTGGCATTTGCGCCGGGGACATTGAAGAACGTGTGCGCCTCTCCCAGCCAACCATCTCGCATCACATGGCGATCCTAACCAAGGCCGGGCTGGTCGACGCCGTGAAGCAGGGCCAATGGCGCTGGTACCGGCGCAACGAAAAGGCTCTTCGCCGATTGGTGAAGGGCCTGCGCGCACAACTGTGAAGGAATACCGCCGCGAGCCGCCGATCGTGGGATTTACCGAGCGGCGGAACCCCGCCCAAGGCACAAAACTCTAGCTCACCGAAGCCGCCGCCGCGTGCGCCTTTTGCAGCAGGCGCCGCGCCTGCGCAATCAGCTCCGCCACTTCGAAGGGCTTCACCAGGTAGGGTACGCCGTTCTCTTGCAGGAACGCCCGGTCATCGCCCTGCTCTACACCATTCGAGAACGTAAATAGCACGTGCTTCTCCATGTTGGAGCAGTTTTGCTGGAGCCATAGGCAGGCTTCTTTCGCGTTCCAGTCGGCCGGCATTTTGCCGTTCATGATGAGCGCATCAAACGGCTCGGAGAGCAAACGCGTTTTCACATCTTCGCTCCGCGTGGCCGTAACCACGTTGGCCCCGGCGCCGGTCAGCACATCGCGCTCGAATTCGAGCACGGCCTCTTCTTCCTCCACCAGCAGCACCCGGCCCTGGATAGCCCCTTCGCGCTTCGGTGGAGCAACCGGAGCCGCCTCCACCACCGCTCCCGCCGCCATGGCCATCGGCAGCCGCACTTCGATCACCGCTCCGCCTTCGGAAGCGTTGTGCGCGGTGATGTCCCCGCCATGCTCCTTCACAATCCCGTAACAGATGCTCAGGCCCAGACCCGTTCCCTTGCCAACATTCTTCGTGGTGTAGAACGGATCGAAAATTCTCTTGGGATCTTTGATGCCGGGGCCATCGTCGGCAAACTGTGCGCACACGTCGCCGCTCGCGCAATACACGCGGATCTTCAGCTTTCCCGACCGTCCCGTCTCCAGCACTGCGTCCACCGCATTGTTGATGATGTTCAGAAATACCTGCTCGATCTGGTGCGGATCGGCCACCACCAGCGCCGGATCCGCCCCCAGGTCCTTTTCCACTACGATGTTGTTGACCTTCAGGTCGAAGTCACGCAGGGTCAGCGTTTCCTCCAGCACCTTCCTCACATCCACTTCCGCCCGCTCCGGCTTCCTCTGCCGCGCAAACGAAAGCAGGTTCTGCACCACCCGGTGCGTACGCTGCGCTTGTTTGAACATCTTGCCCACGTAGTCTTGTGCGCGCTCGTTCAATCCTTCGCTTTCGAGCAACTGGGCGTAGCCTAGAATCGCGGTCAGGGGATTATTCAGCTCGTGCGCCACGCCCGCAATCAACTGCCCCACGGCCGACATTTTCTCGCTCTGCAGGAGTTGTTCCTGGGTGCGCCGCAGGTCCTCGTAAGCTTTGCAGGTTTCTTCGTACAATCGGACTTTTTCAATGGTGGTGGCCAGCTGCCGGCTGATCGCCACCATCAGGTTCTCTTCCCCGCTGGAATATTCGTACTCCGCCTGGCTGCGCAGTCCCATCATGCCGATGGGACTGTCCTTGCCCCAGAACAGCACCCAGATCCAGGAGCCGTCGCTATCGGAGCGGATGAAATCGGCCACCACGCCCGTAAGATGCGGCAGATACTCCGCCGTAATCACTTCGGCTCGCGAGCGCATCACCAGGTCTCCGAAGCCTTCCGCAAAATTGATTTCCGCCGGCCGTGACTTGTCCCGGCTGCGCGGTCCCCACGCAGCCCGGCGCCGGTAGGTCGGAGCGTCGGAATCGGAAAGGTATACCGCTCCGCTTTCCGCCCCGAACAACGAAACCACCTGCCGCAGCGTCAGGTTCAGAATTTCATCCAGATCGAAAGACTGGGTCGCCACCACGGCCATCGCGTTCAGCGCATTCAACTCGCGGTTGCGCCGGCGCATTTCGTCTTCGGCGCGCCGCTTCTCGGTCACGTCGAGAACGAAGCCTTGAAAGCGTTCGATCTTCCCTGCGCCGTCCCTGGTCGCGAAACTGCTCTCGGCCGCCAGCAGCAGCGTTCCATTCTTGCGCCGCATGGTCACTTCGAAATTGCGCACATAGTCATGGTGCTCGATGTCCCTGCGGAAAGCCTCCCGCTGGCCCGCATCCACGCGAATGTCCTCGTCCAGGTTCAGGGTCAGCAATTCTTCCCGCTTTTCATACCCCAGCATTTTCACGAAGGCATCGTTGCAGTCGAGCAGGCGGCCACCCGGCGTGGCCACGTATACGCCTTCCTGCACCTGCTCAAACAACAGACGGTACTTTTCTTCCGCCGACCTTCGCTCCGTGATGTCGCGGACGATGTGGATGGTCCCCTTCTGCTGGCTTCCCTGCTCCGCATAGGAAGAAGTCGAGACCATCGAGAAGCCGCCGAAGCAGGGGTCAGCTCCTTCGCTGATTTCTTCGCCTCCGCGGGCGCAGTAAGGGCATCCCGTCCACTCGCCCAGGCGGTGCGGTAGCACCGATTCGCAGAGGCTGCCGATCACGTCTGCTGACGCCAGTTCCACCTGTTCCAGCAGCACTTGATTGGCCTTGATGATGTGGAAATCCGCGTCGTGCGCCAAGATGATGTCGTGCACCGAATCAAACGTGTTCCGCCACTGCCGTTGCGAACGCAAGGCTTGTTCGAGCAAACGGAAATTCTCAATCGCGATTCCTAATTGGCGTCCGCAAGTTTCCAGAAACTCCAGTTCCTCGAACGTCAGTTTTCTCGCCCGGGACCGGCCCAGCACCAGCAGTCCGATTGATGCTTTTTTCCCCAGCACCGGCACCAGCACCACGGATTGCAGGCCTTCCGATTTCAATAGCCCCGCATCTTCCGGGATCGCCAAACTCTTCGGCGCCGCCACGGCCTTGCCCCGCTCCAGCATCTGCGACACGCTCTCGGTCAACTCCGCAAAACCCGCCTCTCGCAAAAAGTCCGGCGATGCCCCCACCGCGTGGGTCGCCACCAGGTGTCCGCCATCAATCAAGCGGAACCACGCAGCTTTACTCTTGGCGAGCCGCTGCAATTCTCCCAGCGCGTCATCCATCATCCCGCCCTGCTGTTGGGCCAGCACAATGCTTTCGGTCAAAGCCCGCAGCACTGTTAATCGCCGGCCCCGTGCCCGTGCCTCTCCCAGCACAATCAGCAGCATGCTCAGTCCCAGCAACGCGTCGGCCGCCACAAAAACCCCGTGCGGAACAAGGCTCGTCAAGGGTGGCCAACTCAGGTGCTGCACCAGCAAGCACGCGGCCAGCAGCCACGCCCCCAGTTCCCACCTTCCCCTGCGGGCCCGCAGCAACGCGATTGCGGCAGTCAGCAGGATGATGCGATAGGAAACTTCCAGAGCCACCCGCAGGGGCAGAGAGTCCGGCCACAGCAGCACGCGGGCTACCGCGAAGCCGGCCACGCTCACCGTGATCGCGGTCAGCGGTACCAGCAGATCTCGTGCCCGGATGTAGACCAGGACCGCGCCCGCAAACAGTCCCATTGCCAGCACGAACGCCGCCTGCTCGACGGCGGGAACATAGCGCCCCGGGATCCTCATCCCGGTTCCCTGCAAGCTCGCCAGCTGCGAACCCAACAGCAGCGCCCAGCCCACTGTCCAAACCAGCAGATAGCGTTCCCGCAGCACCGAGAGCACCAGCAGCGACACGGCCAGGACCAGCAGCAGCACCCACTCCTGGGGCTTCAGCCCGGCGAGCGCCGGCTGTGCGGTGGTGTTCCAGATTGACCAGAGGGACGCGTTCATCTTGATTTCAGGCTTGTACTCCAGGCGCAACAGTGCCCTGCTTTTGAATATCATGCTCCAACTCTTTATCCATGGGTTTTCCGGACCCGGATGGTTACTTTCGGAACCCCATGGCTGGCGTAGAATCGCCGATAGTATCCTGAGACACCAATGCCCGACCGCATTCTCGTAGTCGACGACGAAGAGGCCATCCGCGAGATTGTCTGCCACATGCTCGCGGCCGCCGGTTATACCTGGAAGCAGGCCAGTTCGGGCATGGAAGCCCTGGCCATGCTCAATTCCGGCGAGGTATTCGAGCTCGTACTTTCCGACCTCATGATGCCGGACCTCGATGGCATTGGCCTGCTCGAACGCACCAAGGAAAAGTTTCCCGATATGCCCGTGGTGATGGTCACCGCCGTGCACGATATTCAAGTCGCTCTCGACGCCATCCGCGACGGCGCCTACGATTACCTGCTCAAGCCCTTCGAGCGCGAACAGTTACTCAACACCGTGAGCCGGGCCCTTGAGAATCGCCGCCTCAAGGTCGAAAACCGCAACTATCAAATCAACCTAGAGTCCCTCGTCGAAGCCCGCACCGACCAGCTTCAGAGGGCGATGGCTGACTTGGTGCGCTCCTACGACATCACTCTGGAAGCGCTGGGAGATGCGCTCGATCTAAAGGATCGCGAAACTGAAGGCCACTCCCGCCGCGTCACCCTGTTCACCATTGCGATTGCCCGAGCCATGGGCTTGCCGGCCGACCAAATCGATACGATCGCTCGTGGCGCCTTCCTGCATGACATCGGCAAAATGGCCATTCCCGACAATATTCTGAACAAGAAGGGCAAGCTCGACGACAAAGAGAGAGAGATCATGCGCGAACACTGCTTTAAGGGCTATCAGATCGTCAAGAAAATCCCTTTCCTCTCCGAAGCTTGCGACATCGTTTACTCCCACCAGGAGCACTTCGACGGATCTGGCTATCCCCGCAACCTGAAAGGCAAGGAGATCCCCCTGGGCGCACGCATTTTCTCTGTAGCCGATACCCTTGACGCCATCATCTCCGACCGCCCCTATCGTGTGGCCAGGTCGTTCGCAGACGCCCGCAAGGAAATCCTGGACTGGAAGGGCCGCCAGTTTGATCCTGAGGTTGTCGATGTCTTCATGACCATACCCGACGAGGTCTTCGAAGACCTCCGCCGCGAAATCAACGCCCAGATCCATCCCTTCAGCTACACCGCCACTGCCAAAAGCAACTAAAAGAGCACCTCGTAAGGTCAAGCCGACCCCTTACCTGTCGGCATCGCGATGAGCAGAATCCGGCGACTGTGGGTTTCGGCCGCTGCGCCACTTACAATTAGGAGAAATGAATTTATCTGGGAGGTATCCCATGAAATCCGCGCTTGTTCTTCTCGTGCTCTGCCTGTTCGCGGCCGTATGTTTCGCGCAGGAACATCCCACCGTCACCGCGCTTCCGAATTCGGTCTACGTTGGTGCCGACGGAAAATTTGAATCCGCTCCCGACACCGCCGTCCTCGAGTTCAACATCTCGGTACAGGAAGAGACTGCCCAGGCCGCCTACCAGCACGCCTCGAAAGACACCGAAGAGGTTCGCGAGATTCTCCGCGCCAACGGCATCGAGCCCAAAGCCGCCAACCTTGGATTCCTTTCCGTTCAGCCCGTGTACGACTACAGAAGCGCCAGGCAGAGGCTCATCGGCTATCGCGTCACCACCGACGTCACCCTCAAGCTGAAGGATTTCTCCAAGGTTGGGCCCATCACCCAGCAACTCGCCGACGCCAACGTCAGCGAAACCCAAACCCTCAATTACACGCTCGAAAATATCGACGAAGCCAAAAACCAGGCTGTGGAAGATGCCTACCGCCGGGCCCGCAACTCCGCCGACGCCCTCGCCCGTGCCAGCGGCCGCACCCTGGGAGAACTTTCCTACGCCTCGGTCGACACTTTCGAGCCGCGCATCTTCGCACCCCGCATGGCCCACGCTATGGCCGCCATGGCCGGCGCCGCCCCAGCTCCCACCCAGGAGTTTACCCCGCAAAACGTGACCGTGACCGCTCACGTGAATGCACTGTTCACCCTGAAGTGAGATTTTGTTTTCTTTGGCCCCGCCGCCAACCTAATAAATCAAATACTTCTTCCGCACAACCTCGAACTTCTCCAGCTCTTCCTGCCAATCCTGCGCAATCCGCCGCGGATCTTCGCCCGCCGCCAGCCCATCGTAAGCCGCCTGATTCACCAGCAACTCGGCCATCCGCTCCAATTTGAAATCCTCCGGATACAGTTTCTTCAGGGCCGCCGCCAATTCAATGCCCAGTTCCGGCGCATCCAGCGCATTCCGTTCGGTCAAAACCAGATTCACTCCCTCGCATTTTTGTCCGCTATAAACCGAAGCCGTGGGCGTGAAAGTCACCGGCACAAATCTCACTCCCGCAATCCCGCGCGCATTCAAATAAGCCGCCAATTCCCGGCCCTTCATCCACGGCGCACCCACCAGCTCAAACGGAGTATCCGTCCCCCGCCCAACCGTTACATTGGTTCCCTCAATCAAACCCACTCCCGGGTACAGCGCCGCCTCCGTCAAGCTTCTCAAGTTCGGCGAGGGATTCACCCATTCCAGGCCGGTCGAATCAAACCAGTCCCCGCGCTGCCAACCCTCCATCGGCACCACGGTCAGCTTCGCGTTGATATTCCGTTCCACATTGAACATCTTCGCCAGTTCGCCCGTGGTCATGCCATGCCGCACCGGCAGCGCCCAGTAATTCGTGAAGGTCTCATGTCCCGCATCCGCCACCGGACCCTGCACGAGCGATCCCGTAATCGGATCAGGCCGGTCCAGCACAATCACCTCAACTCCCGCCTTCGCCGCCGCCTCCAGAAAATATCCCAGCGTAGTCTCATAGGTGTAAAACCGCACTCCCGCATCCTGTATATCGAACACCACGGCATCCAACTGCTTCATCACATCGGGCGACGGCCTCCGCGCCGCGTCCGTCCCTCCATACACGCTATAAACCGGAACCCCCGTCGCTGCATCCTTCGAATTATGAATGTCGGTCGTATCCAGCGTCCCCGTGACCCCGTGCTCCGGACTAAAGATCGCTTCCAGCGTTACCCCCGGCGCCTGCGCCAGCACGTCAATCGTCCGCCGCCCCTCCGCATCCACTCCCGTCTGGTTGGTCACCAGCCCGATTCGCGTCTTGCGGCCGGCCATCCGCAACGCATCGAACCCATGCTCTTCGAGTACGTCAATCCCAGCCTTCGCACTGCCGTTGCGCACGCTTATGCGCCGCGACGCGCTCTCCGCCTCGTTATAGCCGGTAATGCTTTCCCAGCGCAGTTCCTCTTTCTGGCTCGTAGTCAGCCGCAGCGCCGCCGCGATTGCCGTGGCCACCTTCGACCGCAGCGCAACCGCATTCCCACCCCGCGGATGCACCGCATTGGTCAGCAGGATGATGTAAGTCTTGGTCGTCGGGTCGATCCATATCGAGGTTCCGGTAAAGCCCGTGTGCCCGTAGGAACCCACCGGCAGCAAGTCCCCGCGGTTCGTCGAAAACGGAGAATCTATATCCCACCCAAACCCCCGCAGCACCGGCGCCCACGGAGGCTGCTCCGGCTGCGTCATCTTCTTCACCGCCAGCGAGGAAAGAATTCCGTCCCCTCCATTCAGCAAAGTCTGGGCAAATTTCGCCAGATCGTCCGCCCTCGAAAACAATCCCGCATGCCCTGCCACCCCGCCCATGCGCCGCGCCGTCGGATCGTGCACCACCCCCCGCAGCATGTTCCCATTCTCGTCGTACTGCGTCGGCGCAATCTTCGCCAGCCACGCCGCCGGAGGCAAAAATCTGGTGTGCGTCATCTTCAGCGGCGCAAAGATATGCCGCACCGCATACTCATCCAGCGTCTCCCCCGTCACCCGCTCCACCAGCGCGCCCAGCACAATAAAATTGATGTCGCTGTAGGAAAATCTCGTCCCTGGCGTATCCTCCGGCGTCTGCGCAAACGCCATCTCATATCCCGTTTCTTTCCCCTCCCACTGCGTCTTCAAATCTAGATCCGGAGCGAGCCCCGAAAAATGCGTCAGCAACTGCCGCACCGTGATGTCTTCTTTTCCGTTCTGCGCGAACTCCGGCAGATAAGTCGCCACCGGGTCGTTCAGCCGCACCCTGCCCTGCTCCACCAACTGCATCACCGCCGTGGTCGTGGCGATCACCTTGGTCAGCGACGCCATATCGAAAATCGTATCCAGCGTCATCGCTTCCCGCCGCGGCTCCAAAGCCCGCTCCCCGTAAGCCTTCCGGTAGATCACCCGCCCGTTGTGCCCCACCACCAGCACCGCCCCCGGAACCTGCCCCTCGGAAATCGCCTGCCGAATCGCGGCGTCCACCGTCGGCAGCGCAACTTTACCGGTCGGGACAGCCGCCGCCCCCGCCTGCCCTGAGCCACCCAAATGAGGCTGCACCCCGGAATCCGCACCAGTGACACCGGCCGAGGCAAGAACACAGGCCAGCACCACCATCACCGTACCCAGCGACTTTGATTGAAAAGGAAGGATGCTTTGACTCTACACAACTCCGGCAGCCTGACTCAAGAAACTCAAGCTAGCCCGTACCCCTTATGCCATATCATGGAATTCCAATGGCCCCGCCCAGTCCCGCCCCGCCGTTGCTCGACGCCTTCGCGCGCCAGGACGATTTCTTCGCTGCCGCCTTCTCGATATTGCAACAAGCGATCGCCCAGCGCGCCTTCCCCGCAGCCTCCGTCGCCATCACTCACCGCGGACAACTCATCGCTCTGAAAGCTCTGGGCCACTTTACCTACGACTCGCGCTCTTCTGATTTTCCTGGCCGCCCTGCCACCCTCTTCGATGTGGCCTCCCTTACCAAAGTAATCGCCACCACCCCCGCGGCCATGCTCCTCTACCAACGCGGCCTGCTCGATCTCGACGCTCCCCTCGCCGTCATCATCCCTGAATTCATCTTCGGTGCCGAAAAAGATCCTCGCCGCCACGAGGTCACTCTTCGCATGCTCCTCGCTCACTCCTCCGGCTTGCCCGCCTATAAAAAGCTATTCCTCACCGCCCGCACTCGCCATCAACTCCTGCACGCCGCCTTCACCACGCCCCTTGCCGCCAACCCCGGCTCATGCGCCCTCTACAGCGATATCGGATTCATCCTCCTCGGCGCCGCCCTCGAGCGCCTCGCCGACGAACCTCTGGACCGCTTCTGCCAGCGCGAAATCTTCGCCCCGCTAGCCATGACCAACACCACCTTCAATCCACCAAACCAAATCCGCGCACAGATTCCTCCCACTGCCGACGACCAAACCTTCCGGAAAAGACTGATCCAGGGCGAAGTCCAGGACGAAAACGCCAGCATCCTCGCCGGCGTCGCCGGCCACGCCGGACTTTTCTCCACCGCCGATGATCTCGCCAGATTCGCCCACGCCCTGCTCAACGGCGGACGCCCCATTTTCCGTCCCGAAACCGTGACTCTCTTCACCCGCCGCCAATCCGCTCCCAGCGGCACATCCCGCGCCCTCGGCTGGGACACCCCCTCATCTCCATCACAATCCGGTAAATATTTTTCTCCCCAGTCCTACGGTCACCTGGGCTACACCGGAGCCTCCCTCTGGGTCGATCCCACCCGCCCGCTCTCGATCACGCTGCTGACCAACCGCACCTGGCCCGACTGCTCCAATCATTCCATCAAACAAATCCGCCCCAAATTTCACGACGCCGTAGTCGAAGCGCTGAATCCAGATTGAAAAGGCTCTGGATCGCATCCACCGGGAAGGGCGCGGCTTCTGGAAGCTGCGGAAAACTCAAGTTCGAGCGGGGCTCGGGAAGGGCACGAATTCATTCGTGCCCTTCAGCCGCTGAAAACGAAGCGGCGCTTCAGCGCCTGACGTTTCTCGGATGCGCGGTAAGTTTTTCCCGCAGCCTCTTCTAGTCGTGCCCATACGGACCGACCAAAATGCATGCTTCAGCCCCAAGGGTGCCTGCTACAGCCCGGCAGCGGTTAGAATGAACAAGCCCCTCCAATCCCGAAAAAGGCTCCAACTTGAAACCCAAGCCATCCGCTCTCCGCCGCCTCCGCACCGAACAGTCGAACCAAGCCGCCCACGACCTCGACCGCAAGTCTTCGCTCCACATCGCCCGCCTCATCAACGCCGAAGACGACACCGTTGCCCCAGCCGTCGCCCGCGCTCTGCCCCAAATCGCCCGCGCCATCGATCTCGTCACCGCCGCTCTCCGCCGCGGCGGACGCCTCATCTACGTCGGCGCCGGCACCAGCGGACGCATCGCCGCCCTCGACGCCGTCGAGTGCCAGCCCACCTTCGACACCGATCGCGTTCAGTTCATCATCGCCGGCGGCGCCAGAGCCCTGGCCTCCGCCTCCGAAATCAGCGAAGACGATACCCAGGCCGGACGCAAAGAAATGTCCCGCCGCAAGCCCACCAGGAACGATGTGGTTCTCGGCATCGCGTCGAGCGGACGCACTCCCTTCACCGTCGCCGCCCTCACCGAGGCCCGCCGCCGCGGCGCCCGCACCATCGCCCTCACCTGCAACCCCAACTCCCCGCTCGAACGTGCCGCCCATTTCGCCATCGTCACTCAGGTCGGCCCCGAAGTCCTCGCCGGATCCTCCCGCATGAAGGCCGGCACCGCCCACAAAATGGTTCTCAACATGATCTCCACCGCTGCCATGACGCGTCTCGGCTACGTCTACGGCAATCTCATGGTCAACGTCGCCCCCAAAAACGAAAAGCTGCTCCAGCGCGCCATCGCAATCCTCGAACAAGCCACTGGAGCCGATCACGAATCGGCAAGCCGCGCCCTGAAAGCCTCCGGCAATCGTACCCCGGTAGCCGTAGTCATGCTCGCCGCCGGCGTAACCCGCTCCCAGGCCCAAGCCGCCCTGAAGAAATCTCAAGGCCACGTTCGCCAGGCAATAGCGTTAGCGAAATAGAATGCTGTGGCGCGGGCGCCCTCACCCGCGACCGCGTGAGGCGAACCAACTCATGTGGGGGAGAGCCGCCCCGGCTGTCCGGCCGAGCCCAGCGAGACAGCGTTTCATCCACTGGCCCATGCCCTCTTGATCAACACCGTCTCTCAAGTTCCTAGCTAGAATGGAATTGCGATTTCAGAACTCCTGACCAATGGATAAGCTCGTAATTCGCGGCGGCTCCCCGCTGCTCGGCACCGTCCGCATCAGCGGCGCGAAAAACGCCGCCCTCCCCTGCATGGCCGCCGCACTCCTCACCGAAGAGCCGGTCATCTTAGAGAACATCCCGCAAGTCCGCGACATCCAAACCACCCGCAACCTTCTCGCCGCCATGGGAGCCGAAGTCGAACTCGGCTACGGACGCGCCCACCACCGCACCACCATCCACTGCAAGAATCTCACCAGCCCCGAAGCCTCCTACGAATTGGTCAAGACCATGCGCGCCTCCACGCTGGTTCTAGGGCCGCTGGTCGCCCGCTGCGGCCGAGCCCGCGTCTCCCTCCCCGGCGGCTGCGCCATCGGACAGCGCCCCATCGACCTCCACATCAAAGGCCTCGAACTTCTCGGTGCAAAAATCGTGCAAGAGCACGGCTACGTCGAAGCCAGCGCGACTCGTCTGAAAGGCGCCGAAATTGTCTTCGACAAAATCACCGTCACCGGCACCGAAGATCTGCTGATGGCCGCCACTCTCGCCGAAGGCGAAAGCATTCTGCAAAACGCCGCCCGTGAGCCCGAAGTCGCCGACCTCGCCGCCTTGCTCAACAAAATGGGAGCGAAAATCCAAGGCGCAGGCACGCCCACCATTCGCGTCAAAGGCGTCGGCAAACTCAAAGGCGCAAAGCACCGCATCATCCCCGACCGCATCGAAGCGGGCACCTTCCTCATCGCCGGAGCCCTTACCGGTGGCGACCTCAACATCGCCAACTGCGATCCCACTCACCTCGACGCCATCCTCGGCAAACTGAAACAAGTCGGCGTCAAAACCAAATCCACCGCCGCCTCCGTCCGCGTCATGGGAGACAATCCCTTCACCGCCTCCGACCTCACCACCGAAGAGTATCCCGGCTTCCCCACCGACATGCAGGCGCAATTCATGGCCCTCGCCACCCAGGCCGAAGGCACCAGCATCATCACCGAAAACATTTTCGAGAACCGCTTCATGCACGCTCAGGAATTAGTCCGCATGGGCGCGAATATAAAAATCGAAGGCCACCGCGCCGTAGTCGTAGGAAAAACCCCACTCAGCGCCGCGGCAGTACTGGCCTCCGACCTGCGCGCCAGCGCGAGTCTGGTTCTAGCCGCGTTGGTAGCCGATGGCGAAACCATCATCGATCGCGTCTACCACATCGACCGCGGCTACGAAAAAATCGAAGAAAAACTGAAAGCCGTAGGCGCCCAAATCAAACGCATAGGCAACATGCTCCCCTAAGCATTTGACCCATGTGGGGACATCCGCCTCGGCTATCCAGCCGAGCGCAGCGAGGCAGCGTAGAGCGGCGCCCTCGCCCGCTGCCTTTGACGTCCGAGCTGGCTGCTCGCAATCGCATTGGGTGAACTGTCCTGCGAAGGAGCGAAGCGACGAGCCGGACAGTTCGTGGGCAAGCAGGCGGGGAGCGCCGCAGCTGTGGCGCAGAAAGGAGCAAGGCGACGACCGGAGCCACGGCGAGGCGCTGCGTCCAGCTTCCGCGAATTCACCAGGAAATAGATCGGGCCGCCCGCAGGCGGCCCGTTTGGCTTTGACTGATAGCTGACAGCTAGTCCCCTGCCACCGGCTCGGCCACTTCCGCCTTCGCAGCCGCAGCCCCGTTCCCGTTAGCCTTCCCCAGCGCGCCCAGTGGAATAAATCCGTTCTCCGCCACCGCCGGCTTCTCCTTCAGCACCACTTCACGATACAGCGAAGCCATGCGCGCGTTGTACGCCTCATCGTTTTTCTGCGGCCCGCGATGTCCCGCCACCGGAGTCTCTGAGTGATCCACCGCCAAAGCCGAAGCCTGCTGCTTCGCATCCCGCGCCCGCTTCTTCTCCTCGCGCGCGTTCTTCGCGATCCCCAGATCGTCCAGATCGTGCTGCAATTCCGTGGTCACAATATTCTCGCGCAGCAGCAGCGTATGGGTTTCGTCCTCCATCTTCACTTTCTTGCCACCCGCAAAAATCTCGTGCCGTCCATGTTCTTCATACCACTTGGTCAGCGTGGCCGTCATATGCATCTTCTCGATGATGTTCCGCCACCCCACGCCCGTGTTGTAAGCGCAGAACGAAATCTCGCCTTCCTGCGTCGCGTAAGGAATAATGCACTGCTCGGTCCGCCGGAAGTCGTAGTTGAACAGATCCTGAAACCACATCCCGGCAATAAATAAAAAGTTCCAGCGATCGTTCGTGCGCCGCTTCATCACGTCTTCGATCGTGCGGTCCGGACCGACCTTGCCATAATTGCGCCCGGTCACGTTGTAGTTCTTGTCGAATTTCTTCAGCAGATCCATCATCTTGAAATGCGTCGGCGACTGATACGGATCGTAATTCTTCATCAGGCACAGCGCCATTCCAAACGCCGTCAGAAATTTTCCCCGCGACGCGTCATTCACCTTGGCTATATCTTTCGCCAGTTGGTCTCCCGCCAGGAACGCGGTAACCGGCACCGCCTCCTTGGTCTCTTTGTCAATCATCACCGCCATCCCAGTCCCGCAGTTGGGATGGCAACCGCAACTGAGTTGGCCCCAGTCGTTTTTCACGTCGTTGGCGTGCATCAGGTCGGCCCAGTCGGAAAATGTTCCCATGAAAGAAATGGGGAACCAGTCGCGGCTCGGTTCGCCTAACCCAGTCTGATTTTTTACGTCGTGCGCCAGGTGAGACAGCGTGTAGCGCTGGGCTTGCCGGCGGTCGTCGGTCACCGCTTCGTCGCGGCCAGTAAATGACACCGGCTGGAACGACAGGAAGCTGATCGTCTTCGGATTATCCAGCGCGAACTTGATGATGCGTCCCACCTGTTCGTTGTTGATGCCGTTCACGATGGTTACCACCGGGACGATCTCCACTCCCGCGTTGTGCAGATTCTCGATGGCCTTCAACTTCACGTCGAACAGGTTGCCAACCATGCGGTGCGCGTTGGCGGCGTTGCCGATGCCGTCGAATTGCAGATACGCGTAGCGCATGCCTGCTTCCACTGCCTGCTGGCAGAACTCAAAACTCTTGGCGAATTCGATTCCATTGGTCGCCGCCTGCACCGAGTTGTATCCCACCTTGCGGGCGTAGCGCACCGCGTCCAGAAAATACGGCGACAACGTGGGCTCGCCCCCGGAAAACTGCACGCTCATCTGCCGCCGCGGCTTGATCGTGATCGCGTTGTCCAGCATCTGCTTGATCTCTTCCCACTGCAGTTCGTGGACAAATCCCACCTGGTTCGCATCCATAAAACAGGGATCGCACATCATGTTGCAGCGGTTGGTCAGGTCAATCGTCAGCACCGACCCGCGCCCATACTTCACCGTCGAAGACCCGTGATGGTGCAGCTTCTCGTCGTTGTGCGCGACGATGTCGCGCCCCGGAAAAACATCTTCCAGATGCTTCGAGAAATCCGTGTCGATCGACATCACGTCTTCGAAGTGCCCGTGCTTCGGGCAGTCTTTCACCATCAAAATCTTTCCGTCTCTTTCCACAATGGTGGCTTTGATCTCGCCGACTTTTTCGTTCATCAGAACTTCGTGCGGCAGCTTGCCGTCCAGAATCTGCTGCCGGATTTCCGGCACACACTTCGGGCATAGCGAATCGGTGGAGCGCGGCCAGCCCAGCGGTGGCTTCGACTTTTCGTAGGATTTGAGCAGAGGCTTATCCGACCATTTCGGGGTGGGCGACGGATTGGGCTTGATGCGATTCAAGCGGTCGAAAACCACCCATGCGCCCTTGGCGGCCACGGTCACTGCTTTTTCTACATACTTGATCGGCTTGCGCATGCGTTCGAGGCTCCTGGCTTCTTAACTATTTTCAGTCCTGAAGGTTCTGGGCGTTTGGTCCTGGTAAAACCCGGCAGAAACTTGCCTTGCTTTCACCTGAGAATCCCAACCCACAAAACCCGTTGCCTGTGGCTCTCCCCGGGAGTTGTACCTGGTTCTTACACTTTTCCCTGGGGATTAGTCTGTAGTCATACTATTGCAGGGCAAGGAGATGCGCATCTTTATCCCAACGAACGGGAGAAAACTGGGGTTTAGCGGTTGATTGCAGGATTAGGCGGAGGTAAGTCATTGAAAGGAAAAGGGGCAACGGATTCAATGCTCCTCAGCCCTTGTCATTCCGAACAGGGCCGAAGGCCAACTGCGGAACCTGCTGTCGATTGTGTTCCCAGCCCCAGAAACCCCTGTCATCCTGAGCGGGTGATAAAACTTTCATATCTGATTGTTTTAATTGCAGATAATGTGGCAATTTTTGGGTGTGTAGGAACTGTGCAGGAAAGATGTGCAGATTTCAGCCAATTTCGCTGCTGCAAATCCCTTGGGCACGAGGAACTGGCTCGGCCAAGCTTCGAGTTCGTCCGTGCCGAATTCTTTCGAGCTTTTGCCGGCCATCTAAGGCGCTGCAGCCGGCTCCGCGTTATGTAGTTCTTGCCTGGCGTCGCGGGCTCGTCCCTTTGTGGTTTTCTCATAAACCCTTTTCGCATCTCGTAGTCTTTCCAGGGCGAATCCAGTAGGTGCTCACGAAGGTTTATAAAGACTACACGCCGCCGTTGCCCGGTGACTACGTGTGGTTTATCCAGCATTTCGGCCTGTTGGGGTCGGACGGTGTGATCCCCGCCGCCAAAAAGGCAATCCCAAGGCAGTATTGGTTCATCAACAAGAAATACTACGATTCAAAGTTTGGCTTCGCACCCACTGGTATCTCGAATCAGTTTTCCCTTAACCAGATTCCCGATCTGGACCGACAGATGACTGATCCATACGTCATAGCAAGAATCGAGCGGCTTTCATCCAAGACAAAAGCCGCCATCAATTTCAAGGTTGATGTGGAATACCAGTCTGTTTTTTAATGTCGTGCGGCTCCGTCGATTGCACAAATTCAGTCTTTGGCATCCAGAACCATCCCGGACTGCTCCCGATTGTGAATAGCACGGCTTCCACGTTCCTACCGTTTAGTCTCTTTGTTTCAGTTTGGTTTGCGGCGAAAAACACGCTGCCCACGCTCGTCCTTACTTCGTCGCCGTCATCGCCGTAGCTCGCGTCCTGCTCCCGATATACGATCTGGTCGCGTGTCGTTTTGACGAAGTTAGACCGAATTCGATTCGCAGGTAAAGATGTGGCTGTACTCATAGCGATTTCTCCTCTGAGACTTGTTGTCAGATGTGGTGTTTTTAGATTCTCAGGCTCAGGGTGTTTAATGCTGTGGCGAGGGAAGCCCGTCAACTCAAGCCAGAACAGCACGAGAGGAGAAAAACTCCTCGGGAACAGTTTAACACTGCCGATTCCGCCGAACAAGAAATTCAGTCTTGCCGGTAAGGTTCGACAATCTGATGCGGGAACGGAACTGGAGCGGTCAAGATAACCGCGATGCTAGAATCCGAGGCCATCATGAAAAGAACCGCTCATCTCCTAGCTTTGCTTGTCTTGTTCTCCACGGTGTCGGCTCAGTACGTAGAGCCGTGGGGCGCTACGAGGGGCGCATCGGGAAAGTGTGAAGGTAGCGCTTGGCGAAATGGAGAAATACGTTCAGGCTAGGATCGGCGGAAACCATCCGGCCGAAACAACGGGCAAATGGATTGCAGCGAGTTTCGAGCACGATAGCGCGCGACCTGTGAATGGGTAAGGAAGCGGCGAATTTCCAGGATGGAATGGACGCAGTGAGAGGGGACCTCCAGTTCATCCGGGGCATAGAGCACGCGGCGGTCTTCAAGGAAGGCAATCACCCGGCGAGAAACAGCGCTCACTTCCAGGTCGGATGATTGCCAAGATACGCCGCCCAAGGGAGTCGAGTCGCCCGGTTTTTGGGTATAGCCTGTTGAACCGCGCGGCTGTAGCTGCTGGAGTGCCTCGTCAGTCATCGCTCGCAGCGGCCTCATGCCGGGGTGGACATTATACATAGTGTATAATAACGTGTGTGAACGAAGACGATTATCACCGCGCCCTTGCGGCGGCAGTGCATGAATACGAAGAACTGGGCCGACAGCGCCGCGCAATTGACAAGCGGCTTGCCGAACTGGCCCAGACCATCGGCACGTTGAACCGGCTTTGCGGCTTCGTTCCCACTGTGCCTTGGGGGTTGACGGACGCGTGCCGCCTGGTCTTAAGCGGCAACCCGTGTCCGATGACACCAACCGAAGTCCGCGACCGATTGGGAGCAATTGGCTTCGATCTATCAAAATATTCGAGCGCCCTTTCTGCTATTCACACCGTGCTGAGGCGGCTAAGCGAGGCCGGCGAGATCGGATTCGTGGAGCTTGCTTCCGGAAAATTTGCCTACGAATGGCGCCCCACTACAAACGCTCTAGCCTCTGCTCTGCATTCGGAATCACGGCAAGCACGTAGGGCAGCAAAGGAGAGAAAGCAATGAACGAAGATCTGAGGCGCCGTTTTTTTGCTGAAGAAGTTCAGGCCGTCTCTAATTTGCAGACGGCCCCACTGGTCGACGCTCTTGCCATCGTTCGCCGCGAGCAGTTCCTTCCGCCTGGACCCTGGGTCATACGGAGCGAGGGCGATCTGGGTGCGCAACCGCGCTGGACACCTGACGCTGATACACGCCACGTCTATCACAATGTATCAATTGGCCTGGACCCGTCGCGGGAACTCTTCAACGGCGCTCCGGGCCTTGTAGCTTCTTGGATCGACGCAGTCGGCATCAAACCCCGGGAGAGCATTCTTCATGTGGGTTGCGGCATGGGTTATTACAGTGCTCTGATGGCTCATTGCGCCCAGGCTGAGGGTTCGGTCGTGGCCGTTGATATCGATGACGCGCTCGTTTCCGAGGCGCGGCACAGGCTGGCGTATTTCGTCCAGGTCGAGGTTCGCCAAGGGGACGGCCTCACAACCCCCGCCGAGATGTTCGACGTGATTTTTGTGAACGCCGGGGTAACCCACCCCCACGAGTGTTGGCTCGATGCCTTGAAACCGGGAGGCCGGCTGGTCGTGCCGATAACCTGCACAATGGCCGGGATGGGCACCCTAAGCAAGGGCTTTGTCTTGCTGCTTGAACGACCCGAGCAGGCTGGCAAAAACGATGAGCTCAAAGTACGTGTAATAACAAACTTCGTGAGCATCTACACTGCCGTCAGGATTAGGGATGCGACATTAAACGAAGCTGTGGGTAAAGCGTTAATGCGTGGACCATATCCGGTCGTTAGACGTCTTCGCCGGGATGCGCACCCACCCTCGCCCTCGTGTTGGCTCCATGCCGAACAATTCTGCCTTTCCGGCTGAGACCGCCACCTCTGCACTCGTACGGATCTGTGCGGGGGGTACGGCGAAAGCCGTATCCCTACCGCGACATTGCCCATCCGCTGCGCAGCAGCGTCCCGGTTGAACACCCCAGCCTATGGTTCCACGGGTGGACGGTCGCTTATCTTGGAGCCGGCGTTTGGCTTGTCGAGGAACCGCCGGAGTCTCGTCTACGAACTCCGGCGGCGGCGAGAGCTAAAAAGCTGCCATCCTGGATCATCCTAATTCGTTGCCAATCCTTGCTCAGTACGCAGATTTCCCTCAACAATTTGGCCGTCCAGAAGGTTGATGGTCCGGTCGGCGCTACTTGCGTAGCGCGGGTCGTGCGTGACCATGCAGATCGTTGCGCCTTCAGCGTGCAAGTGACGCAGAAGACTCATCACTGCCTCGCTACTCTTCGAATCTAGGTTTCCGGTCAGGGACCACGCAGCAATCATTCCTACGATCACCCCGATGATCACCAGACGTACGCCCTGCTTCCACACGAGGTGGAGTATGTCGCTCGAATTTGCGCCGAGCGCGAGGCGGATGCCTATCTCGCGCGTTCGCTGACTTGCCGTGAAGGACACGACCCCGTATACTCCGACGACCGCGAGAATCAATCCGACCATACCAATGACCCCAGCGAAAATTGCTGCCATCCGAAACGCGAAAAAGCCCAATGCCCCTTCGAGCGACTGGCGCATCGTCTCAATGTCAATGACGGAAAGATCGGGGCCCAACTCGTTGATTTGTTCCTCTACAGATGTGGCAAGCGATTCGGGCGGGACGAGCGTGCGGATCTGCAAAGCGCGTTTCGATACGAAGTTCTGCGCCAGGGGGACGTAGAAGAAAGGCTGCGCGTCCTCGTTGACCGTCCCGTACTTGCCGTCACCCGTCACTCCGACGACTTCCAGGAGTGGCGCCGTGTCACTTCTCATACGGAAGCGCTTTCCGATGGGGTCCTCGTGCGACCACAAACTGGAAGCCATCGTTTGGTTGATGATGGCAACTCCGGGAGCGGTTCCGTTGTCTGACTCTAAGAAGGTTCGGCCGCGGAAAAGTGTAACCTGCATCGTCTTAAAGTAAGGAGGATCGATTCTGTTAAAGAGCACAAGCGGAGCCTGCTCGCCGGGAGGTATTGTGCGACCCTGGATGAAAATAGAGGCCGAACTGGGATACCCGCCCATCGGCACATAGGAAGCCACGCTCGCAGATTCAACTCCGGGGAGAGCGCGGACTCTGGACTCGATCTCCTGATAAAACGCTGTCGTACGTGTTTCATCGTAACCGGCCTCGTGTGGGTCCATGATTACGTTTAGAACGTGGTCAGGGTCAAAGCCGAGGCGTAGTGTCTGGACTCTTTGCAGGCTGCGAAGGAAAAGTCCAGCTGCAACCAATAGAGTGAACGAACCAGCAACTTGTGCCACCACGAGGAAGTGCCGGAGACCGGTAGGGTTGATTCCGGGCGAGTTTCGTTGGCCGCTTTCTTGGAGCACCGAATTCACGTCTGCCGCAGACGCGCGAAGTGCTGGAAGCAATCCGACGACAATTCCAGTCGCAAGCGCACATCCAACGCCAAATGCAAACAGCCGCCAATCAAAGGTTGCGTCTACATGTAGCGGGATCGTCCGCAGACGAAGCAAACTCGCCAGATGGTCCACCCACGCGCCCAGGATCATCCCGGCGGCTCCACCGAGAATTGCGAGAATGATGCTTTCAGTGAGCATCCGGCGAATCAGGCGCGCGCGCCCGGCGCCTAGCGCAGCGAGAATGGCCATCTCCCGCTGCCGAGCGGTGCCGCGCACGAGCATGATATTTTCCACGTTCATGCATGCCAGCAGCAGAACGAACACCGCCAGAAGCAGAAATAGGCCCGAGATTGCCACGAATGCATGGTTCGCATACGGGATTGGGCGCGCCAATTTCTCGGGAACCGCGCGAACAGTGAACCACTTGTCCGTTGCCGGATATTGTGCGGCAAGGCGTGCGGTGATTACATCGAGAGAATTTTGTGCTTGGCGCAGGCTAACTCCCGGCGCAAGCCTCCCGAAGACCAGCATTCCTCTGCGGTCGCGATTGTTCCAAAACAGATTCGGCGATTCGTCGATGCTTATTGCGCTCAACGGGAGGTAAACGTCTGTCTCTGCGATGGAATACATGCCCTGAAATTGCCGCTGCACGACGCCAATGATCGTTGCAGTCTTGCTGTTGATTTTGATCTGTCTCCCAACTACACCTGCATCACCGTGGAATCTCCTCTGCCAGTACGAGTATCCCAAGACCGCGATCAGAGGTTCACCCAGCGTTTCCCCTTCATCCGGGAGAAACAATCGCCCAGCAACTGGAGTCACGCCCAGCGCTGCAAAAAAGTCCTTGGAAACGTAGTTTGCGAAACATTGGCCTGCATCACCTTTGCTGTTCATCTGTACGGTGTTCATTACGATCGCGAACATGCTGGAAAAAGTTTCTGCTTGCTTCCTGAAATCGACAAATTCAGGATAGGCGAATCCCGAAGACCCAATCGGCGCACCCCTCTGCTGAATTGCCAGTACTGTGATCTGTTCCGGGTCCCGCACGGGCAATGGACGCAGCAGGGAGCCATTTACAATCCCGAAGATAGCGTTGTTGGCTCCGATTCCTAGCGCCAGTGTCACCACGATGATCAACGCAAGCACTGGCGACTTGCTGAGCATGCGAACGCTGTAGCGAACATCTTGCAGCAGGGTGTCGACCCACGCACCGGCGCGTACTGCGCGGACCTCCTCCTTGACTCGCTCAACGCCACCAAGCTCGATTCGCGCCGTACGAGCTGCTTCATGGGGATTCATCCCTTCTTCGATGTTCTGCTCGGTGAGTAATTGGAGGTGCGAGCGAACTTCGTCGTCGAGCTCTTTCTCCATTTGTTGGCCGCGAAGAAGTCGGCGCGAGAAACTGATCAGAGGTGTGAGTATCGGCATAATGCTCACTCCTCAGGACGCTTCCAGCGCTCGGGCAATTGCCAATGAGATGCGTCCCCAACGCTTGGTTTCGGCTTCAAGTTGCCGCCTGCCCGATTTACTCAATCGGTAGTACTTTGCCCGACGCTTGTTATCCGATTCTCCCCAAGCCGAGGTGAGCCATCCCGCTTCTTCCATCCGATGCAGCGCCGGAAACAGAGAGCCAGGCTTTACCTGAAAGGTTCCCTTTGTAATTTGCTCGATCCTGCGAGAAATCCCGAGCCCGTGCATTTCTTCCAGGGCAAGCGCTTTCAGAATCACGAGGTCGAGCGTCCCTTGAAGAAGATTTGTCTGTTCTGGACTCACAATCGATCCCTCCTATAGACATCCGACTAGACGGTAGCCAATCTCATACAGAATGTCAATAGGAGCATTGGATATATAAGGAGTGCCGTCCAAACCAAAGTAACGCTCCTCCCTGAGCAATGTGCATAGCGCTACGTCAAAAGCAAGCGCCGGACAAATGCTTGTGGTTTGGATTGGCAACGATAGGTCGGCATAGCGGGCAAACTGGATGTAGTGAGATTGAGGGATGGCCTATAGCACCCGCCGCGGCTGGCGGGCAATTGCAGACAGTCTGGATCAGGCCGCGCAGGTCTTCGGGACCTGCGCGGCGGCTTTCTGGTTGAGGTAATCGGCGGCTCGTTGGGAATGGGCGACTGCCGTGAAAATGGCGCGGTTGTCGTTCTTGAGGAGTTCCAACCATGTCGCGATATAGGCGGCGTTGTCCTCACGCGATTCCTGATGCAATTCGAGGTCGGCACACAGGAAGGCGGAGCCAAGCTCGGCAACAAGTTCTTCGCGGCTGTAACCTTCATCGCCCCATTGCTTGCGGCCAAAGTCGCGGTCGAGGCGCTGCGGGTGCTTCGTCCAATGTGTGACTTCGTGAGCAAGAGTGGCGTAGTAGCTCTCAGCATCGCGGAAGGCTTCAAAAGGCGGCATCTGTATGTAGTCAAGTTCCTGCGCGTAGTAGGCGCGATTTCCGCCATGCTTGATGGTTGCTCCCATGCTGGCGAAAAACTTCTCTGCATGTTCAATGCGTGCCACAGAATCACGGGTTGGAGTGGCTTTCGCGTAGTAGATTTCCGGCAAGCCTTCGATCTGTTCGACGTTGAAAACCGTATAACCTTTCACGTAAGGGATTTCGCGCTCGACATCCTGGCCGGTCTTGTCGTCACGTTCGGTGCGGATAATGGCGTTAGCGTAGATCACAAGCGAGCCTTTCTCGCCCTTGCGGACATGGGCGTTTAACTCGCTGGCTTGGCGGAAGGTCATCCAGATTGGTGCGGTAAAATTCTGGGCCAAAGCGGACATCCAGAGGGACAGGACATTGATACCGGAGTAGGGCTGGCCGTTATGACGAAGTGGCCGGGTAATTCTCCCTGCGGCGTGTTCGGCATTCCAGGGACGTACCCACGGGCGGACGCCCTTTTCTAAATGCTCCACAATCTGCGCGGTGATGCGGCTGTAAACGTCTTTTCTTTCGGTGGTGTCTTGCATCGTATTCTCCTTCAATAACAATTTTTTTCTTCGCGAAACCCGCGACGGTTTGAGGCGTTCAGCGGCGCGGACCTGTCAAGGGCGCGGCCTCATCGCGTTCATCGCAGACCCTTGACAGGGAGCACCGCTGGAATAACGCCCGTCTTGTTAGGCGCGGGTTGAGTGGGGAACAAAATGGAGAGAAAACGACTTCGGCCAAGAACACCGAATGAAGAGGACGTTCTGCAATGGACCGTGGGAATGGCGACGGGATGCGCCTAAATTCGACTGGATCATGGAAACTCTGAAAGCACTTGAACAGGAAATTAATCAGTGAACCAACAGTGTCTCTTTCTTTGTTTATCTGGTCGGTCGCCGACCTTTTGCGTTGCGATTACAAGCAACCCGTGGTTACTGTGAACGGGTTCCCGGCATCAAGAGATTGATGCTGCACGAAGAACAGCCGCCAGCGGCGGCACGTGCAGAAAGATTTGCCGCTAAAAACGCCCCAGCGGGGCAGCGGCAAATCAGAACAATCTCAATGAGTAGAATCCGGGCCGGACATTGGGACGATTACCTCCCTGCGCCAGCCTCCGCCAGCGGCTCCGGCAAAAGACGGCTTCGGGAGGTTTATGGTCAGCGTGGCTTGCTGTGTTGACCTCTTTTAGACCTATCGTGAATCTCTGCCGCCTTCGACGCCTTGGCCTTGGTATAGTCCGGTTGCGGCAGTTCCCATCCCGCCATCCCCTGCAACACACGATCCGCGTGCTTGATCGTGTTCACGTGTCCATAGTGGCTTTCAATCATGTGCACGGAAGTTCCCATCTGCTCGGCAAGGAAATACACGTCTACGCCTTCCTGCAATCGGAGCGTGGCGTAGGTGTGCCGGAAGCAATAGGTCGAGCGCGGCACGCCCTGCGTGCCTTCGCGCAGCTTCGCTTCGTTCAGAAGATCGGCAATCAGGGAATTGTAGAGAGTTTTTGCGGGCTTGCCTGTGACATTGGTAAATACTCTGTCGTCCGGTTCGGTGGCTTTGGAGATAGCGCGGATGCGTTCCAGATAATCTCCGACGCTCTTGGGAGCCACCAGCTTGCGCGACTTGCCCTTGCCCTGCACGAACAGCACGACAATCTCGCGCCCCTCGCGGTCTTTTGCGGGCATGATGTCGCGCCAGCGAAGATTCTTCATCTCCGCTGGCCTCATGCCTGTATTACACGCAATCAGGATCATGTTGTAGGTAACAGTCCGATACCAGACGCTTGAAGGCTTCTGTGCCTCCGCAATCCACTTCCTTCCGACAGTGTGGAGTTTGCGGTATTCCTCCAGCGTGAACTCGTCGCGCCGCATGGACTTGAGCTTTGGACGCTCGTCAAAACGCTGGCTGGCAGGAACGTAGCGTTTCTTGATGGCGTAATTCATCACTGCCCCGAAGATGGACATCTCAAAGCGGATGGTGGAATCACTGATAAAAGGAACCACCCGTTCTTCGGAAGGTTTGACTTCAATCGGTCTCAAAACCCTGATGCCGAGGGTCTGCTGAACCTTGGTGCGGCGCTCGGCTTCCTTATCCGCGAAGGCTTGCGCCATGTCGTCGCTGACTTCGCGAACGCCGTTGCGCTTGTGACGACCCGCGCCGTTCTCCCGCCGCCATGACGGGTAGCCGCCCCAAAGCTCGTCACCGATAAGGTGGACCTGCGTTGATCCTACATATCTCTCTAGAGCGCCTTCGATGACGGCGCGAACCTTCTTGGGCCGCGCGGCGCTGATTTCTCCGCGCTTCGCTCGCGCCTCCTGGGTCAGCAGATACTCTCTCCCCACCTCGCGGAAGGGATGGTTGAACACAGGAACGTCATGTTTTAAGCGGAATCGGATGTCTGCGTCTTGATCGAAGGCGCGATCCCGCGCCACATCGATGTCGGTTGTCTTGAGCGAAACCGTCTTGTAACGGTCGGCCTTGGGCATCTTCATGCGGCAATACCACATCCGATGCTCCACGTCGCCGCGCCGGAAGAGAATCAGGCCCGGCTTGAGTTCCGATTTGTCCGTGACGAATGCCATGTTCGCCTCTGTCTATTTCGATGCGTCCTGTGCAGATTCCGTGCAGATCTTTCTGGCAAGTCATTGACTCTGCATATCTGTGCATGACTCGTACAGATAATATCACAATTATATATCTATTATTTACATATGTTTATGATATAGTTGTCATCCTGAGCGAAGCAGTCGAAGGACCTCATCCGCGCCGGCCGCGCCACAGGGGCAAGCCGCGTGAAGAGCAATTTGACCAAACGCCGCGATGTCGGACGCCTGGCGGAAGTGGATAAGTTTCCGGCTTGCGGAACATATCCTTCAAGGGGGTACTGTCGGTCCACCCCATGGCTCATTTGCGTTTACCCTGACCGAATTCGGCTAAGTATTGTAGGTTGTGGCTCTTGGGGAGGCCAGGAGCCCTGCACCCTCCCTAGTCACTCTTCGTCGCAAATTGCTGCCACAAAGTGTGAGCCTCAGACGTTCTTGGTATGTGAACGCAAGAAGCATGGCTGAACCGAGCGAGATGGAAGTCACAGATTCCGAACGACTGGATGCGATCTTTCGTGCTCACTATGAGCGCATTGCCCGCGCCATTGGCAGGGTCATCTTTGACCAGGCCCGCGCGGAGGAACTGGCCGTGGAGGTCTTTCTGAAGTGGTGGCGGAACCCACAAGCACACGGAGAGCACGCGGAGGGTTGGCTCTACCGGACCGCCATACGTACGGCGTTGGATGAGTTAAGACGCCAGACACGACGCAACCGGTTCGAGCGCCTCTTCAGTTTCGTACGCGAGTCGCCTCCAACGCCGGAACACGTATACGCCGTCAACGCCGAGCAGCACAGAGTGCGAACCGCGCTCGAAGCTTTGAATCGGCGTCAGGCGGAGCTATTGCTCCTGTGGAGTCAAGGTCTCAGCTACCGGGAGCTTGCGGTCTGTCTCGCAGTGAATTCCAACTATGTTGGAAGTCTCGTCAACCGTGCTCAAGAAGCGTTCCGGAAGGAGTATCTGAAACGATATGGAGACCAAACATGAAGATTCCTGGGTCGCCAACCGACTTGCGGCGATCGAACCACAATGGAGTCCGAACTTCGCGCGTGGGCGCGAATTGCTCTACGCCAGACTGTTGAGGCGCCACTACTCGTGGACCTGGATGGCGGCTGCCGCCACCACTGCTGTGGTGTGCGTCGCGGTGCTCCTGCCCACGGGAAACCGGGCGCTCGCCCAAGAACTCTGGTACCGGTTTGTTCTAAACCGTGTAGATGTCGTACGGCTCGATCTGTCGAAAATGCCGCTGCAAATGCAGATAACAACCAATGGTCTGGAGCAGAGCGTCCAGAATGTAGATGAAGCCGAGCGCAAAGCGGGTTTTAGGCCATATCTACCATCACTTGGCGTTCAGTACGCGAATCCTGGCATCTCGATAACCGGACCCATCTCGGTAGAGCAGACAATCCACGTGCGCGATATCGAAGCCTCTCTTCGCAACGTGGGAGCAGGTGACGTGCACGTGCCGCCTGAATGGGAGGGCGTGCAACTGCACACCGAGATTGGACCCATGGTCGAGGTGAGCTACCCGGACGGTGTCCATATCCAGCAGGCACAACCGATCGAACTATCCGTTCCTTCCGGTTTTGATTTGGAACACTTCTCGGAGATCGCGTTCCGGAGCATCGGGGTTTCCTCGTGGGAAGCGCGTGCCATCGGCCGGAGGTTCGTGGCCCATCCAGCATGGTTGCTCGACATCCCAGCTGATGCGGCCGTGAACGTCCGGGAGGTGGCGCTGCGGGCGGGCCCGGCGCTGCTGATTGAGGAGTTCGACGAGAAGGGTGCAGTGAAACGGGCGATGGTTGTCCGTAGCACGAGCGAACGAGTGTACTCAGTCAGCAGCGGAAGCCCAGACCTAAGCTTGAAGATCGCTGACGCCCTTCCTTAGTCCACGAATCGCGGTGGGTGCCATTACTCCGGCAGTTGTCCAAACGACTGCCGGAGAATGGCGTACTTGAAACGCCCTAGCGCCGATCAGCGTAGTCAGGTGTCTAGGGATTCGCGTCGCATCTCATCCCGTATGACGAGCAAACGGAAGTTCAGAACGCCGTACTGGGTGCAGCTACAATGAGTCTGGCCTTGCGAAACGGAAGCGGGCACTGCGGGGATGCAACCATGCCGAGGGCTCATCGAGACGACGATCGGCGGCGCGGGAGCTTGCCCTCTCGCGCTGCTACCGTGCCGGGTGAGCAATTTTGAACAGCCATGCCATTTCGGGAACGCTATTATAGAGCTACTTCAAAGAGGCTGGGTCCAGTATGAGGGGGACGGCCTCTTTCGGGACGGGCATGGGTTAGCGTTGGCCGTTGGCCGCATTCGACCCTCACGCCCGTCCCCTTTGTTTCCGCCGAGTGACAGAAGTGTTCGTCCCACACCGGCACGGTCTCGACTCGTGATCCTGAGAGTGTGCTACTGACCCCACTGCCGCTAAATTATTTCCACAGCCCCCTTGTGACATCTGACCTTGCGCTCACAATAAATTCGCGCGATCATAACCGAGGCCGTGACAGTCAGCCGCACCCTTATCGTCGCGACCCTAAGTCCTTTGTTTTGCCGATTTTAGTATCTAAGTCCATTGGGCTCCGGATTTTAGCGGGATTTTCTTGCTAACTCGAAGATTCCATTAGACCGGGGGGGAGGGGGGTATCAGCAACAGACCTCGGTTTCTAGACCAGAAATTTGCACTCCAATCATCTTCGGCAAAATTTATTTTGCCGAAGAAATTCACCGCCAGACGCATCGCCGGATTTTGTGAGATTTCGCCAAATTTCCCATAGCTAATGAAACATCTGCGCAACTGAGCCGCAGTGCCTGCGAGATCGACTTTAGCATCACCGGCGTGGAACCGAGCATCCAACCACCAATGGGAAAGCCGTTGATCTTCGACGAGAAGTATCGAGTCGTGGGCGTCGAGCGGGATCGCCTGCTGCTGCGCGGAGTGCGCAGCGGCGATGTGCTGACCGTCCTCAGCTCCGAGCTCGCGATGCCGCTGAGCCCGGAAGAATATCCCGTCGGAAAGTTGGTTGCTCTGACCGACCCGTCGAGCGCGCCGGCCGATTGATCGCGCCCGGCAGTTGCGGGAATCTGCCCCGTACTCGCGGGACCAGCATCATTCGAGTTAAGCTTAAAAGCGGAGCAGTCCAGGAGGAAGCGTGCGCTGCGGACGATGCGGCAATGAGAATGCCGAAGGCAACCGCTTTTGCGGAATGTGCGGCGCGACTCTGGTGGGGAAGACTCCGCCGGACGCGCGAGTCGCTCCCGCGGCAAACTCGCCGGCATCCAAGCTGACGCCGGTTCCAGCGCGGCCGCTTGCTGCGCCTCAGCCCTCCTTGTTCGCCGCGGGACCAGCCGCCAGTGTGGCTGGCGAGCGGCGTCCAGCGCCGGTTTCGCCGTCCACTTCGCCGTCCGCTTTGGCCTCCGACGATCCGCGCGAGACGCTGCGGCCATCTTCCAATCTGGATTACCTTCTCGACGATGATGAAGAAGAGGAAGAATCGCGGAGAGGTTGGGGCAAGCTGATTCTGGCTGTGGTCGCGCTGGCGTTGGCGGTGGGATTCGGCTACCTGCACTGGCAACAGGGAGGCTTCAACTGGCTGAACGCGGGAATTAGAACGCCGCTGGCCGCGCCTGCGCCAGACGCGGCGCAGGGCAGTGCGGGTTCCGGGACGATGGGAACGTCGGCCGCGACGTCAGGTAATTCTCCGGTAACCAACGCAGGCGGGAGTGAGACCACTCCGGCGGAAGCAACCACGCCGAACCCGACTTCCTCGCAGACCGCTGCACAAAGTACGGCTTCACCGGCTCCCGTGCAAGCTGCTTCGCAAACCACCGCCTCACCGGCGGCTGCGCAGCCAACTCCCCCGCAAACGCCCCCAGCGACGGCTCCGCAAGCCACTCCATTACCGCCTGCGGCTGCGCCCAGCGCCACTCCGCAGAACGTTGTTCCGCAGAGCGCTGCGAAGAATAGCGACTCGCAGAATAGTGTCCCGCAGAGCAGTGCCGCGCAGAACAGCCCGGGCGAATCCAACGCGCCAGCCGATTCTGCTGCATCCGCTGCGGCTTCTGATGCGAACGCGCAGTCGGCTCCGGCTGAAGCGCCTGCGGTGGCCCAGCCGGTCACACGCAAACCCGCAATAGCCAGGCCGTCCGCGCCGAAGCCGGTTGATCCGGTGACCGAGGCGGAACGCTACATCAACGGACAGGGAGTGCGCCAGGACTGCGGTCGCGGCATGCGGCTGCTGAAAACCGCGGCGGCGCAATCCAATGCGAAGGCGCTGATTTCGATGGGCATGCTGTACACGACCGGAACCTGCACGCCGCGTGACTTGCCCACGGCTTACCGGTGGTTAGCGCTGGCCCTGCACAAAGAGCCCGACAATCAGGCGCTACAAGATGACCTGCAGAAATTGTGGAGCCAGATGACGGAGCCGGAACGCCAGGTCGCCATCCAGCTCAGTCAGTGAGGCTGCTTTCGCCCTCGCGAAGGCAGCCTTCCCGATCGGTTCGTCTCTTCCTGTTGTCTCTATATCGTTTCTATACCTATTCCGCGGTTGCGACTTGCGGAGTCAGTTTTCCCACACTTCGACAGCTTTTGGGGCGTCGGCGCGCTTTTTTCTGAGGGCGCGGGCGACATCTCCGAGAGGGATTTCCCGCTTGAGCGTGACAAAATCAGAGAGCGGCTGCTCGCCTTGGGCATAGGTGTAATCGGAGGAGTCGAGCAGACTGGACTCCTGCGCCATGGCGTGCTGAGAGGCATGCTGGATGTGCTCTTGCATCTGCAACGGCTGTGGAGTGCCGGTCAGCACAGGAGCAGATTGCCCGAAGGCGGCGGTAGCGCAGAAAAGGCAAAGGAAACAGAAAGCGAAGATTGTGGTCTTCATAAGTAAAGATCCTATCCGGGGGAGACTGCTCTAAGTGTGAAAGAACGCTTGGAACGCCCGATGGGCGCGGCTTCCGGGGTGGTAGGGGCAATCCGCATACCAAACGGGAGCGGACGGGATTCGAGTTAGAAGCGCGCGGAACGAGGCAAGTGGCAAGGGTTTGCACATAATGTGGAAGATGGTGGTTGGGGCTGGTTTTGAACGAATTCCCGGCAGCCGGGAAGGCAGGAATGCGGCTCGGAGTGGCGGCGACCGTCAGGTTGAGCTTGGTTCCATGGCGCGCCTGCTGCCGTATTTCTTGAAGACCGAGTCGCGGGAGATGACACCTTCCAACTGGCGGAAGTTGGCGCGGTTGACTACGGGGATGAGCGGGTAATCGTTGACGTAGCGAAGGGCGGAGTCGAGTGGGAGATCGGGATAAAGACTGGGCAGAGACTGTGGCGGCAGAACCGAGCTGAGGGTGTGTTCGCCCTTGCCTTCCTGGAAGAGGCGCTGGAGCTGATCGCGGCTGATGATGTTCCAGCCGCTGGGATGCATGCGCACCAGGAAAATGGAGTCGGGGGAATTCTGAACGCGGCGGGCATTGGCATCGACATAATCCTGCGCGCTGAGGATGGTGGAAGGGACAGAGAGCATGGCGTCTTCGACGCGGAGGATGGTTTCTTCGCGGTCCTCTTCGAGCGAGGGCAGAATGAGTCCATCCTGACGGGTGAGCAGGTCGAAGATGGGGACGGTCTGCAGGCTGCGCGAGATGAGGTAGGAAAAGGTGTTGGCCACGATGACGGGGACAATGATCTCGTAGTTGCCGCTGACTTCGAGGACCATGAAGACGGAGGTCATGGGGACACGCAGGAATCCGGCGAAAAGAACACCCATGCCGACCAGGACGTAAGTACCGGTGGATCCGGTGAGGTGGGGAAAGAGGACGCGCTCGATGTCGCCGACGGCGCCACCAAGCATGGCTCCAATGAAAAGCGTGGGGGCAAACATGCCGCCGGGTGTGCCGCTGACGAAAGAGACGGTGGTGGCGAGAATCTTGAGAACGGCGAGGATGGCGAGGACTTTCCAGGCATACTGGCCGTGCATGGCCAGGTCCATGGAATCGTAACCGGCGCCCATAACTTGGGGGGCGCCGAGAAAGGCGATGAGTCCGATGAGGAGGCCGGCAAGCGCGGGCTGGAAGTACTGCGTCCAGCGGGGCAGGTCTTTGAGGCGGGGACGGAGATACCCAATGGATTTGGCGAATGCGACGGAAGCCAATCCGCCGACGATGCCGAGAAAGGCGTAGGCGATGAGTTCGCTGGGACGCTTGAAGGTAGTGATGGGAATGTGGAACAGCGGTTCACTGCCGAGAAACCAGCGCACGATCACGACGCTGGAAACAGCGGAGAGAACGACGGAGCCGAGGATGCCGGCGCTCCAGCGTCCGATGACTTCTTCGATGACGAAGAGCACGGCGGAGATGGGGGCGTTGAAAGCGGCGGCGAGGCCGGCTGCGGCCCCGACTGGAGCCATGAGGCGGAGCTTTTCGCGGGAGATTTCGAGCTGGCGTCCGAGAGCGGAAGCGATGCCGGCTCCGATCTGGAGCGAAGGATCCTCGGGGCCCAGGGATTGACCGGAACCGATGGCGATGCCGGAGCAGATGAATTTTCCCACGGCGGTGCGGAAGGGAATGAATCCATTAAAGATGTAGAGCGCGGCCTTGGTCTGGTTTACGCCGCTGCCGCGGATGCCGGGGAACACGTGCAAGACCAGCACCGCGACCACAAGGCCGGCAATGGACGGCACGACGAACAGGCGCCAGGTGTGAGCATGCGGCAGCGGACCGAGCAGGGCAAGGTGAATCCAGTCAATCGCGAGGCGGAAGCAGACCACGGCAAGACCCGAGAAGATCCCGATGAAGACCGAAAGAATGAGAAAAAAGACTTCTTCGTTGAAGACGCCTTCGAGACCGGAAAACAAGCGCCGGGGAGTTTCGAGAGCGGGCACGGGAGTCGCGGAATTGTCGGCGGAAACCGGATTGCTCATTGGCTGGCGACCTCGCGTTTTTGGGAGATCAGCAGCAATGCCAGGTCAATGCCTTGGGGCTGGCCACAGGCAGCAGCGGTCTGCTGTTCGATTTGAAAGACCACGTCCATGATCGCATCCGGCAGATCGGTTTCCGCGGGGGAGCGGAGACGGGCCAGATCCGGCTTGGTCGCCAGCCACTTGGATTGCAGGCTGTACAACGGGGAGGGTTGAGGCGTGGGGACATGAGGCACGTTGGGAACGTGAGCCGGAGTGCCAGTATGAGCCAGCGCGGCAGTGGGAGCGGAAGCCGGCGTGGAAGCAGGAGTGGCGGCGTTCGCGCTCAGGTCAACGCCTGTCTGCTGGGCGCACTCGGCGAGGCGTTTCTGGGCCTGGGCGAAGGCGACGGTGATGCGACGGTTGCGTTCCACGTCCGAGATGTGACTGCGAAAGGGATTGATGCGCAGAACAAGATCGCTGGTCATCAGCAACTGGCGGGCGGCGGCATCCTGCGGATTGGCGTTCACGGCCTCGCGCAAATAGCGCTGGGCGGTGGCGTAGTCGCCGGAGCGGTAGGCGGCTTCGCCAGCGCCGGCCAGCGCCGCGGGATTATGGGGATCGATGCGCAGGACTTCCCTATCTTGTGCGAGTGCGCCGGCATAGTCCTCGGCTTTGGAGAAAAGTTGCGCGGCCTGGAGATGCAAAGCGGGATCGGGAGGCAAAGCAGTGGCGAGTGCAATCAGCTCTGAATCGGCTTGGTCATGAGCCTTCTGGCTGAGCAGGAACTGAATGAGTTCAATGCGGGCCTGGCGCCGGTTGGGGTCTGGATCGGAGCTCCAGACGCCATACATGGCATTGTGGTAGTAACGGGTAGCGGCTTCGATGGAACCGCGCTTGGCGGCGACGCGGGCCAGAGCCAAATTGATGGCGGCGTCCTGAGGGTCGCGCTGCCAGAGAGCGAGCAGGTAGGATTCGGCTTCGTCGAGAAGGCGGGGCTGGTTGCTGTCGCGCAGTGCCCGGGCCAGGCTGAGCTGGTATTGGGAGTTGGCGGGATCGCAGGTGAGGGCGGCGCGGAAAGCGGCGACGGCATCGTCATAGTGTCCGGCTTCGGCATCGGCAGAACCCTGGACGTAGAGCTTGCGGCCGCGGGCCTGCTGGTTGGCGTTGTAGCGGGTGACGAGATGGTTGACGGCGGCGAATCCGATAACGGCGGCGAGAGTAAGAATCAGAAGGATGACGGGCGCGGAGCGCGGAACAAGTTTGGGAAACCTCCAGGACATATCTCGTAACACGATATCATCTGCGGTGCTGAAACGGCGCCACGGAGACACAAAAATGGGCCTGGGACGTTCCCGTTCAGGTAAGATACTTCGTCCGCCGGGACCGTCGAAGAATGAATCGCGAATACCACAAGGGATACAGCCAGGAACTGAACCGTGACATGGAGGCGCTGGTTTTTGGGCATGCGGGGACGCCGCTGCTGGTGTTTCCCACCTCGATGGGAAAGTTCTTTGAGTATGAAGACCGCGGGATGATCGGCGTGCTGGCACCGAAAATCGAGCGCGGCGATCTGCAGGTGTTTTGCCCAGACGGCGTGGATACGGAGAGCTGGTACAACCAGGGCGTGCATCCCAAGGTGCGGGTGCTGCGGCATTTGCAGTATGAGCGCTACATTCTGCACGAGCTGTTGCCGTTTATCCGTTGGAAGAATCAAGCTCCTGGGCTGGCGGTGACCGGGTGCAGCTTTGGCGCTTATCACGCAGCGAATTTCGCCTTTAAGCATCCCGACGTGGTAACGCACTGCGTGAGCATGAGCGGGGCGTTCGATATCCACCAGTTTCTGGATGGGTATTACGACGATGACTGCTATTTCAATTGTCCGCCGGACTATTTGCCGAATCAGCATGATGACTGGTTTTTGAGCCGCTACCGGCAGATGAAGATTGTGCTGGGCTCGGCGGACTGGGACATGTGTCTGGATCAGAACGTGAAGCTTTCAGCGATTTTGAATGGCAAGGCGGTACCGCACTGGCTGGATGTTTATGGGGATCATTCGAAGCATGACTGGCCGTTGTGGCAGAGGATGGCGGGGAAGTATTTTTAAGGTGGCGTGAGAGCGCAAAGAAACAGCAGGTTCCTCACCGGGCTTTCCGCCCGGTGAGGAATGACAAACACAGAGAGCGGAAGGTTTTGCGATGAAGAAGATTGGAATTTTATTTGGGATGGAGAATTCGTTTCCGCCGGCTGTGGTCGCGAGGATTAATGCGCTGGGCGTTGAGGGAGTTTCGGCCGAGTTTGTGTCGATTGGCGGGATTCGGATGGATGAGCCGCAGAAATATTCCGTCATCATTGACCGGATCTCGCAGGATATTCCGTTTTACCGGGCTTATTTGAAGAATGCGGTTTTGCACGGGACCATGGTGGTGAACAATCCGTTCTGGTGGACGGCGGATGACAAGTTTTTTAATTATGCGCTGGCGCACAAGCTGGGCGTGGCGATTCCGCCGACCGTGATTCTGCCGCATAACAAGCATCCCGAGGGGACTACTGATAAGTCGATGCGGAATTTGATTTATCCGTTGAACTGGCAGGAACTGTTTGATTACGTCGGCTTCCCGGCTTTTCTGAAGCCTTATTCCGGGGGCGGATGGAAGCATGTTTATCACGTGCATTCGCCGGAGGAATTCTTTCAGCATTACAACAACACTGGCGACTTGTGCATGACTTTGCAGCATGGAGTGGTGTTTGAGGAATATTACCGGTGCTATGTGGTGGGGCAGGAGAAAGTGCACATCATGAAGTACGATCCGCGGGCGCCGCATCATGAGAGGTATGTGAAGGGGAATCCTCCGCCGTCGTCTGCCGCGTTGAAGGAGCGCATCGAAAAAGATGCGCTCACTCTGTGCCGTGTGCTGGGATATGACTTGAACACGGTGGAGTTTGCGGTCGAGGGCGGCGTGCCGTATGCGATTGATTTTCTGAATCCGGCGCCGGATGCGGAGATTACGTCGGTGGGGCAGGAGAATTTTGACTGGATTGTGAATGCGGTGGCAGAGATGGCAGTGAAGATGGCGGCGAGCGGAGAAAATCCAGCGCGGGAGTTGAGGTGGGCTGGATTTCTGGCGGGAGCGCCGGTGAAGAAATCGCGCAAGGGCGAGCCGAAGTGGGTGACCGAGCGGAAGCGGGGCAAGGCGGCAAAATAGACCATTGGCCGGCACCGAGCTGACCCTCGCCACACGAATTTCGATGCGGGCGGCCGGCTCTTTTCCTCCTCATTTATACTGTTCACGCCAGCTCTTGCCCACCTTTCGCAAACCGCGCGAGGGATGCGTTTCCGAGGTTCTGGATAGATTCCGCAGGCAGGAGTGCATGCGCCACATATTCCGTAATGAAGCCTTCTTTCAATATCGGGATCGAAGAGGAATATCAGACGATTGATCCGGAGACGCGGGATCTGCGGTCGCATATTCACGCGGAGCTGCTCGAAAAGGGCAAGCTGTTGCTGCAGGAGCGGGTGAAGGCAGAGATGCACCAGTCGGTGGTGGAAGTGGGAACCGGAGTATGCAGCAACATCAAGGAAGCGAAAGCGGAAGTGAAGATGCTGCGGCGCGACATCGTGAAACTGGCCCGGGAAAACGGACTGCGGCTGGCGGCGGTGGCGACGCATCCCTTTGCCGACTGGCGGGTGCAGGAGATTTATCCGGACGACCGCTATAAGAATATTGTCGAAGACCTGCAGCTGGTGGCGCGGGCGAATCTGATTTTTGGCTTGCACGTGCACATTGGAATCGAGGATCGCGAGACCGCGATCCACATGATGAATCACGCGCGCTATTTTCTGCCGCACCTGCTGGCGCTTTCGACGAATTCGCCGTTCTGGCTGGGGATGAATACAGGGCTGAAATCTTACCGCTGCAAGGTATTCGACAAGTTTCCGCGAACCAACATTCCGGATTATTTTCCCAGCTGGGGCGAGTACGAAAACTTTATCAAGCTGTTGATCAAGACGAATTGCATCGACAACGCAAAGAAGATCTGGTGGGACATCCGGCCGCATCCGTTTTTCAATACGATTGAGTTCCGGGTGTGCGATATTCCGATGCGCGCGGAAGAAACCATCGCGCTGGCCGCGTTGATTCAGGCGACGGTGGCGAAGCTTTATAAGCTGCATACCGCCAATCAGGGCTTCCGTTTGTACCGGCGGGCGCTGATCATGGAGAACAAGTGGCGGGCGGCGCGCTACGGCCTGGACGGAAAGCTGATCGATTTTGGCAAGCAGACGGAAGTGCCGGCGCGCGATCTGATCCACGAGTATCTGGATTTCGTGGACGATGTGGTGGACGAACTGGACTCGCGCAAGGAATTGAACTACATCCACACCATGCTGGAGCGCGGCAGCGGCGCGGACCGGCAGTTACGAGTGTATCGGGAGACTGGAGATTTGAAGAAGGTTGTCGATTACGTCATCGAGGAGACGGAGACCGGCCTGGAGGACGACGAGCCGGCTTCCGTGAGAAAAGTAGGATGACTATTCCCGGCGGCGAAGTCAAAATCCGCTCCAATCACGTTTCCTTCGATCCGGAGTTTTCTGTTGGGGCGCGCAATGCCGTGCAGGTGTGCTTGCGGGTGCAGCCCGACGAGAAGGTTTGCGTGATCACCGACGAGGTGACGCTGGAGATTGCGGCGGCGATCGTGCATGAGCTCGACCAACTGGGCTCGCCATACCGGGTCTGGGTGCTGGAGGATCTGGCGGAGCGTCCGCTAAAAGATTTGCCGGCTGAGATTCTGGAAGATCTGGAGACCAGCCAGGTTTCGATCTTTGCGGTGCAGGCGCAGAAGAATGAACTGGGCTCGCGCATGCAGATGACGGATGTGGTGAACCGGCGAAAGATTCGGCACGCGCACATGGTGAACATCAACCGGCAGATCATGCTGGAAGGAATGCGGGCGGATTTTCAAAAAGTGGACCGGCTCAGCGCAAAAGTGGTGGCGATGGTTCGCAAGGCGCGGCGGGTGCGGGCCAAAACGGCGGCGGGCACGGACCTGACGGCGGAGTTGAACCCGAATTACCGCTGGCTGAAAACTAGCGGAATCATCACTCCAGAAAAATGGGGCAATCTTCCGGGTGGAGAAATCTTCACCACGCCGGGCGAAGTGAATGGGACGTTCGTGATTGATGGGGTGGTGGGGGATTATTTGTGCACGAAGTTCGGAAGCCTGCAGGAGATGCCGCTGACGATTCGCATGAAAAACAACCGGCTGACCGAAGCGCATTCGGAAAACCGCCAACTGGAAGAGGACTTCTGGAAGTACACGCACACGGATGAAAACAGCGACCGCGTAGGCGAATTCGCCATCGGAACCAACATTGATTTGAAGGAAGTGATCGGGCAGATTCTGCAGGATGAGAAATTTCCCGGAGTTCACATCGCGTTTGGAAATCCCTATGGCGCGCACACCGGGGCGGAATGGGATTCGTCAACCCATATTGATGTGGTGGGGCGGAAGTTCAACATCTGGGTGGACGATGAGCAGATCATGTGCGACGGGAAATTTTTGGTGGAGGCCTAGGGCGGATTTGCGCAAACTCCTTGCCAGGCTACTGGGGGTCGATCACGATAGGGGTCGCCTTCAGCTCCGTTCAGGGCAGGCTTTTGACTGCGCGGGTGCTTGCGCTCAGGGCAAGCATCTGCTCCGCCCAGGCACGCCTTCTTTCATATCAATGACGATGAATTCCTCTACGGGGTCGGTGAGGCATGGCCTATAGCGTTTCGAAATTGACGGATTATTCGGTGGCGGCGCTGGAACGTGCCTCCGCTGAACTGCTTTCTGCGCTTGGCGATGAGGCTGCGGCGGTGAAGAGCGAAGCCGAGTGGAAGACATTTCGCGACCGCTGGATGGCGCGCAAAGACGGCATACTCACTCAGGTTAACGAGCTTTGGCGGAAGGCAGCTCCAAGAGAAGCAAAGCGCGAGGCGGGCCAGGCCCTCAACTTGATCCGGCCGAAAGTAGAAGATATCGTCAATCGCACTCGCGAACGCCAATTGTCGCCAGAATTTGCAGCAACCCCGAACAGCGACGACCAAGCTGGGGCTCACCCGGTTGGGGTCGAGCGAATATACGCCAGCTATCGAGACGCGAGGGTTGTCGAAGGACCCATTTTCGTTCCATCCCAGTCTGTCGACATTACACTTCCTGGCATCCGCCGTCCCATCGGAGCCGAGCATCCGGTCATCAAGACGACGAACGAGATGGTTCGCGTTTTCCAGAAGCTGGGTTACTCCGTCGCCGATGGACCTGTCGTCGAGACGGATTATTACAACTTTGAGGCTCTGAATTTTCCGCCGAACCATCCGGCGCGGGATACGCAGGATACTTTGTTCGTCGCAGGCCAGCAGGCGAAGCCGCGGCGGGAGCGGTTACTGCTGCGCACGCACACTTCTCCGGTGCAGATTCGCACGATGGAAAAGATGCGGCCGCCGATCCGCATTGTGATTCCCGGCACCGTGCATCGCAACGATCCCCCGGATGCGAGTCACTCGCCGATGTTTCATCAAATCGAGGGGCTGGCGGTCGATACCAACATCACATTCGGAGATCTGAAGGGGACACTCGATCATGCCATGAAGGAATTTTTTGGATCGAGCGTGAAGACCAGTTTTCGTCCGTCGTTTTTTCCCTTCACCGAGCCGAGCGCGGAGATGTTTGTTTCCTGCTTCATTTGCGGTGGGAGCGGCAAGCGCGGTACGGATCCCTGCCGTCCGTGCAAGCAGACCGGATGGATTGAGATTCTGGGCTGCGGCATGGTCGACCCCAACGTATTTGAGTTCGTGAAGGACAACGGATATGACCCGAGGAAGGTTTCGGGATTTGCCTTTGGCATGGGCGCGGACCGGATCGCCCTGTTGAAGTATGGGGTGGATGATTTGCAGTTGTTCTTCAACGGGGACGTAAGGTTCCTAAGGCAGTGGGCATAGGCGGGGCTCGCGAATGGTGGGGAGAACAGCAGGTTCCTCGACTGCGCTCGGAATGACAAGACTTCAATGAAGCTTTCGGCAAACTGGGTACGCGATTTTGTCGATCTCTCCGTCGATGACCGGCGGCTGGCTGAGGATTTGACTGGCGTTGGGATTGCTGTGGAGGGGATCAGCCGAGCGGGCGCGGATACGGTGTTTGAAATGGAGATTGGGACGAATCGTCCCGATGCCATGAATCATTACGGCGTGGCACGGGAGGCGGCTGCGATTTATGATCTCCCGCTCAAGGTGCTTGAGGCGAAGCTGCCCTCAGGGAGTAAAGCCCGGGCCTCCTCTGCATCGAACCGCGCGACTGACGTCGTGCCCTTTCCGATCGGCGTGGAGGAGCCCCAGCTTTGTCCGCGCTTCTCCGCGCGAGTCATACGCGGTGCCAGGGTCAAACCCTCTCCTCAGAAGATTGCGCGGCGGCTGGCATTGCTTGACCAGCGGCCGATCAGCAACGCTGTCGATGCTACCAACTATGTTTTGTGGGAGATGGGTAAGCCGACGCATGTTTTTGACATGGACTTGCTCGAAGGCGGACGGCTGATCATTCGAAAAGCGAAAGATGGCGAGAAGCTGAAGACGCTCGATGGGGTGGAGCGCACGCTCAGTTCTGACGATCTGGTTGTGGCCGACGCTAAGAAACCGGTTGGACTTGCCGGGGTGATGGGCGGCTTCGACACCATGATCACCGAGAAGACGCGGAATATTCTGATCGAGTCGGCGTGGTGGGATCCGGTGACGGTGCGTAAGAGTTCGCGGCGGCATGGGATTCATACCGACGCATCGCACCGCTTCGAGCGCGGGGCGGATTTTGAGTCGACCGTCTTGTCGTGCGATCTGGTGGCGGCGCTGATTCTGGAATCGGGCGGGGGAGAACTGGTGGGCGATGTGGTCGACGTGGTATCGAGGAAGTTGGACCAGGCGCCGGTAGTGTTGCGGCTGGCCGAGGTGCAGCGCATTCTGGGCGGTGATCTGGCGGTCGGAGAGATTTTCCGCAGCCTGAAGAAGCTCGGGTTTGCGCTGATTCCGGAAGGGCAGGAAGACGCTGAATTCCGCGTGCAGATTCCGAGCTGGCGGATGGACGTGGAGCGCGAGATCGACCTGATCGAGGAAATCGCGCGGCTGCACGGCTACGACAAGTTCAAAAATACCCTGCCGGCTTACAGCGGCGTGGTCGTCGAACCGCCGAATGCGGCTATGGACGCTATTTTTCGCGAGCGAGCGCTGGCGCTGGGATACAACGAGGCGGTGTCACTTACTTTTATTTCGCACGCCGATGCTGAAATGTTCTCATCCGCAAAAGTGCTGGAACTGGAAAATCCGTTGAGCGAAGAAGCGAGTGTGATGCGGACCTCGATGGCTCCGGGCATGCTGGACATGCTGGCCTGGAATCTGAACCGGAATTCGGAAAATGCGCGGCTGTTCGAGATGGGCCGGGTCTATGAAATGTCAGGCGGAGAGAGAGTTGAGCCGGGGCGCGCGTGTCTGGGCGCGACGCTGGCTGCCGTCCGAGGTGCGCTGCCCGCGGGCGGAGCGCTGGATGTGAGCAAGGGCGAACAGGCTGCGGCGGCGGAGGCGTTTCGCTCGTTCAAGGGCGACGTGGAGAATCTGCTGACGGCGTTTGCCTGCGGTGAACTCAGCTTCGACCGGCAGACGGCGGAGTATTTTCACCCCGGACGATCGGCGCGGGCGCTGATGGATGGGGCACTGGTCGGCCAGTTCGGGCAGATCGCCGAAGAGGTCAGAACGGCGCGCAAGTTGCGGCAGGACATTTTTCTGGCGGAGATTGATCTGGAGCGGTTGCATGCGCGCGGGCTGCGTACGGTGAAATTCACGCCGCTGGCGAAGTATCCGGCGGTGGAGCGGGATTTTTCGTTCGTGTTTAGCGACGGGGTCGAGTTCGAGGCGATGCGGCGGGCGGTGATGGGGCTGCGCTTGAGTGTACTGCGGTCGTTTCTTCCGGTGGAGATTTTTCGCGGCGGGTCGATCGGCGCGGGAAAGTATTCGATTTTGCTGCGAATAAAGTTGCAGTCGGACGAAGGAACGCTGCGCGATGAGCAGATTGCGCAGTGGTCGGGGCAGATCGTCGGCTCACTGCAGGGACTGGGTGGAGTGCAGCGGGCTTGACCAAGCACCTCCGGGCTAAAGCCCAGACGGCATTTAGTCGCAGCGCTGCAAGCGCTGTGCCACCCAACATCCATTGATCTGAAGCGTTATCCAGGTTCTTCCCTATGCTAATCTGCCAGCTATGGCGGACGCAGTTTATTCTCTATCCCACCCGGGCAAACAATTTCTTAGCGACAAGGTTTCGCAGTTCACCGAGTCGGTGATCCGGGAGATGACCCGGCAGGCGATGGCGTATGGGGCGGTGAATCTGGCACAGGGGTTTCCGGATTTCGCGGCTCCGGCGGAGATCAAGCAGGCGGCGCGGGCGGCGATTGAGGGCGATGTGAATCAATACGCGATCACCTGGGGCGCGAAGAATCTGCGCAACGCGATCGCGCGGCAGATGGGCGCCTGGCAGGGCATTGCCGTCGATCCGGAGAAAGAGATCACGGTTTGCTGCGGGTCCACCGAGGCCATGATCTCGACTTTGCTCGCGGTTTGCAACCCCGGCGACGAGGTGGTGATCTTCGAGCCGTTTTACGAAAACTACGGTCCGGATTCCGTGCTGAGCGGGGCACGGCCGCGCTTTGTGAAGCTGAGACCGCCGGCGAGTGAAGGTGGCGAGTGGACTTTCGATGAGAAGGAGTTGCGACGGGCGTTTGATAAGAATACGAAGGCCGTCATTGTTAATACGCCGAACAATCCTACCGGGAAAGTTTTCACGCGGGCGGAACTGGAATTGATTCGCGATCTGTGCGTGGAGTTCAATGTGCTCGCAATCACGGATGAGATTTACGAACACATTTTGTATGACGGCACGAAGCATATTTCGCTAGCGTCGCTCGAGGGCATGCGGGAACGGACGGTGACGATCAACGGAATGTCGAAGACGTACAGCGTGACGGGGTGGCGCGTGGGCTGGGCGGTGGGGCCGGGGAAGATCACGAATGCGATTCGCAAGGTGCATGACTTCTTGACGGTGGGAGCGCCGGCCCCGCTGCAGGAAGCCGGCGCAGCGGCGCTGAGTTTGCCGGCGGAATATTATGCGAAGCTGGCCGAGGGGTATCGGGCGAGGCGGGATCGATTGCTTCCCGCGCTGGAAGCGGCGGGGTTCAAGTGCTTTCGTCCGCAGGGGGCGTATTACGTTATGACGGATATTTCTGCGTTCGGCTTCGACGACGATGTTGCGTTCACGAAGTATCTGGTGAAAGAGATTGGAGTGGCGCCGGTGCCGGGTTCAAGTTTTTATCGCAATGCGCGCGACGGCTCGCGGCAGGTGCGGTTTGCGTTTTGCAAGAAGCTGGAGACGTTGGATGCGGCGGCGGAGAAGTTGGAGAAGTTGCGGCGGTGAGGGCACGGATGGGCCATGGCTTGATCCACAGAGAGGTGGAGTATACTGCGGGAAAGTTTGAAATCTTTTGAGGGAAAAGTGCAATCATGGCGTTGGAAGCAGTCGAGCAGGTGACGGAGCAGGCTCCGGCGGACGATTTTCAGGCGCTGGAAGAGAAGATTTACCGCATCATCGAGATGTACAAGGCGGCGCGGGCAGCGCAGGCCACGGCCGAACGCGATGCGCAGCGCGCGCGGCAGCAAGTGGAAGAGCGCGACGAACAGCTGGTCACGTTGCGGCGCGAGGCGGTGCAGTTGCGGAAGGAACGGGAGGAGATTCGCGGGCGGGTGGAGAAAATGCTGGAGCGGATTGAGTCGATTGCGGAGGAGCGTGCAAGCTAAGGGATTTGGCGATTGAGCGATTGCGTGATTTGGCGATTGAACACCCGGCGTGGGTCTGGCTTTTCAATCTCTAAATCACAAATCGCGAAATCGCTCAATGCTTGGTGAATTGCTTATGGCAACGGCAACTAAGGATGCAACCTTGAAGGATGCACAAAACGCCAGCGTGCGGGTGGAGATCTTCGACCAGGCGTATAACCTGCGCGGCTCGGATCCGGAATACATTTTGAAGCTGGCGGAGTACGTGGACACGAAAATGCGTGCGGTGGCCGAGGCGACGAATACGATTGATACCGTGCGCCTGGCCGTGCTCGCGGCACTGAATATTGCCGATGAATATCATTTATTGAAGCGAAAGCAGGAGAGTGGGGCAACCGACTACCTGAAACGGGCGCATCTATTAGCGGATGCGCTGGATGAAGTGCTAGGTGAGAATCGCAAGGCGGGATAGCCCCATCGGCTTCGCTCGCGGCTCGAGCAAACAGAGCGGGCTGCGACGGACCGGGGTACATCTCCTTTTGTTGTTGTTAGCGCCGCCCGTGGGCGCCTTTTCCCAAGAAACAACTTTCCATACGCAATCGAATGTGGTTGTGATTCCCACGCTGGTGAAAGACGCCAGGGGCGAAATCGTGTTTGGACTCACCGCAAAGGACTTCATCGTCGAAGACGATGGCGTGGAGCAGACGGTGCATCTGGATGAAGAGGCGGAAGGGCAACCGGTGTCGATGGTGGTTGCGATTCAGCGGGGCCGGCGGGCAAATTATGAATTTCCGCGGATTCGCGGATTGAGTGCAATGCTCGATCCTCTGGTGGAGGAAGGGCACGAACAAGTGGCGATTGTGGGGTTCGACAGTCAGGTGCGGCTGGTTCAGGATTTCAGCAGCAATTCCGACCTGATTGCGAAGAACCTAAAGGAATTGCAGCCGGGTGACGACGGCGCGGCGATTCTGGACGCGGTGGACTATTCGGTGAAGCTGCTGGAGAGAACTCCGCAGCAGCGGCAGCGTGTGTTGTTGCTGATCAGCGAGACGCGCGACCATGGCAGCCACACGGCCAAGGTGGACGAGGTCGTGGCGGAGATTGGGCAGAGCAGGACGGCGGTGTATGCACTGGCGTTTTCGCCGTCGCGGTCGAACATTTTGGATACCATGCGGGGCAACAATATGGACGAGATGCATCCTTCGCCGGATCTGCTGGCGCCTCTGGCCATGGCAGTCGATGCGATGAAGAAAAACATGGCGAAGACAGTAGCTTCCATGACCGGCGGCGAGTACGAACTGTTCGCAACCAGAAAGAGTTTTGATTCACGGATGATCGACTTTACTAATCACGTGCACAACCGCTATGTGTTGAGCATTGAGCCGAAGAATCCGCATGCCGGGTTGCACCAGTTGCGGGTGCGATTAAGAGATCCGCGAAATGGCGCGGTACTGGCAAGGAGCAGTTATTGGGTGGCGGCGACGCAGTAAGCGGGGCCGAGTACCGAGTGAAGGCAAGAGCGACAGCCAGGGCAAAAGCGGCGGACGGGGGCGCCCGCTCTACACTCGCTTCAGTCCGTTCGCAGAGCCTGCATGGGATCGATAGAAGCTGCTCGTTACGCGGGCGGCAGCGAAGCCGCCAGAGCCAGGAGCATAACAAAAAACGCGGCCAGTGCCAGCACCAGTGGGTCAAAGGGGCTCACCCCGAAGAGGAACGATTGCAACAAATGCGAGGCGGCGGCAGCTCCCAGCAATCCAATGGCACAACCGGCAATGGCAAGCTTAGCCGCGGAAATAAAGATCAGGCTCAAAATCCCCGACCGTTGCGAACCTAAAGCAATGCGAATGGCCATCTCCTGCGCGCGGAGTGCGGCGGAGAATGCAATCACGCTGTAGATGCCAAGCGCGGCCAGCAGCACCGCCGCGATGGCGAAAGCGGAGATGATCGCGGTGTTGAAACGGCGTGGGGCTTCGCTATCGGAAACTGCGCGCTCCATGCTTTGCACCTGATCAAGAGGCAGCTGAGGATCAATGGAACGGACTGTGGCGCGCAGAACATTTACCATCTGCTCCGGTTGGAGCGTCGTGCGCACGGCGATGTAGTTTCCGTTGCCCTCCAGGTCCCCAGGCGGGGCCAGGGAGCCGTAAGATTTTTCCACCTGTTGAATCGGCTGATAATACTGTTCCTTGGTGGGCTCGTCGGGCGAGTTCTCCTTCACGTCGGCGACTTCCCCCACAATAGTCATCCACGGAGTCTGCATCTCCGGCAGACCGATGCGCAGGCGCTTCCCGATGGGGTCTGAACCGGGCCAGTAGTGCGCGGCGAGCTTGTGGCTGACGAGGGCAACCAGTTGCGTATTGGCGGTGTCCGCAGGTGTGAAGAAGCGGCCGGCAAGCAGAGGTATCTCCATCGCCTGCAGATAATCGCCTTGTACCTGCACCGGCGTAGCGAGGCTCAGGTTGGCGCCCGGGGGTGGAACGTAGCCTTCTGGGACAAATGCAGTATTGCTGTTGTTACCTGAAGCCGGCAGAAACGACGTAAGGCCCACCGACTTCACGCCGGCAACTTGCTGCACACGGCGAATCAATTCGTCATTGAATTCATTTACCGCGGCTTGGGTTGCGTACTGTTGCCGGGGCAGCGAGTAGGAGGCGGAAAGCACGTGGTCCGGGCGGAAACCGAGATCGACGGCACGCATCTTCTCAAAACTCCGTAGCAGCAGGCCGGAAGCGACCAGGAGCGTTAAAGCAACAGCGATTTCGCCCACCACCAGCGTGGAACGCAGGCGCGCGTGGCCCCCGCCGGGCGTACCCGTGCGTCCGCCTTCTTTGAGAGTTTCATTCACTCCGGTGCGCAAGGCGGCAAACGCCGGAGCGAGTCCGCAAACAACGCCGGTGAGCATGGCGAGGATGATCGCGAATAACACGACCTGCCAATCGAGGCCGATCTCATCGATGCGGGGCAGCGTTTCCGGCAGCCAGCTCACGCCTACGCGGAGAGCAATTACGGCTAGAACCAGGCCCAGCAGGCCTCCGCTTACGCTCAACACAAGACTTTCAAGAATGGCCTGACGCAGCAGAGCTGCTGGGCTTGCTCCCATGGCCACGCGCACGGCGATTTCGCGGCGGCGGCGTATGGCGCGGACCAGCAGCAAGCCGGCAAGATTGGCGCAGGCGATCAGCAACACGACGACGATGGCCAGAAATAAAGTGCGCACCAGTTGACGGGCCTGTTCCACGGTTTCCTCGTGCAGCGAACGCACCACCGCCTTTATATGAAGACTCGCCATGTTCGCGGGATAGTTGCGCATGGTTTCCTGGGCCACGCGTTCGGCATCGCTTTCCGCCTGCGCCGCGGTGACCTCGGGCTTGAGCCGTCCCACCATGGTGTAGTTCCACGAGGACGCTGCCCCCGGTGAAAGTTCCTGCTCGGTGAAGCTCATCGGAACCCATAATTCGCTGCTGTTCAAATGCCCAGGGACCAGTGGAAACTCAAAGTTGCGCGGCATTACGCCGATCACTTCATAAGGCTTGCGGTCAAGCAAAATTTTGGTTCCCAGCACGCGCGCATCGCCGTGCAGCCGGTCTTGCCAGAGCGAGTAGCTGATCACCGCTACTTGCACTTTCTGGTTATCTTCCTGCTGAGTAAAGAATCGACCCATCAGCGGTGGGACTCCGAGCGCCGGAAACACTCCACTCGAGAGCCGGCTCGCATTGATCGGCGCCGGCTCGCCCACTCCAGAAAGTTCATAACCCGTTGGTCGATATCCGCCGAGACTCTCGAAGCTGTGCGTGTCGCGGGTGTAGGCCAGGATGTCCGGAGCCGTGACCCCGGCCTCGCCATTCCCTTGAATATCCGCGCCTTGAATAATGTCTGCGAGCTGCACCAGCTTTTCGGGATGCGGAAATGGCAGCGGGCGCAGGAGGACGCACTCGACGATGCAGAAGATGGAGGTGGTGGCGCCGATTCCGAGTGCGAGCATCAGCACCGCCGTGGCGGTGAAACCCGGCGACTTCAGCAAATGGCGGATTGCGATCCGGAGGTCATGGAAGGGCATGGGACCGGCTCCTTGCGAGACGAGATGAGTGGATGGGTAAGCACCCACGTGTCCATACGGTTTAGCCTAGGTGATTGTTCCCTTCAAGACCTAAAGAATTGGCCGGGGACGCGTAGCCGGTGAAGGCGTCCGATGTCGAAATACGCTGTCCAAGATTGGACGCGCCTGGCGGGTCGCGTGCCGGCTTGAAGTCAGCGCTTGGTCAAGTCGTATGCGGCTGAAGTCTTGAGTCTCGCGACTTGCTTCCAGAAACGAAATTGCAAGCCTGGAGTGTTGCGGCCTTGTTACTTTGGTTGCAACTGGTCTGCCAACTATTTGCGGTTCCCCTATTGCTAATTCACGGGCAGTTCTCCTAGCATCCAGAGTGAAAGTCGGCCTGCGGGGTTGGTGATGACGGTAACCGATTTTTGAACCAATGCTGAATGAACGGGGACTCGACTCGAACTAAGATCCGGTGTGCGACGCTCCGCCATGCGGAGATGCCTAAAGGGTCTCGGCG
>JBARJF010000139.1:0-3996 GCA_049800135.1 Candidatus Sulfotelmatobacter sp.
TACTCGTTTGTCGGGTGAAATATAGCTGAACATCCCGTCTTGCCGCTGATCGTCTCCACGCATGCTGCCACTACTAACACGTCTTCCTGTGGATTGGGAGTCGTTTTTCAGCATCCTGCTAGAGGAATCCAAACTTCTTGGCAGCTTGCCTTACTGCCTGGTGTGATTGTAATAAGATTGTTCGAACATTTGGGCGGCTTGGCGAAGGTTCGATTGATAGATGTCGGGAACCCGTATGAAACCACCATCAGGGCCAACCAGGATGCGGCTGCAAGGGCTTGTGGTGGCGCTTTGTGTGATGCTAAGCGGTTGCAAATCGCAAAGACGCGATGGCGCAGTTTCCATTGAATTCACCCACGTTCCTCCCGCGGCGCAGGGTGGCGGGGCGCGGGGTGACGCGGAAAAGGTAGACACCATCGCAGGACGAGTTCATGGCTCTCATCCAGGAGAGCGGATCGTAATCTATGCCCACAGTGGGCCGTGGTGGATTCAACCCGATCCCGATCATCCGTTTGTTTCGATTCAATCGGACTCTACGTGGAGCACCCCAACTCATTTCGGATTAGAGTATGCCGCTCTGCTGGTAGAACCGGGCTATCACCCGCCCTTTACTTTGGATCTAACGCCTACTTCGGGTGGCCCGGTAGCTACGGTAGCAATCGTGAAAGGCTCCGGCCCGCCGACCTTCGCTCCCACCAAATCTCTGAAGTTCAGTGGATATGACTGGGCCGTGCGCACGGTCGCGAGCAATCGCGGAGGATCGGAGAACCTGTACGATCCGAATAATGCCTGGACGGATGCCAATGGCGCGCTGCATTTGCGGATCACACATCGGTCTGGCTTATGGTACTGTGCCCAACTAGCGCTAATCCGTAGTCTGGGATACGGCACTTATATTTTCAGGGTGCGAGATGTCTCCCATTTAGAGTCAGCCGCTGTTTTCAGTATGTATACCTTCGACGAGTGGCACGGAGATCAGTATTACCGTGAAATGGATGTTGAGCTGAGCCGGTGGGGAGATGCCCTCAATCCGAACAATGCGCAGTATGGCATTCAGCCGTTTTATGTTCCCGGGAATGTATATCAGTTCAAGGCTCCAGCCGGCCCTCTGACGTATACCATGCGATGGAAATCGGGAAGCGTGGCCTTCACAACGACCCGTTCGCCACGCGACGGTACACCGTGTCTCCGGTCGGCCACTCGTGAAGCTGAAAGTGGACCCCAAAACCGTGCAAGGCGTTCTGCGGCACGAGGACTTTGGCACGACCATGGAACTCTATACGCAGTCCGACATGGAGTCCATGCGGGATGCGCAAGGCAAGTTCCTCGAACGGTTGATGGGGGACAGAATTCACCTGCTCACAGAGCGAGTTCAGTGAGAATCATGGGTTGGATCGTGGGTTGGAAATTTCCGCTCTCGGCCGCTAAGTTCTTTGGAATGTGGTGGCCAGGGACGGAGTTGAACCGCCGACGCCAGCCTTTTCAGTGCTACATTATGCTGTAGTTTCAACAACTTAAGTGACTCCAGGTGGCCGCCTAAGTCCTTGAGAAACCGTGAGAGACACGCGAATCGTGGGTTGAGTTCGTGGGTTCAAGAACAGTCGCAGAAAGCCCCGCAACCAAGCGGTTTCACCTCGACATTGGCGAAGAGGCTCCCTATCTAATCGTTGTCACCTATTACCACATTTGTGGTATATTTCTACCACAATGCTTGACTTTCGCTCTAAGGCGCGCCAGCAACTGCTGGCTTATTACTTCACAAACCCGACGGCCCGTCACCACTTGCGGGCCTTGGCCGAGAGGTTGAGCATCGATCCGTCTAACCTGTCGAAAGAGCTGGGACGCCTGGAGCGCGATGGCCTATTTCGGTCGGAAGTGATTGGCCGGCAAAAGTATTTTCAACTAAACCGGGAGTATCCGCTTTTTAATGAAGTGCGCAAGATCGTTGCGAAAACCATTGGTGCGGCGCCGCTGATCACGCAATCCCTCAAGAGAATTGAGGGAATAGACGAGGCTTATCTTTACGGCTCGTTCGCAAGCAATCAGCAGGACGCTGCCAGCGATATAGACGTGCTCGTAATTGGTGCCCCTCGCGAGGAAATCTTAGCGCAGGTCATCCGAAAGCTTGAGCAGCAACTCGGGCGCGAAATCAACTACACCGTTCTCACGCCGAAGGAATTCAGGTCGCGCCGCGCTCGGAAGGATGCGTTTCTGGAAAACGTCTGGCACAATAACCGTGTTTCCCTCATAGGTCCGAATGAAGAAGCTAAAGCCGCACGCGGTTGACTGGGCACAAATCGACCGTTTCGTCACGAGCGCGGACAAGAAGCTCGCCTCTGCCCGCAAAATTCTCGTGTTTGACGAAGAAGCTTGCCTCCAACAAGCCTACGAAGCAATGCTCAAAGCTTCGCTGGGGTTCATGTTCAGTCATGGATTCCGAGCGAGAAGTCAGCCTGGGCACCACATCGCCATCATCGATTTCGTGCGGTCGCGCATCGACAAGAAACATACTGGGCTGCTGGTCGTCTTTGATCGCCTCCGCCGGAAGCGCAATATGGCCCTTTATGATGATAGCGGATTTGTTTCTCACCATGAAGCCGAGCAAGCTCTCGAATCCGCCGGCGACTACTTGAATGTGGTCCGAGCTGATATCGCGGCCCGAAAGCCTTAAATCAGAAACTGATGAAGGAAGCTCCGGCCTTTCGCCTTTGATGCCAGGCGGTTCATGGTGCAGAAATACTTGCGACCCGCAGCCATCAGCGCTGGCGTGATTCCTGCGAACTGGAAGGGGCGCTTCGGTTTTCACAACTTTCGCCATTCACTAGCGACGGCACTGGTGAAGCTGAAAGTGGACCCCAAAACCGTGCAGGGTGTTCTGCGGCACGAGGACTTTGGCACAACGATGGAACTCTATGCACAGTCCGACATGGACTCCATGCGGGATGCGCAAGGTAAGTTCCTGGAACAGCTCATGGGGGACAGAATTCACCTGCTCACAGAGCGAGTTCAGTGAGAATCATGGGTTGGATCGTGGGTTGGAAATTTCCGCTCTTCGCCACTAAGTTCTTTGGAATGATGGTGGCCAGGGACGGAGTTGAACCGCCGACGCCAGCCTTTTCAGAGTGTGTATAACCAGTGTTTTTAAGAACTTACAAGGACACGTGGGACTGCCAAGTACTTGTAAGTAGCTGCAAGACGCGTTGAGTGCGGACTGGAACTGCGGACCAGTAATCGGCATCCCGCGTATGAATAACAATTTCTAGCAGGAGTGATTGACAGTTCAGTTTCTTCCGCAGGACAAGGGATCGCATCTCCTCCTTCCGATTCCACTGTGGGCAGTTCCGTTCGGATCACGTTCGAAAATATTTTCGACATATTTTTCCTCCCGCAGGTTCCTTTTATACATTAGGGGGGGAATCTCGCGCCAATGGAATGGAACCGCCTCGGGCAGTTGAGTGCGGCCATCGCTCTGTTCCCGTGGATTCCCTAAACGTACTTAAAAGCACTTCTAGGCGCTTTAGGCACTTTAAGCACTTGTTGAGAGGTTTTTTCGAAGTCAAGAAGAAAAAAGATTCTTTGGAAGGAAGCAACAAATGCGTCTTGTACGGTTTCTATACGAATAATGTTCCTCGTCCGCCCATGACGCGAAGACGAATGCCAGCCGAGTAGTGAATGGACTGGAAATCTGTTGAACGAAGTCGGAAGCCACAGCCGACCTTTCAGACGACGCCGTGATTTCAGCCCGGTCTCGACTCTCGCTGTAGGGGGTTTTATGAGCGAGATACACGAAGCAACTCCGGTCAGCCAGCCTTTCCCTCATTTCGAGAGGTTCCTCGATTCGCGCGAAGCCGCAGCATTGCTGCAAATCCATCCGAAGACACTGCAACGTCTCGCACGTAAAGGCGAGATACGCGCTATGCGGATCGGAAAATTGTGGCGCTTCCGCGCATCCGATCTCGACGCGTGGGTACATTTGCGGTTAAAAGTGGCCAGCTA